>CAZTLN010000029.1:0-1713 GCA_964614445.1 uncultured Flavobacterium sp. | reverse complement strand
AAGGAAGCAAAGTATAGCTTCAGGCCTCAGGCCTCAAGCTTCAGGCTTCAGGCCTGTTAATGCCTGAATAACGTTGACCGTTTTTGGTTGATAATTTATTTTACTTTAGACTGAAATATTACATAATTTAAGAATTGACATTTGAGCAATCCTAATTTCTTTTTTATTTTTCATATTTTTGTTTCTGTCAAATGAAACGGAAACAAGCTCTGCTGAGGAGCAACTTGCTAGGGATATTTTGACCAGTGACCAGAAAAAGTCGAAGAGAAAGCTGTCCATTAATGGGTAGCTTTTTCACTTTTATCGAGCTGCATATGCCTAAAAAAACCTTTGTTTCACTTTTAAAACTAATTAATTTTCAGTATTTACAAATATACTCTTTTCAAATTGAATCGGCGTTTTTCGCTTCAACATAATATGAGGCTTTTCATTGTTGTATAATCGTACACTTCGGTCAACTTCCCGAATTAACTGTTTAAATGTGACTATACTCCTATGTTGTAGATAATTGTTTTTTATTACACCGTTAATACGTTCCGATTTACCATTATCCCATGGATATTCACACATACTATTTCTTATTTTGTTTTCCATGGTAAATGAAAGAAATTCTTTGTCATAATACTGCCCTCCACCATCGGAATGAAAAATAAGATTTGAAATATTCATTTTCAATTTCAAACGGTATTTAACTGCTAGCCGAAGTGCTGGTAGAGTGGTATGTTCCGTTTTCAAGCTTTGGGATACATGATAGCCCACTATTACCCGAGAAAATGCATCAAGGATAAATGTGAGGTAATAAAACCTATTGGAGAGTTCATAGTAAGTTATATCACTTTGCCAAACCTGATTTACATGATCTATGGTTAAGTTTACTAACAGATTGTCAAAACGAATAACTCCACTACTGTCTGTTGTGCGGCGAAAATTACGCTTACGTTCTTTATTTAATCCTGCACTCTTGCAGAGTTCTTCGAATCTATCCCTTCCAATACCAACTGGCTTAAGCTTATAATACATATCACGCAATCCCATCGTTGGGTGATCTTGACGGATGCGATAAACCAAATCCAGTATTTGCAATTCCATATCGCGATTTTGCAGATATCTGTCCATGTGTTGATGAAAAGATTGCTTTTTTATCCCAATACTCTCAAAAAAGAAATTTAGACTGCAAGCTAACTCTTCTCTGTGTTCCCAGAAGTAGCGGACGGTGGGGTAAAAAACTTTTTTTTTATATCCACACCGTATGTTTCTTCAGCCAGGTCTATCATCTTATTCTGAAAGTCAATCTGGATTTGCTTTTGACCAATGATCCGCTCTAACTCTGACAAACGCTTCCTTAGCTCTAACAGTTGGCGGGTGTCACTTTCTGATTCTACTACAAAACGTTCTTTCTTATCTTTCATTATTCCAAATTTTTCAATCCAGGCGTAAACAGAGGAGTGAGATACTTCGTATTGTAAACAAATATCTCGTACTTTGGTTTTGCCTGTCTCTATCTCACGGACTTTTTGAATCTTGAATGACTCACTAAATGAACGACGACTTCGTTCCGAAACTGATAACTTAAATTGACTTAAATTTGCCATAATAATGTTGTTTTTTTGTCAAAGAGATTTTCTCTCTGAGCGGTCAACATATTTCAGGCATTGACAGCCTCAGGCAAATACAAAAATGCTTCAGGCTATAGGATGCAAAATTTGTATTTTG
>CAZTLN010000028.1:0-1853 GCA_964614445.1 uncultured Flavobacterium sp. | reverse complement strand
AGGCTGTTGCCTTTAGCGTTAATGATCCTGAACCACAGCGAACAGCAGGAGTAGTGCTGCTAACTTTTGGTATTGTTAATTTTGTACTGGCTGACAGGCTGAGGTTTTGAGGGTCATCAGGCATGCCTCCGTATTCTACAATATATCCTTTGGGATAATAAAGCCCCGGAGGATCTCCCTGTTCAGACAAATCATTCCAAGTACCAGGGAATCCCAAGAGAGGGTCTGTAATATGAGCATAATCTTCACCATTTGGTTTGCTGCGATTAGTAGAGTTGTTGGGTTCTCCTCTTTGAGTAACCCAGTTGGCGTAAAAATTTGGAGCGGTGGCTGTTCCGTTACTTGTTCCTATCCAAAATACTGTTCCCGTTCCGCCATTTGCAAGGCCTTCAGGACCTGTAACCCATTTCCAAGTTCCTTCTGTTTCTGCATCAGTACCGCCAATCCAACCTGTGCCTGGGGCTTGTTCCCCTGAAAGTTTTGCTTCGTCTGCTGCTGTTAGGGTGGCCAAGTATCCTTTCAATCCATAATAAGTTCTTTGAGCAGCAGCATCTCTTGCTGCAGTCCAATTGATTCCTAATGCCGGAACGTATTCATAATAGTGCCCATTACTTGGTAAATAACTTAATTGTCCCTGTCCTATACTTATCGAAAAATTTCTTACTCCTGATGGTGAAGGAGAAGAATTATAGAATTCTACAGATTCAATTGCTGAAATTAAAGCTGTATAAGGTATTAAATTTCCTGTTGAGCTTTTGATAGTTAGTTTTCCCTCAGAAACATTGAAGGTGCCTATAATTCCAGGATTTGCAGCTGTAAAGCTATTACTTAATTTTAAAATATCCTGACCATTTACATATCCTGAGGAAATCTGGATGTTGATGGATGCTACCTCATTTTCCGTTGGATCATGAGTAATATTTACATTTTTTGCGATCTTTATGTAAGTCTGGGGACAATAAATTTCATCACCTTCTGCCGTAATTGTTGGTGGGTCTATGAAAAAAGAGTTTTTAATCTCATTTTTGTCTGTTGGTACTACTGTAACTAATGGTCCTTCAATAGTATTTGTTTTATTATTAGAGCTATATACTTTACTTGAAAATAGTATAAAAGTAATAAATGTTAATTGATAGATTTTCTTCATTTTGCAAATCTATAATTATTCTTAATAAAAAAAAATACGAGCTGAGACACCTTGTTTTTAAAATAGGGTGCTATAGTAGCATAGGTTGATAAAAATATAAAAATTGTAAGTTTTCTATTAAGAAAGGTATCCAAACTTGCTACTATATTGTGATATTTTCATACCGTTAAGTAATTTGTTTGCTAGTTTCTGGTTGCTTTGAACTAGATTTTTGCAAATTAAAGTGCGCAATTCGATAAAAAAGAAAATCAGCTGATTTCATAAAACTACCTTTTTAAAGAGAAGTGTCCTCTAATAGGTTCTTTATCTTTTTCCAGTGTGATCACATACCAATAATCAGCAGAAGGAAGCGGGAACCCATTATAAGTTCCATCCCAATTTGAACGTGAAAAAGTAAGAGTGGTTATAAGTTTACCGAATCGGTCAAAAATCTGTGCAGTTGCTGCGGGATATTTGATCATTCCCTGTATTCCCCATTCATCATTGAAACCATCATTGTTTGGAGTAAAATATTTAGGAATTCCCACAACTGCAATTTCTTTGGAGACCACTCCACAACCGTTTTTATCATTTATAAAAATTTCGTGAATACCCGCTGGGACATTACCAAAGAAATTGGAGTCCTGCCAAAAATTAGTATCATCGTCTATACTGAATTCATAATCTCCGGGTCCTGATACGTTTACTGTAACGGTGTTTATATCGG
>CAZTLN010000027.1:0-2633 GCA_964614445.1 uncultured Flavobacterium sp. | reverse complement strand
CCGATATAAACACCGTTACAGTAAACGTATCAGGACCCGGAGATTATGAATTCAGCATAGACGATGATGCTAATTTTTGGCAGGACTCCAATGTCTTTGATGATGTTCCGGCTGGTATTCACGAAATTTTTATAAATGATAAAAACGGTTGTGGAGTTATCAAAAAACAAATTTCAATTATTGGTGCGCCAAAATATTTTACTCCCAATAATGACGGATACAATGATTATTGGAACATAAAAGGAATAAGCTCTAAATTCAATTCAAGATCGACAATATATATTTTTGACAGATACGGAAAATTAATCCACAATGTAAATCCTGTAAGTCCAGGCTGGGATGGAAACATTAACGGTAAACCATTACCTGCAGATGATTATTGGTATACCTTAAAACTTGAGGATGGAAGGGAAATAAAAGGACACTTTACTTTGAAGCGTTAAACAAATTACCAAATATTTTTATAACTATACAGTAATAAAAAAGCCATTCATGAGAATGGCTTTTTATATTTATTTGAATTTTAATTAGATTTTAAATCTTTTTCTATCATTTTCGTTCAAATAGATTTTTCTCAAACGCAATGATTTAGGAGTAACTTCTACGTATTCGTCTTTCTGAATATACTCTAAAGCTTCTTCCAGAGAGAATTTAATAGCCGGAACAATTCGAGCTTTGTCATCTGCTCCTGAAGAACGGACATTGGTTAGTTTCTTAGTTTTAGTAACATTTACTGTCATATCATCACTACGAGAATTCTCTCCAATAACCTGTCCTTCGTAAATATCTTCATTTGGATCAACAAAGAATTTACCTCTGTCCTGTAATTTATCAATAGAATAAGGAATTGCTTTACCGTTTTCCATTGATATCAACGAACCATTATTTCTTCCCGGAATTTCACCTTTATATGGCTCATAACCTATGAAACGGTGTGCCATAATTGCCTCCCCAGCAGTGGCAGTAAGCAATTGGTTTCTTAAACCAATAATACCTCTGGATGGTATATTAAATTTAACAACCATTCGATCTCCTTTTCCTTCCATAGATAACATTTCTCCTTTTCTTACAGAAACAAACTCTACAGCTCTACCGGAAAGGTTTTCTGGTAAATCAATAGTCAATTCTTCAATTGGTTCACATTTCACACCATCAATTTCTTTGATGATTACTTGTGGTTGCCCAATTTGCAATTCATAACCTTCTCTTCTCATAGTTTCAATAAGAACTGACAAGTGTAATACTCCTCGTCCAAAAACCATAAATTTATCAGCAGAATCAGTTTCGGCAACACGCATTGCCAGGTTTTTTTCCAATTCCTTAGTTAATCTTTCACGAATATGTCTCGATGTTACAAACTTACCTTCTTTCCCAAAGAAAGGAGAATCATTAATCGTAAACAACATACTCATTGTAGGCTCATCGATAGCAATAGTTTGCAATGCCTCAGGATTTTCATAATCAGCAATTGTATCACCAATCTCAAATCCCTCTATTCCAACAACGGCACAGATATCACCGGCTGAAACTTCTGATACCTTTTTACGTCCAAGACCTTCAAAAGTATGTAGTTCCTTAATCCTAGATTTAATTATTTTACCATCTCTTTTAACCAAGGAAATAGGCATACCTTCTTTAAGAACTCCTCTTTCTAAACGTCCAATAGCAATACGACCTGTAAAGGATGAGAAATCCAAGGAGGTAATTAACATTTGCGGAGTACCTTCAGACACTTTTGGAGCTGGCACATTTGCTATTACCATATCCAACAATGGTTCGATATTTTCTGTTTGAACTTTCCAATCATCCGACATCCAGTTATTTTTAGCTGAACCATAAACCGTTGGAAAATCCAATTGCTCTTCTGTAGCTCCCAATTCAAACATCAAATCGAAAACTTTCTCGTGAACTTCTTCAGGGGTACAGTTTTCCTTATCCACTTTATTTATAACCACACATGGTTTCAATCCCAGATCAATAGCTTTTTGCAATACAAAACGTGTTTGAGGCATAGGTCCTTCGAATGCATCCACAAGCAAGCACACCCCATCGGCCATATTTAAAACACGTTCTACCTCACCTCCAAAATCCGCGTGTCCCGGAGTATCAATAATATTAATTTTTGTTCCTTTATATGAAACAGAAACGTTTTTAGAAGTAATGGTAATACCTCTTTCACGCTCTAAATCATTGTTATCCAATATTAAATCTCCAGTATTTTCGTTTTCACGAAATAACTGACAATGATACATAATTTTATCAACCAAAGTGGTCTTACCGTGATCGACGTGGGCAATAATTGCAATGTTTCTAATAGCTTCCATCTGTGATTTTTAATGGGTGCAAAGGTACACTTTATTTTGAGATAAAAAACATTTGCAAACCACTTTATAAATAGATATAGACTTATATTAAATTAAAACTATAAAATATTATTAAAGAGTGAATTACAGACATATAATAAAAAGAGATTGCATTAAATTAAAATGACTTTTTATAAAAGAAGACTATCATTTAAGCCAGATTTCCTAAAACCTTAACAGTGCGAGTTTAAAGGCAGCGACTATACAAGCGCCGAACCTATAGAAAACAAAAAACCCTATCCGTAATGGATAGGGTTTAATAAAGAAAGG
>CAZTLN010000026.1:0-9773 GCA_964614445.1 uncultured Flavobacterium sp. | reverse complement strand
ACCAAGGACCCTCTGATTAACAGTCAGATGCTCTAACCAACTGAGCTAAGGAGGAAACTGTATATTAAATATGCGTAAGGAACGTTCTTCGTTGCTATTTTCAGGTGTCTTACCTTGTTCTTAGCGGTTGCAAATATAAGACGAAATTTGAATGCTGCAAACAAAAAATGAAAAAAAATGATTTTTTTTTACCTCGTAACAATGGCTTTGTAGATGTCATTTCCGTTGGCAAATAACAACAATGTTATAAGTAAAACAAAACCAACCATTTGAGCATTTTCAAGGAATTTATCACTAGGTTTTTTCCCGGAAACCATCTCGTATAATAAAAACATTACATGACCTCCGTCAAGGGCCGGAATAGGCAATAAGTTCATCACTCCAAGCATGATGGATAACAAGGCAGTGATGTTCCAGAATGCTTCCCAACTCCAGCTGCTTGGAAAAATATCAAAGATGGCTTTGAATCCTCCCACCTGTTTGTAAGCTCCGGTGCTTGGACTGAAAATCATTTGCAATTGCTTACCGTAACCTATCAGTTGGTTTTTACCTCTTTCTATCCCAACTGGAATGGATTCAAAAAATCCAAAATCCTGATTGCTCACTTTATAATAGCCCAGTTTTTCCAAAGATTCCATTCCAAGGCCGCCCAATTGCACGCCCAGTTTACCCTCGCTGTTTACTATAAGTTGCAGTTGCTTTTCCTTTTGATCACGCAAAACCGTTGCAGTGATGGTCTTTCCTTTATTATTGTCCAGGATAATTTTTGCCTCATCAAAGTATTTTGTCTTTTGTCCGTTTAGGGAAAGGACGATATCCTTTGGTTCCAAAACCGTGTTTTTGGAATCATCACTCACCGCACCTACAACAAACGGCATTCTGATGGAAACCGCCGGAGTTTTTTCCAATTTTGAAAGCTGATCAATAAAATCAGTAGGCATCATTATGGTTTGCTTTGCTCCGTTTCTTTCAATCAGCACTTCTTTTCCCATAACGATTTTCATGTTGATGTCATTGTCAAATTTGGAAATTTCAACTCCATCAACGGCAAGAATCTTATCTCCTGTTTGAAAGCCGGCATTTATCATAGCCTGGTTTTCAATCAGGAGTCCGTCTTTCAAATCAGCATTAGCCACATAGGTTTCTCCAAAAGCAAATGCCATCCCTATGTAAATCAGGAAAGCCAGAATAAAGTTGACAGTAACTCCGCCCAACATGATTATTAAACGCTGCCAAGCCGGTTTAGATCGGAATTCCCATGGTTGTTGCGGTTGAGCCATTTGCTCTTTGTCCATGCTCTCGTCGATCATTCCCGAAATTTTTACATAACCTCCCAAAGGCAACCAGCCAATTCCGTACTCGGTTTCTCCGATTTTCTTTTTAAGAAGCGAAAATTTAACGTCGAAGAACAAATAGAATTTTTCGACTCTGGTTTTAAACAATTTGGCAGGTATAAAATGTCCTAATTCGTGAAGTATAATCAGCAATGATAAGCTCATTAAAAACTGGGAAAGCTTAATAAATAAATCCATTTTTTATTATTGATTCTTGATGTTGATGTGCAAAAGTAAGGTTTTCTGTTTGTTTTTTTTAATATTAATTTTCGCAAATGGTTTTAAATGTTTGTTAATTAATTTCCGCTATAATTCCCATATTCAAATACTTCCTTTAACTTTACTTTAATGAATTCGTTTTTTAATGATTAATCTGAGGTCTACTTTGGTTTTAAATTCTTTTCTATGCCTTCACCATTATTTTCACCGCTGCAGATAAAAAGTGTTTTCTTTAAAAACAGGATTGTTATTTCGCCTATGTGTCAGTACTCCGCCATTGACGGATTTGCCAATGACTGGCATCTCGTGCATTTGGGCAGTCGGGCTGTAGGCGGAGCCGGTTTAGTAATTCAGGAGGCCACAGCGGTATCTCCCGAAGGTCGAATTTCACCAGAAGATTTAGGGTTGTGGCAAGATGAGCAGGTGTCTAAGCTGCAACAAATAACACAATTCATTAAATCTCAGCATGCTGTTCCCGGTATCCAACTGGCGCATGCCGGTCGCAAAGCCAGTGTCTCCTCGCCTTGGAATGGTAACAACAAATTGGATCTTTCGCATGGCGGATGGCAGGAGGTAGCACCTTCTTCCGTGGGTTACCAGCAGGAAGAAAGTCCTCACGCTTTAGATAAAGTTGGAATCGAAAAGCTTATTTCCGATTTTAAGTCCGCCAGCCGCAGAGCATTTCAGGCGGGCTATCAGGTTTTGGAAATCCATGCCGCACACGGCTATTTGCTGCATGAGTTCCTATCGCCATTGTCTAATTTTCGAAGAGACGAATACGGGGGCAGTTTTGAAAACCGAATTCGGATTTTGTTAGAAGTAGTAAACGCCGTGCTTTCAGAGTGGCCTTCGGGATTGCCTCTTTTTGTTAGAATCTCCGCCACTGATTGGGCCGAAGGGGGATGGGATGAGCTACAGTCGGTTGAACTGTCCAAAATTCTGAAGGCTAAAGGTGTGGATTTGATGGATATCTCTTCGGGGGGAGCGGTCAGAGATCAGCAAATTTCTTTAGAGCCGGGCTATCAGGTTCCTTTCGCTGAAAAAATCAGGAAGGAAGCCGGAATACTCACCGGAGCTGTTGGTCTGATAACCACACCAAAGCAGGCAGAGGAAATAATAGCAAAGGGCAAAGCCGATTTGGTTTTATTTGCCAGAGAATCTCTTCGAAATCCTTATTTAGGATTAAATTTTGCAAATGAATTGGATATTGATGTATCTTGGCCAAACCAATATTTAAGGGCCAAACTGAAATAGAAAGCCCTTTGTCCGATTATTAAATATATTCAGGAATAAACCAACTATGAAAAAAATAAAAACCGCTTTGCTTTCGTACGGGATGTCAGGAAAAGTTTTTCATGCTCCCTTTGTTGATTTGCACCCGGGATATGAGCTGATGGGCTCATGGGAACGCTCCAAAAAATTAATTCAAACCGATTATCCGGGGGTCACGAGCTACCCAACATTGGAAAGTGTACTGGAAAGTGATGCCGATCTGATCATTGTAAATACGCCCACTGCCACGCATTTTGAATTTACAAAAATGGTATTGGGGGCAGGAAAACACGCCATTGTAGAAAAAGCATTTACCACAACCGTAGCTGAGGCCGAAGAGCTTGCAGCCCTGGCCAGGGAAAAAGGGTTGAAACTCGCGGTGTTTCAAAACAGACGTTGGGATAGTGACTTGAAAACGGTAAAAAAAATATATGACGATGGAGTACTTGGGGAGCTGGTGGAGGCAGAATTCCACTTTGATCGCTATACTCCGGAATTGAGTCCGAAATTGCATAAGGAAATTCCTTCTCCGGGAGCGGGCACCCTAAAAGATTTGGGGCCCCATCTCATTGACCAGGCCTTGTATCTTTTTGGTATGCCACAAGCCGTGCATGGTGATCTGAGAATCACCAGAGCGAATTCGCAGGTGGACGACTGGTTGGATATTACCTTGTATTATCCGGAATTAAGGGTTCGTCTGAAATCGGGATATTTTAACCGTGAAATGATTCCTTCCTTTATTCTTCAGGGCAAAAAAGGTTCGTTTTTAAAAAACAGGGGAGATGTACAGGAAGACCAACTTAAACTGGGTCTTAAACCCAATTTGAGCGATTGGGGAACAGAAGATAAGGTAAATGAAGGATTGTTGCATACGGAACTTGATGGAGCAATAATTCGACAAAAGATACCCACACTCCAAGGGAATTATTACGATTACTTTGACGGTGTTTACCAATCCATTGCAAACAATCTTCCAGAACCTGTTAGTGCGCAGGATGGGATTAATGTGATGAAAATTATTGAAGCAGTTTATCAAAGCAGTGACCAGAAGAAATTAGTCGTATTGTAGTTTTTTCAATCCGGAACATAACAACCGCAGCAGATGCCTTTTGGTACGCCGCAGTTTTTTTTTGCTTCTGAAGGGAATTCCTTCAACCCGATACTTGCTTTTTGTATTTTTGTACTCTCAATTCTAAACTACTTGTTTTGATAGAATTTAATTTTGTTGGTAGGTACAGGGCTAAGGGAAAAATCAAGAAAAGCTTCAAGAATGCGAAACTTTCGTATCTAAATAGGGTTCGCTGGGCGGTTTCTTCATTTTACTTCGCAATTGGTTTGTGTTTTGCAACCTGGGCCAGCAGGATTCCAGATATTAAAACAGCACTGCACCTAAGCGATGCCGACCTGGGAACTATACTGTTTGCGCTTCCGGTAGGTCAATTGACCATGATGCCTTTCTCAGGTAAATTGGTGACGCGCTTCGGGAGTCACAGGCTTATTATGTTATCACTATTTCTTTATGCCTTGGTTTTGGTAAATATAGGTTTGGCAGCCAGTTTTTGGCAGCTTGCTCTGGCGCTTTATCTGTTTGGCGTATGCGGGAATATGAATAATATTTCTGTTAATACCCAAGGGGTGTATACCGAAAAGTTATTCGACAGAACCATTATGGCAAGTTTCCACGGGGTATGGAGTTTTGCCGGTTTCACCGGGGCGCTGGTGGGAATAGGCATGATAGCACTCCAACTTACACCATTCAAGCACTTTTTAATTGTTGCAGTTATCGCTGTACTACTGATAGTTTTCAACTACCGATATTTGGTTAAAGCAAAGGAAAATCCGAAAACTGAAAAGAAAAAACTGTTCGCCAAACCAGAGATGTCTTTGATATGGCTTGGTGTAATTGGTTTTGGATGTATGGCGAGCGAGGGAATTATGTTTGACTGGAGCGGGGTTTATTTTAAAGATGTTGTCAAAGTTCCCGGACCGCTGATTGTTTTGGGCTATAGTTCATTTATGATAATGATGGCTACGGGACGTTTTTTAGGAGACCGAATGATCAGTAGATTTGGGCGAAAGTACGTAATCAGGACCAATGGGATTCTTGTTTCTGTAGGGTTGTTTACAGCTGTCTTTTTTCCTTATCTGATTAGTTCGATGATTGGTTTCATGTTGGTAGGATTAGGGGTTTCCACGATCATTCCGACCCTTTACAGCATTGCAGGTAAAAACCCAAATGTGCCACCCGGTGAGGCGCTGACCACCGTATCCAGCGTTAGTTTCCTGGGATTCCTGATGGGACCACCTGTGATTGGGTATATCGCCGAATTATCCAATCTGCGATTTTCCTTTGCCTTCATAGGAATCTTCGGGATCGTTATTGCCTATATGGTAGGCCGAATCAAGGCCATTCAATAATTTTTTACGGTAAAGTTTTATTAGTTTCTTTTATTGGGTTTGTGAACTAACGCAGTAAAAGAACCGGGGAATATTTTGAAAAAAATAAGCTTAGGCAATTCAAAAAGCAATTTAGATTTTTCTTAACTTTAAGTAAGGAGGATGCCACAACTTCCGGAATAATATTCAGGTCATGGGCCTGTTTGTCCAATTACATTTTTAGGATCTCAATCAATGAATATTCCTTTTCGGGATATTTTTTTATGCTCGGGATTTTTATTTCGGGATTCATGTTTAAATTATTCAATATCCATAATTCAATTGCGCTTAACAAGCATTGTTTCTATGAAAAGCCACGCATTTCTATTTTTCTGTTTGCTCCAGGTTGGAATTGCCGGTGGGCAAAATCTATTCCTTATCAAGGCGAAGGTTTTGGATGCGAACACCTATAAATCCTTGCCATCGGTGGTTGTTTCAATTAAAAATACCAATATCACCCAGCTTACGGATGCAGAGGGAATAGTCGTTATTGAGGCTATCCCTCAGGGAGAATATTTGATGCAGTTTAACAGTCAGGGCTATAAAGAAGCTTTGATTCCTATCGCCGTAAATGAGGAACTAATCCTGGATTTGGGTACGGTATTGATGGAAACGGATCAGGTGGCAAACCAACAGCTATCCATTATTCAGCTTTTTGAGGATGAACTCACTGATGACAATAGCAGTGCTGAAAGTTCTTCAGGATTATTACAATCTTCCAAGGATGCATTTCAGCAGGCGGCAGCGTTTAACTGGGGTGCAGCTCGGTTCAGGATTCGCGGTCTGGATATGGAAAATGCAAAAGTCATGATCAATGGAATTGCTATGAATAAATTGTATGACGGCAGACCGCAGTGGAGCAACTGGGGAGGGCTTAATGATGCCACCAGAAATCAGGAATTTACAATTGGTACAGCTCCGTCTGATTATACGTTTGGAGGAATTTTGGGGACTCAGGAAATCAATACTCGGGCCTCATTGTACAGGGCGGGAAGTCGGCTTACACTCTCCGGAGCCAATACCAATTTCAATTGGCGACTGATGGCTACCTATGCTTCGGGTTTGGGCAATGATGGTTGGGCATATGCCATTTCTGTAGGAAAAAGATTTGCGCAGCAAGGATATTTTGAAGGGATAACCTACGATGCCAAGTCTGTTTTTTTGAGTGTAGAGAAGAGGTTTAACGAAAGCCATTCCTTTAATCTTACGGGAATATATACGCCTAACGAGCGCGGTAAAAATTCGCCAAACACTGCTGAGGTAAGCCAATTAAAAGGGGAACAATACAATTCATATTGGGGTTACCAAAATGGGAAGATGCGAAATGCCAGGTTAAAAACCGTAGCAGAACCTTTGGTAATGCTGAATCATTTTTTCAAAATTAATGAGGAAAATCAGCTGAATTCCGGGATCATGTACCAGTGGGGTGGTATAGGGAACAGTAATATCGACTATCAAAATGCCAATAGTCCGGACCCGGCTTATTACAGAAAAATGCCGAGTTATTTCAGTTCGATGTATGCGCCCGACAATGGAGAATTTTCGGGTGAATTTATTCCCGATAGTGAAAATGCCGAGAAAAGCAGAATTGCCTTTTTGGAAAATCCTCAGATTGATTGGCAGGCACTTTATCGCGCCAATCAAATTCCCATAACAGATAACAATTCGAATGTCATTGGCTATCAGCCGGGGCAAAGCCATTATGTTCTTTACGAGGATCGATCTGACGACAAAACAATTGCCGTAAACTCCGCTTTTAATTCCCAATTAACAGAAATGCTGTCATTTAATTTGGGAGCCAGCTACCGCAATCTGAGTTCGCATAATCACCAAAAGTTAGTTGATTTACTGGGAGGTGCTTATTTTTTGGATATTGATGCATTTTATAGTGGCAGTCAAGCGCAATCTGACTTAAATAATCCCAACAGACAGCTGATCCAGGGAGACTCTTATGGGTACAATTATAAGATAGCAGCTAATACTTTCGATGCCTTCAGTCAGTTTAAGTTTTCATTTAATAAGCTTAATTTTTATCTGGCTCAGGTTTTTTCCTCCGCTATTTATCAAAGGGAGGGCCTGTTCAGGAATGGGATTTATGAGACGATTTCCTTTGGCAAAAGCCAAAAAATGAAATTCGAAAATTTCGGTTTTAAGGGGGGAGTTACAGTGAAGATTTCGAGTCGACAAACATTGGATTTCAATGCGGCGCATCTCACCCTGGCACCAAACCTCAAAAGTAGTTTTTCAAATGTGCGACTGAACAATGCTTATGTGCCGGGCTTGCAGAATGAAACCCTAAACAGTTTAGATGCTAGCTTTATTTTCCGTACCTCAAAAATAAAATCCAGACTGACCGCTTACTATTCGACTATTAAGGATGCCACTAAAATATCCTTTTTTTATGCCGAAGGTATATTTGACGATGAAGCCGGATATACTAATACCAATGCCTTTGTAAGTCAGACCTTGACACATCTGAATCGAAAAAATACCGGAATGGAATGGAGTGCCGAATACCAGCTTAATTCGACAGTAAGGTTGAGTATGGCTGCCGGCTATGGGCAATTTATCTTTGATGAAAATCCGAACCTAAGTATCAATAACGATGCATTGGCAAGCCCTGACAATACCAATCCTTCCTTTGATTTTGGCAAGGCGCTCCTGAAAAACTACCGACAGGCAGGAATGCCACAGCAGGCTTATAGTATGGGAATTGAATACAGAGATCCAAAATACTGGTGGATTGGAGCTAATTTCAATTATTTGGCAGATCAGTTTATTGAGGTGTCACCTATTTCCAGGACAGCCCGGTTTTATACCAATCCTGCTAGCGGTCAGCCCTTTCCCGAAGCCAGCGAGCAAAGGGCTGCCGAATTATTAAAACAGGAGCAATTGGATCCCATGGTGCTGCTCAATCTGATAGGTGGAAAGTCCTGGTATATTAAGAGGAAGCAGTTAGGGTTGTTTTTCAGCATTGGTAATTTATTAGACAGCAGTTATAAAACAGGAGGTTATGAACAGGCCCGAAATGCTAATTTCAGGCAACTCAATCAGGATATTTCCAGCGGGACACCTTCCTTTGGGAACAAATATTATTACGGCTACGGCAGGACTTATTTTTTGAATCTTTATTACAGTTTTTAATCATTAAATTAAAAGATATGAATACGATAATGGCTCGATTATTTTACATGGTGGTGTTGCTATGGATTGTGGGTGGCTGTGCAATAGGGGAGCCCGATGTCCCCATTTTAAGCTGTAATCTGCCAGATATTTCCGTAAATAAGAAGGTTGGTGACATAAAGGGCACTGCTGCCGATATTGTAGCTCCTTACCTTTTTGACGATGTGATAGAGGCCTATGTGGTGTCTAGTGATGAAAATGGTAATTTTTTCAAAACTATTTCCTTTCAAACACTGGCTACAGCTGCTGAACCTGCCATAGGATTTAGTGTTCCTGTAGATGCTACTAATTTATACATCGATTACCGAATAGGGAATAAGGTCTATGTGAAATTAAAAAACCAATTTACCGACTTGTACTATGGAGGACTGCGCATCGGGGCATTATATGTAAGTCCCTATAATCAGGGAGGAGTGGGCAGGATTTCCCAGAACGATTATAAATCGGTGTTAAATGCTTCTTGTACGACCGTCAAGGAAGAAGAATTAGTTCGTGCAGTAGCAATGGGCGAAATTGATGACGGGGATCTGAACACGCTGATTGAATTGGATGAGGTACAGTTTACAGAAGCCGCTATTGGTCGGCATTATTATGAAGAGGTTAATGCTATTGGAGGGGCGACCAATTGGAATCTGGTAGATAAAAACGGGAACCAGATGATTTTTAGGACGAGCAGTTATGCCGATTTTTCTCAGAGTCTGGTGCCGGAGGGCAGCGGTAAGGTCAGAGGAATTTTGACCAAATATTCTGCCGATTATCAGTTGGTAGCCCGAAGGGAAGCCGATGTTCAAATGAATGCTAACCGCAATATTCCGTTTTTTGTGGAAGATTTTCAAAGCGTTTCAGATGGCTCTAATTTAAGTCTTCCGGGCTGGAGTAACATTATAGAAGCCGGTGCTATAGTTTGGAAGGGCGGTATTACGGCTTCCAACGGTTATGCGGAATTTGCAATCAGTGGCACGAAGGTAGTGTCCAATATCGTTTGGCTGATTAGCCCAAAAATTGATATGGATGTGCATGATCATGAGGTGCTATCTTTTCGCAGTGCCCAACACCATTTGGATGTGGATTCTCCACTGAATTCACTTCAGGTTTTTATTTCAGAAGACTTTGATGGCCTGCATGTAGGAGATGCAACATGGACGCTGCTCTCAGCGCGAATTCCTATGCAATCTACCCCCTGGAATGAATTCATAGGTTCTGGTGCCATAGATCTTTCCGGCTATAAAGGGAAAATAAATATTGCTTTTAAATATACCGGTTCCGGAAAAGACCTCGCTCTCGATGGCGCTTTTATGGTTGACGATGTGCAGGTTTATGGGGATTAAT
>CAZTLN010000025.1:0-27602 GCA_964614445.1 uncultured Flavobacterium sp. | reverse complement strand
ACATCTTTGCAAGATTGTAAGAAGTTAAAAATAAAAGAGAATTTCTCTTTGTTCAGGAAGAGGCTGCATTCCCCCAAGTGCAGCCTTTTTTTTATGGATGAGTTTTTGCAGATTTATTTTATGTAGGTTTTTTATTTGGGCATAAAAAAAGCAGGATTAAAAACCCTGCTTTTTGTTTATTTTGGTAGCAATACTAGTTGTTTATATAATAAATAAACTTATTTACAGTAGGGCAATTTTTAAGGATTTGTTGCTTCTCCTGTTTTGTGGATTTTTACCGTTAATTCTTGAGAACCCTCCTCAATATCCATGAAAATTTCGTCACCATTTGTAATCTTAGAGGTTATGATCTCTTCAGCTAGAGTATCTTCTACATATTTCTGAATTGCACGTTTTAGAGGTCTTGCTCCAAATTGTTTGTCGAAACCTTTTTCGGCTATAAATGCTTTGGCTTTATCAGAAAGTTTTAAGTTATATCCTAACTCAGCAATTCTTGAATATAATTTTTTTAATTCAATTTCAATAATCAGATCAATATCGTGTTTTTCAAGTGCGTTGAAGACAATTACATCATCAATCCTGTTTAGGAATTCTGGTGCAAATGTTTTTTTCAAGGCATTTTCAATTACGCTTTTTGAATTATCATCTGCCTGAGCAATTCTGGCGGCTGTTCCAAAACCAACTCCTTGTCCAAAATCTTTCAACTGCCGTGCACCCACATTGGATGTCATAATGATGATAGTATTTTTGAAATCTATTTTACGTCCAAGGCTATCGGTTAGAAACCCATCGTCAAGAACCTGTAAAAGCATATTGAAAACATCTGGATGTGCTTTTTCTATTTCGTCCAAAAGGACTACGCAATATGGTTTTCTTCTTACTTTCTCAGTAAGCTGACCGCCTTCTTCATAACCAACATAACCTGGAGGGGCCCCAACTAAACGTGAAATGGCGAATTTTTCCATATATTCACTCATGTCAATTCGAATTAGAGCATCTTCTGAATCGAATAATTCTTTAGCTAAAACCTTTGCTAATTGTGTTTTTCCGACACCCGTTTGACCTAAGAAAATAAACGAACCTATAGGTCTGTTTGGGTCTTTTAATCCTGCTCTGTTTCTTTGGATAGAGCGAGCAATTTTTAAGACAGCTTCTTTTTGACCAATTACTTTGCTTTCGATTAGTTCGGGTAATTTAGCTAATTTATTGCTTTCGGTTTGAGCTATTCGATTTACAGGTATTCCTGTCATCATTGATATAACATCAGCAACATTGTCTTCTGAAACAATAATTCGATTGTTTTTTGCTTCTTCTTCCCATTGCTCTTGGGCGATCGCTAAGTCCTTTTCTATACGTTTTTCATCGTCACGAAGTTTCGCAGCTTCCTCATATTTTTGTTTTTTGACCACAGCATTTTTAAGTTCTCTAATGTCTTCCAATTGACGTTCTAAATCAAGGATTTTTTTAGGAACTTCAATGTTTGTAATATGTACACGAGAACCTGCTTCGTCTAAGGCGTCAATTGCCTTGTCTGGAAGAAAACGTTCAGACATATATCTATTTGTAAGTTTTACACAGGCTTCTATTGCATCTGGCGTGTAGGTAACGTTATGATGGTCTTCATACTTGTTTTTTATATTGTTAAGTATGGTGATAGTTTCCTCAACTGAAGTAGGTTCAACAATGATTTTTTGAAAACGTCTTTCCAGTGCTCCGTCTTTTTCGATGTACTGTCTGTACTCATCTAAAGTGGTTGCTCCAATGCATTGTATTTCACCTCTTGCTAGAGCTGGTTTGAACATATTGGAAGCATCTAAAGATCCTGTTGCTCCACCAGCGCCAACTATGGTATGAATCTCATCAATAAATAAGATGATATCGTCGTTTTTCTCCAATTCATTCATTACCGCTTTCATTCGTTCTTCAAACTGACCGCGGTATTTTGTCCCTGCAACTAAACTTGCCAAGTCAAGAGTAACCACGCGTTTATTGAAGAGGATACGGCTTACTTTCTTTTGACTAATTCTTAATGCTAATCCTTCTGCAATTGCTGATTTTCCCACACCTGGCTCTCCTATTAGCAGGGGGTTGTTTTTTTTTCGGCGGCTCAGGATTTGGCTTACACGTTCAATTTCTTTTTCCCTTCCAACAACGGGATCTAATTTTCCTTCTTCAGCTAATTCGGTTAAGTCTCTACCAAAATTATCCAATACAGGAGTCTTTGATTTTTTGTTTGTTTTGCTTGAAGGATTATTAAAGCTACTTTCTTTAAGGCTGTCATCTTGTCCTAGGTCATCATTATATGAGTCTGAAGCTTTAGGAAGATTTTCAATAAATTCGTCTTCGTTTGGGGTCATATTTAAATATTGTTCTTTAGCCACGTCGTAATCGATTTTGAGTTTGTTTAGTAATTTGGTGGTAGGATCGTTTTCATTTCTTAAGATACAAAGCAACAAGTGAGCTGTGCTTACGGAGGGGCTTTGGAATACTTTGGCTTCCAAGAAAGTTGTTTTTAGCGCGCGTTCGGCCTGCCGAGTCAAATGAAGGTTTTTCTTTTCTAGATTACTGTCTGTTCCGGGAATTGCCGGACTTAAGATCTCTACCTTTCGTCGGAGGTGATCCAGGTCAACTGACAGATTATTTAATATTTGTATTGCCTTACCGTTACCGTCTCTTAGGATGCCAAGCATTAGGTGCTCGGTACCAATGAAGTCGTGCCCTAATCGTAAAGCTTCCTCTTTACTGTAGGTGATTACATCTTTTACTCTTGGTGAAAAATTATCATCCATAATATATAGTGTTGAGTATGTAAATTTAGTGAATTACTATTGGAAAAGCAAAAATCGTACCTTAACAACTACTGTCAGCTAATTGACAAAAAAAATGCGAAAAATAAAAGTGAAACATATTCTAATTTATTAAACAATTGACTGTATAATTTGTTAATAAATCTCTTAAATTATAGTGTTGAAAAGCTTTTAAGAATTTTAAAAATACGTATATTGGCACGTTTTGAAACTTAAAATAATTTTAATATAATAATTTATGTCTGAAGGAGAAAAGTTAATTCCTATTAACATAGAAGATGAAATGAAATCAGCCTACATTGACTATTCAATGTCGGTAATTGTATCAAGAGCGCTTCCTGATGTTAGAGATGGTCTTAAGCCAGTGCATCGAAGAGTACTATACGGAATGTACGAATTAGGAGTTTTTTCAAATAAAGCCCATAAAAAATCTGCCAGAATTGTCGGTGAAGTACTAGGAAAGTATCACCCACACGGAGATACATCGGTTTATGATGCTATGGTCCGTATGGCACAGGAATGGAGTTTGCGTTATTTACTGGTAGATGGACAAGGAAACTTTGGGTCTGTCGATGGTGATAGTCCGGCTGCTATGCGTTATACTGAAGCCAGAATGCGTAAGATTTCGGAGGAAATCATGGCTGATATCGAGAAGGAGACAGTAGATTTTCAATTGAATTTTGACGATACTTTATACGAACCTAAAGTGATGCCGACCCGAGTACCAACATTATTGGTTAATGGGGCTACCGGAATTGCAGTTGGTATGGCTACAAATATGCCACCGCATAATCTTACCGAAGTAATAAATGGAACATTAGCTTACATCGATAATAATGATATTGAAATTGATGAGTTAATGAACCACGTAAAAGCTCCAGATTTTCCTACAGGTGGAGTTATTTATGGATATGAAGGGGTGCGCGAAGCTTTCAAAACCGGTAGAGGAAGAATTGTTATGCGTGCTAAAGTAGGTTTTGAAGAAATCGAAGGCAGAGAATGTATTGTGGTTACGGAGATTCCATATCTTGTTAATAAGGCGGATATGATCAAGCGTACTGCTGATTTGGTTAATGAGAAAAAAATAGAGGGTATCGCCAATATTCGTGACGAATCGGACAGAAGTGGGATGCGTATCGTTTATATTCTGAAAAGAGATGCAACGCCAAATGTGGTTTTAAATACCTTATATAAGTATACCCAATTACAATCATCGTTCAGTGTGAATAATATTGCATTGGTTAATGGTCGTCCACAAACGTTGAATCTAAAAGATTTGATACATCATTTTGTTGAACACCGTCATGATGTAGTAATCAGAAGAACGCGTTTTGAATTGCGTAAAGCTGAGGAAAGAGCGCATATTTTGGAAGGATTAATCATTGCTTCAGACAACATTGATGAAGTAATTGCATTAATTCGTGGCTCAAAAAACACTGAAGAAGCTCGTGAAAAATTAATGGATCGATTTAAGTTGACTGATATTCAGGCTAAGGCAATTGTAGAGATGCGTTTACGTCAGTTGACAGGTTTAGAGCAGGATAAATTACGTGCGGAATATGATGAATTGATGAAATTAATCAGTCATTTAAAAGCGTTGTTGTCTGATGTGACTTTAAGAATTGCATTAATCAAAGAGGAGCTGGAGGAGATTAGAGATAAGTACGGCGATGAGCGTCGATCAGTAATCGAATATTCAGGAGGGGATGTTAGTATAGAAGATTTGATTGCAGATGAAAATGTTGTAATTACTATATCTCATGCTGGATATATTAAGCGTACCAATTTGTCTGAATATAAAACACAAAACAGAGGAGGAGTTGGGCAAAAAAGTGCGGGAACAAGAGATCAGGATTTCTTGGAGCATATGTTCGTAGCTACTAACCATCAGTACATGTTGTTTTTTACTCAAAAAGGAAAATGTTTCTGGATGAGGGTTTATGAGATTCCGGAAGGTAGTAAAACCGCTAAAGGTAGAGCTATCCAAAATCTTATTAATATAGAGAGTGATGATAAAGTGAAGGCTTTTATCTGTACCCAAGACTTAAAAGATCAGGACTATATTAAAACTCATAATTTAGTAATGGTGACCAAGCAGGGTCAGGTTAAGAAAACATCCTTGGAGAAATATTCAAAACCAAGAGCGAATGGTGTTGCTGCGATAACCATCAAGGAAGGAGATGAGCTGTTGGGAGCTGAATTAACAAATGGTGAAAGCCAAATTATTATTGCTGTTAAATCAGGGAAGTTGGTTCGTTTTGAAGAATCAAAGACGCGACCTATGGGAAGGACGGCTTCCGGAGTTCGTGGAATTACCCTAAAAGATGAGACTGATGAAGTGATTGGCATGGTTACTGTAGATAAAGATAGCATCAGTGATTCTCAAATTTTAGTGGTTACTGAAAACGGTTATGGTAAGCGTACTAAATTGGTAGAGGATGACGGTGTTGATGTATATAGAATTACGAACCGTGGAGGTAAAGGAGTGAAAACCTTAAACATCACAGAGAAAACGGGTGATTTGATTTCGATCTCTGCTGTAACTGATGCCGATGATCTAATGATTATAAATAAATCAGGATTGACCATTAGAATGGCAATTGAGGATCTAAGGGTTATGGGTAGAGCAACACAGGGTGTTAAATTAATAAACCTGAAAGGAAATGACTCAATAGCGGCTGTTGCTAAGGTAATGAAAGATGATGCTGAAGAGGAAACTGAGGAAGTTGATGAAAATGGTGAAGTGGTTTCGGGCAAAATCGAGAGAGTAAAACCAGTAATGGAGGCCTTGGATGAAGAAGAAATTACAGGTGATGACGATGAGGAGGAGGATATTGTTGATGAGGAGGAAGAGGCTGAAGATGACGACAATGATGAAGATGAAGCATAATTAGGATTCAAGAAAATAAACTTTATAAACAAAAAATGAATTATATGAAAGGTAAATCTTTATTACTTATATCAACAATGTTGATATCTGTAACGACTTTTGCTCAAAAAAACGAACTGAAAGCTGCTGATAAGGCGGCAAAAAAAGGGGATAGCAAGGCGGTTCTCACTGTATTAGAGACTGCTGATTCAGTCATGTCAAATGCCACTGCTGATCAAAAAGCTCAATATTTCTTTTTGAAAGGTAATGCCTATTTAGATTTGGCTGATAAAAAAGAGAATGTTGATAATAATTTAGCTTCAGCGGCTAAGGCGTTTCAGGATTTATTGGCAACGGAGAAGGAATCCGGCAAACCAAAGTTTACTGCACAGGCTACGGAGTCCATCATTAAGATAAAAAACACCATTATTAATGATGCGATTGCCGATACTAAGTCGGATAGAAATATCGAAGGAGCCAAAAAATTGTATGAGGCATATCTTTTAGACAAAAAAGATACTATTTATCTATATTATTCTGCTTCAACATATGTGGCGGCTAAAGATTATGACAATGCACTTGCAAAGTATGATGAATTAAAAAAGTTGAATTATTCCGGAATAGGAACTGAATATTTAGCAACTAATAAGATTAGTGGAGAGGAAAATAATTTTACAACAGCTGCTGACAGAGATAAAGCTGTTAAATTGGGAACCCATGAAAATCCAAGAACCGAAAAAATTCCTTCAAAAAGAGGGGAGATATATAAGAATATGGCTTTGATTTTGGTGGAAAAAGGAAGAACCGAGGAGGCGAAAAAAGCTGTTGCTGAGGCGAGAGTAGCAAATCCGGGAGATTCTTCTTTAATGTTAACTGAAGCTAACCTGTATTTGGAAACAAAGGATTTTGATACATACAAGAAAATTATTAAAGAGGTATTGGAGCAAAATCCAAATGACGCAGGTTTAGTGTATAACCTTGGCGTTATTAGCGCAAATGCAAACAATCTTGAAGAGGCTGAAATGTATTACAAAAGAGCAATGGAGATAAAGCCTGATTATATCAATGCCTATATCAATTTGGCTGCCTTAAAATTAGAAGGTGAAAGAAAGCTCGTTGATGAAATGAATAAGTTGGGGATGTCAGCTAAAGATATGAAACGCTATGATGTTTTGAAGAAACAGAGAGAAGATTTATTGAAAAGTGCATTGCCTTATTTAGCTAAAGCATACGATTTGGAGCCGGATAACAAAGATGTAATCAAGACTTTAATGAGTGTTTACAGTGCTTTGGAAATGACGGCTGAGAAAAAGGCTCTTCAGGAAAAAACAAAATAAATTGCTCAAGTAAGCTTAGTTATAAAAAAAAGGTTCAACTTCTGTTGAACCTTTTTTTATTTATATCACAAGCTGTTTAGTGGATTTACTTGTTCTGAAAAAAATAAGATTGCACTTTTTTTAGTATGTGCAATCCGATAATTAAAAGCCCGAGAAATGTTAAAACAGAACTTTAGTCCTGTTTTTAAATTAGTTATTGGCGAATATTGTTCTGAGTATGCCAATGCGTGTTTAATGACTATTCTGAAACATTGATTTCAAACATTTTGTCCCAGTTTTTTCCGGTAACAAAAATCGTTTTGGTTTTTGAATTATAAGCTATTCCGTTAAGAACTTCGGCTGCCTCATTTTTTACAAATTTTCTTAAACCTGCTAAGTCGAGGACTGCTTCTACCGAACCGTTTGAAGGGTTTATAACAGCAATGGCGTCTTTCTGCCATATGTTCCCGTAGATTTTTCCATCAATCCATTCCAATTCGTTTATACTTTTTATTTTGGAACTTGAAGTGTAAACATTGATGTAGTCTACCATTTTTTGGGATTCCGGATCCATCTTCCATATTTTTTCTGTCCCGTCCGATTGGTAGATGTATTTTCCGTCATTTGTCATACCCCAACCCTCAATGTTTTTGGTAAAGGCAAAGGTTTTTTCAAGTTTTAGTGTATTAGCGTTGTAAATAAAGCCTGTGTTTTCCTGCCATGTCAACTGAAATAATTTTTCATTTATGAATGTAATTCCTTCTCCAAAATATTGTGAATCTAAATTTACTTGTTGGTAAACTTTCCCGGATTTATAATCATATTTTCTGAAATAGGAATTTCCTTTCTGTCCAGTACTCTCGTATAGTGTATCTTTGTAAAATTCCAAACCTTCGGTAAATGAATTAATATCATGAGGATAGGTATTGACAATCCTATACTTTAATAATTTAGGGGTAACGTCAGAAACGACTTCTATTCTTCTTGTGATTTCTGAATTTTGTCCTTCAAAATAAACTAGAGCTTTAATATTTTGGTATCCTAATTTTTCGTTTATCAAAGGGAAGCTTAGGTTTTGATTTCCGGATGTGGTCTTGATTTTTACGTCATTAAGATAATAAACTATACTGTCTATTTCTTTTGATTTTGGATTAAGAATACTTGTATTAACGGTGTCCATTGGTTGATAATGTGCGGATAATTTAGAAGAATCAAAATTAAATATTGATTTTTCTCTTTTTTTTGTATCTCCGCAATTTGCAAATGCTAGCCCTAAGAAAATGAAAGATAGGAAGTTATATTTTTTCATGAAATCAAATTTAAAAATGCCAATATACAATGTTATTTTAAGTAAGCAAAGGACTTGCAAAAATATAAAAAGATTGTATATTTGCAGCGGCAAGTCCTACACGACCAGCTCCTGCTGACTCCCCCAGGATGGGAACATAGCAAGGGTAAGTGGTTGAGCGGTGCGATGTAGGTCGCTTGCCATTTTTTTTTTATTTAAATAAATTTAGTCTTCCTTCGGGAGGATTTTTTTATTTTTGGCGCAACCATAAAAAAATAAATTTATTGATGAGTAAGATAGTTTTGATAACAGGTGGTTCCTCTGGTATAGGGAAGGCTATAGGGGAATTTCTGCATAATAAAGGATTTATTGTTTATGGAACAAGTCGAAATCCGGAAAAAGTTGTGGGTTCAGTATTTCCCTTGATAGCACTTGATGTTAGAGATGTAGCGTCCGTCAGGGCTGCTGTTGATGACTTGTTATCTAAAACGGGTAGATTAGATGTTGTTATTAATAATGCAGGTGTAGGAATAACAGGTCCCCTGGAAGAAATTCCTGGAATAGAAATAAGAAATAATTTCGAAACTAATTTGTTTGGTCCTATTGAGGTTATGAAATCCGTTCTGCCCCAAATGCGCAAGCAGGGAAGTGGTTTAATAATCAATGTAACCTCTATTGCTGGTTATATGGGTTTGCCTTATAGAGGAGTTTATTCGGCTTCCAAAGGCGCTCTGGAACTCATAACTGAAAGTTTGAGTATGGAAGTAAAGCCTTTTGGAATTCGAATAACAAACGTTGCTCCAGGAGATTTTGCTACAAATATTGCCTCAGGGCGTTTTCACGCTCCTCTGGTTAAAGGTTCTCCTTATCATAATTCTTACAAAAATACTTTGAAGATGATGGATGAACATATTGATTTAGGTAGTGATCCAGTTGAAATGGCAAAAGTAATCTATTCAATTATCCACACGAAAAATCCTAAGCTGCATTATAAGGTGGGGGCGTTTATGCAAAAGTTCTCAATTTTCTTAAAAAGAGTATTGCCCGATAAAGTTTACGAAAAATTATTAATGAATCATTATAAATTGTAAATTTGCACCAATAGAAATAAAATAAGTGTTAATGAAACACTTTTGAAAATAACTAAAAACAATTAAATATATAAAGTATGAAATTTTTTATTGACACAGCTAACTTAGCTCAAATTGAAGAAGCACAGGCATTAGGTGTATTAGATGGTGTTACTACAAACCCTTCATTAATGGCGAAGGAAGGAATCACAGGAAAAAATAACATTTTGAAACATTACGTTGATATTTGCAATCTTGTTGACGGAGATGTAAGTGCTGAAGTTAATGCTTTGGATTTTGAAGGAATGGTTAGAGAAGGTGAGGAGTTGGCTGAACTGCACGAGCAAATTGTGGTAAAATTACCAATGACCAAAGAAGGTGTGAAAGCGGCTAAATATTTCTCTGATAAAGGAATTAAAACTAATGTTACTTTAGTATTCTCTGCGGGTCAGGCTTTATTGGCAGCTAAAGCAGGTGCTACTTATGTTTCTCCATTCTTAGGAAGATTAGATGATGTATCTACTGACGGATTGAACCTAATTCAGGAAATCAGAGAGATTTACGACAACTACGGGTATGAAACTCAAATTCTTGCTGCTTCTGTACGTCACACAATGCACATTGTTAATTGTGCTAAAATTGGTGCAGATGTAATGACGGGGCCTCTTTCAGCTATCGCTGGATTGTTGAAGCACCCATTAACAGATATTGGTTTAGCTCAATTTGTAGCTGATTTTGAAAAAGGAAACAAGTAAGATTGATCCTGAAAATATTGATAAAAGTCCCATTTGTTTAAAATGGGACTTTTTTATTTTTTGAATTTATTTTCTAACGTATGGTGGAAGCAATTTGGAAGAGACTTCGCCAAATCCTACGCGAACCTGACTGTTCTTGCAGTATCCTTTTATTGTTACGGTATCATAATCATTAATAAACTTGCGTTCAGAGCCGTCATTTAGGGTTAATGGTTTTTTGCCGCCCCAAGTCAATTCTAACATAGAAGCATAACTATCGTGGTTGGGACCGGAGATAGCCCCAGACCCCATCATGTCACCGGAATTTACTCTGCAGCCATTAGAGGTGTGATGGGTTAGTTGTTGATTCATTGTCCAATATAAATATTTGAAATTGGATTTAGATACTGTTGTTGGTTCAGAATTTTCAGGTTTGATTGAAACTTCCAGCCGGATGTCAAAAGAATGTTTTCCTTTTTGTTGAAGGTAAGGCAGTGGGCTCGGATCTTGTTTGGGACTTCCTACTCTAAATGGCTCCAGTGCATCCATGGTCACAATCCAAGGAGAAATTGAAGAAGCAAAGTTTTTAGATAAAAAAGGTCCAAGTGGTGCAAACTCCCATTTTAAAAGATCACGGGCGGTCCAATCATTTAATAGAACCATTCCGAAAATATAATCTTCCACCTCGTTGATCGGAATCATTTCACCCATTACGTTTGCATCTGTAGTGATAAATGCTGTTTCGAGTTCAAAATCTATTGCACGGGATGCTCCTAAATCTGGTGTTGATTCACCTTGAGGTAAGGTCTGTCCAATAGGCCTGTGAATTGCAATTCCAGAAGGAACAATGGTGGAACTTCTTCCGTGATAACCAATGGGCATTTGCGTCCAGTTTGGATATAACCCCTGGTCATCTTTGTTAATAACCTTGTTTACATTGCTTGCATGATTTTTACTGGAATAAAAATCTGTATAGTCTCCTATCAGAACCGGTAATTGCATCTCCACTTCATCTATTTTAAAGATGATAATATCGCGATGTTTATGGTTGTCACGTAACTTTGGGTTGTTTTCATCAAAAATGTCCGCGATCCTGTTTCTGACCAGCCTCCATGTTTTTTTTCCGTCTGAAATAAAATCGTTCAATGTATCCTGCATGAACATATCATCGGTAAGTTCAATTCCCGAAAAATATCCTAATTGCTGCAAAGCACCTAAATCAATTGCCCAATCACCAATTCGGGTTCCCACGGTCACAACATTTTCCTTGGTAAGAAAAACTCCAAAAGGTATATTTTGAATTGGGAAATCACTCTTTTCGGGCACTTCTAACCAGGATTTTCTTTTGGGGTCGTTGGCTGATATAGGCATAATTTCTTGATTTTTGTTGAAAATTATTATATCAAATATATCATAATCTGTCTTTTTAACAAACGTTTTTTTGTATTTTTGTCGCCAAATTATTTAAAATCTAAAAAATGCAACGCGACGAACAAATTTTTAATCTTATTCTGGAAGAACAAGAAAGACAAATACATGGTTTAGAATTAATTGCTTCGGAAAACTTTGTAAGTGACCAAGTGATGGAAGCTGCTGGTTCAGTTTTGACAAATAAATATGCTGAAGGATATCCCGGGAAAAGATACTATGGTGGTTGTGAAGTAGTTGATATTGTTGAGCAAATTGCTATTGATAGAGCCAAAGAATTGTTCGGAGCTGAGTATGCAAACGTACAGCCTCACTCTGGTTCTCAGGCAAATGCATCAGTTTTTCACGCTTGCTTACAGCCAGGTGACAAGATTTTAGGTTTTGATTTATCTCATGGGGGTCACCTGACTCACGGTTCTCCCGTAAACTTCTCTGGACGTGTATACAACCCTGTTTTTTATGGAGTTGATAAAGAAACAGGTCGTTTAGATTATGATAAAATTCAAGAGATAGCCACAAAAGAGCAACCAAAATTAATTATTGCAGGTGCCTCGGCTTACTCGCGTGATATGGATTTTGCCCGATTCAGACAAATTGCAGACAGCGTAGGTGCTATTTTGATGGCTGATATTTCTCACCCTGCAGGTTTGATCGCTAAAGGCTTATTGAGTGATCCTATTCCTCACTGTCATATCGTAACAACAACTACTCATAAAACCTTGCGCGGACCGAGAGGTGGTTTGATTTTAATGGGTAAGGATTTTGAAAATCCATGGGGGCTAACTACTCCTAAAGGAGAAATCAGAATGATGTCTTCTTTATTGGATTTGGCTGTATTTCCAGGAAACCAAGGAGGGCCTCTGATGCACATTATTGCTGCTAAAGCGGTAGCCTTTGGTGAGGCTTTAAAAGACGAGTTTTTCAGATATGCTATGCAATTACAGAAGAATGCAAACGCTATGGCAGATGCATTTGTAAAAAGAGGATATAACATCATTTCCGGAGGTACAGACAATCATATGATGTTAATTGATTTGAGAAATAAAGGTATTTCAGGTAAAGATGCCGAGAATGCATTGGTAAAAGCAGAAATCACTGTTAACAAAAACATGGTTCCATTTGATGACAGGTCTCCATTCGTTACTTCGGGTATTCGTGTGGGAACAGCAGCAATTACTACTCGTGGTTTAGTAGAGGAAGACATGGAAACAATCGTTGCTTTGATCGATAAAGTATTAGCTGATCATACTAACGAAGACGTTATCGAAGAAGTAGCTAATGAAGTTAACGAAATGATGAGTGAAAGACCTATTTTCGTCTTCTAAATTATTTAGCAAAAAAAATAAAAAGTTTAAGGTTAAAAGTTCTGTGACTATATATAGAGTCTGGGACTTACCTTAAACTTTTTTTTTAACTTTAGTTTTCAGGAAAAAATGCCATGGGAGTACTTAGATTACAATTACCTACCGATCCAAGATGGGTTAATATCGTTGAAAAAAATATCGATGAAATTTTAACAGACCATGCTTGGTGCGAACAAAAAGCGGCTACTAATGCCATAACCATAATTGCTAATAATCCTGAACATCAGGATTTAGTTAAAGATTTGTTGGTGTTGGCAAAAGAAGAGATGGATCATTTTGATCAAGTACATAATATCATCATCAAAAGAGGCTTAAAATTAGGTAGTGAACGCAAAGATGAATATGTAAATGAATTGTACCAATATATGAAAAGAAGCAGCACCGGAAGCCGAGTTTCAGGTTTGGTAGAAAGATTGCTTTTTTCGGCGATGATTGAAGCCAGAAGCTGTGAACGTTTCAAAGTGCTTTCTGAAAATATTCAGGATGAAGAACTAGCTGTTTTTTACAGAGAATTGATGGAAAGCGAAGCAGGTCATTATACTACTTTCATTACTTATGCCCGCAAATACGGTGAAGGAATTGATGTAGAAAAGCGTTGGAGGGAATGGTTGGAGTTCGAAGAATCTATTATTACCAATTACGGAAAGAACGAAACGATACACGGGTAGTTTTTTAGTTTCAGTCTCAGTTTTCAGTTTTCAGTCTCAGTTTTCACTTAGAACTTGAAAACAGTTAAACTATTACAGATTGAAGGCTTTGCGAATCTTTGTGTGTCACCCTGTCCCGAAACTTCGGGAGTCGAAGGGTTTTGTACATCTTAGCAAAATTCTCGGTTAATATATAGTTGATAAGTCTAATTTTTCTTTGCATAATTCTCGCTTAAAATTCATTACTTTTAAGAAAAACAAAAGTTATTTTCCAATAACCTACTAAAAAGTGATAATTATGCGAATAGAAACTGATCTAAAATTAGGCTTTAAGGATGTAATGATTAGACCCAAACGTTCTACGTTAAAGAGTAGGTCCCAAGTTTCTTTAGAAAGAGAATTTACGTTTTTACACAGTACAACTAAGTGGAATGGTATTCCAATTATGGCTGCTAATATGGATACGGTGGGAACTTTTGAAATGGCAATCGAATTAGCCAAACACAAATTGTTTACCGCCATTCATAAACATTATTCTGTAGCCGAATGGAATACTTTTCTTGCTACTGTTTCTCTTGAAATGTATGATTATATTGCTGTAAGTACCGGAACCGGTAAAAATGACTTTAATAAGGTTATTGATGTCATTACAGCCAATCCGGATTTGAAATTTATTTGCATCGATGTGGCCAATGGATATTCGGAGCATTTTGTTAGCTTTTTAAAGCAAACCCGAAAACAATTTCCTGATAAAGTGATTATCGCCGGAAATGTGGTTACAGGTGAAATGGTTGAAGAATTATTATTGGCTGGAGCCGATATTATTAAGGTAGGAATAGGGCCAGGCTCCGTTTGTACTACCCGAGTTAAAACAGGAGTAGGTTATCCACAATTATCGGCTATAATCGAATGTGCTGATGCAGCTCATGGTTTAGGTGGGCATATCATAAGTGACGGAGGTTGTACCACTCCTGGAGACGTTGCCAAAGCCTTTGGTGCAGGTTCCGATTTTGTAATGCTAGGAGGGATGCTTGCCGGTCATACCGAAAGTGGGGGAGAGTTAATGGAAATTGATGGAAAAAAATTCAAACAGTTTTACGGTATGAGTTCGACTACAGCGATGAACAAACATGTAGGTGGTGTAGCCGAATACCGTGCCAGTGAAGGAAAAACAGTGAAAATTATATTTAAAGGCGATGTAGTCAATACCGTTTGGGATATTCTTGGTGGATTGCGCAGCAGCTGTACTTATGTGGGGGCTTCTAGATTCAAAGAACTAACTAAAAGAACGACTTTCATTCGCGTAAGCGAACAGGAAAATAGAATTTTTACCAACGAATAATTCATGATACAGATTGTTAAAGCAACTACTGACGACTTACAAATAATTGACGAAATAGCCCGAAAAACATGGCCTATAACTTATGGAACTATTTTATCTGAAGCACAGTTAAATTATATGCTGGATGCTTTTTATTCAGAAGAAGGATTACGAACCAATATAGCTAATGGACACGAATTTATTTTAGTAAAAGATGATGATTTGGTTTTAGGTTTTGCTTCTTTCGAAAATAACCATCAAAATACAGCCAAAACTAAAATTCATAAAATCTACATGCTTCCTGAGTCGCAGGGCAAAGGAATAGGGAAGTTATTGATTGATTTTGTTGAAAAAAGAGCTTTTGATAATGGTTCTGCAAGTCTTCTATTAAATGTCAATCGATTTAATAAAGCCATAGGTTTTTACCAAAAAATGGGTTTTGAAATCATTCAGGAAGTTGATATTGAAATAGGATTGGGCTATTTAATGGAAGATTATGTGATGGAAAAATTCATTTGATTTTCCTAATCAAGATGGATCAGATAATCAAAGAATATCTAAATATATAACTTTATAAAAGTATCTATTTTTTCAGAATGATGGCTAAGATGTGTTTGGTTGAGATAATTGCTAAATAAATCCAAAAAACCTTCAGGTATATTTTCTGCATCATTATTAAAGTTATGAAAAGCCATTTCCCATTGAGGGAATTCTCTACTTTGAATTTTTTCTTCAAACAAAATAATTATGCCTTTATGGATTGGGTCTATTTTTATTTTTTCGAATAAAAATTCAACATCTGCTTTATCTCCTTCAATTATTTGCAGAAAATTTCCATCTTTATAAAATAAGCATCCCGTAATGTTGTGTACAGAATTATATTTTCTACTTTTTTTTAAAAGTTCAAATAATTCTTCATTTGATAATAATCTTACGGCCGAACTGATATAAATAATGTGATACATAAAATTAAAATTTTCTAAATTTTGATGAATGTATAACTGATATTATTTTATAATATTTTGATTTATAATTTATGGGCTGTATAAAATTACTAAAAAAAATGGATTGTTTTATATGTTTAAAATAAATGAATAAGGCAGTCAGAAATTAATTTTCTAACTGCCTATTTTGTTTTATTAACTTTAGAGTTTGTAATTAATTACAGATTCTAAGATAATTATCTTTATTTACTCCAAGGACCGTGGTTTTTGTATGCTGGTCCTGTTAATTTTTGTTTTTCAGAACCTGTTGTTTGCACCAAAACCAAATCTTTTTCTGTAGTATCTCTCCAAGGTTGCGCATTTTTGTATGCTGGTCCTTGTAGAGATTGTTTATTATTTTCTGAATATATTTTAACGGGTGCTGTGTTGTTCATCCAATGTTTATAATTTTTATATTCAGGACCTTTTAAATCACTTTGTTTTACATTGTTTTTTTCTTGTGCAAATGCACTAATAGATATTATTAATAATCCTAAAATCAATACTGCTTTTTTCATGGCTATTACTTTTATTGTTATTACAAATTTACGTTCAGTAATAGCAGTTCAGGATTATGAGAATCTACCCAATTTGTATCCGTATTTATACGGATAAGCTTGTTTAAAAGCGTTTAGATTAAATTTATTTTTGTTGCTTTTTTAATGAGTTCGGCGGTGTTTTTTACTTCCAATTTTTTTAAAATGTTGGCGCGATGGGTTTCTATCGTACGGGAACTTACAAATAATTGAGCAGCAATTTCTTTTGTTGTTAAGCCTTTGGAAATTAATCGCAAAACTTCGGTTTCTTTGTTGGATAGAACATTTTCGCTGATGCTTTGTGTTGACATGAAGTTGATCATCTTCTCCGAAATTTCAGCACTAAAATATTTTTTTCCTTTACTCACACTTCTTATTGCAAGAATTAATTCCGATTCATCCGTGTTTTTTAATAGGTATCCGTATGCACCCATTTTAGCGCATTTTGCAATATAATTACCGTCGTTATGCATTGATATTACAATAGGTTTTAAATTAGAATTTAAAGCTTTTAATTCTTTTAAAACCTGAAAACCATCCATATTAGGCATCGTTATATCCAGCAATACAATATCTGCATCACATTGGAAATTTGCTAATTTCATCAACTCAACACCATCAGCTACACTTTCGGTAATTGTAATCTCGTCATGCTTTCTTAGTAATTCAGCAAGTCCATTTCGGAAAAGCTCGTGATCATCGGCGATTATTATTTTGATTTCGTTCATAATTCTATGGGTAATTCAATTTCAAAAGTTGTATTTCCGGGATTTGCATTAATAGTAATTGTACCATTGCAAATTTCTACACGTTCTTTGATATTAATAATTCCTAAACCTAATTTTACAGTGTTGATATCAAAGCCAATTCCATCGTCAAAATAGAAAAGAGAAATAAATTCATCAAATTCCGAAAGTGTTATTCGGATGTTTTTAGCATTTGAATGTTTTAATGAATTGTTAATGAGCTCTTGGCTGATTCTGAATAAGTTAATAGCCTGTTGGTTTGTGATTTTAGAATTTTCCTGTAGGGTTAAATCTTCATATTCAATTGCAACAGTAGTTGATTTTTTTAAGCTCTCAATGAAGTTGGTTAAGGTATCACCAATACCAAAATCATCTATAGAAGCCGGCATCAAAGCATTAGACATCAATCTGATTTCTGAAATAGTTGCATCAACTATTTTTTTCATTTCCTTTTTTTGCACTTCATTTTCCACTCGGTTTTCAATGTAGTGTTTTAGTGATGTTAAATACGGACCTACACCATCATGGAGCTCCTGCGAAAGTCGGCGTCTTTCATTTTCCATTCCGTTTACCAACATACGTTTAGAAAGTATTCGGTTATTATCTTCATTATTTCTAAACTCTATGAGTTTGTCTCTCATCGCAAGTAGACTTTTTCCTAACAAATCATTAGAACTTTTCGGTTTGAAATCGGAATGCAAATTCATTTTACCAATATCATCAGAGAATTTTACAGCCCCTTGTAAAGATGCTTTTAAATTGGCCAAAGCATCAAACATTTCCTTTATCTCCTTGGAGTTTTTTATAAATTCATTGGTTTGATTATAATCTCCTTCAGCCATAATTCGAAGGCTTTTTTGCATGTTTTTAATAGGGTTGGTAATGAACTTTGTCAAGAAAAGAGAAAGCATCACGGCAAGTAAAAAAATACCAAGCGTAAGACCTATCAGTTTTTGTTTTAATTCTTTCAATGGAAGCGTCACTTCATCTACATCAATTTCTGAGAGAATAACCATCTTTAATTTCCCTACTATTATTGGACTGTAAACGCTATACACATTAATTCCTCTATAATCCTTAAAAACACCTCTACCATTTAATCCTTTAAGAGCATTGGTCACACCATTGGTTTTAACAATTATGGTGTAAGGGACTTTATTGGGGAAAAAACGAGATTGCGAACGCATTCTGAAATCTTCGCCCACAAGATAGGATTCGCCACTGTCGCCCATTCCGGTGCGTTCAAGGAGGATTGATTTTATTTTGTTGTAATCCAAAATTTTAATCATTCGACCCTTGCTCGTATTCGAGATGAAACCAATTGTTGTTTTTTTATTGGTTTGATAAGGAGTAAAATCGTGAATACCATTGCGGTTTTTTATACTATCCGGAAGTTTTAATACCGAGTTGTCAATGGTTTGATTGTAGGATGCGGATGCTTCAAATCGTTCCCATTCCGACTTTAATAAATGTTCAATCTGATTTTGCTTGAGTGTTTTAATTGAATTTAATTGCAGTAAAATACGATCATTCAATACGTTAGAAAACTGTTGGTATGATGAAAAAGACAGTAAAGCAATTACCAATGCAATTAAACTATTAATGATTATCAGTATTAATGTTTTAATATTCATTAGGGGCTTTTTTTGAAAACAGATTATAGTTTATCGATTGAAGCTATAAATATAAGGTTTTCCTTGTTTACTGATTTTGTTAATTTTAAAATTTAGCTGATAAGCATTATTTACACGGGGTAATTTACGAAGTCAGAAGACTTCGTATTGCAGGGGAGTAAAACAGTTGAACCCGTAATAGGAACCTTGGTAAATTTTACCAACCTGAAGCGAGTGAATACCCGCGGTATCAAAAACGCTAACAAAAATGTATTAATGGCAAGTTTAACCTACAACTTGAAAAAAGACTTGCACTTTGTTGTAAAAATAACCAAGTGTTTTAGCACAAATTATTACCATACAACAATGGAAAAATTGTGCTTTTATAAAAACCATGTTTTATGCCTTTAAAACCTCGATTATAAGCAATTCTAATTTTAGGTTTGGACTATGACTAAAAAATAAACCTCCTTTATATCGCTTTAAAAGAGGTCTGATTTTATGCTTTGTTGTCGAAATTAGTTTTGTGGTGATGTTGTGCAACAGTTGGCAGTTAGCGGCAGTTATTTTCCCATCAATCTGTCCCACATACTTCTTTGTTCTTTCTTGTTACGGAATTTTTCAACTACTTCGTCTGTCGATAAACCAAGATATCGAGTCGCATTATATGCCACCAAATATTCTTTATGATTTCGATAACTGTGATGCAATTCTGTAATTCGCTTGTCTTTGAAGTCAGGCAAATAATACAAAACGTCAATAAGTTCATATTGGCTATTTATTTTCGGCATTGTTTCAAGAACAATTTCTATCATTTTGGTGTCCTGACATATTTGAAAAATTGAATGTGCAATAGTCACTTTCATTGAACCTTTGCTTTTGTCAAGCAAGTCATAAAGTTTAGGTAGTGCATCTTTTGATTTTATATGTCCAAGTCCAACTATTGGCCAATTGTCTTTTGGGCTTAAAACGTTAATAAGTTCAACTTCTGCAATTTTTTTCTGCTCGTCAGTCAAGTTGTCAAGCAGGTCAATAGGAACACCGTCCTTTCTCTGTGCCCAAGTATTCGCTTCTAAAAACTCCTTTCTAAATATGTCGAGATAGTTTGTCACGGTCGTGTTTTATAATTGGTGCTAACGTTCCGCCACTTGGCGAGGTTGGGGAATAAAGATGCGAGATTTTTCGGTTAAACACAAATTTTACAGATGCAAAACTAACTTTCCATTATACCAAATGCCCCAATCCGTTGTAGTAGCTGTTACAGGAAGTCTTTTTTTAATCCTCCTTTTGTTCTAAGAAACAATATGTTCCACCTTTTACCTCTTTAATTTTAATTTTCCCATCGCTAATCTCATCTTTATTAATGATAAAAACTTTTTTGTAATTTGAACCTATTAATAGATCCAAATCACATTGGGTAAATCTTTGTAAATCTTCAAGACGCAAAATTTTGTCGGAATTAATTTTTAAAAATGATTCCTTTTCATAAAATACATTTCTTGTTTCAGCATTAATAAAGGGACTTAAATGTGTAAAACTGACATGAGAACAATTAAATTGGAAATCATAATTTTCTTGTTGAATGTTTTTTAACTTATCTATAACATGTAAATCGTCAGCAAAAAGTGGACTGATTTAGACAAAAAATAAGAGAGTGTTTTCAAAAACCTTAAATTTGAAATAAGTATGAAAACACCAAAAAAGCAAACAACCGAAAACTACATCAAAGAGATTCGTAGAAAATCCAGAAGAATATTTAGTTCGGAACAGAAAATCCCAATCGTTATGGAAGCATTACGGGCAGAAATGTCTGTTGCGGAATTATGCCGAAAGTATTCCATCAATGAATCCCAATTTTATAAATGGAACAAAGAGTTTTTGGAAGCAGGCAAGAAACGATTATCGGGCGATACCACTAGAGAAGCGACCAGTGAAGAAGTAGCTGAACTTAGAAAAGAAAATCAGCGATTAAAAGAATTGGTTGCCGATTTGGTATTACGATATGACATCGTAAAAAAAAGCTTGTCCATTCTGGAATAACTGTAAAATACAAGAAGTATATGCGTCTTACAGTATCCGAAAAACAAGAAATTATTCATATGGTGGTTCGTTCCGAGATTGGGGTGAACCGAACACTCAGAGAGATTGGACTCAATAAAAGTAGCTTTTACAATTGGTATCATGCTTACAGTGAAAAAGGAGTTGAGGGCTTAATGACCAATAAAAGATGTTCGAATAGACAATGGAATAGCATACCTCAAGAACAAAAGAACCTAGTTGTGAAATTAGCTTTGGATTATCCTGATTTATCATCAAGAGAATTGGCTTATAAAATTACAGATGAGCAGCAGGTATTTATTTCTGAATCGAGTGTTTATCGAATTTTAAAGTCGAGGGGATTAATAACGGCTCCAGCCCATATTTTTCTGAGTGCAGCCGATGAATTCACAAACAAAACTGGATTTGTCCATCAAATGTGGCAAACTGATTTTACTTACTTTAAAATATTGGGATGGGGTTGGTATTATCTAAGCACGATTTTGGATGATTACAGCCGATATATTGTGCACTGGGAGCTTTGTGTGAATATGTGAACGAATTGTATCAGTATATGAAAAGAAGCGTGACCGGCAGCAGAGTTTCAGGACTTGTGGAAAGATTACTGTTTTCAGCAATGATAGAAGCCCGAAGTTGTGAACGTTTTAAGGTGGTTTCCGAGAATATTCAGGATCCGGAGTTGGCAACATTTTACAGGGATTTAATGGAAAGTGAAGCAGGGCATTATACTACTTTTATTACCTATGCCCGAAAATATGGTGAGGGAATTGATGTCGAAAAGCGTTGGAGAGAATGGTTAGCTTTTGAAGAGTCTATCATTAGTAATTATGGTAAAAAAGAAACTGTGCACGGTTAATTATTAATTACTTATGTTGAGGATAGCCAAAGCAAATTCTTTTGCAGATTTTATTACAATCAGAAATATAGCTCGTAAAACTTGGCCCGTGGCATATAGCGAAATTTTGTCTCAAGAGCAGTTGGAATATATGCTGAATGCTTTCTATTCTGATGAAGGTTTGAAATCAGATCAGGAGAAAGGACATCAATTTTTAATTGCTTACAATGGAAAAGAAGCAGTGGGTTTTGCTTCATTCGAAAATCATTTTCAAAATGAAAGTGTGACCAAAATTCATAAACTGTATGTTTTGCCTGAAACCCAAGGAAAGGGAATTGGGAGATATTTGATTGAAAATATTCAACAGGAAGCCAAACAAAACGAAGTAAAAAAAATAATTTTAAATGTAAATCGCTTCAATAAGGCTTTGTCCTTTTATCAAAAATTAGGATTTAAAATTATCAGAGAAGTTGATATCCAACTAGAATTTGGTTATCTCATGGAGGATTATGTTTTGGAGCGGCTAATGTAATTTGGATTAAAAATATAGTCGTAATTCTTTTCTTTTTTGAATGAAATATTTTCAGATAAGCCTGATGAATAAAGTGTTTAGTTATGAATTGCTTTATTAAAAAATAAAAACGAAAGCATTTAATAAAAAAAATCGGTACTTTTAGTTGTTTGTATGACAATTAAAGCGTTTAATCCGATACAATGAAAATTTTTCTTCCAGTATTACTAATTCCTTTTTTATTTATTCTGTCCTGTTCCAAAAATGGTGATGGGATTAAACCTACCATTGGAACCATTACCGAAAGTGTTTATGCGTCTGGTATAATAAAAGCCGAAAATCAATACGCTGTATTTCCAACAGTGAATGGGATACTGCAAAAAATACATATCGTTCCCGGCGAATCTGTACGAGAGGGACAATTACTTTTTGAAATTGAAAGTGAAAAGGCGCAGTTAAACACCGAAAGCGCCAAATTGGCCTATCAATTGAGTCAACAGAGCAGTCAGTACATTCGAGATAAGATTGATGAAATGGAACTTAAGGTGCAGGCTTTAAGAGATAAACTAGAGGTTGATGAATCTGTTTATCTGAGAAATAAAAACATAAAAAAATACAACATTATCTCAGAGGTTGATTACGAAAGAATTGAACTAACGTACAATAACTCCAGATTAAATTATGAAACAGCCAAAAAACAATTGGCACAACTAAAAAGTCAGTTGGAAAATGACCAAAAGCGCAACGCCATAAATTTAAAATCCACCGAAAAATCACAAAATGATTATAATATAAAAAGTGCTGTTTCCGGAAAAATGTATGATGTTTTGGTCAAGGAAGGAAGTTTGGTTAGTCCGCAGACTATATTGGCGGTAATTGGTGAAGCAAATACTTTTTTGATGGAGTTGGAAGTAGATGAAAATGACATGGTGCAAATAAAAATTGGTCAAAAAGCTATGGTAACTATGGATAGTTATTCGGGCGCTGTATTCGAAGCAATTGTCGACAAAATTTATCCCATAATGAATGAAAGGTCTCGAACATTTCGAATTGAAGCTCATTTTATTAAACCTCCTAAAAAATTATTTCCTAATCTTACGGTAGAGGCTAATATAATTATTCAGACAAAGGAAAATGCTATAATAATACCAAGAAATTATCTGTTTGATGGTACTTATGTTGTAGTAAAAGAAGATGAAAAGAGAAAGGTGAAAACCGGATTGAAAGATTATCAGAAGGTTGAAATTTTAGAGGGGCTTAGCAAAGAAGAAATGATATATAAACCAAAAGAATGAATTTCAAACTGGTAATTAATATCGCCATTCACTTGCTTTCAGCAAGATTAAAGCAAACAGTTGTTGCAGCTGTGGGAATTACATTTGGTATAGCAATGTTTATCGCTTTGGTGAGTTTTATGAACGGTTTAAACAAGATGCTTGATGACCTTATGCTTAACAGGACACCGCATATTTTACTTTATAATGAGGTAAAACCATCTGAAAATCAACCTGTCACCCTTGCAACTGATTTTAAAAATGATGTTAATTTTATTAGTTCTATAAAACCAAAAGACAGAGGTAAATCAATCTATAACAGTAAAAAAATAATAAGTGCATTAAAAAGTGACAAACGCATTGTAGGTGTGGCACCCAAGGTGGTTACTTCGGTACTATTTAATTCGGGAACAATTGAAATATCCGGTTTTGTAAATGGAGTGGATATAGAAACCGAAGATAAATTTTTTAAGATAAGTGATTATATTGTTGAGGGCAGTATTACTGATTTAATAGCAAACAATAGCGTTATAATAGGGAAGGGGTTGTCTAATAAAATGATGCTAATGAAGGGGGATATAATAAAAGTATCTACTTCTTCGGGTAATTAGGTGTCTCTAAAAATTGTTGGCATCTCTGAGATAGGTATTGCCGAAATTGATAATGTAATGAGTTATACCTCCTTGGCTACAGCGCAAAAAATATTAGGCAAGCCTACTAACTATATTACTGATTTACAGGTTAATTTATATGATAAAGAATTGGCTCCTGAGGTAGCGAGGGAGTTTCATGAAAAGTTCGATTTGGATACCATCGATTATCAGCAAGCCAATGCTCAATTTGAAACAGGGAGTACTATAAGGAGTATAATTTCCTATTCCGTTGGAATTGTTTTGTTGACGGTTGCCGGGTTTGGAATTTACAATATCCTGAATATGATGATTTATGAAAAGATGGATAGTATTGCCATTTTGAAAGCTACCGGTTTTTCCGGAAATGATGTAAAATGGATATTTATTTCCTTGTCTATTATTATTGGTCTCACAGGTGGTCTTTTTGGGCTGCTGTTTGGTTATGTTTTTTCCACCATCATTGATTTTATTCCTTTTGAGACAGCTTCTTTGCCAACTGTAAAAACCTATCCAATTGACTATAACATCATTTACTATCTAATAGGGATTGCATTTGCGCTTATTACAACAATAATTGCAGGCTTATTTTCTGCGCTCAGAGCAAGTAAGGTTGATCCTGTTGAAATTATCAGAGGTAAATAAAATGGAAAACAATAAAGTCATAGAAACCATTGGTCTTTCAAAGTATTTTTATGATCCTGTGAAATTTCAGGTTATAAAAAATATTGATTTGAGTATCGATCATGGTGAGTTTGTTACCATTGAAGGAAAGTCGGGATGCGGGAAGTCGACCTTGCTGTATGTATTGTCAACAATGGATACCGATTATGAAGGCCAATTGCTTATTCACAACGAACTAGTCACCGGAAAAACGGATGCTTATCTGGCCAAAATCCGCAATGAAAGAATCGGATTTGTATTTCAATTCCACTATCTTTTATCTGAGTATAATGTTTTAAAGAATGTCATGCTTCCCGGTTTAAAATTAGGGAAGTTATCAGTTCAGGAGATTGAGTTTCGTGCCATGCAACATTTGAAAACATTGGGTATAGAGGATCAGGCTTTAAAGATGCCTAATCAGTTAAGCGGGGGACAAAAGCAAAGAGTAGCTATAGCCAGAGCAATTATTAATGATCCCTTGATTATTATGGGGGATGAACCTACAGGAAATTTAGATCGGTACAACAGTGATTTGGTATTTGATATTTTGAAACAATTATCTCGCGAGTATAATCAAACAATTTTGGTGGTTACTCATGATGATGACTTTGCCAAGAAAACAGATCGAATTATTACAATGGAAGACGGAAGAATTTACATTTGATGTTGATGACAGGTGCTAAATAATGAGAAAATATAAAGCTTTCCTCTCTTAAGTCGTTTGCTTCTGGTTACTTATCAAATGTTATTTATAAATAAGTCAAGAAGTTTAATAATCAGAACAATCAAAGGTAATTGACATAAAAATCTTGCTTTTTAAAAAAGTTAATGATATATTAGAATCTTAAAAAAAAAAAAAATAGTCAGCATGAAAAACAGAAATTATGTTCAGTTTACCACGTATTCCGATATTGAGGATATTAAGAGGCTTGATTTTATTGTGAAGTCCATTGATGGGTTAAATAAACCAGATGCAAAAGTTTTAGATATTGGTTGTGGTAATGGGAATATAAGTCTGGCCCTTGGCTCTCTGGGATATTTGGTGACGGGAGTAGATATTGATTCAACAAGTATAGAAAAAGCTAACAATAGAAATAAATTTGATAACGTGAAGTTTGAAGAAATTGACGCTAATTCATTTGCCATAATTGATGAATTCGATGCAGTTGTTTGTAGTGAGGTTTTGGAACATTTGGACAAACCTATTGAATTATCTGAGAGTATTTATCGAATTTTAAAACCCGGGGGAGTATTTATTGCGACTGTTCCAAACGGATATGGGCCGCGTGAACTTTTGATTACCCGTCCTATGCAGTACCTTTCTAAAAAAGGATGGGATGCGCCGGTGGTGGCTTTTAAAAAAGCTTTGGGGTATAATGCGCAAACCACCCAGTCATCAAATCCTGATTTGACTCATGTGCAGTTTTTTAGTGTCGGTGGTTTCAATAAATTATTAAAGGATATAGGTTTTGAACCAATTGATTATCAGAATGCCGATTTTTTAGAGCGCATTTTCCCCTTTTCTTTGCTTACACGCAGGATAAAGCTGTTGCAAAAAATAGATTGCACCGTTGCCGATTTTTTACCGAGGCAATTGAGTTGTGGATTTTATACCTCTTGGACAAAAAATACCAATTAAATTTATTTAAGGTATACTTTTCCTTTGTAGAACAGAATGTTTTTTATTGAACCATTATGTTGTACTTGTTTAAAAGTCCTTTTACCCCTTCAAGGGAAAATTGGGCTTTTTTTAATTTTGTTTTGGTAGGATCTATGGAATAGTTGTGGCTGGTCCTGAAATCAGTTTTGTTTGCAATTGCCTTGTCAAACTCAGCTTTATATAGATCACAATTTTCAAAACAAATTTCCGTTAAGTCAGCTGCCATAAAATCAACGGCTATGAGACTGCAATTTATAAAAGATGCCGTTTTCAGTTTTAAAGCATAAAACTTCGAAAAGTCAAGGATGCAATTTTTGAAAGCAATTTCGAAAATCAGTTTGTCGCACATGGCAAAATTGACATTTCTAATTTGACATTTATTAAAAGATGCGGTTCTGAATGCGACATGATTTACTTTGGTATTGTTAAGGTTGCAAGAATTGAAAACGCAATCTATAAATGTTACTCCAATGAAGTTGCACTTTGAAAAGTCGCAGAAATTGAAGGTACAGTGTTCAAATTCCTTGAGGTTAAGTTCGTCCTCCTGGTAGTTGATTTTTTCAAATTTTGAATCAAAAATATATTGCGTCATTTTTTTAAAGAAGTCAAAAGGCGAAGATACAAACTAAGATTAATTTTTATAAATTCATGATAGATTTATCAGATTAGAACTTAGTTTTAATATATTTCAATTGATTTAAATAAACAATAAATCGTTACAATTATGGAAAACAATAGTGTTTCGCTGCATCTTGTGCTGACCGCTTCTCCTGAAAAAGTGTTTCGAGCTTTTACCACCGCTTCGGCAATGGCAGCATGGATTCCTCCATATGGTTTTATATGTGAAGTACATCATATGGAAGCCAAGGTGGGAGGTACTTTTCGTATGTCTTTTATTAATTTTTCCACAGGAAACGGACACTCTTTTGGCGGAAGCTATCTGGAGATAAAAAGCAATGAATTCATCAAGTATAGTGATCAATTTGATGATCCTAATATGCCAGGTATTATGACCACTTCGGTATGGTTAAAAAAAGTTTCCTGCGGCACCGAACTTAAAATTACTCAAGAGAATATTCCTAATGTGATCCCTGTTGAAATGTGTTATTTGGGATGGCAGGAATCCTTGGATAAGTTAAAGAGGTTAGTCGAGCCTGAAATTCCCGATAATTGATTTTGGATCTTCAGAAACCTTAAAAACATAAAAAAACCCAACAAATGTTGGGTTTTATTTAGTGACCTCGACAGGA
>CAZTLN010000024.1:0-28042 GCA_964614445.1 uncultured Flavobacterium sp. | reverse complement strand
ACCAGGGACCACCTGATTATGAGTCAGGTGCTCTAACCAACTGAGCTATAGGACCGGTTAAGAGTGTGCAATATTACCACTATTTTTTGTTTGCTCCAAATATTTTAAGCTAAGATTTAATAGGAGTTGATCTTACTTTGATAACAACTCTAGAAATCCGTTGAGTATTAGAACGCTATATGTTCCGGAGAAAAAATTATTTTATTTTCTGGCATAATTCGATCAGAACACCATTAGCACTTTTTGGATAAATAAAGACAACCATTTTATTGTCGGCTCCTACTTTTGGAACCTCATTTACAAAAACAAAACCCTCTCCCTGGAGGCGATTAACTTCTTGCACAATATCATCCACCTCAAAAGCAATGTGATGAATTCCCTCTCCTTTTTTATCTATAAATTTTGAAATCGCACTATACTTGTTTGTTGCTGCTAATAATTCAATTTTACCAGTGCCCGCTTTAAAAAACGACGTTACAACACCTTCAGTTGGCACTTCTTCCAACTTATAAGGGGCAACTCCCAAAAGTTTTTCAAACAAATCATTGGAAACTTCCAAATCCCTTACCGCAATGCCTATATGTTCTAATTTATTCATCATATTGATTCTTTTGTAAATACTAGACCATCCCCAATTTATAACTTTTTTTATTTATAAAGATAAAAGAAATCCAGTTTACCGGCTATGCACTCTTTGCAGGAGAAATAATTCAAACAAAAGTTTTATTCCCATTAATTATAATTGTTATTTTGTACATTCTAAACAAAGTTTTGAAATGTTTAAAAACTATTTGAAATATATTTCTATTCTGCTGATAGTAGCATTTATAAGTTGTGCAAAGAGAGGCAGCATCACTGGAGGCCTCAAAGACACTATTGCTCCTTCTTTAAAAATCAGCTTTCCGGAAAACTACAACACTAATTTTATGGCGAAAGAAATTAAATTAGTATTTGACGAAATCGTAATTCTAAAAAATTTAAACAAGCAACTGGTTGTTTCTCCTCCCATGAAAACAGAACCGCTGATCACCCCATTGACGGCTTCTAAAACCATAACCATAAAAATAAAAGACACCCTCACACCAAATACTACCTACAACTTCAATTTCGGACAAAGTCTTACCGATTATAACGAAGGTAATCCCCTCAATCAATTTAAATACATCTTCTCTACCGGAGATTATATCGACTCACTTTCAGTTGTCGGTAAAGTAAAAGATGCCTTAGATAAAGAAGCAGAACCCTTTATTTCTGTAATGCTTTATGAAGTAGACGACAAATTCACCGATTCCATTATTTTCAAAGAAAGTCCACGATACATCACAAACACTTTGGATAGTCTAAAAACATTTAGATTGGAGAATCTCAAGGCGGGAAAATACCTGTTGGTTGCCTTAAAAGACAAAACAAACAACAATAAATTTAACCCAAAAGAAGACAAAATAGGATTCATAAAGGACTTTATTACAATTCCTACCGATACCTTATACGAGTTGGAATTATTTAAAGAAACCCTTCCTTTTAAAGCTTTCAAACCCAGTCAGGTCTCAGGAAACAGACTACTTATGGGATACGAAGGAAATATGAACAATAAAGATTCCCGACCAAAAATCACCTTAAAAAACAAGGGAGAAATAATTCCTTCAATTGTTACCCAATTACAAAAAAAAGATTCTCTGCAAATCTGGTACAAACCCATAAAAACAGATTCTTTAAATATTGCTGTGTCTCAAGATGAATATGACGCACAATTCTCCTTCAAGGTAAAAGACCAGAAGAAGGACAGCTTGACCGTTGGTTCAAGCGGATCTGCCAGTTACAGGGACCGCTTTACACTGGAACCTACAACTCCCTTAATTGACTTCGATTTTTCTAAAATAAAATTGATTAAAAAAGATTCTACTGAGGTTCAGTTTACCTCTGAATATGATGAATTCAATCAAAAACTCTACCTAGACTTCAAGAAAGATCCTGCTGAAAAATATTCATTCAGCATTTTACCGGGTGCGCTTACCGATTTTTTCGAAACAACCAATGACACCCTTACCTATAACATTTCCACCAGAGAAGTTGAAGAATATGGTAATCTGAAAGTAAAACTGGAAAACGTAAAATCTTTCCCTATCATTGTTCAATTGCTAAGATCAAGTGGAGAAGTTATTACATCAGAATACAGTACCGAAAACACAATCATAGATTTTAACTTTCTGGAGCCTAATCAATTTACACTTCGCCTTATCTATGATAAAAACAAAAACAAAGAATATGATCCCGGTAATTACCTTGAAAAACGTCAAGCTGAAGAAGTAATTTATTTTTCCAAGGAAATCGATGTAAGAGCTAATTGGGATGTGGAGCAAATCTTCGACTTAAGCATCCCATACACGCCGGAGCCAAAAAAGAAAATCCCTGTAAAAAAATAAAAAAAGTTTTTAGTAAAGTGTGAATGTGTCCCTATCATTGAGGAATCCCATTTTTTCTCTCACAGAAAGCATTTTTTCCTTGTCTAATTCAACCAAAAAAACTTTTTCTGCTTCCTCAGGAGCTAAAATATATTCTCCCATGTAATCCAATACCTGAGAATGTCCTGAATATTGATGACCATTACCATCAATCCCAACCCTGTTTACCCCAATTGTGTAACTCATATTTTCAATGGCACGTGCTTTTAGCAAGGCATCCCATGCATATATTCGTCTTTGAGGCCAACTGGCAATATAAAGCAGAAGGTCGTAATTATCTATATTTCTTGAAAACACAGGAAAACGCAAATCATAGCACACCAAAGGACTTATCTTCCAACCCATATATTCAATAAGAACTCTTTCCTTTCCTTTTGAATAGATTTTATCCTCACCGGCAAGATTAAAAAGATGCCTTTTGTCATAAGATTTTATTTCACCATTTGGAAAAACAAAAAGCAATCGGTTGTAGAATTGACTTTTGTCTTTAATTACAACACTTCCTGTTACGGCCAAATTTTTAGCTTTCGCCAATGACTGCATCCAGCTTACAGTATCCCCATCCATACTTTCAGCAACTGCAGCAGGATTCATGGTGAATCCAGTCGAAAACATTTCGGGCAAGATAACTAAATCAACCTGCTCAACAATCTCATCTATTTTTTTTTCGAATTTGTTTCGGTTTGTAACAGAGTTTTCCCAAATCAAATCGGCTTGAATGATGGCAATTTTCATTTTCAATTCATTTTGATAAAGATAAAAAAAAGCGCATTCAAATCAATGAATGCGCTTTTTAATATTGTTCCCGTTTGATCTTAAAAAGACGAAAATTGAATTATTATCCTTTTAAACTCGCTGACAAATATTCTCTATTCATACGGGCGATGTTTTCAAGGGAAATTCCTTTTGGACATTCTACCTCACAAGCTCCAGTATTTGTACAGTTACCGAATCCTTCTGCATCCATCTGGTTTACCATGTTTAATACACGCTCGGTAGCTTCAACACGTCCTTGCGGCAATAAAGCATATTGAGACACCTTAGCAGATACGAACAACATTGCAGATGAGTTTTTACAAGAAGCAACACAAGCCCCACAACCGATACATGTTGCTGCATCAAATGCTTTGTCTGCATCATTTTTGTTTACAGGAATGGTATTGGCATCAATAGTATTTCCTGAGGTGTTTACAGAGATAAATCCACCTGCATGTTGGATTCTGTCAAATGCACTTCTGTCAACAACTAAGTCTTTAACCACAGGGAAAGCCTTAGCTCTAAATGGCTCAATAAAGATAGTATCACCATCTTTAAACATTCTCATGTGCAATTGACATGTGGTAACTCCCCTATCCGGACCGTGAGCTTCACCATTAATAAACAAAGAACACATTCCGCAAATTCCTTCGCGACAGTCATGATCAAATGCTACCGGCTCATCTCCTTTATTAATTAATTGTTCGTTAAGAACATCAAGCATTTCAAGGAAAGACATGTCTGGTTCGATACCATCGATTGGATACTCAACGATTCCTCCTTTATCTTGGGCGTTTTTCTGACGCCATATTTTTAATGTAAGTTTCATATTTTTTTAGTTTGAAAGTCTTCAAGAATAACCTCAAAAGTCTTTTGATTTTTACTCCTGACTAATTACTATTTATAACTTCTTTGAACTAGTTTGATATTTTCGTAAACCAATGGCTCTTTATGTAAAACTGCATCACTTGGTTTTCCTTTGTATTCCCAAGCAGCAACGTAAGCAAAGTTTTCATCGTCACGTAAAGCTTCACCTTCTTCGGTTTGATACTCTTCGCGGAAGTGTCCTCCACAAGATTCATTACGGTGTAAAGCATCTTTTGCAAACAACTCTCCCAATTCCAAGAAATCGGCAACTCTAATTGCTTTTTCCAATTCTTGATTGAAACCTTTATCGGTACCAGGAACTTTTACATCTTTATAAAACTCTTCACGTAAAGCAGCGATCTCTTCGATAGCTTCATTCAAACCTTTTTCATTACGAGCCATTCCCACTTTATTCCACATAATTTTTCCTAATTTTTTGTGGAAGTGATCTACTGAGTGCTTTCCATTATTATTCATGAAATTAGCAATCAATTCTTTAACTCCTTTTTCAGCTTCTTCAAACTCAGGTCTGTCTGTAGAAATAGGACCCATTTTAATATCCGGAGCTAAGTAATCACCAATTGTATATGGCAATACAAAATAACCGTCAGCCAAACCTTGCATCAAGGCAGAAGCTCCAAGTCTGTTTGCTCCGTGATCAGAAAAGTTAGACTCCCCAATAGAGAAGCAACCAGGAATTGTAGTCATCAAGTTATAATCAACCCAAGTACCTCCCATTGTATAGTGCACCGCAGGATAGATTTTCATTGGAGTTGTATACGGATCTTCGTCCACGATTTTGTAATACATTTGGAACAAGTTTCCGTATTTACTTCTAACGATATCAGTACCTAATTTAGTAACCAATGCGTTATCGTTTTCATCTAATCCTTTAACGTGAGCCTGCTCTTTTCCGTAACGTTGGATAGCCGCAGCAAAGTCAAGGTAAACAGCCTCACCTGTTTTATTTACACCAAAACCCGCATCACATCTTTCTTTAGCAGCACGAGAGGCTACGTCACGAGGAACAAGGTTACCGAAAGCAGGATATCTTCTTTCCAAGAAGTAATCTCTGTCAGCTTCAGCGATATCAGTTGCTTTTTTCTTTCCTTCACGAATCGCCTGAGCATCTTCAATTTTTGCAGGAACCCAGATACGTCCGTCATTACGCAAAGACTCAGACATCAAAGTCAGTTTAGACTGGTGGTCTCCTGAAACAGGAATACAAGTCGGGTGAATTTGTGTATAACAAGGGTTTGCGAAGAACGCTCCTTTTTTGTGGATTTTCCAAGCTGCTGTTGCATTTGAACCCATTGCATTTGTTGAAAGGTAGAAAACGTTTCCGTATCCACCTGAAGCGATAACCACTGCGTGTGCAGCATGTCTTTCGATTTCACCTGTGATAAGATTACGAGCGATAATTCCTCTTGCCTTTCCGTCAATCTTCACTAATTCCAACATTTCGTGACGGTTGTACATTTTAATTTTTCCACGACCGATTTGACGGTTCATTGCAGAATAAGCTCCAAGCAACAACTGTTGTCCTGTTTGTCCCTGCGCATAGAATGTACGTGAAACCAATGTTCCCCCGAAAGAACGGTTATCCAATAATCCTCCGTATTCACGAGCCAATGGCACCCCTTGAGCCACACATTGGTCAATAATATTAGCCGAAACTTCAGCCAAACGGTGTACGTTTGCCTCACGAGCACGGTAATCTCCTCCTTTTACAGTATCATAAAACAATCTATAAACAGAGTCACCATCTCCTTTATAATTTTTTGCCGCATTGATTCCCCCTTGTGCTGCAATAGAGTGCGCACGACGAGGTGAATCCTGGAAGCAAAATGCTTTTACGTTATATCCTAATTCTGCCAAGGTAGCAGCTGCTGAACCTCCAGCCAGACCGGTACCAACAACGATAATATCAAGATTACGTTTGTTTGCCGGATTAACTAAATTAATATGATCTTTATAATTTGTCCATTTGTCCGCTATAGGACCATTTGGAATTTTTGAATCTAATGCCATTATAATTGAATATTAATGTTGATTGAAATGATGAAATAATGCAATGAAAACGAATCCTAAAGGTACGATTACAGAAAACCATAATCCGAAGTTTTTCATTCCTTTTGTGTACTTATTGTTCTGACCTACCGATTGGAAAGAAGAACTAAATCCGTGACGCAGGTGCAAAGACAATAAAACAAATGACAGTGAGTATAAAGCTGTACGAACAGGACTTTCAAACTTAGATACTAACTCATGGAAATATCTTGTTTCATCAAGAGGTTTACACTCCACATATTTATATGCCATCTCCGGAACCCAGAAATCATAAAAGTGTAAACCTAAAAATGCTAACACTACTGACCCGGAAATAATCATATTTCTTGAAGCCCAAGTAGCAGCTGCTCCACCATTAAATTTCGCATATGAAATTGGTCTTGCATTCTTGTTTTGAATATCTAAAACAAATCCCATAATGAAGTGAAAAACAACTCCAAAAATTAATATTGGCTGCATTACAAATTGAATCAAAGGATTATACCCCATGTAATGAGACAATGAATTAAAGGTATCGGCACTAAAAACCGAAGTCAAATTAATAAAGAAATGCTGTAAAAGAAACAACATCAAAAAAAGCCCTGAAAGAGCCATAGCTACTTTTTTTGCTATTGACGATTTCAATAATCCAGATTTTGCCATAATTTATGATTAAAAAATTTGTTTTAAATGCGACAAAAATAGCGTAAAACGAACTGAACTACAACCTTTTCGTTGTTATTTAGAATCATTATAAAGTTTGTTTTCCAAAACCTGAATTTCGAAAATTAAATTTTATACAAACAACTAATTTACAGCATTTTAACTACAATATTACCGTAAAAACACCCTTTTTTGATGCAATAGCAAATACACAATTAACACTCTGATGCTTAAAAAATATAAATTTGAAAAAATATCCGATAAATTATTTAGGAATTGACAAAAACACAAAATCAGACTATTTTGTGTATATCAAAATTAGCAATTCCATTTTACCAGCTTTATCTTTGCTGATTCAAAAAAATCATTTTAAGATGAAAACCGGAATTGATGCGATATCTTTCGATATTGCCAAATTGCAATTACCTATAAACAAATTGGCGCAAGCCCGGAATATTGAGCCTGAAAAACTGGAAAAAGGTCTTGGATTATTAAAAATGACTCTACCAGATTTCCATCAGGATGCAGTGGTGTTTGCTGCAAACGCTTTAACAAAGTTAATAGAGGACAACCACCTCAACCTGGCTGATATCGCCAGAATTTATGTTGGCACTGAAAGCGGTGTAGACAGCGCAAAACCCATCGGTTCGTTTCTTGTGGAATTAATGGAACAAAAATTCGGGGAAAATATCCTAACAGAATGCGATGTGACCGATTTTACCTTTGCCTGTATTGGAGGGGTCGATGCCTTGCAAAACTGCCTTGATTTTATCAAACTAAATCCAAGAAAAAAAGCAATCGTGGTAACTACAGATATTGCAAAATACGATTTGAATTCCACCGGCGAATACACTCAGGGAGCAGGGGCCTTGGCCATGCTTATCTCAGTAAATCCAAGAATAATAGAATTTGAAAATTATTGGGCTACCAGCACCAAAGGGGTTTTTGACTTTTTCAAACCATTTCGCACTCTTTCCAAAGAAGTTATTACAGGAAATAAAAATAACGACCCATGGTTTGAAAATCTCGAAAAGGAAATTGAAATCCACAAAGACCAACCCGTGTTTGATGGCCAATATTCGAATCAATGTTACATGGACCGTACCAAGGAGGCTTATTTTACTTTTAAAAAATTGAAACTTACCAGCGAAACAATTTACAAATCCTGGAACAGCATTATCATGCACTTGCCATACGCTTACCAAGGAAGAAGAATGCTTTCCGAAATATACGCATTAGACGCTGAAAATGCATTGGTAAGCGGAAAGGAAAGCCCGACTGATTATTTGAATAAACTCAAAGAAACCAGCAAAACAGAAGAATACAAAAAATTTGTAAACGACAAATTAATGCCTGCTGAATTAGCCTCCTCTCTCATTGGAAATTTATATACTGGCTCTATTTTCATGGGATTCCTATCTACGCTGGCTCATTATAATGATACGAACAAAGAAATTGCAGGGAACACCTTTGGATTTCTTGCCTATGGAAGCGGTTCAAAATCAAAAGTATTTGAAGGAGTTATTCAGGAAGAATGGAAATCTGCAATTAGCAAAACCAAGCTTTTTAAAACTTTGGACGAGGGCATTGAAATTGATTTTGAAACTTATGAAAAACTTCATAAAAAAGAGCAAAATCAAAGTATTAAAGAACCTAAAAAGGAATGGATTTTGGAAAGAATTGAAAACCAAAATCCAAACTTAATTGGCGCTCGCTATTATAAATGGATTAATTAAAAATCATTTTCAGAGCGTTAATGACCTCATAAAAAGGTTAAGCTGCGGCAAATTTACACCTATTATATTTGAAGACATTTGCAATTGTTTTTGAAAGGGATTTTTTAGATTTGTATATCTAAAATTTTTGTCATGAAATATCATCCCATAGATCGCAATTTATTCATCAAAAACCGAAGCAAATTTACGGCTCAAATGAAGCCTAAAAGTCTGGCTGTTTTTAACTCCAATGATATTTATCCGGTGAGTGCAGACAGTACCCTGCCATTTGCCCAACATCGCGACATCTTTTATTTAAGTGGCGTTGATCAGGAAGAAAGCATCTTGCTACTTTTCCCAGATGCACCTTATGAGCAGCAAAAAGAAATATTATTTCTAAAGGAAACCAGTGAATTAATTGCCATCTGGGAAGGAGAAAAACTTAGCAAAGAACGTGCTTTTGAAATTTCAGGGATTAGAAATGTACATTGGCTACAGGATTTTCATAAAGTTTTAGCTGAATTAATGTCATATGCCGAAACCATTTATATTAACACTAATGAGCATTACAGAGCAACGGTGGAAACTGAAACACGGGAAGCTCGATTTGTAAAATGGTGGAAGGAAAAATATCCCGCTCATGCGGTAGCAAAAAGCAATCCTATTCTGCAAAGGATACGATCTGTAAAAGAAAGCGAGGAAATAGAACTTATTCAGCATGCCTGCAATATTACCGAAAAAGGTTTTAGACGTATCCTGTCTTTTGTTAAACCGAATGTAATGGAATACGAAATAGAAGCGGAATTCATCCATGAATTTATAAGCAATCGTTCTAAAGGGTTTGCATATACCCCTATCATCGCATCGGGAAATAATGCTAATGTCCTTCATTACATAGAAAATAACAAACAGTGCAAAGAAGGTGATCTTTTACTTCTGGATGTAGCTGCCGAATATGCCAATTATTCCAGTGACCTTACCCGCACCATTCCGGTTTCGGGAAAATTCTCCGACAGACAAAAAGCGGTTTACAATGCCGTCCTGAGAGTAAAAAACGAAGCAACCAAAATGCTCCTTCCTGGCACTTTATGGAAAGAGTATCAGGCAGAAGTAGGTAAAATAATGAGTTCGGAATTATTAGGTTTAGGCTTGATTGACAAGGTAGACGTTCAGAATGAAAATCCAAACTGGCCAGCCTATAAAAAATATTTCATGCACGGTACCTCTCACCACATGGGATTAGACACTCATGACTACGGAATTCTAACAGAACCGATGCAGGCCAACATGGTTTTTACAGTTGAACCTGGAATCTACATTCCGGCCGAAGGTTTTGGAATCCGCATTGAGGACAATGTCGTAATACAGGAAAAAGGAGAACCGTTCAACCTGATGAGAAACATTCCCGTAGAAGTTGAGGAAATCGAGCATTTGATGAATTCTTAAATTTAACATTGACAGCATGAAAGCACATGAAATAGATTATGAAATTTTCGGCGAAGAAATGCAATATGTGGAAATCGAATTGGATCCACAGGAAATAGTGGTAGCCGAAGCAGGAAGCTTTATGATGATGGACAACAACATTCAGATGCAGACTATTTTTGGTGATGGATCTGATGACAATACCGGTGTTTTTGGCAAATTATTAAATGCAGGAAAGCGTGTTCTTACAGGTGAAAGCCTTTTTATGACTGCTTTTATAAATAATAATTACGGAAAAGCAAAAGTTTCATTTGCCGCTCCTTATCCCGGAAAAATATTACCGATAGACCTTACACAATTTCAGGGAAAATTTATCTGCCAAAAAAGTGCATTTCTTTGCGCCGCAAAAGGAGTTTCTGTGGGCATTGAATTCTCAAAAAAGCTAGGACGCGGACTGTTTGGTGGTGAAGGTTTTATCATGGAAAAAATTGAAGGCGATGGTATGGCTTTCGTACATTCAGGCGGAACCTTGGCAAAAAAAGAATTGGGACCCGGAGAAGTACTAAAGGTCGATACTGGTTGTATAGTCGGTTTTACTAAAGATGTAGATTATGATATTGAATTTATAGGAGGAATAAAAAATTCCCTTTTCGGTGGGGAAGGACTTTTTTATGCGACTTTGCGTGGTCCGGGGACAGTCTTCATCCAATCTCTTCCGTTCAGTCGCCTGGCAGACAGAATTATAGCATCAGCCCCAAAATCTGGAGGAAGCAGCAGAGACGAAGGAAGCATTTTAGGTGGTTTAGGAAATCTATTGGACGGTGACAATCGGTTTTAAAAAAAAGGAACAAATCCTAAAATCAGACTGGTTCAAAATAATTAAAATTTTAATTTTGCCCGAAAATAAAGTTAGGTTTTGAGACAGCTTAGGTTTAAAAATACTTCGATTTCATATACAGATACGGGCAAAGGAACTGCAATTGTATTACTTCACGGCTTTTTGGAAAATCAAAAGATCTGGACGAACTACATTGACAAATTAGCCCAGAAGAACAGAGTCATAACAATTGATTTATTAGGTCATGGCCAAACAGATTGCTTGGGTTACGTACATAGCATGGAAGACAATGCCGATGCAGTACATGCAGTACTCTCCGAATTAAGAATCAGAAAGGCCGCTTTGGTGGGGCATTCTATGGGGGGTTACGTATCGCTAGCTTTCGCAGAATTGTATCCAGATTTTGTAAAAGGATTAGTTTTATTAAACTCAACATCACAGGCCGACAGCGAGGAGCGAAAAGCAAACCGAGATCGGGCCATAAAAGCCGTTAAGCAATCCTTTGCAAATTTCATTTCATTGTCAATCTCAAATTTATTTAGCGAAGAAAATCGAATCAGGCTCAAAGACGAAATTGAACACACAAAAAAAGAAGCATTAAAAACCCCCTTGCAGGGAATTGTTGCCTCCCTTGAAGGAATGAAAATAAGAATGGACCGGGAAGTTTTACTGCACCTTACTCCATATCCCAAAATGCTAATTTTAGGAGAAAAAGATCCTGTTTTACAATATCAGGACACCAAAAAGCAAATTGAAGACACCAAAGTTCAACTTGTAACCTTTGCTGATGGTCACATGTCGCATATAGAAAATCAGGATGAATTAACAGCTGTATTACTGAATTTCTTTAAAAAAATTTAGATTTTTTCCTCAAAAGGAATGGTCTCATCCAATATCTCTTTCAACAAAAGAACTATTTGATCCAAATAGCTGTTCATTATTTCTTCGTTGATTATTGGTTGAACTTCTTTATCTACTTTAAAATTAAAAGGCAAGAAGCCTGATTTTAAATTTTTGAACGAAATAATCCCTGCTTCAATAGGTTTAGCTTCAGCCTCATTCTCATACATATAGACATAGGCTAATACCTGTATGATTTTATCATTTTTGATATCCTGCGTAAGGCCGTCCCATGTTTTTAAACTAACATTTGCCTTTTCTACTTTTCCTGTTTTATAATCTATAATCCGGATATTTCCGTTACGTTCTTCTATTCGGTCTACATTCCCTTTAATTAAAACTGGGAAAGGCAAATCGGGATGATCCAAAATACGTTCAAAGGTTTTTTCTAAAGCAATAATTTTAACTGAGTCCCCAGATCTTATGTTTTCCAATTCTTTTTTGAGAAAATTTTCAACATTCCTCCTAGCTACAGCAGAAGCCAAAAGATTTTTCCCTTTTTTTATCTCACCTTCTTTGTAAACAATTTTAAATTGTTTAAGAACCTCTGCCTCTCCCAGTTTTAAACAATTCTCAATATTTGACTCGCTGATAAATTTACCAACAAAAGGCTCATATAATGCCCGTAGCGTTTCATGAATTATTGTTCCCAATGTATTGAGGGCAATACTCTCCTCTACTTCCTCCACCTCTTTGATGCGGAGAATTTTTTGAAAGTAGAACTGAATTGGATTTCGAATATAACTTGTCAAAGCCGAGGGAGAAAAACCTGCTTTTGCTATCTCTGCCAAACGTTCCATTACTGCTGCCGATTTTTCGATAAGCATAGGATTTGAAGCAGTTTCAGGCAGCACAGCATTAAATATTTCGTGTGAGATGGAATGATTGGCCTGTTTCTCTACCTCCAACTGAGTAATAAATCGGCTTTTTTCACCGGCATCTAAGCCCTCCCCTTCTGTATTGTATAGCAGAAAAATATTTTTTGCTCTTTGCAGCAAATGGTAAAAATGATAGGTATAAATAGCATCCTTCTCTTTAAAAGTAGGCAATCCCAGCTCCTTTTTAACATCATAAGGAATAAAAGAATTTTGGGATTTCCCCGCCGGAAATTTCCCCTCGTTCATAGAGGTAACAATAACGGTTTCAAAATCTAAAACACGACTCTCCAGGACGCCCATAATCTGCAAACCATTTAAAGGCTCCCCTTCAAATGACACCTCAGCTAAATCAATAATCTGCCTGTAAATAGCATGTAATGTTTCTATTTTATCAATATGCTGATGTCTCGAATAATAGCTTATTAATTTGTTGATTACTTTAAAAACAGCATACACAAATGCCTTTGCCACCTTATCCTCTTCATTTCCTTTATCTAAATTATTTTTAATATTTAATAACAATTGGGAAACAGTTTGCAAAACAGCAACAGTCCCATTTTCCCATTTATTAAACAGCAATGAAAACAAATCTTTTGGTTGTGGATTTAAATCCATCAATTTCTTATGGCTAATAAAAGTGTAGTTATTCTTATTAATATATTCCACACAATCAGTAGTAGCAGCATAAGATTCCACCAAAGGATGGGTTAGAACATCTAAAATGTCTTTATAATAAAACACATAATTTTTTGCATTCCTGGACAACACATTAGTATGCATTTTAAACATTTTTGAAACCAATATTTGTACAGGATTTGTTTTTGCGGGATACCCCATGGTTATATTCAAAGCATTTACCTTGGCAGGCAACGAATAGAGAAGCGGTATCAATAAATTCTCCTCACCTAAGACAAGTGCTACCTTATCTAAATTAGTTTCTGGATTATTTTCGATGAAATTCTCAATAATATTTCCAACAATCTTTGTCTGGCCGATACTTTTAGGAGTACCTATTACTTGAATATTTTTCGTATGTGCAAAATCATTTACAATCCATTCAAAAGGGTGAAATTTATAATGCCTCCACTTTTCTTTATATTTTCTCAAAAAGTAGCCCGCATCATGATAGGGATCATTGAGAAAAGTCTGATCTGCATCCCAATAGATTTTTGCAATGCCATTTTCAAGTAAGTGCTGTATAATTTTTTCTTCGGAAGCATTCAGTGCATTGAAACCGGCAAAAACAAAATTTTCTTCCTTAATTGCATTAGTAAAGTGATCTAAGTTCTTAACTGCTTCCCTGTAAATCAAACCCTGATAACCTATCCCTTTGAACAGCAAATGATTATATAAGGACTGATAATAATGAGGCAATAATTTCCAAAAATCAATATAATTTTCAAGAAGCTTAGTTTTGTTTTCGACTTCAATACCCCACTTTTTTATATCCTCAATATCTTTCAGATAAGAAAGCACATGCAACGGATCTAATAAATAGCGATCTATTTCATTAAAATCCTGTAACAAAGTTTTTGCCCAGTTAGCAAACAACTCAAAGGATTGCTGATTGGACTTTTCAGTTACAGACAAGTAAACTTCATAAAATTCAAAAAGCAATTCTATGGAATCTATATTTCTAATACCGGCAACATCCTGAATAAATTCCTCTATGCTGATAATTTTAGGAGCAAAAATATTGTTTGAAATTTGCTTTTTGAGAGCTTCTATCAGGAAAATTTTAGCTCTTTTATTAGGAAGTACAACGATACTATCAGATAATTTATCTGAGCTGGTCTCCAATAAAGTACAGGCAATTTTATCTAAAAAAGAAATGTTTATCATGCACTAAAAATAAAAAAACGCCCCGATAAATCGAGGCGTTTTCAATCATTTTATTTTAAAGAAATTATTTAATGATAATTTCTGTTCTTCTGTTTAAAGCTCTGCCAGCAGCAGTTTTGTTAGTCGCTATTGGTTTAGACTCACCATAACCTACAGATTTAATCTTGTTTGAAGAAACTCCTCTTTCGATTAAGGCATTTTTTACAGCGGTAGCTCTTTCCTCTGAAAGTTTTTGATTTCCTCTTTCAGACCCTACATTATCAGTATGACCTTCAATTGTAAGATCAGAATTAGGGAACTTTTTAACAATCTCTGCAATAGCGTTTATTCTCATTGGAACATCAGCTGATTTGAATGTAGATTTACCTGTGTTAAAATAGATGAATCTCGCTTGAGTTTTTAATGCATCAATGGCTTCAGGTGTTACTTCAGGACAACCTTTATTACTTGCAGGACCTGCAACTTCAGGACATTCATCATCCTTGTCAGCAACTCCATCACCATCCCCATCAGGCCATGGACAACCGGCATTTTCTTTTGGTCCTGCCACTTGTGGACATTTATCGTCTTTATCAGCAACTCCGTCTTTATCAGCATCTGGACAACCTTTTAAAGAAGCTAAACCAGCTACCGTAGGACAAGCATCATCTTTATCTGCAATACCGTCGCCATCAGTATCAGGACATCCGTTGAATTTTTTCAAACCAGCTTCTTCCGGACAAGCATCTTCTGAATCAATAATTCCATCACCGTCTGTATCTGGACAGCCGTTGAATTCTTTTAAACCTGCAACTTCCGGACAAGCATCATCTTTGTCGTAAATACCGTCTTTATCAGTATCTTTTCCTCCAAATTTGAAAACAATTCCTGCTGTGTGTTGGAAGTGAGATCTTACTAATGGATCATCCGTTCCGAATGCTTTTTTATAGTTGCTTGCAAGTTCAAATCCAACATTTTCAGAGAACCATAAAGTTAAAGATGCCCCTGGATTTAGGGTTCCAAAACTACTATCTCCCAAAAATGTATAACCCCCTCCAAGTTTTAATGATGGATCAATTACCTTAGATTTAATCAAATTCATAAAACTGTATTTAACAGCTCCATCAATTCCGTAATACATTAAATCTCCTGGATTTACAATTTCTACTGTACTACCACCAACATTTTCTGCAAATTTAGTAATCTTGTTGGCTGACCCCTGAATTCCAAAGGTGAAATTATCACCCACAAATCTAGATAAACCAATATAGGATATGGACGGCAACACATTCCAATCTTCCTTCGCGTTAAAGAAAGAATCGAAATGATTCAAAAAATTATCCCCACCAGCGCTGGTTCTGGTGTCAACGGCGTTAACTCCGAAAGATAAAGCCCATGGGTTGTTACTGTCTTGCGCCTGAGAACTTAATCCCATAACCATCATCGCAGTAAAAAAAAGTTTGTTAAGATGTTTCATACTTTAATTTTTAATTACAAATTTGTTAATTACCAACAAATGTAACTCGTAAATTTTTAACTACAAAACAGAATGTTAAAAAAAACCTATAAAAACCACTAACATATTAACCTATAATTATTTATATACCAAAGATTTAACAAAAAAACCCGTCAAAACACAAAGAATTAAACCGTTTTTTTAGACGCCTCATTTTATTAATAATAAAATACTTGTTATTTAAATACAATATCATACACCAAACAGGTCACAACTGCAAAATAAATATTGATAAAAGTAATACAATTGCCAGACTACAAGTTGACCACCCTAATTTTTTCACCAATAAAAACTAAGGCCTTATTTTTTACTACGTAGCCCATTGAATTTAGGGCTTCCTGATAATCTTCTAACTGTTTCTTGTATTTTGGATTGTCGGCTCCCGTTTTGTAATCCAACAAATAGACTTCACTTTCCGCTTTAACCACAATTCTATCCGGTTTAACGGCTTTTCCATTCTTTTGAACAATGGTCTTTTCATTCAAAATTTCGTTTCCTTTTTCAAAAAAAATCGCCAGTTCTTCATGATTGACAATATCGATAACGGTTTGGTGGACCAAATCCTTTTGCAATAAATTTATTAACCCACTTTCAATGGCTTTGTCAATTGCTAAACCAACATCTTCAGATGTTTTTACAAATGATAAAATCTCATGAATAACATTACCATATTCTATGGACTCCTGTTGTTTTGTTCCCCACATCAACGCTTCACGTTGTGCAATTTTGATATTTTTTGCATTCAATGCATCCTTTACCATGACAATTGGCTTGGAATTATCAACAAAAGCAGCTCCTTCAGATTTTTTGGCTTTATCCCCAAACTCATATTCAAATACATTTTTATCAAAAAATCCTTTTTCTAAAAGATAGTTTATAAAAAAGGAACTCAGATTATTTTTTACAGGTTCACCATCCTTGGATAAATTCATATTTGAGATTACAAACAATTGTTCCTCGGCACGAGTTAAAGCAACATATAAAACATTGATGTTATCCAACAACTCTTCCTGCTTTTTTTGTGAGTACACCAAATTAGCTTCTTCACCAAAACCTTCCACAGCTTTACTGTTATCAATCAGAATTTTTGGCAAATCAATAGAAACTTCATCAGTATTTATCCAAAGTTTATCTTTTGGTCCTCTGCCATAATCCTGTTCTGCAAACGGCATAATAACCACAGGAAACTCCAATCCCTTTGATCGGTGAATTGTCATAATTTTGACAGCATTATTCCCTTCCGGAGAAGGGATACTAAATTTCTCAGCATTTTTCTCCCAAAAATCAAGAAAATCAGCTACGCCTGCCTGGTTTCTAATATCCCTTTCCAGAACAATATCCAGAAAATACTGAACATAGGCATTACCTGCAGATGCCTCGACGGAAAGAAATTTAGAAACAATAATTTCAACTGCCTCATACAATGATTTTTTCCGAATATTCTGAAATGAAAGCCCTATTCCATAATTCACCAACCAATTTTCAAAATCAACCTCTTTATTAAATTGCATCCCTTTTGAAATAAAGTCATGCACTTCCAAACCATCTTGATTGTTTTGAGCGAGATGATATAAAAAATGAGCTTTTGATTCAAGATCAGCATTATTTTTCAGATACCTCAATAGATTAATAATCAGTTGCACTTCCGTTGAATTGTTTATCATCAGGGTTTCAGAAGACAAGATCGGAATATTATTCTCTGTTAAATAATTAGCAATCGCAATTCCCTGATCTCTTTTACGTACCAAGATGACAACATCACTATACTGAAAGCCTTCCTGAAGCACTTTTTCAATACTATTTATGGTTGCCAAACCATATAAATCAGATTTATCTAATGCCTCCCTATCTTCTATATCAATTACTTCATCCTTTGGTATAAATGAAATATTGACATAACCACCACTTTTAGCAGTCGTGTTTTGATGACTGCGATGCTCGTATAAATATCGGTAATCAGGATTTTCGAATTCTGATGATAATAATTTAAAAAACTCGTTATTAAACTCAATTATTTGAGAATAAGAACGGTAATTGGTTTCGAGATGTTCTATTTTATGATCACGATTACTAAATGGAGAATTTTCTTCTTTGCTTAATTCAATAAATTGCTCTGCTTTTCCACCACGCCATCTGTAAATGGATTGTTTGGGATCACCCACTATCATTAGTGTCCCCTTGTTTCCATAATCATCCTGACCTGAAAGAGCGTTGTCAATTAACGGAATCAGGTTTTGCCATTGCATTTCGGAAGTATCTTGAAATTCATCAATAAAAAAATGGCGATACCTTTCGCCTAATCTTTCGTAGATAAAGGGTGCCGGTTGATTTTGAATTTCCCGGTGGATAATCGCATTGAATTCCGAAATGGAAAGGACATTTTGATCTTCCTGAATTTTTTCCAATTCTTTATTCACGGTGTTCAAAAGAGAAAGAGGTGTAATATTTCTTAGAAATGCCGTATAAAAATCCCTCTTTCCAAAATTCTTATAGATCAATTCTAATGTTTGCAGTAAGTCGGGTATGATATTTTCTATTAAATCCCTATCCTTAGCCGCTTTAATTATGACAATATCTTCAGCTGTATGGTATTTTTTATTGCTGGAATTATATTTCTCATCGCGGATACTAATCAAATGATTCGGGAAAGTACCTCGGGAAAAAGACTTCAAATCGATACCTTTCTCCTCTATTAACCCGAGAGCAGTTTGTGCTAATTGGGAGTTAACTTTATCCAGTTCATCACAAGCAGTTTTTAAATGCTTTTTTATAGCTAAAAAATCACCAATAGTTTTGTCATGAAACTGACTAATTTCATTTCGGTTATTTTCATTGAGCACCAAACGACCCACATCCATGATTTCTCTGGAAATGTCCCATGATTTGTCATCATCTGTTTTCTCCAAAGTAAAATCCAGCAATAGCTTGGTAAGCGTAGCATCAGTTCCTGCCTGCGCAATAATAGCATCAATAGCCTCCACCAATAAATTTTCGGTGTCAAGGGAAACTTCAAATGTCATTGGTAAATTCAAATCATGCGCAAAGGCACGAATTACCTTATGAGTAAATTTATCTATGGTTGAAATATCAAAGGCAGCATAATTATGTATAATATGCTTAATTATCTGCTGCGCTTTTGCCTTTATATCTTTAATAGGAAGTTTTGTTTCTTTGGCCAGGTCACCCATCAAAACCTCAGCTTTCGTTGAAGGGTTATCTTTAACGAATTCAGACAAACTTCCTACAATCCTGCTCTTCATCTCATGAACTGCCTTATTGGTAAAGGTAATTGCCAGAATATTTCGATAAGCATCATTTTTTGGCGAAAGCAAAATAATTTTAAGGTACTCTTTTACCAATGCATAGGTTTTTCCAGAACCTGCAGAGGCATCATATATTAAAAAAGAATTTCTTTCCATTTACGATATTTACATAAGACAAAATTCTCGATAATTTGTACGAATTTAAAATTTGCCCGTTTAATGTTTAAAAGTAGTATTTTTGCAATATGGAAACAAACAGACAGAAAAAAATAGGAGGAGTCATCCAAAAAGAACTGGTTGAAATCTTACAAGGTGAAGTGAGAAAAAACGGAATAAGCAATTTAATTATTTCGGTATCCAAAGTTGCTGTAACTACTGATTTATCAATAGCTACTGTATATTTAAGTATATTCCCCCAGGAAAAGGCAGAGGAGACATTAAAAGCTATTAAAACCAATTCCAATTTAATCAAGCATGATTTATCTCAAAGGGTACGCCTTCAATTAAGAAAGGTCCCAAATTTGGTTTTCTTTATCGATGATACCCTAGACTATATAGAAAAAATCGACAATGCGTTAAAAAACAAAGAGAACCCTATAGAAAACAGAGATTTATTAGACAAAAGAAGACAGTCTTAAACCTTGAATTTTCCTTTATACATAGCCAAGCGTTACATAATCAGTGACAGTAAAAACAATGCTATCAACATCATCAACCGCATTGCCAGCATGGGGATTATTGTCGGAGCAATGGCTTTATTTGTGGTATTATCCGTGTTCAGTGGTTTAAAAGTCTTCAGTCTTTCCTTCAGCAACGATACCGACCCTGACCTAAAAATAAGCAGTATCAAAGGAAAATCTTTCTTTGTAACGCCGCAGCAGGAAAATCAAATAAAAAAAATTGGTGGTATTGTTTCCTATTCAAAAGTTATAGAGGAGCGCGTTTTATTTACATTCGATAATAAACAGGAGGTAACTTACCTAAAAGGAGTAGATAATAATTATGGCAAGGTCAATGATGTAAAAAAAATCATCTACACTGGGCAATGGCTTGAAAAAAACACCTACCAGGTTGTTGTAGGATATGGTTTTGCAAGTAAATTATCTTTAGGCATTCTTGATTACAATAAACATCTGGAAGTCTTGGTTCCAAGGCCAGGCAAAGGTTCCATTGAAAGTGCAGAACAAGCATTTAATAAGTCAGAAATTTTTCCGGTAGGAGTATATGCCATCAATGATGATTTAGATTCCAAATACGTTTTTTCCGATTTAGGATTGGCACAGGAGCTATTGGAATACAAAACCCATCAGGTTTCCGGAATTGAATTCAAAGAAAAACCAGCTGCAGACGAAAAAGCAATAGCAGAAACGCTGAAAAAAATATTCAACAATAGAATCATCGTTAGAAACCGGGCGCAACTAAATGAGTCACTGTACAAAATGCTGAACACCGAAAATATTGCGGTATATCTTATTTTTACTTTAGTCATCATTGTGGCACTTTTTAACCTAATCGGTGCCCTGATTATGATGATTTTGGACAAAAAAGGAAATCTAAAAACGCTCTTTAATCTGGGAACTGAAATAAGGGATTTGCGTAAAATATTTTTACTGCAGGGTACGCTCCTTTCTTTTTTTGGCGGTTTGATTGGACTTTTCTTGGGAATGATAATAGTACTTCTTCAACAACATTTTGAGTGGGTGATGATAACGCCCAGCCTGGCATATCCGGTTGTTTTTTCAATTGAAAATGTACTGATTGTACTTGCGACAATCCTAAGCCTGGGATTTGCCGCTTCTTTAATTGCCAGCAGCAGAGTGAGTAAGAAACTATTGGATTAAAAACCCTTATATTACCTCGTATCCGGCATATGCCTGTTCAATTTCATTCAGGATAGCGAATAATTCTTCAGGATGGTCTAAAGTTACCAGCTTTTGTTTGTAGGGTTTAAAAGAATGTATCCCTCTGAAGTAGTTTGTATAATGTTGTCTGGTCTCCACTATACCCAGTCTTCCCCCTTTCCAGTCCATTGCCCATCTAAGATGATTGCGTACAGCTTCAACTCTGTCAACCACTGTAGGCTTTGCGAGATGTTCACCTGTATTAAAAAAATGTTTGATTTCTCTGAAAATCCAAGGATATCCAATTGCGGCACGACCGATCATTATCCCATCAATACCGTATTCATTTTTATATTGCAATGCCTTTTCAGGACTATCTATGTCTCCATTTCCAAAGATTGGCATGGTAATTCTCGGGTTGTTTTTAACTCTGGCAATATGCGACCAGTCGGAATGCCCTTTATACATTTGAGCACGAGTTCTGGCATGGATACTTAAGGCTGCAACGCCAATATCCTGCAGACGCTCTGCCACCTCATCAATATTTATGGAATTATCATCCCATCCCAATCGCGTTTTTACGGTGACAGGAAGATCCGTACTGTCAATAACTGCTTTTGTTAAGCGCACCATTAAATCAACATCCTTCAAAACTCCGGCACCTGCACCCTTACAAACCACCTTTTTTACGGGACAACCAAAATTGATATCAATCAAATCAGGATTTACAGTAGATACGATTTTTGACGAAAGAGCCATTGCTTCCTCATCCCCTCCAAATATCTGGATACCAATTGGTCTCTCATAATCAAAAATATCCAGTTTCATCCGGCTCTTGATAGCATCTCGAATTAAACCTTCTGAAGAAATAAATTCCGAATACATCAAATCAGCTCCATGCATTTTGCATAATCTGCGAAATGGCGGATCACTCACGTCCTCCATTGGAGCAAGAAGTAAAGGAAAATCAGGTAATTCTATGTTGCCAATCTTGACCATCTGCTAAATTTTGGCGCAAAATTACGTTTTTTAGATGAAACCATAAAAGAATGAATGAGGAAAGACTTCGTTCTAAAGCTTTTAGAATGTAAATTATAAGCTTTGAAGCTATTGATTTTAGCGTATATTTGCAGATTAAATGTTGGCCTAAAACAGCTAGAGATTTAAATGGCAAAAAAAGAAGTTTTCTTATACCAAATAATCCAGAAATTTAGTCCAAAAGAAGTTGGCAGAAAACAGAAATGCAATGTAAAACTTCGCGCACAATTACATACAAAATTGACAGATGGATAAAATGAAAAAAATAAGGAATTTTTGCATAATTGCACATATTGACCATGGTAAAAGTACCCTTGCCGACCGCCTGCTTGCGGCAACACAAACGGTGACTGCTCGTGAGGAAAAAGCGCAATTATTGGACAATATGGACCTAGAGCGTGAGCGAGGAATCACTATAAAGAGTCATGCCATCCAAATGGAATATAAATACAAAGGTGAAGATTACATACTGAATTTAATTGATACTCCTGGGCACGTTGATTTTTCGTATGAAGTTTCCCGTTCGATTGCTGCTTGCGAAGGCGCTTTATTAATTGTTGATGCTGCGCAGAGCATTCAGGCACAAACCATTTCCAACCTCTATTTAGCTTTAGAAAATGACTTGGAGATAATTCCTGTTTTGAATAAGGTAGATTTACCAAGTGCAAATCCCGAAGAAGTAAGTGATGATATCATTGATTTATTAGGATGTGACCTAGAAGACATTATACACGCTTCAGGGAAAACAGGTTTCGGTGTAGAAAATATTTTATCAGCGATAATCGAAAAGATTCCAGCTCCAAAAGGAGACCCAGCTGAACCCTTACAAGCCCTAATTTTTGACTCGGTCTATAATCCATTCCGAGGAATCGAAGTTATCTTCAGAGTGGTAAACGGAGAAATCACAAAGGGGCAAAAGATTAAATTCATGGCAACCGGAAATGAATACTTTGCTGATGAAATTGGTACATTAAAATTAAATCAGGTTCCAAAAAATGTCATTTCAACAGGAGATGTAGGCTACCTTATTTCAGGTATAAAAGAAGCCAAAGAAGTCAAAGTGGGTGATACCATCACGGACGCCAAAACTCCTACCACAAAAATGATTACCGGTTTTGAGGACGTAAAACCGATGGTTTTTGCGGGAATTTACCCAGTAGACACTGAAGACTATGAAGACCTGAGATCTTCAATGGAAAAATTACAGTTGAACGACGCATCATTAGTTTTCCAAGCCGAAAGTTCTGCTGCCTTAGGTTTTGGTTTCCGTTGCGGATTCTTGGGAATGTTGCACATGGAAATCATTCAGGAGCGACTTGAAAGAGAATTTGATATGACCGTAATTACAACCGTTCCTAACGTTTCGTATTTGGCATACACCAAAAAAGAACCTAATACTCCAATTGTTGTAAACAACCCTTCTGACTTACCGGAACCATCAAAATTGGACCGTGTAGAAGAACCATTTATTAAAGCAACTATAATTACAAAATCAGATTTTGTAGGAAACGTAATGAGCCTTTGTATCGAAAAACGTGGTTTAATTACAAATCAAACATATTTGACTCCGGAAAGGGTGGAATTGAATTTTGACATGCCGCTGGCTGAAATAGTATTTGATTTTTATGACAGACTAAAAACTGTTTCCAAAGGATATGCCTCTTTTGACTATTCTCCGATAGGAATGCGTACTTCTAAATTAGTAAAACTGGATGTATTACTAAACGCGCAAAACGTAGACGCCCTTTCGGCATTGATTCACGAAGACAACGCTTACAATATTGGTAAGAAAATGACCGAAAAATTAAAAGAATTAATTCCAAGGCAACAGTTTGACATCCCCATTCAGGCTGCAATCGGAGCCAAAATCATCGCTCGTGAAACCGTTAAGGCACTGCGTAAAGATGTTACCGCAAAATGTTATGGAGGTGACATTTCCCGTAAACGTAAGTTATTGGAAAAACAGAAAAAAGGTAAAAAACGTATGCGCCAGGTTGGAAATGTAGAAATCCCACAAGAAGCGTTTATGGCAGTACTTAAATTAAACGATTAAGTCCAAAACAAAATATAAAACCTGGAAACTCAAATCTCCAGGTTTTTTTGTTTTTAGTCAAATGCTTTTTATTTATCCTGCAACCACTTAAACAATCGGCTTGCATCTGTTTTTTTAAAAAGTTGCGTCCCCTCGTTCATGGTAGCCGCAGAACCACAGGCCACACCCCAACGAACTACCTCTTTTAAAGATTTACCCTGAGCTAAGGCCCATACCATTCCACCAACCATGCTGTCACCAGCGCCAACCGTACTTTTTTTGGCAACATTGGGAGCAGGCACATATTCACAATTATCTTTGGTAACCAAAACTGCACCCTGAGGCCCAAGGGAAACTACTACAATTTCCGCTCCGCCCTTGTCAATAATTTCTTTTGCCGCCGCATTTACCTCTCCTATTTCCAAACGTTCAACGCCTGTAAGTTTTGCAAGCTCGCCAACGTTGGGTTTAATAAGATAAACCCCAGCATCCAAAGCTTTTTTTAGGGCTTCTCCGCTAGTATCAATAATGATTCGGGAGTTGGTCTTATTTACATTCAATACTATTTTCTTATAAAAATCATCCGGCAAACCGGCACTTAAGCCACCACTGATAACCAAATATTTATAATCTAGGGTTTCAATAGCCTTAAGAATTTTATCTGCCTCCTCATTACTAACGGTGGGTGCCGGAAAAACAAAACGGTATTGAGAATTTGTATTGTCATCAACGGCAACAAAATTTTCTCTGGTCCAGGTCTCCGTTTCTATGGCTTCAAAAAAAACCGACTCCCTTTCTAAAATCTTCTTCAGCATTTCACCTGTTGGCCCACCTGTTGTAAGCACTGCCAAAGAATTCCCCTCGAGCCTTGAGATAGCTTTAGAAACATTTACCCCTCCTCCTCCGGCATCATACAATTCTGAATGACATCTGATCTTCAATTCCGGAACCAAGCCTGAAAAATGGGCACTCTTGTCCAAAGCAGGACTCACCGTTAGGGTAACAATATCGTAAGTTTTCATTGTACACTGTTTTTATCACTTAAAGGTGCAAAAAAAACATCAATAAACCATCGAAATTAGGGCCATAATTCTTTGTATATTTGCAAACTCAATATCAAAAAAAATGATTGAAGATAAAAGCCCAAAACGCACAAGTATCTCAGAATTAGGAGAGTTTGGATTGATTGACCATTTGACAAAAAATTTTGAAATCACCCAAGAATCCACACTAAAAGGAATTGGAGATGACGCAGCAGTTTTAAACTTTAAAGATAAAAAAGTAGTTGTTTCCACAGATTTATTGATTGAGGGTGTTCATTTTGATCTGGCATATGTCCCACTGAAGCATCTTGGATATAAAGCTGTAGTTGCAAACGTTTCAGACATTTGCGCAATGAATGCCAAACCTACCCAAATTACAGTTTCCTTAGCCGTTTCCAATCGGTTTCCACTCGAGGCATTGGAAGAATTATTTATGGGAATAACACTCGCTTCAAACCAATATAAAGTAGATGTTATAGGCGGAGACACGACGTCTTCACAAAAAGGATTAATCATAAGTATCACCGCCATTGGAGAAGCTGATGAAGAGCAAGTTGCATACAGAAATGGAGCAAAAGACACCGATCTATTAGTCGTTACCGGAGACATAGGAGCTGCATACATGGGATTGCAGGTCTTAGAAAGGGAAAAACAGGTTTTTCAGGTAAATCCAAACTCACAACCCGATTTAGAAGCTTACTCCTACCTGATAGAACGTCAACTAAAACCTGAAGCGCGAACTGATGTTCGCACCTTATTACATGCCCTGGAAATAAAACCAACATCAATGATAGATATTTCGGATGGTTTATCGTCAGAGATTATCCACATTTGTAAGCAATCAAATGTAGGTTGCAATCTATATGAAGACAAATTACCATTAGACCCTCAATTTATAAATGTTTGTGAGGAATTTAATATTGACAGTACCACAGTAGCTATAAACGGTGGTGAAGATTACGAATTATTATTCACGATTCCACTCGAGGATTTTGATAAAATAAAAGGCAATCCAAATTTTACCGTAATTGGGCACATGACACAGGAAAGCGAAGGCATACACCTTATTACTAGAGCCAATACCAAAATTGCTTTAAAAGCACGTGGTTGGAATGCCATGAGTGAACAATAAAAAAAGGCTGTCAAATAAGACAGCCTTTTTTACACTAACTAACCATTACTACCAAATAGCAATTTTCACCATTTTTGTATTACCACAAGTCGTGCCAAAATATATTTATGAATAAATTATTTTTAAATTTTATTCCCCGGATAGCATCTTTTCATAAAGTATACTTTTTATGACCATTTACCGCTGTTTTAAATTTTATAAGACCGGTTTCGATAATTCCATAAGTGGGTCCGACATTACTGTAGCACTTTCGCTAACTACCAAAACTTCGTATTTAGTAATTTTGGCAGGAGACTCAGCAACAATATAATAAACCCCTTCGGGAAAGTTATTCAAATCGTAGGTCCAAATCATTTTCCCATTAGAAAAAATACTTTGGGTATTAATTAACTTTTCATTTTCGTCATAAATAGACAACTCAATTTTATTTTTATCATTTAGACCAAATGTTACCATTTTTTCCTGACGGATCTTTTTCTGTAATGAAAATTTTATGGCAACCGCATACACATTCATTGCCAGTAGAACTATACCCAACATCAAACTAATTTTTACAATCTTTTTCATAACTACATGTTTTTAGATTAATAATCATTAACTAAAACAAAGTTATTGCATACCCCAAAAAGGTTGGGACAGTACATTTTCCAATTTCTATGCTACATTACCATTTACGATAACGTTATAGGTTAAAATTAAAACCTTTATGCCATTTTTTTTTAAATTAGTACTGATAATCAAACAAATAAGATTATGAAAACTAATTTCCCCAACCTCAAATTAATAGAACCCTCCTTCGGAAGCTCTTTCACAATAACAAAACATAATGTCATTAACAATTCAAATTTTTGGCATTACCATCCTGAAATCGAACTGGTCTATGTAAATGGAGGATCGGGAAGACGACAGGTGGGAAGTCACATTTCTTATTATACCAATGGCGATTTGACTTTAATTGGTAGCAATTTGCCTCACTGTGGCTACACCAACGAGCAAACGGGAAACAGAAATAAAATTGTAATTCAAATGAAACCTGACTTTCTCGGAGATTATTTTTTTGAAATTCCGGAGATGAGAAATATTAAAAACCTTATACAATTAGCAAAAGCAGGAATAACTTTTGAAGGAAAGACCAAAAGAAAAGTTGGTAAGAAAATTGACAAAATGGAAAATCAATCGCCAATTGAACGATTATTGACCATCATAGAAATTTTAAACCTTTTGGAATCCTCACCTGGGGAGACAAAAATCTTAAATGCTGAAGGCTTTTTTATGGAATTACAGGTTCAGGATAATGAAAGAATTAATTTTATATTTAATTACGTAAAAGATAATTTTCAACAAGCCATAAGTCTGGACGAAATTGCAGAAAAGGTAAGTATGACTGTCCCTTCCTTTTGCCGTTATTTTAAAAAAACAACGCATAAGACTTTCACTAATTTTGTAAATGATTACCGATTGGTACACGCTTCCAAACTATTAGCTGAAAAACCAATAAGTATTACGGAAATAAGCTTTGAATGCGGATTTAACAATTACAGTCACTTTAATAAATCATTCAAAAAATTCACAGGAAAAAGTGCCTCTAAATACAGAAATGATTTACGGTCGTTACTGAAATAAAACAAAATTAAGACCACGAATGAGTTTCACAACTTAAAGCCGACTTTGAACTTAAACACAAAAAAAATGTGAAGTCAAACGAATTCAACTCCACACTTTCCAATTTAAAACTATTATCGTTTATCTTACCAGAACTTCACGTATAAAGCGGCAATGATTAATAAGGTAACAATGATTAAT
>CAZTLN010000023.1:0-32201 GCA_964614445.1 uncultured Flavobacterium sp. | reverse complement strand
TCTTGAAAACTGTTGACTGTAACAGGTCCGGGGGTTCGAATCCCTCTTTCTCCGCGAAACGGGTGTTTCAAAAGAAACATAAAAATTCAAAAACCCTTTAAAGATCAATGTTTAGAGGGTTTTTTGTTTTCACCGAATTGTCGTACTTCATCGCTTCGTAGACTTCAAAGTTAATTATTTAGTTTAGTTTTTAAGATTTCATAAGGTGTTTTTCCTCTAAAAGAACTATGTGGCCTACTGAAGTTGTAGAATGATTCCCATTCACCTAATTTTTTATTTAAATCGACATCATCTGTATAACTTAAAAGTTGGTAAAACTCCTTTTTATCTGTCAAATGAGAGCGTTCAACTTTTCCATTTAGCTGAGGTGTTCCGGCTTTTATAAAGCGATGCCTCATACCTAAATCTTGGATATGCTAGTGAAATTTTGATTGAAATTCATGGCCATTATCGGTTTGAATGGTATTAATTCTAAATGGAAATTTTTCGATAACATAATTTATAAAATCAATTGAGCTATTCTGATTGTGGCTTTCATATATTTTTAGCGCCCTTATCCTTGTGGCATCGTCGATAGCGGTATATTGAAATCGTTTTATTTTGTTGCCATTAACATCATTAAAAATTAAGAATTTGACATCAACCTGGACATGATGGCCTGGCGTTTCTTTTTCATATCGTTTACTGTGCATTGCCCTTCGAGTAATTTTTCGATCTAATCTCCCTATTTTATTACGTTTCAATATTCTATAAACACTTGATTCTGAAATATGAATATCATGATATCGTTCTAAATACCATTTTATCCTCCAGGTTCCTAATTTGTGTTCTATTCGAAGGTTTAACACTTTTTCAATAACATCTGGTTTTATTTGATTTGGAAAATGATATGCTATTGCTTTCTTTCTCAATAACCCCTGCTCACCTTCCTTTTTGTATTCTTTCTTCCATTTATAAAAAGTACTTTTCTTAATTCCAAATAGCTCATAAGCTTCTTTGTTATTTTTAAATTGGTTGGCGCAGTGTAAAACTTTTAGTTTTTTGTGATAATTAAGGTATTCACTTATTTCTTTTGTTTTCTTCATGTTCGTAATACTATATTAGATTTTTGCTAATTTAGTTCACGAAGCTCTGACGTAGTCACATGAGTCAAAAAAAAGGGTGCATAATTCGGTGCACATATTCTGAGAATTGTCTTTAAAGTCAATAAATACAAGGGGTGAATAATTCAAACAAATCCCTCTTTCTCCGCAGATTCAAAACCCTAACACTTATAAATCAAATAGTTAGGGTTTTTGTTTCTAGTCCCAGTCCACATTTAGTCCACAATTAATTAATTAAAAAAAAAAAAAATAGTGGCGAATTTTGTATAAGGATGTACTTATTTTGAATCGGCTAATTTATGGCAAAATAAAAAACCCCTCGATATGAGGGATTTCTTATTTTCTGGAACTGATCAACCTCCTGACAGAATCTGTTCCCTTTGGTTTCTTTTAAGGAGTCACTAAAATCTATTCCACCACACTTTTAACTACCCAAAATAGTGATTTTATGGCATCCAACCTGTTTTTACTATATTTTTTAAAAATTTCATATAAAAAAGTGTAAGCTTTTTCACCTATTCAACTAATTTTTATATTTTTATTTCCTAATATAAAAAAATACATATCATGAAAGACCTTCTTGCAAAAATCAACGCAGAAATTGACGCATTCAAAACAGATTCTGACCTACAAGCTGAAAAAGGAAATAAAGCTGCCGGAACTAGAGCTCGTAAATCTTCTTTAGAATTGGAAAAGCTTTTAAAAGCCTTCAGAAAAGCTTCAGTTGAAGCATCTAAAAAATAATTTAGAGTTAGATTACAAAAAAAGAGGCGAATGCCTCTTTTTTTTTGCTTTATTGCATTTTGAAGTTGAAATTATAATCAAACCTCTTTTATCTAAATTTATTCCCTAAAGATTTCGTTTCGATCCTGAGCTAAAAATGTTTATTGAAATAGGTCTACAACTCTCCAAGGTAAATTAGGTCCACTCTGGCTTCTCAGTATTTAAAAGAATTTTCAATAAAATACCATAGCCCAAAACAAAAACAACATTGACAATCAAGGACGATGCTATTGAAAGCTGCATTGATGTTAGAAGCATATTACCCATTAGGCCAATTAAAAAGAATCCAAAGGACACATTTCGAAGGACAATAGTATTTCTGCTAAATTCAAAATTTGTGACTACGGAAAAGATTAGAGCAAAAACGATAAATAGAACTCCTTCTGTTTTTAGATGCAGCACATTTGCAGTATCTCCAAAAGTAAAAAACCCATAGGTCAGAAAAACACTTAAAGCCATTGCTAACAAGGCCTGAACATAATTAAATTTCATAAATACTGGTTTTTTTTGTAAACTTATATTTTATGAAAAACAAACCGTGTTCATCTTTTGTTCATCTTTTGCAGCTGTAAGAAAATTTTTTATTTTAAGGATTAAGGACAAACACCAACTATGAGCAAGACTTCCAAAAGTCTTATCCATCTCCACAATATTGTCTATAATGTCCTTCTATTTAATCAAAATAGGTTTCTAAATAAGCCTGATCAAAAAGATCAAATTGTGCAGGCCTTACAAGACTATGGTATTGCGATTGATAAGCTATTTTTTCAACAGGGCCTTCAGTAAGATGAAATCCTACTATGGAATAGAAAATTTTATAAAAATCAGAATAATAACCGTAGATTAAGCTTTCAGGCTGTAAATTATTAAAAACAACCTTGGCTCGTCTTAAATCGTTATTTTTAAAACATACCAAAACATCAATCACATTGAAGATAAATACATCCAAAAAAGTATAAAAATGGTGGTAATCTAAAATATCCTCTAAAAAATTCTCCAATATATAGTCCAGCTTTTCAAAATCTTTGACAAGCAAAAGCATATGAATAAACTCGTGTAAATAATATCTAGAAACTGACTTATCTATGAGTGACAATAAAGTATACCAAATAGATTGCTGCAACTCTATATTATTTTCCTGTTTGGCACACAATATTTGGTAACCATAGTATCTGCCCACCAGAACCTCAGGAAACTTATGTAACTCCTCTATGTTCGGATAGATCACTGTAGGAATATTTTTCCCATTTTTCAAAAACATGCCTAATCCCTGCATTAGACTAATAAAAAGGTTCTCTTCTTTTGAAATTGGCTGCTCTTTTATTGCGTTTAATATTTGCCCATAACGACCATTGATATTCATTATATCTATATAAAAATAAACTACATAGGATTTAAAGCTATTAATAGACAAAAGATTATAAATGTTCTTTTCATATAAAGAATCTGATTTCTCACTCAGTGTTACCCATATAATTGCAGCAATTGAGGTTCTCAGATTAGAAAAAGTTTTTTCTTCATTTAAAAAAGTAATTTTATTTTCATCAAAAAGATCCTCAATATACCGCCATTTTTCATGATGCAAAGCGTGCTCAAATAAGGATATGTATACAAATTGAGATTCATGTGGTAAGATCTCAGACAAAAAATTAAAATCTTGAGTATCTAATACTTCTTTCAATTTTAATTTTTGAATTTCAATATTTAAAAACCATTTCCTGAATTTATTTTTTTCTCTTGTATAATGATTGAAAGAAACATATCCCAAGAACTTTGCAAACAAATCCAAAGTTGCTACATTAGGTTTTCTCATGGGTATCAAGCCCCAAAACCGTCTTATGGTACTTAGACTTATACCTTCAAAACTGTTTCCCTCTAATATTTTTATAAAATTTTTGGCTTCAGTTGTGCTAACAATTTTAAAACCGATGCGTTTTTCTACATCAATACGTAATTGATTTACAAAAAAATCATTCATATATAAAAATGCTAAAACCTATTAACATGATTACAAAACCTAAAAAGGCATAGGGCCTGAATTTTTCTTTAGTCAAAAAATAACCAAATACCACTGTTAATAAGGGGGTAAACAATCCTGTTAAAGAAGAATAAAAAGGATTGGTGTTTTTCAATCCTTCCAAGCTTAACACCACCGCCAAACTTATAGGAAGAGCAAAAATTAAATATTGCCACCAATTTAGACTTTGAGATGGGGAATTCTTGCCAAGAGTTTTATATACCAGAATTCCCGATAAAACAAGAACGACAACCTCCTGCACAAAAGCCAACTCCAAACTGCTACAATGCTGCAAGAAATGCCATTGTAAAAACAACAACACACAAAAAAAACTATGCGCCAGTATAAAATAAGCGTGAGCTTTGAGCTGGTTTTTACTATTAGCACTATTATAAAACTGAAAATAGGAAAAAGTGAGATACCCCAGCACTATAAGCAGAAGTGAAACAAAATGCCCCTGTATGGTGACCATATCCTGATATTGACTAACGGCACCTATAGCAAATGCGGTCAATAAACTATATACAGAAAATTGCAGAACTGTACCGTATTTGAATCCCAATACTAAAAAATACAGACCCAAAAACCCCACCACACTCGTCAGGCAAATTTGCGGCAAGAGTTTCATTGTCTCAGCAGGAATATAAACTCCCACCGCAACTACATAAATTAAACCTACAAAAAGAGTGGTAAACCATGCCCTGTTTTTAATAAGAACAAATGTGGGTACTTTTTGAGCATATTTGGCCCATAGTACATTGTTTATCGAAAATAAACACACGCTAAGTAATAAGTATATCATGTACCAAATATAGAGAAGTTTACAAAAAATTAACATTGGAACTTCAGAAAAAATACTTTTACCAAAGTCAACTTTAACCAAAAAAAAAGCAATCAGGGGTAGTTATCCCCTGATTGCTTTAATTCCAATCACCTAAAAGTTTTTAACTCATAACCGGTCAGGCTTTAAACGGACGTCTTGTTCAATGAGTTCGCTTTCATTTAGATCATTATAGAACTCCTTATTTTTTGATAATTTTAATTACCTGTGTTTCATTCGAATTTAATTTCACCAAATAAATCCCTGAAGGCTGATGCTCTATATTCAGCCGAACCTTGCCGTTCTCAATAGGATAGAAAGCCTTAGAAACCAATTGCCCTACTCCATTGTATATTGCTATACCCACGGAATCATCCTTGGTAGGCAAATAAATATCAAATTTACCCGTACTTGGATTTGGTAATGCCGTTGCCACATCATAGAGGCTAATTTGTTTCGATAACAAACCTTCACAATCTTTGGCTGTTCTTATCTCTAACAAATCTCCCGCATTCACACTCACCTCAAAATTAGTCTCAGTGGTTTCAAATTGTAACTCTCCGTTTAGAGAAACATTATAAGGTGCTGTCCCCGACTCAATTTGAACCTCTAGTCTATCGGAGTTGGCTACTGTTTTACCGCTGATGGCTGTACTGGCAGGAATTACAGCCGTAAAACACTGCGAAAATGGTTTGCCATCAATGGTTATGCAGAAAGTATAAGTTCCCGGCGCTAAGTCAGACACAGTGAAGTTGTTGTTTGTGAATTGACGCGCAACACCGTTAATTGTAGCACTGTAATTATAGGCTGCCGCCGCTTTTATTGTCAACTGCCCGTTCTTTTTACCCGGACAACTTTCTCCAATTAAGGTAATGGCAAAGTTATTTTGGGGCAATGCAAAACATCCAAAGGCATCCACAGGATCACCGTTTCCAGTATCAGGACATTGATCCACATTATCCATTACACCATCCTTATCGGTATCTCTTTGCGATGGGGAACATCCATTAGCATCGGCTAGTTCTCCGGCAGGAGTATTTGGACACTGATCCACACTATCCGCAACCCCGTCATCATCAGTATCTATCTGTGATAAAGAACAACCTTTTGCATTAACAGCTTCTCCTGCAGGCGTATCTGGACACTCATCTATATTATTGGCAATTCCATCGCCATCATCATCCAATTGGCTTGGAGAACATCCGGTGGCATCTGCAGTTTCACCCGAAGGGGTGTTTGGACACAAATCAACAGCATTTAAAACTCCGTCATTATCCAAATCCGGGCAGGTATTAGCTACTACAACAGTGGATGAGGCTGCTGAAGTACATAATCCTAAACTGGCACTAAGGGTATAAGTCCCATCCGGAGCGGTTACCTTATCCCCTTCGATCACCACTCCTGCTGAAGGCGTCGCAGCATAAGTGTAGTTTGGATCATAATTGGTAATGGTAAAACTTCCTGTAGCAGTCCCGCAGTCTGGTTGGCTTACACTGCTCAAAGTAGGTGCCGGACAATTCAGTGAAATAATGCTACCGTAAAATTCCATTTCAGCAACGTTACCATAACCCGCCGGAGTGACCCAATAGATATAACGGTACGGCTCAGCCACAATACTGCTACCTGTAGTATAAGTACTTGGAGAAGGCGTACTTGAAATAGTATATAAAACCGTATAATTATTTAAATAATCCGAATCGTTGGATCCGCGTAACTCAGATCCGTTCATACGTGCTTCCAGTCCTGTACGTGGCCAGTATCTGATAAATGCCATATTAGCCAATGCGTCACTACCAAAATCATACCCCATCCATCCAAAGGCGGTTGGTGAATCGACATAGGTTCCGGTATTGTCATCAAAAGCTTTTGCTGCAACTGTATTTGCATTATTACCCCATGAACCGCTGTGCCCGATGATAGTCCCCACACTGCTTGGTCCTGAAATTTTGTTTGCAGCATTTACAGAAACTATTACCACTTCTGAAGTGGCCGTTTGACCCACATTGTCGGTTACCACAGCGGTCAAATTATACTGACCAACAGTGGTAAACTTATAGTCAATCGAAAACGGACTCGAGCGATCAATCCCTATGGAATTACCATCCGCAAAAAATTCTACAGAGGTACCAAAATCACTATCATCAACGACTGCTGCAGTTATATTTACAACAGCATCTGCAAAGTATCCCGCCCCGTTCATAGGACTGCTCAGGCTAACCGAAGGAGGCGTATTTACAATACCGGCCATATTCGCAATCTCTAATGCAGTAAGTTCATAATTGTATACTCTAAAATCATCAATTAGACCTTTAAGCAGCGGATCAGGCCACTGGCTTTTACCGATATAATTATTTACCGGCTTAAAGTCAGACGGACTAACCGTGGCACCTTCATATTGGGCCACATTGTTTCCATTCACGTACATTTTCATTCCGTTTTTGCTAAGGGTTACCGCTACATGGGTCCAGGTATTCACTGCCAATTGAGGTCCATAAACATTCTGAGTGTTTCCATTATTGATAATGGTAAACTGCAGGACTCCATTCCCATTGGCGGTGGTAAGGAACATATTCTGAGCAGTATTATTGCCAAAATCAAAAATTCGCTGCCAGGCACCTCCTCCATTCCAATAAACCCAGGCTGAAACAGTAACATTATTAAGATCATCTACTACTCCTGCCGGTGCCGATACGAAATCATTAACTCCATCCAAAGCAATAGCATTAGAGGCATGACCCGCTGCAAAAACAGCACTACCGGAAACTGTTCCGTTATTACCATTGCCGGAATTGTCGGCTGCGGTAGTACCGGAGATTTCATCAAACTTATAGTGCAAAGTATTCTTCTTAATTATTATATTAAAGTTAAAAGTCGAAACACAACCACCATCGTTAGTATAGGTAACGGTAGCTACACCGGATTGAGTTGGTGTAAGCGTCTGTTCCCTTGAGGTGCCGGAAGTACCGGCACCGGTCCAGCTCCAGCTTCCTCCCGTTTCTGGTTTTGGCGACAGGGTAATTGTTGTCCCCGCATCTATGGATACCTCATCCTGCTGCACCAATGTCCCACCATTAATTCCAATAAAAGGAACTATGGTGGTTGCCATACAGCCCCCATTTACCAGCTTTATATTCGGAATAGGCGGCGTTTTCATACCACCACCAAAGTAAAACCCAAGGTTCGGTGGCTGGTTATAGGTATTATTTTGCCATGCCACGGCAGATCTGTAATTAGGATCATGCATTAGCGTATACATTCTTTGCTGAGTGCTGAAGGGCGTTTCAAACACAACCATACCTGTATTATCAGAAAGCCTAAAAATAACCTCTTCGCGCCAATCCCCTAAAATATCTGCCATAAGGCAAGGATTCGATTTGGTCCCGTTATTGTCGGAAACACCATAAGAATATAATGTCGCTACTCTAACTGTTCCGGTTCCATTCCATTTACCAATTACAGTTTTGTCCAGAATTTCACGCTGTAAATCACCGTCCCACCAAATACCAAAATTATAAGAAACCCCACCTCCTGTAGCAGTTGGTATCGTCGTTGAAATCAATTCTCCGGTACAGCTGCGAAGACCGGAACCATCGGCTCCCCAAACTTCCATACCATAGTGGTTGGGATCGATATCGGCAGCCATACATCTTCCGATATCTCCACTGGAATTATTTGCCCACTGTACCGTACCATTTGCAGCACTTCTGATGGCCAAGCCTGGTATCGTTACCCCATTAGCATACTCCTGGCAGCCAAAAAATTCCAATCCGGGAATATCAGGGTTGATATCTGCTAAATGTCCGGCATCTCCATGCTCAAATCCCGTTGTATAAAGACCCTTTCCATATTCATCCACTGCCATGGCACCATAAGTTATTTCGTCTCTGCCGTCGCCGTCAAGATCACCGGCAGCAAGATTATGGTTTCCTGATTTACTGTACTTACCAGGTTCGAAAGCACTGTCCCAAGCCCACTCCTTGGTTAAGGTTCCGTTTCCAAAATGCCAGGCTTCCAGTTTTATACGCTCATATATTCCTCTACTGATAATAAAACTAGGATTTACCCCATCGAGATAAGCAACCGCCCACATACATTTTGTAGCCCTGTGTGCCAATTGTGAAATATTATTTCCCGGAACACCCCATTGTGCTATTGGTTCACGGTCAATATACTTATTCCAAGTAATTTCTGCACCAGTTTGCCCATTAAAAACGGAAATAAAATCAGGACCATGTATTCTGAAATAAAAAGTGTTTAAGGCAGCAGTTGAACGGTAATTGACTATTCCGTCACCATCTCTGTCGCCAAAATTTTTCCCTACCCCATCAATGGTACCATCTGAGGTTCGACAAACCACCTCGGCCTTACCGTCGTTATCAAAATCATAAACTAAAAAATTGACCTCCTGATCGTGCATGAAATTCGGCCCCAAATTGATGTCCCACATAAAGGTACCATCCATTTTGTATGCTTCAAGGTGATGATAATTGGTTGATCCCGGAGTTTCATCATTGGCTATTCTTTTAACCACGATTTCGTATTCCCCATCCCCATCTAAATCACCTACAGAAGCGTCATTTATGGTATGATTTGTATAACTGCCGTCTATCGCCCGCACCGGAATGGTGAAAAACTGATTTCCTCTTATCCCTTTAGCCGGAGACAGCGCCTGCTCTTTACCTCCAACTACAGCTGCTACTTTATAAGTAGAGTCTGTTCCGGTAGCATCAACAAAATTGGAAACCTCCAGATTAGAAGCTATCAAGGTAGTCCCTCGGTACAGGTTGTAAGTGGCATTCTGCGAATATTCATTGGCGGGAATTCTCCAGCTTATCTGCACCGAATTAGTTCCCGTTCTCATGGCTATCAATCCTCTGTCGAGATTTTCCATGTAACGCTGTCCCAAAACGGACGGAGTCCAAAACGTTATCATACAAATTGCCAACAGAGTTCTATGAAAGTGCTTTGCTAAAAATTTTTTAAGAGTATTTTTTTTAATCATAAGAAAATCTTAGGGTTAAATAAAAGTATTTAAATTTGAAAGGCCGCAATTTACATAATTATTGTAATTTTTACATTTTTATTACAGTTAAAAACGGCCGTTAATGTGTTAATTTTTTTGGAATCGGATAAGAGCAAGATTAAGACCACAAATTATCCTTAAGACGTTGCAGACTAGTTTTTTATCGCAAGATCTTTCAGCCTGATTTGATAGTGATAATTTCCCCGGTAAAATTTCAAAATAGTTTTTTCACCGCCTTCCTTTTGAAGATGAATGATATTAGACTGGGTATCGTAGGCCTCAAACAACATTTTGTTTGTCAGCGAAATTACCGCAGGATTTATGGTTTTATAGGGTATATTAAAAAAGCTCAGCTGGCAGACATTATCTTCGGTTTTTTTAATAATCCCGTGCTTCAGAATAATTTGTTCCCCATCCAAGGCAATCTTCAGGTTTTGATTGACATAATTGCTAATAGCCCCTTGCATTACATCCGAAGGGGATTTAAAATCAAAGGCGGGCTGTGGATACAACTTCAGGATATGGGCTTCGAAATCATCAATAAAAAAATTAATCGTAAGACTGAGGGTCTTTGAAGCAGGATTTAGGGTTAGTTTTCCCACCGTCATCTTAAGAGGATGAGCCATAAGGCCGGAACCCAGGGTCAATACTAAAAAGCAAAGGATTAATCTTCTCATATATCAGGAATTTAAAATCGATTCAAGAATCATGGTTGCGGCGATTCCGCCCCCAGCCCCGCTCACGTATAAATTCCAATTTTCATGCCGTATCCCAAAAAGCTTGGATAACATTACGTAACAGCTTAAAAACAGGGAAGCAATAATGATTTGCCCAGCCTCGATTCCTACATTGAAAGAAAAGAGCGGAAGGATAATACTTTCATCCGTAATACCCATCATCATGGATCTGAAGAAATTAGAAAAACCCATCCCGTGTATCAGTCCGAAAATTAAAACAAGAATATAATTGAAACGTACTTTTTGGTTTTGCTTATTGGCACTGCCAACATTTGTAATACTGGTCATCAAAATGGTAATGGGAATCAAGGTTTCAACAATAACTGGCTTTATGGCTATTATATCCAGTCCTGCCAAAATCAAAGTAAGCGAATGCCCAACAGTAAAAGCGGTAATCAAAACAGCCAGCTTACGCCACTGGTCTAATCTGAAAACGGCACACATGGTGATGATAAAAACCAAATGATCTATAGCACTTACGTCGGTGATATGATTGACACCCTGATTAAAATAAAAAATAAAATCATTCATTATTAATTCCTTATGGTTGACAAAACTAAATTAAATTTCAATATTTGCAAATCAGAGTGGCCTGCCTATAAATCAGGCAGCCCCGATTATAATCAATGTCTTTTGAATACCGATGAAAAAAAACTTTCTTCTATTGATCCTAGGACTTCTTTCTCAAACCGTTTTGGCTCATCGGGAAAAATCCTATTATCTGCAGGGTAAAATTGGGGAATCCTTTGTTGGGGTGCGAATAGATGAATACGAATCTGATTCTTACATTCGTATTTTTAATATTGGCGAATTGACAGAAAAAGTGCTTCCCGGTAAAATTGACGCCAATTCCTGGTTTGAATTTTCCACTGACACCAATGCCGGAGGACACAACTTCGAGTACATCAGAATCCACGAGCTGGAAGGTCACCGTTGGGAAGGAGAATATATGGATGCGACCAATATTTCGAAGAAGATTGTACTTTCACCCATTATTATGGAAAATTTGAGGCATCCTTTCCTCGAGGTAATCAAGAAATATGAAATAGACCCCTACACCGCATTGCGGACAAAAGATTTGGAGTTCGCTCCTGTTTCAGAGCAAAAAATCAGTAAAAAGGGCACAATCAATTGGGTCGAGGACAATCTCGCGCACATTACATTTTTCAGGATTGCTGACTACCCCAATGGCAGCCCCAGTCTTGACTCCATCAATCAGTTGCTTATTGCCAAACATCTTAAATATATTCTGGAAGCATTTACCTGTAACGATGGTCAGGGAAGAGAAAATTTCAAAGCCTCTTTTGAGGTCCATTTACTAAATGCAGCGTTGTTAAGCTTTACTGCTACAATAGGAACCGACTGTTTTAATACAGGCATGAGCTACGTGAATTACAACGAAACCTACCGGATTGATACCGCCAAAGAAGTTCATTTGGAAGAGTTGCTGTATATGGGACCTCCACCTTTAGAAAGCCTGAAAGAAGGAAGCAGAGAATGGACCCAATACCGCTACACCGTTTTTGGCCCTCAGGTTCTCTCTCTGTTAAAAGGACTTTACCCCCAAAAAATGGAAACAACAGCTGCTGATGACTGCGATTATGCCGATGTAAGCGGTTGGCAGTTTCCCAGTTGGCACCTCAGCCCTCAGGGATTGTGGCTGGGCAACAAATCTCCCATGTTAAGCTACAACTGTCACGAACCCAAATGGGCAGTATTGCCATGGAAGTATATCAAAGTAAATCTGATTAATTCCGATTGGATTAATTAATTTGGCAAACTAAAATTAGCTTACGCAAAACTCATTTATTTGCTGTAAATTTTAGTACATTGATTGATTGCAATAGGGCTGTATCAGTAGCTTCAACCTGTAGTTCGCTACCCGTTATCTCCACTAGATATCCAAATGACAATACTTTAATTTTCATAACTCTAAATTCCGGAAAATAATAATTTATAGGATGCTATCAGCAGAACGGTTGCCAGCATATACTTCAGAACAGTCTGGTTGAACTTCACTGCCCCCAGATAGGCACCAAGCAAACCGCCCAAAAATGCCACTACCACAAAGAGAAGCATATTGGCACTGAATACTACCCCATGGGTAAATTGCCCCAACAGTCCTGCAGCCGAATTTACAAAAATAAACAGGGCACTGATAGTGGCCGTTTGCTTTTGGTTAGTCCACCTTAGCAACAAAAGCAGAGGAGAAAGAATTATTCCTCCACCTATTCCTATCATTCCCGACAGAAAACCAATGATACCCCCAATAACTAAGGCAATAAAAATATTGTATTTCCTGAGTTCGCTGTCTGCAACATTCCTGTATAAGAAAAAACGAATTACCGGAAACAGCAACAATACTCCCAAAACGGTTTTATAAATCCGATCTTCAACCAGCAACATGCCTCCTAAAAATGCCATAGGTACGGATGCTATGGCAACCGCTGCGAAAAGCTTCTCCTTCAAATGGCCTCCTCTGTAAAATTGAACAAAGGAAATAAAGGAAACAAAAAGATTAAGTACTAAGGCAGTGGGTTTCATTTCCTGAGGTGCCACCCCATACAGTGCCAAAAGTGCGAGGTAACCGCTCGCCCCTCCGTGTCCCACGGCTGCATAAAGCGCGGCCACAAAAAATAATATCAGGTAAAATAGTTCAATTGTCATAAAAAAGCAGCTAGTTATATTGGCAACAAATCCACCGTTACAGTATCTCCTGCCCTACATCCCTCAGCATCTTCCGGTACTACCATCAGGCAATTGGCCTGAGCAAAAGAATGCAGACGGTAGGATTCCTGAGCATACAAAGCGGTGACTTTTCCATCCTCAAAGCAGGCCTTCAAAAAATGGGTCAGCCCTTTGGGTTTCACATAATCATGGGTGGCTACGGCACTTATTTTTGTAACAGAAGCCGGCAAATGCATCATCTTCTCGATGGCCGGAAGCACGTATTGGTAGAAACAGCTAAGTGCGGATGAAGGATTTCCGGGAAGCCCAAAAACCAATTGACTGTCTTTGGTTCCAAAGAATAGGGGCTTACCAGGCTTCTGTTTAATTTTGTGAAATTTTTGCTCAATTCCACAAGCGATTGCTGCTGCCGGCACATAATCGTAATCGCCCACACTTACCCCGCCGCTGAGTAATACGATCTTGCTGGCGGCAAGCGCAGTTCTCATACACTGCTGCAAAGCCTCCGGATCGTCTGCTGCTTTTAAAACACTTATATTCTTCACTCCTGCTTTTTGCAGAGCAGCTCTTAATTGAAATGAGTTGGCTTCATACACCTGTCCAAATTCCAACTCGCTTCCCTGTTCCTGCAGTTCATTGCCTGTCACAATAATACTTACTTGGGGAGCAGCGTATACCGCTACCGAAGTACAACCAATCCCGGACAAAAAACCAATGGCAGCTGCCGACAGTAAAGTCCCTTCTTTCATTGCCATCGCTCCTTTTTCTACCTCCGAACCCTGGGGACGAACGTTCCTGCCCATAATCAGATTCGGATCTGCAATTCTGAGTTTTCCCTGCTGCACCGCTACTTTTTCCTGCATCACCACTGTGTCAGCTCCCTCCGGAAGCGGAGCACCCGTAAAAATACGGACTGCCTCCCCTTTTGAAATGCGCAGTTGCTTTCGAGCTCCCGCTGCCATCTCACCAATTATGTGGAGTTCCTCATCCTTGTCCTCAAACCTTAGGGCATAGCCATCCATGGCCGATTGCTCAAAGTTGGGTATATTCCCTGCTGCGATTACCGCCTCAGCCGTTACCAATCCGTGAGCTTCCATAAGGGGCAGCCATGTCGTGGTAGCAACCTTTACCGACTCTGCTATTATTTGTTTTGCCTCCTGAACACTTATCATTTTCCTTTCAATTTATTATAATCTTCAATGCTATCGATATCAATGGCTCCTTTTTCAAAAGGCAGCTGAGCCACATCCTTTTCGTTTAACTTCAAAATCTTTCGGGCACCGGGCTGCCGGTAGGAAGAGCCTTCCACCCTAACCACCGTAGCCAAAGCGGTCTTAAGACCCAGACTGCTGGCCTTACGATAGGCCCTAACGATATCTGCTATTTCCTTCATAAAAATTCTGACTGTTCTTCCAGGCAAGGCGGTTGACATTCCTGCCAGAGCCAAGCAACATATTTAAAACTAAGACCCGCAAATTACGCAAATGATGGGCTTTAATAGCTCTCTTAAACCTTTGTTTTAGCCTTATTCATCACCGCTATCAGCGTCCATTCTAATTTGCAATAAAGAAACTAAAATTAAATCAGACTTGCTAATCCGTTGACAGAACTCTTTAAAAAAATCAATACCGCTTGTTTGCTTCCACCCGATAACAGCTGGGAACTAGCCATAAAAAAACTCCCTCAATTAGTTGAACCGATTGAGGGAGCTTCAGTGTATGTATTATTTTATCAGAATCGGTATTGAATTCCCAATGAAGTATTCACAACAGTAGGTTTGAAATCCTCCCCGTCTTCGGTAATTTTGGCGGACAGATAATCCAGATTTACCGCCAATCCCCAGTGATTTGCTATGGAGAAATTATAGGAAGCTCCTAAAAGAAAACCGCTGCCGGTCTCAGTCGCTTTTTCTCCAAAAACTTCAATCACAGCAGAGGTAAAGGCATACTGCGGTTTAAAATCAATGGAACTTTTTTCTCCCACCGGCAAACTCACCATAGGACCAATTGCCAAATAACCCACTCCAATTGTGGCATCGACATCGTTTACAGAAAATCCTGTGGCGCCCCAATTAAGCGTTGCTCCAAAATTTTCCGAAAATCGGTATCCCGCATTTATCAGTCCCAGATTAAAACCGGTACCTAAATCCATATCGTCAAGATCTCCTCCACCGAATCCGGCTCCCAGAGAAATCCCGATATAACCTTTTGAATCCTGCGCATTTGCAAATGACAATGCAAATAATGCTAAAACCGTAACAATAATTTTTTTCATAATTAAGAAATTTAATAACTCCTACTCTAGCCTGTTTTCGGATACCCAGTTTCTTTACATATATTTCTAAAAAAGGATATGTAAATGATCAATTACCTAAAGTTAAATCTATATTTCAACATTATTAACAAAATTTACTTTTAATTATATGTAACTATTTGAAAACTTTTCCTTACATTAAAGAACTACCTTAGCTTCAAATCGGAATTGAAAAACAAAATAAAAGCCACTTTTTTTATGCTGTCATGAAATTAGTTAATTAAGCCTGGCAGCACCATACCCACTTTTAGTGATTTTTAGGCTTCGGAAATCGGATCGATTAAAAAAAGACAACAAATCTTTTCACCACAAAACAGGCCTATTGGAACAAAAAAAATCAGGAAACCGAAATCTCCTGATGCTCATTGTTATTACATTATTTTTGGTTCAAGTGGTTACCTTGTAAAGAAGTCCTGGATTTCATTCTTTTTCATCAGCTATCAGTAATAGGTAAACAATATGGTACTTAAAGGATAGTTATCCCGGCTGATGGAAACCAGCGTCGGATACCCCTGAGCATTGTACTGATAGGAATACTTGACCACCTTCTCCGGCTGATTGCTGAATTGCTGCTCCACCCGATTCAGAATATTGTTGGCATTCACCTGCAGATAATCCCCGAAATGAAAATTGTGACCAATTTTAATAAACCCTTCTATATTGGTCCAGGCAGACGACATGGCGTCGTAGGTGTAGCTAAAAGTTTCACCTTCCTCATTCTTTAGCTGCACGATATTTCCCTCGTAATAATACAGGTTCTCATCGTAGTAATAGCCTTCCTCACCGTAGTTTTCTACCGTATTAAGCCCTACCTTCCCTCCTGAAAAATAGGTAAAATGGGTTTCGGAAGAAAAAACATGCTCGCTATCCAGCCAGCGGGCGGTGTAGCGACTCAGGCTCTCATTCTCGTAATAAAAATTTTCGACATAGTATAATACGGCACCGTCTGCCAGATAACAGTTGATCTGCGAAATCAGATTTCCGTTGTAGATAAAAATCAGGTATCTCGCTCCTTCATCATACACCATCCTACTTAGCTTCTTATCGCTGCTGTATTCAAAACCAATAGTTGAACCATCGGAATATTTTATCTTCTTCAATAACAAAGCCTCCGTGGGAGCGGGATCACTGCTGTTTGGATAGGAATTGACCATGGACTCCGGCCCATCATCAGAGGAACAACTCAGTAACAGCCACAGTAGCATTCCAAAATATAAACATATCTTTTTCATTGTGAGCGTTTATTATGACTTCAAAAAGCCCAATCCTGATTATAAGATTGAAGAACTCCATGAGGTGTTTTTTGAATAAAGAAAATCAAGATGAAATCAATACCATCTTTCCCTGCTATGCAGCAGCAAAAGTCACCGGGACCGGCAGATTTGAGGGAGTACGGCAGTTTCTGTAAAAAAATACTTCATTGGCAGACGAAACAGCTGCTGCCTGTTTTTATAGCTTTTTAACACAAATATAACCGCCTACTAAAGGTACCAAATAATAGCGATTGCCTGTTCCAAAACTATGTTAATATTATTGGGTTTCAGCCGAAATTATTACTTTAGCTCCCCTCCTCCCTTTTTACAGGAGGACCAAATCAAAACCCTGATGAATAGACTATTGAACCTACTTGCCGCCCGTACCCTTTTTTGTCTGCTTTTGCTCAGCAGCAACGCCTTTGCTCAAGTCAAAATCCTGAGTTGGAACATCCAGAACATAGGTAAGAGCAAATCCCCGCAGGAGATTGCCTTTATAGCCAAAACCATCCGCGACTACGACCTGATCGCCATTCAGGAGGTGGTGGCCGGCAAGGGAGGCCCGCAGGCGGTGGCCCGACTGGCAGACGAGCTCAACCGCAGCGGATTCAAGTGGGATTATGCACTCTCCGCCCCTACCACCGGCACCACTTCGTCCTCAGAGCGCTATGCCTTTCTCTGGAAAACCGCCACTCTAAAGAAAATTGGCAAGGCCTGGCTGGAGCAAAGCTATCAGCGCGAGATAGACCGCGAGCCTTACCTCTGCACCTTTGCCTATCAGGGCAAGGAGTTTACCCTGGCGAGTTTTCACGCCATCCCCAAGAGCAAAATGCCCGAAACCGAAATCAAATACTTTAAGTTCCTGGCGGCTGCCTACCCCAAGCTGAACCTGATCTTTGCGGGCGACTTCAACTGTCCGCAATCGCACAGCGTGTTTAACCCGCTCAAGAAAATGGGCTATCGCTCGGCTTTACAGAACCAAAAAACCTCCTTAAAAATGGCCTGTAAACAAAACGAATGCCTGGCCTCCGAATACGACAACATCTACTATCCCGCGGCTAAAACCAAGGTCCTCCGCAAGGGCATCATCCCCTTTTACAAGAGTTTCCCCAACCTGAAAAAGGCCCGGGAAATCTCCGACCATATTCCCGTTTGGGCTGAGGTTTCTTTTAATTAGTGTAGAGTCTAGGGTATCTATTTCAAATCGCAAAAAAGCATGCTGCTCTACCCTACTACAAAGGAAATCACCACCACTTTTGGAAAATTCCACAAGGGCCGCGATCATGACAATCTCTGCAAACTATCCTTTGTAAATGTTTTAAACGAACAGGGAAATCTTAATCTCAATATTGGAGCTTCGATTTTGGATGCTTTTGATTAATAATTTTTTAGAACTATAGTTATTATACATTTGTTAAAACATTTTCATAATATTTTTAACTAACACCTAAAAAATTAGATATTTTTATCATCCAAAAGCAAATCACATTTTTATAACCATTAATGTTTTTTGATAATTTTAAAAATAAAACTCAATTAGAGTTGAGCATATACAACACATTATTAATGTATTAGCTCAACCAAAAGACTAAAAACTGAGTATATAAACAAGTTAGCGGTCAGGCTAAAAAGACGACAAGACGATGACATTTTATAAATTAACAATACCAAGTCTCACACAGTATAAATATGCTTGGGCAGAATTGCCTGAAAATGCAAAGCTTTCAGACGACTTTCCGAAATGCATTAAATGTGGACGTGCGGTTGGACAACATTATTGGCTTCCACCATTCAACATAATTATTAAGCAACCCAAAAATATTGGTGACTTTGTAGGTGGACTAATCGGTAATGACTTGATTGTCTCAGAAAACTTTAAAGATAAATATGAGCAAAGTGGATTGACAGGAATAGACCAATTTATAGAATTGAACATAGTGCAAATGGGAACTAAGAAAAATACCAATTATCAAATCCCTAAACTATTTGGGGGGAGAATCAACATTTCAAATACACAAGTTGACTATGACAAAATGAGCGTGACTTGGTTTTCTAAGCCAGATAAAAATATTTGTAGTTTATGTTTTCCCGGTGGTGGGGGTGACGGTGGAATTTATCAAACCTACAATAAAATAGAATTTAAAAAAGAAACATTGACGGACTTGGACTTCTTTATTCCAATTAATTTTGTTGGTAACATAATCGTTTCAGAAAAAGCAAAAGAATTTATTGAGACAAATAACTTTTCAAACGTAAAATTAACCGCAGACTTTGAAGCGAAACACGACATATTTAAGGTTGACTGAAAAAGAAGCCCGAACCGCTAACACGGGTTTTGCGTCAGGCGGGCTGACGTGCAAACTTGGAGATTTGTGCTTCTATTAAACTTTAGTAATAAATTGAAACTTTGTGCTCCGAAACCCGCCCGAACGCAAAGCCCGAAAACGTTACCAGCAAGGCTATACGAACGCACAGTCCGACATTTCGACAATATATGGGAGCAATGAAAAGTAATGAACAATGGATTCAAGAAGCAATAAAAATTCATGGTAATAAATATTGCTATGATAAAGTTGTCTATGTTGGTAATAATGTAAAAGTATCTATAAAATGCTCAGAACATGGAGAATTTTGGCAGACACCTAGTAACCATTTGTCCGGCAAAGAATGTTTGAAATGTTCTTATGAAAAAAGAGGCGAAAAACTAACAAGTACAAATCATATATTTATAGAAAAAGCTAAAAAAGTACATAGTGACAAATATGATTACTCCAAATTGGTATATGTAAATGCAAAAACCAAAGTTTGTATATCTTGTCCTAAACACGGAGAATTTCATCAACTACCATCAAAACATTTGGCAGGAAATAAATGTCCAAAATGTGCTGATGAAATGAGAAACATAAACAATACCAAAACAAATGACGAATTCATTGCAGAATCTAAAATCATACATAATGACACATATTGTTATGAAAAAGTGGAATATATAAATGCTAAAACTAATGTTTGTATAATCTGCGAAAAACACGGTGAGTTCTTTTGCCCTCCAAATAATCATTTAAGAGGAAAAGGTTGTTCTAAATGTGTTGGTAAAAATAAAACCACAGAAGAATGGATTTTAGAGGCCAAACAAATACACGGCGAAAAATATAACTATTCTAAAGTTGATTATAAAAAATGTGACACGAAAGTATCTATTACTTGCTTTGAACACGGAGATTTTTGGCAAGTAGCTCAATACCACTTGAGTGGTAATGGTTGCCCAGCTTGTAAACAAAGTAAATTAGAAAAAGAAACTTCATCAATTTTGAATAAACTAAATGTAAAATATGAAAGAGAATACAAACCTTTATTTTTAAAAAATGGGAAAGGCCAACAGTCGTTAGACTTTTACCTTATCGATCATAATATTGCTATTGAGTGTCAGGGTAAACAGCATTTTGAACCTATTGATTTTGCAGGAAAAGGTAAAAAATGGACAGATCAATTATTTGAAAAAAATAAAAATCGTGATCACAGAAAACTCAAAAAATGTTTAGCTAATGATATGAAAATGATTTATATCGTAGATAATGAAGAATTTCGTAAAAGCAAATATCATTTTGATATTGCAGAACCAATTTCAGGTAATGTGAGCTATGAAGTTGTTCATATAAATGATTTTGAGAATCGCATAGATCGTTTAGCCGAGATAGTTAAATTTTTCGGTTTTGAAATGACGAATGATAGCGATTAACAACTTGACCCACAAAAGCCCTGCTGGTAACAGCGGTTTTGAGCAAGTGGGGTTTTAGGGCAAAACTGAAACTCTTTTTTATATATTTGGCTTAGTGGTAAAACAAACTGAAGGAACAAAAGTCCCCACCTTCTCAAAGCCGGCGGGACGTTACCAGCAAGCGTAAAAACATACCAACATGAAAGAAAGCGAAGAAATAATACAAGCACTTTTGAAATTCAGAAATGATAGAGATTGGGAGCAATTTCACAATCCAAAAGATTTGGCACTAGCGATTAATGTTGAAGCTGGAGAATTACTTGAATTATTTCTTTGGAAAAATGCAAATGAAGCAAACAAAGAAAAAGTGAAGGAAGAATTAGCTGATGTTTTTGCTTATGCATTTATGCTTGCTGAAAAATACAATTTTGATGTTAAAGAAATTATTCTTGAAAAGATAAAGAGAAATGGTGAAAAATACCCAATCGACAAAGCAAAAGGAATAGCAAAAAAATATAATGAATTATGAATGAACAAGTAATGATATATGAAGTAAAGAGTGCTGCTTCATCAAATGCTCAAGAACTTTTCAGTGATGATTCAAAATACTTTTACTGGAATGAAACCAAATTCAAAAATTTAAAAATTGGCGACTTTGTTTTTGTCGTAAACCGCACAAATAAATGGGTCGTATTCGGTCGATTGGATAAAATTGATATCCCAACATCTGAAAAAGGTGACACTACCATATTTAGCGACTTGAAAAAAGATTTTGTTGTCAGTGGTAAATGGAATAAAATCATTCGGTTGGAGGTGATAAATAAATTGACTATACCAAATGATTATGTTTGGCAAAGTTTGGGAAGTAGTGAAACGACTTATTTGAATGGATCTAGGATTGGATTGGATAGTTCCGAGAACAGAATCAAAAACATAAATCAATTACTAAAATTATCGGACGATCAATTATTCAATCAAGTATTAAATGAAAGTTTGTTGAACTTTACAGGAGATACAAAGAAAAAAGAGCCTTCTATCTGGTTTGTAACTCAAGGTGTAACCTTTCGCGAAGAAAAGGGAATGAAATTTTTGTGGGCTCCAGAAAAAGGCAAAGACGGTAAAGGAAGATTTTACTGGGAAAATGTTTTAAAAGTAAAAAATGGAGATATAATATTTAATTATTCTGAAGGTGAATTAAAAGGTATTTCATTAGCCTCTAATGATGCATATAAAGCAGTAAATAAAGATGCACAATCACCATGGGGCCCTGATGGTTTCAGAGTTGATATTGATTTAACAATCCTGAACCCCTCATTAAAAAGTGAAATTTTCACAAGAAATATTTCTTCCTTTAATACTCTCCTTGCTAAAGTAAACAACAAACCGTTTAGTACAAATGGGTCAATCAATCAAGGTTATCTATATGAGTTTTCAAAAGAAGCAGGTAGATTTATTAGAGATATATACAACAAGCCTTTTGGCAACAAAGAAATAGATGATTTTTTTGATAAAGTCAAATTAACAAGTCAAAATAATAATAAAATGGAAGAAACTAATATTAGTATACTGACTGCCATAAAAACCAAACCTTTTATTCTTCTAGCAGGTATATCTGGAACAGGAAAATCAAGATTAGTCAGAACATTGGCTTATAAGACTTGTGCAAAAGATGAATTGAGATCAAACCCCAACAAGCCAGGTAATTTTGAATTAATTCCTGTACGTCCAAATTGGCACGACTCCTCAGAACTTATTGGATATGTGAGTAGAATAAATGGGGAAAAATATATTACTACTTCTTTTTTGCAGTTCATTGCAAAAGCTTGGAAAAATGTAGACGTGCCATTCTTACTTTGCTTGGACGAAATGAACTTGCACCTGTAGAGCAATATTTTGCTGAGTATTTGAGTATCATTGAAACAAGACAAGTGCAGGGTGAAGAGATGGGAACAGATTATTTAATTTCAAAAGCTAGTTTTGAGAATCATGCACTTTATTCTCAACTATTAGCGGATTTGGGCCTTGATGAAAAGGAATTTTCAGACGGAATTAGTATTCCAAACAATCTTGTGGTAATTGGTACAGTTAACATGGATGAAACTACTCATTCATTCAGCAGAAAAGTGCTTGACCGTGCAATGACATTCGAAATGAATAATGTTGACTTAAAAGCAGGATTAGATAATACAAAAAATGATTGGAGTTATCCCGAAACGTTTATTTCCTCAAAAGAGGTTATCGGAGACTTTACATCAGGGGCTGAAGTTGTGAATAAATTTACTGAAAGCAAAAAGGTTGTTGATTTCCTAATAAATCTTAATATGGAACTAGAAGGAACTCCCTTCAAAATTGCCTACAGGGTTAGAGACGAATTTTTAATCTATTGCTATTATGCCAGTTTAAATCAAACTAATTCAAATTGGTTGACAAATGCATTGGACGAAATGACTAGCATGAAAATTTTATCAAGAATTGAAGGAGATGAAACAAAAACAGGTTCGGTATTGAGCAATTTACAGCGGGTTTTAACTGCTGACTATAAAAAGTCAAATACAAAACTTAAAGAAATGGAAGCCCGTCTTTCAGCAAGTGGTTATACTTCATTCTGGTCATAATGCAAATTATAAAAGTAGAACATATCGATTTTGATTTGGTTATTGAATGCAATAACCTTGAAACTACTTTTAATAAAGCTCAAAAAAAGCAATCTCAAATTTTAACCGCTACCTCTTATTTAGTTAATGAAGGAAGTATTTCTATTCATAATTTTGAAAGTAAGTCTCTAGTGCCATTAAATGCAGATAAAACATATCCTTTAATATTTGAAAACAAAGACTACTTTGTTGGAATTACATTTAAAAACAAAGCATTAGTTCAATCACCATATATTTATTCGAAACTTAAAGAAGTTGAAGAAAAGTTCTTTTATAGGGAAGAATTAGGATTCCTTGCAGGCACAATTAATTTTGGAAATGACTTAGGAAAAAGCAACTTAATTGTAAGATATACGAAGGGAACCATATTACAAGAAATCAATTTTCAGTTTGAGGTTTTTCCAACAAAACTTAATTATAGAAGCGACTATGAAAAGATAGTTTCAGACATTGAAAAAGAATATCCTTATCTCGTTCTCGATTTTCTGAAAAAGACATACACTTCATTTAAAACAGGGCATTCGCCTAATACTGATTTAATATGGTGGCAAGTTTTTGGTGGATTATACAACGAGTTTATTCAATCATCAAAATTCATTTTAAATAAACCCCATAGTCGCATAATAAGACAAACGAAGTATGTAAAGGCTGATAGAATAAACAAATGGACAACTACATTAGAAGAGGAGTATGCTCAATTCAAACATTTACCGAATAAGAATTATCGTTCAGAATATAAAACATTGAGTACCAATACAGCTGAAAATAGATTTTTCAAGCATGCTGTTTCCCAAACTCTGCGAAGATTCAAAAAAGTAAAATCGTTTATTGAAAAGCGTTTTTCTAATTCAATTACAGACCAATTCAAAGTTGAACTTAATTCAATAGAAAAACAGTTTGAAACAATTTCTGCCAATCCATTCTTTAGAACAATAGACGAATTTAAAGGTATAAAACAAGAATCTCTTGTTTTGCAAAAGGCAACAGGTTACAGCACTATTTATAAATCTTGGATAATGCTAAATAGTGGCTTAAAGTTTTTAGAAGGAATTCAGAAAATTGAACTGAAAAATATCGCTGACCTTTATCAAATTTGGTGCTTTATCGAAATTAAAAATGTATTACAAAATCTATTAGGTAAAGACAATCCCGATGATGTTGATTTAGCGGAAATACAAATAGATGACTTCGTTTTTAAAATAGAACGTGGAGTTAAATCCAAAGTTTCATTTAATAAGCCTAATGGTGAAATAATTGACTTGTTCCATGACTTCTCATATGACACATCAGAAAGTCAAAATATAAAATCATTTACCGTAAACCAAAGGCCAGACATTGTTTTAAGAATCTCTAAAAATGACTTGAAGGAAAAATATGTTCTTACATATTTATATGATGCTAAATATAGATTGGCTTCTGATGAAAAGGAAGGTTCACCTGACCTACCGACTGAAGATTCTATAAATCAAATGCATCGCTACAGAGATGCAATTTACTATGTAAACAAGGAGAAAGTTAAACCTGAAAAAGAGGTAATCGGTGCTTATATTCTTTTTCCTGGCTCAGGAGAAATTGAAACCATTAAAAATTTAGACTATTACAAATCCATAGAATATGTTAACATAGGTGCATTCCCATTACGACCAAACGACTATACAAATAGAAGTTTATTAGAAGATCATTTAAAGACAATTATAGGATTAGATACAGAATCTGTTCTAAACGATGTTTCACCTCAAAAGGAGAGTTCTTACGAGTCTCCGAATCCATATGTACTAATTGGGTTTGTGCCTTCAGAGAATCATATGTTGTGCTTTGAAAACAGTGAATCACCGTTTTATTTTTCAGGAACAAAGAAGCCTACAAAATTTGGTTTTAAGAACTTGAAATATTTTGCACCATACATAAAAGAGAAAGGTGTAAAAGATTATTATGAAATCCTAGATTATCAAATTACAGAAAGAAAAAACATATTTAAAACAAATCACCCGCTTTACAAAGACGAAAGTGACGAAAGACTTGTAATAAGACTAGGGCATAAATACCAAATTGACAAAGGAAAATATTTGAAAATATCTGATGGCTCAATTGGACAAATTCCTTATCGTTATACAAACTTGAAAAACATCAGAACACCTATAGACAATAAAGTTGAAGTATTAAAAGTTGGTGGACAATGAAACAATTGAACATATTTATTACTAAAAAACGCCAGCTGGTAACAGCGGTTTGGCGTAATGGCGGGTTCAGTGCTTCTATGACAGTTTTGTAGGTAAACAAACAGTAGTGCTTCGTATCAACATTTGTGGTGAAAATCCGCCACTACGCCAAGCCGCAAACCGTTAATATCTAAAATAAATCTGCCTTAAAAGAATATTTTTTAAACCCCTCTCACATTATCATCCTTCCCCCATTCTCCTCCTCGGCAGGCCAGTCTCTGTGGGATAAGGTGCTCGCTGGGTGGCGCTCACATCTTCCTTAATGCGTTGTTGGGTGCGTTGGTGGTGATCTTTGGCATCGGCATAGCGGGGGTCGGCCACAAAGGGCAGTCTTTGCATTTTTAATATCGTCAGCGTGGGGAAATGGTAGTCCACCTCCACCGTGCCCAGCAGCAGGTAGCAGCCTCCTCCCTGAAAAGGGTAGTGCTCCAAATTATCCGGGAAATGGGTACTGTCAAAATAAGTCCCCTCATGGTCTATCCAGGTACCAAAATACATGGTTCCCCGGGCTGTGGGCACCTGCTTGCGGGAGATGAGATAGCCCAGCATGCGTACCTGCTTTTTATGATGGCGGTCCAGCTCTTTGGCCATCACCTCTCCCCTAAAAGATGTTTGCAGTAAGTCAAACACGCTGTAAGTCACCGGAAAGCCCAGCAGCTCAATCTCGTCAAAGGCGTCCTCATAGCGGGAGCGCTCCAAAGCCGGGAGTTGGTATTCCTTTACCGCCTCCTGCAGCAGCAACAGCTGGGACTCGGCCGGGCTGCCGTTGTAGAGCAGGCTCGCCAGAATCAGCAGTTGGTTCTTGCTCTTGCCCGTATGGCGAAAGGCCCCTATAAAGATGAGCAGCTTGAGGCTCTCCAGCCCTATGGGCAGCCGCTTGCAAAAGTCCTCCAGAGAGCCGTACTCCCCCTGCTGCTCCCTTTCCCTCACGATGGCCTCGGCCAGGCGGATGGGCAGCCCCTGCAGATGCATAAAGCCCAGGTAGATATCCTCCCCATAGAGGGTGGTGGTGAATTCGCTGCGGTTCACACAGGGATTGTGGATGCGGGCTCCGGCCATACGCGCCTCATGCACATAGACCTCGGTGCGGTAAAAGCCCCCTTGGTTGTTGATCACCGCCACCATAAACTCGATGGGATAATGCACCTTGAGGTACAGACTCTGGTAGCTCTCTACGGCATAGGAAGCCGAGTGCGCCTTGCAGAAGGAATAACCCGCAAAGGATTCTATCTGGCGGTAGATCTCACGACTCAGCTCCTCGGGGTGGCCCTGCCGCGCACAGCAGGCAAAGAAATCCTCCTTGACCTTTTGCAGGGCGGCCAGCGAGCGCCCCTTGCCGCTCATGGCGCGGCGCAGGATATCACCGTCGGCAGCAGGCAGGCCGCCATAGTGCAGCGCAATCTTGATCACGTCTTCCTGGTACACCATGATGCCGTAAGTCTCCCCCAGCTGCTCCCGGAACACGGGGTGGAAGTACTCAAACTGCTCGGGGTGGTTGTGCCGGAAGATGTACTCCTTCATCATGCCGCTCTTGGCCACCCCCGGCCTAATAATCGAGGAGGCCGCCACCAGGGTCTTGTAGTTGTCACAGCGCAGGCGGCGCAGCAGCCCCCGCATGGCGGGACTCTCGATATAAAAGCAGCCTATGGTCTTGCCCTGCGCCAGAAAGGCGTTGGCACTCGCCTCGTTCTTGGAGATTCTGGTGTCGCGGATGTTGATGCGAAGTCCGCGGTTTTTCTCGATGAGCTTGACCGTATCGTCGATATGGCCTATGCCCCGCTGGCTGAGGATGTCAAACTTCTCAAAGCCGATGGCCTCGGCCACATACATGTCAAAAAGCACGATGGGAAACCCCTTGGGCGGCATCTCCAGCGGCGTATAGTTGGTAATGGGCTCTTCTGAAATCAGGATGCCGCAGGAGTGCATGCTGCGCTGGTTGGGGTATTTTTCCAGCAGCATGCCGTACTCCTGCACCTGCTGCACTACACTGTTAGAAGGCTGCAGCCGCATGGGGTTTCGGGCCAACTGGTCGAGTTCGTCCTTGGGCAGGCCAAACACCTTGCCCACCTCCCTGAAGATCGAGCGGTATTTGAACTCTACATTGGTTCCGCAAAAGGCCACATGCTCATAGCCGTAGCGGTTAAAGATGTATTCCAGAATCACGTCGCGCTCCTGCCAACTCCAGTCGATGTCAAAGTCGGGCGGACTCTTGCGGTTCTCGTTCAGGAAGCGCTCGAAGTAGAGGTCGAGTTCGATGGGGCAGATATCGGTAATCCCCAGGCAGTAGGCAATGATCGAATTGGCCCCGGAGCCCCGCCCTATGTGCAGGAAGCCGCGGCTGTTGCTGTAGCGGATGATGTCCCAGGTAATCAGAAAGTAACCGCTGAAGCCCAGCTGGTCAATCACCCGCAGCTCTTTTTCCACCCTGGCCAGGGCCACTGCATCGCTCTTGCCGTAGCGCCACTGCATCCCCTGATGTGCCAGAGTCGTGAGCAGGGCTATATCGCTCTCGCGGGAATGGGTGTAGTATTTTTTGTTTTTGGGCGTGTCGAAATCAAACTCAAAATGGCAGCTGTCCACTACCGCCCGGCTGTTGGCAATCAGCTCGGGATAGTCCTTGTAGGCCGCCAGCAGCCGCTGTTCCTCGACCATGACTTCGGTGGCTGTGGCCATATCGCCGGGGCGAAGCTTGGAGAGCAGGCTGTTCAGGTCTATGGCGCGCAGGATCTGGTGGAGGCGGTATTCTTTTTTGGTTCGAAAAGTGACCGGCTGCAGGATGACCAACTTCTCCCGGCTGCCCTTGTAGCCAAAGAGTTTGCCCACTTCTTCCGGACGAATACCGATGTACTCATTGGGGCGGAGTTCTTTTGGGGCCTTGCCCAGGGCATAGATCACAATTACATCCTCCAGGGCCGGCGCCTGAGCGGGCAGTGGGCTGTTGTCGAAATTGTGGCGGGTGAGAAAGCGGTTCATGGCCGCCAGCCCCTTGGCATTCTGCGCCAGGCCGATATAGCGGAATTCATGATTGCAGCGGAATTCGATGCCTACCAGCGGTTTGATGCCCGCCTTTTTACATTCGATAACAAAATCATAGATGCCCGTGGCCGTGTTGATATCCGTCAGGGCCATGGCGGTGAGTCCGCAACTCACAGCCTTCTCCACGAGCTCCTCCAGCGGAATGGTGCCGTAGCGCAGCGAATGAAAAGAATGACAGTTGAGGTACATGGTTTTGTTTTTTATGCGAATAAGTAATTGTTGTGCTCTGGTATAAACCGCAGCAGCCCTGATCCTCGGCCCTCGGACCCCTCGCCCCTTCGACAGGCTCAGGGGCCGGAGGCAGCACTACTCCCTGTTCCTTTTCAGAATCAGGTCCTTGGTATTGGGTTTGAGTGGGGCTCCGGCGCAGCGCATCACCGACTCAAAACCGTAGCGGCTCTTGAGGCGGTCCATGGCGGCATAGAGGTTGAGCATTTCCTCGGTGTCTTCAAAGAGGTCTATCTGATAGGTGCCCCGCACCAGGCCGGTAAACCGAATTCCCACCAGCCGTAGCCGCATCCTTCGCTGGTAGAGGCTCTCCAGGAGTCCGAGTACCTTTTGCGTCAGCAGGTGATCGGCCGAGGTATAGGCCACCCTGCACTGCCGGGTCTCGGTGTCAAAGTTGGCATAGCGTATCTTGAGCACCACGGTCGAGGTGAGCCACTGTTCGGAGCGCAGCTGGAAGGCCAGCCTTTCGACCATACCGCAGAGCACCGACTTGAGCAGGGCCATATCGATGGTGTCCTGCATAAAGGTGTGCTCGGTCGAAATGGACTTGCGCTCGCTGTAAGGCTCCACGGGATTGTTGTCGATGCCGTTAGCCTTCTTCCAGATTTCGATGCCGTTTTTGCCTATCATCCGCTGCAGCACCTCCACGGGCATCTCTGAGAGGGTCTGGATGGTGCGGATGCCAATGCGCGACAGCAGTTGGAAGGTCACCTCGCCCACCATGGGAATCTTTTGTATCGACAGCGGATTCAGAAAGGGACGCACCTGATCTTCCCGAATCTCCAGGTTTCCCTTAGGCTTGCCCTCGCCCGTACCTATCTTAGACACCGTTTTATTGATCGAAAGCGCAAAGCTGATGGGCAGACCGGTTTCCCTGACCACCCGCTGGGCGAGTTCGTTAGTCCACTGATAGCAGCCATAAAAGCGGTCCATGCCCGTAATGTCGAGGTAGAACTCGTCGATACTGGCTTTTTCCATCACCGGGGCGCGCTCACTGATGACCTCGGTGACCGTATGCGACAGCTGCGAATAGCGCTCCATATCGCCCTTGATGACCCTGGCCTGCGGACAGAGCTTGAGCGCCATGGAGGTAGGCATGGCCGAGCGCACCCCAAAACGTCTGGCCTCATAGGAACAAGAAGCCACCACCCCGCGGTCACCACCCCCAATGATCAGGGGAATGCCCTCCAGGCTGGAGTTATTGAGTCGCTCACAGGACACAAAAAAAGTATCCAGATCCATATGTACAATTGCGCGTGCCATCTTAGTCATTTTTGGAGTTACAAAATTAGTACAGATAAGAACATTTTTTAATATATTTGCTGTTACAAATTATAACAAAGTCCTTATGTCCTTATTTTCAGACAATATCAGAGCCCTGCGTTCCCGCCACAAGGTATCGCAGGAAAAGGTAGCCGAAAGTCTTATGATCACCCGCAGCCGCTATGTGAAATATGAAGACGGCACCTCGGAGGCGCCCTATGACATCCTAAAGAAAATAGCCCAGTACTATCAGATCAGTATTGACTTATTATTGTCGGTCGACATCCGCAAGATCGACGTTGAAGAGCTGCTGAAACTGGAGAACAACCGCCTGGTGTTACCCATTCAGGTGGATCAGTACGGGGAGAACCGCATCGAACTGGTAACGCAGAAGGTCAAGGCGGGTTACCTGAACGGCTATGCCGACCCGGAATATATCGAACAGCTGCAGCAGATTTCCCTGCCTTTTCTGGGTGCGGGCAAATACCGCGGCTTTCCCGTGGAGGGCGATTCCATGCCGCCGCATCAGGACGGGGACATCATCGTGGGCCGCTATGTGGAAAACCTGGGTCAGGTACTCGACGGCCGCACCTATATCCTGATCACCCGCAGTGAGGGCATGGTCTATAAACGACTCAACAAAAACAAGAAGAACGCCCTGGTGCTGGCCTCCGACAATTATTTCTATCCTCCTTATGAGGTTAAGGCCTCGGATATTCTCGAAATATGGGAGTACCAGTGCAGCATCGCCCGCAGTGATAAGCAGAGCGAAAGCCTGGAAAATACGAGTATCAAAAACATGTTTGTCGAACTCAAAAACGACATCCAGGAAGTTAAAAAAAGCATCGGCCTGCAAAACTGAAAAAACCGCTTTTATGCCTCCGCAGCCCGCGCCGGCTCTGGGCTCAAAATCGTCCTGACGAAACTTTCAAGAGATCAGGACGAAGTTTTCATTTCGTCAGGACGAAGCCGCGGTCTCATCAGGACGAATTGACGGGCTCTTTTGAGGGGCTCTTTTCCAAGCCAATTATTTCGTAAATTTGGATTCATCCAACACCTAAAAAATCATGTGCTTCCATACCAAACAGAGCAAGTTATCCTCGGCGGTAGAATCCCGCTTTCATGCCAAGATTAAGGATTCGGCAGCCTTTGCTCCGGCGGACTACATCAACGGCTTTTCCTTTCCGAAAACTCCGGTAATCATCGACGAGAATCCTAAGGAGATTGTCGAGTACAATTGGGGCCTCATTCCCGCCTGGGCCAAGGAAGAGGACATCCGGAAATACACCCTGAATGCCAAGATAGAAACCGTGGATGAAAAGCCTTCCTTCCGTAATTCGGTCAACAAACGATGCCTGGTGATTGCCAACGGCTATTACGAATGGCAGTGGCTGGATCCCAAGGGCAAGAGCAAACAGAAATACGAACTCTGCCTGCCCGACGAGGAGCTCTTTGCCTTTGCCGGCCTGTATTCCCATTGGGTGGACACCCACACCGGAGAGGTTCGCGACAGCTATACGATTCTCACCACCGAGGCGAGTCCGCTGCTGGCTAAAATACACAACCACGCCAAGCGCATGCCCGTGATCCTGAAACCCGAAGACGAAGCCAAATGGCTCCAACACGCCCCTATCTCCCACTTTGCCTATCCCTACAATGTGGAGCTGCAGGCGGTAAAAGTCTGAATAATACCTACACCAACGCCGAGGAAGTAGAATTGTTTGTGAACAACAAATCCCTTGGCATCCAAAAAAACAATACTACCGACCTCAAGGAGCGCAACAAGATTCTCTGGAAAAACGTTCCTTATGAGGTCGGTACTATAGTAGCCGTGGCGCGCAACAGCCATAAGGAGGTAGCCCGTCATCAATTGGAAACCGCCGGAAAGGCTGTCAAACTAAAGGCAGTCGTGGAAAACCAACAACAACCCTGACAGGCCGATGGCATGAAGCTGCGTTACCTTAGGCTATATGCCGTGGACAGCAAGGGAAGAGTCGTTCCCGACTTCATTGAAAATATCAGCATCGATGTTCAGGGAGCTGCCACACTGCGCACGCTGGACAATGGAGACCACCACACCGACGAACTCTTCCACGAAAACCATATTCTGATGCATAAGGGCTTTGCCCTGGCAACGCTTTGTTCGAACCAAAGTCCGGGCAAGCTAGTATTTAAAGCCAATGCAAAAGGCCTTAAGGGAATCAGCCTGAATCTGGAAACCAAATAAATCCGCTGCAAGCTGCGGCAAAAAAAAAAAGAGTATTGAAACCCATCAATACTCTTTTTTTATACCTGTTGCCAACTCTTATTTCGAATAAGGTACAGCCAACTGTTTGCTACTTCCCA
>CAZTLN010000022.1:0-33789 GCA_964614445.1 uncultured Flavobacterium sp. | reverse complement strand
CCAAATTGTGCTTTACCACCAAGTGGTTGTTGTGTAATTAATGAGTACGGTCCTATTGAACGTGCGTGCATTTTGTCATCAACCATATGTCCTAATTTCAGCATATAGATAACTCCAACGGTTGCAGGTTGATGGAAACGCTCTCCTGTTCCTCCATCATACAGGTAAGTATGACCGAATCTAGGAATTCCAGCCTCATCAGTTAATTTATTGATTTCATCAAGTGAAGCACCATCAAAAATAGGAGTAGCATATTTTCTTCCCAGTTTTTGTCCAGCCCAACCCAAAACAGTTTCATAAATCTGACCAATGTTCATACGAGAAGGCACCCCAAGTGGATTCAATACAATATCTACTGGTGTTCCATCTTCAAGGAAAGGCATGTCTTCATGACGAACAATACGTGCAACAATACCCTTGTTACCGTGACGTCCTGCCATTTTATCACCCACTTTAAGTTTACGTTTCTTCGCAATATAAACTTTAGCTAATTTTAAAATTCCTGATGGCAATTCGTCTCCAACAGTAATTGTAAATTTCTCTCTACGTAAAGCTCCTTGTAAATCGTTCAATTTAATTTTGTAGTTATGAATTAATTCATTAACCAATTTGTTAGTTGCATCATCGGCAACCCACTGACCTTTACTTAAGTGCGCAAAATCTTCAACAGCATAAAGCATTTTTTGAGTGTATTTTTTACCTTTTGGCAATACTTCCTCACCCAAATCATTCATTACACCTTGTGATGTTTTACCATTAACGATCAAGAAAAGTTTCTCAACTAATTTGTCTTTTAATTCAACAAATTTTGTTTCGAATTCCATTTCTAAGGCACCCAAAGCATCTTTATCCTGAGTACGTTTACGTTTATCTTTTACAGCTCTTGCAAATAATTTTTTATCAAGAACTACACCATGTAAAGATGGAGAAGCTTTTAAAGAAGCATCTTTTACATCACCAGCTTTATCTCCAAAGATCGCACGAAGCAATTTTTCTTCAGGAGTAGGATCAGATTCACCTTTAGGAGTAATTTTTCCAATAAGAATATCACCAGGTTTAACCTCAGCACCAATTCTTATCATTCCGTTTTCATCTAAGTCTTTTGTAGCTTCTTCAGAAACGTTAGGGATATCATTAGTTAATTCTTCATTACCTAACTTAGTATCTCTAACTTCTAACGAATAATCATCTACGTGAATAGAAGTAAAAATATCATCACGAACTACTTTTTCAGAAATAACAATCGCATCCTCGAAGTTATATCCTTTCCATGGCATGAAAGCAACTTTAAGGTTACGACCTAAAGCTAATTCTCCATTTTGAGTAGCATATCCTTCAGATAATACTTGACCAGGAACCACTCTATCACCTTTTCTTACGATTGGTTTCAGGTTTATACTTGTACCCTGGTTAGTTTTTCTGAATTTTATTAAATTATAAGTTTTCTCATCAGCATCAAAACTCACCATTCTTTCTTCTTCAGAACGATCGTATTTGATAGTGATGATATTTGCATCAACATATTCTACAGTACCATGCCCTTCAGCATTAATCAATACTCTCGAATCAGAAGCAACTTGACGCTCTAAACCAGTACCTACAATTGGAGCTTCAGGACGAATCAATGGAACGGCCTGACGCATCATGTTAGATCCCATCAACGCACGGTTCGCATCATCATGCTCCAAGAAAGGAATCAAAGATGCAGAAATCGAAGCGATCTGGTTAGGAGCAACGTCAGTATAGTGTACTTGAGAAGGATCAACCACTGGGAAATCACCTTCTTCACGTGCAATTACGTTATCAGCTGTAATTTTACCAGAATCTTCCATTTCAATGTTTGCCTGTGCAATCATCATACCTTCTTCTTCTTCAGCACTTAAGTAAGTTGGTTCTGAAACCAAATCAACTACTCCGTCCTTAACTTTACGATAAGGAGTTTCGATGAATCCCATTCCGTTTACTTTAGCATAAACCCCCAATGACGAAATCAAACCAATGTTTGGTCCCTCAGGAGTTTCAATAGGACATAAACGTCCGTAGTGCGTATAGTGAACGTCACGAACCTCAAATCCTGCTCTTTCTCTGGAAAGACCACCAGGTCCCAGTGCAGACAACCTACGTTTGTGTGTAATCTCAGCCAATGGATTAGTCTGATCCATAAATTGAGATAACTGGTTAGTTCCAAAGAAAGAGTTGATAACTGAAGATAATGTCTTAGCATTAATCAAATCAATTGGTGTAAACACCTCGTTATCTCTAACGTTCATTCTCTCACGAATGGTTCTAGCCATACGAGCCAAACCAACGCCAAACTGTTGAGACAATTGCTCTCCAACTGTTCTAACACGACGGTTTGATAAGTGATCAATATCATCGATATCTGCTTTAGCATTAATCAACTCAATTAAATACTTTACAATCGTAATGATATCCTCCTTGGTCAAAACTTGTTTGTCCATAGGGATATCAAGACTTAACTTCTTATTCATTCTGTAACGACCTACCTCACCTAGGTTGTAACGTTGGTCAGAGAAGAATAATTTATCTATAATACCACGAGCGGTTTCTTCATCAGGCGGTTCTGCATTACGCAATTGTCTGTAGATATGCTCAACGGCTTCTTTTTCTGAGTTTGTTGGGTCTTTTTGAAGCGTATTATGGATGATTGCATAATCTGCCTGATTAGAATCTTCCTTATGCAGCAAAATAGATTTAACGTTTGATTCAATGATCTCCTCTACATTATCTTTATCGATAATGGTATCACGATCAAGAATAATTTCGTTACGCTCGATAGAAACAACCTCTCCGGTATCCTCATCAACGAAATCTTCATGCCATGTATTTAAAACACGTGCAGCTAACTTTCTACCGATATATTTTTTAAGTCCCGTTTTAGAAACTTTAATTTCCTCAGCCAAATCGAAAATTTCAAGGATATCCTTATCTCTTTCGAAACCAATAGCACGGAATAAAGTAGTAACAGGTAATTTTTTCTTTCTATCGATATATGCGTACATCACATTATTGATATCGGTAGAAAATTCTATCCAGGAACCTTTAAAAGGAATTACTCTGGCAGAATATAATTTGGTTCCATTTGCATGGAACGATTGTCCGAAGAAAACACCTGGGGATCTGTGAAGTTGCGAAACAACAACACGCTCCGCACCATTAATAACAAATGTACCACTTGGGGTCATATACGGTATTGTACCAAGATAAACATCCTGAACAATAGTTTCAAAATCTTCGTGCTCTGGGTCTGTACAATATAGTTTTAACCTTGCTTTTAAAGGTACACTATGTGTTAAACCTCTCTCTATACATTCTTGAATTGTATAACGTGGTGGATCAACAAAATAATCTAGGAATTCCAATACAAAGTTGTTTCTTGTATCTGTAATTGGGAAGTTTTCCATGAAGGTGTTGTAGAGACCTTCGTTGCCTCTTTCGTCAGATTTAGTTTCTAATTGAAAAAAATCTTGAAAAGATTTAACCTGCACATCCAGGAAATCTGGATACTGAGGAATGTTTTTTGTAGAGGCAAAATTCAATCTTTCAGTCTGATTTGTTATCATCAATGGACAAAATTTTGATTAAAAAAAAGTAGTTTTTTTGTGTAAAACACACATTGTTTAATTTATACTTTCTTTTTTTAAAACCAATACATCTTGAAAAACAGATCAAAAAAATCTATTTTTTGTCTTCGTATTGATCAAAAACTTTTTCGTATTTTAAACTAATATTTATAATAAAATTTGAACTATTTTATTATACGAAAAATGGTTTAGGCTTTGAGCGATTAACTCAAGACCTAAACCTTGTTCTTAAAACTGAGTTTAACTATTTAAGCTCAACAACAGCTCCAGCTTCTTCTAAAGATTTTTTAAGACCTTCAGCCTCTTCTTTAGAAACACCTTCTTTAACGTTTGATGGAGCACCGTCAACTACATCTTTAGCTTCTTTAAGTCCTAAACCAGTAAGTTCTTTTACTAATTTAACTACCGCTAATTTAGAAGCTCCTGCCTCTTTCAATACAACAGTAAATTCAGTTTGCTCTTCAGCAGCAGCACCAGCATCACCACCACCAGCTACAACTACAGCTGCAGCTGCAGGCTCGATACCATACTCATCTTTTAATATTGTTGCTAACTCGTTAACTTCTTTTACAGTTAAATTAACTAATTGTTCTGCGAATTGTTTCAAATCTGCCATTTTTTCTATCTTTTAAAATGATTTGTAAAAATTATAATTTATTAATTGTGCGCAATACTTTATAAAATTAAACTTAGCCTAATTTTATTATGCTTCTGCCTCTTCTCCAGCAAATTTGTTTTGAAGTGCAGAAATAATTCTCTGAGCTGGAGATTGAAGCAATCCAATAATTTCTCCAATAAGCTCTTCTTTAGATTTAATAGTTGCTAATGCCTCAATTTGATCATCACCAATATAAATTTCAGAATTTATATAAGCTCCCTTCAATACAGGCTTAGCAGATTTTTTTCTAAATTCTTTTATTACTTTACCAGGTGCATTTGCAACATCTGCAATTAAAATAGCACTATTACCAGTCAATACTGATGGCAAATCACCATAATCATTATCAGATGCTTCCATTGCTTTTGCAAGCAAGGTGTTTTTTACTACAGATAACTTAATACCTGCCTTAAAACAAGCTCTACGTAAATTTGAAGTTGTTTCTGCATCTAGTCCCGAAATATCAGAGATATAAATGATATTTGACTCAGCTAACTGTGCAGTTAAATCTTCAATCGCGATTGATTTTTCTTCTCTAGTCATACTAAAAATTTTTAACTACCAAATTATACTGCTTTTGGGTCTAATGCGATCGCAGGACTCATTGTGCTTGTAAGGTGAATACCTTTAATGTATGTACCTTTGGCAGCAGTTGGCTTAAGTTTTATTAATGTTTGAATAATCTCATGTGCATTATCATAAATTTGCTCAGCTCCAAAAGAAACTTTACCTATTCCTGCATGCACTATTCCAGTTTTATCAACTTTAAAGTCGATTTTACCAGCTTTAACTTCTTGAACAGCTTTTGCTACATCCATAGTAACCGTACCAGTTTTAGGGTTTGGCATCAAACCTCTAGGCCCTAATACACGACCTAATGGACCTAATTTTCCCATAACTGCGGGCACTGTAATGATTACATCAACATCTGTCCAACCGTCTTTAATTTTTTGCAAGTACTCATCTAGACCAACAAAGTCTGCACCAGCTTCTTTAGCCTCAGCCTCTTTATCAGGAGTAACCAATGCCAATACTTTTACATCTTTACCAGTTCCATGAGGTAATGTTACCACACCTCTCACCATTTGATTCGCTTTTCTCGGATCTACACCCAAACGCACAGCGATATCAACAGACTCGTCAAATTTTGCAGAAGCAACCTCTTTAATTAATGCAGCAGCATCTTTCAAAGTGTATAATTTATTCTTCTCAATTTTTGCAGCAGCCTCTTTTTGCTTTTTTGTCAATTTTGCCATTTCTTTCTCTTAATTAAAAAGGAGCATCTCCTGATACAGTTATACCCATAGATCTAGCTGTCCCAGCAACCATACTCATTGCTTTCTCGATTGTGAAAGCATTAAGGTCAGGCATTTTATCTTCAGCAATAGTTCTAATTTGTTCCCAAGTAACACTTGCTACTTTTCTACGATTAGGCTCACCGGAACCAGATTTTAGCTTTGCAGCGTCCAATAACTGAACGGCCGCTGGAGGAGTTTTAACGACAAAATCGAACGATTTGTCTTTATACACAGTAATTTGTACTGGTAATACTTTGCCAGGTTTATCTTGAGTTCTAGCATTAAATTGCTTACAGAATTCCATGATATTAACCCCAGCAGCTCCTAAAGCAGGTCCAACCGGTGGCGACGGGTTCGCAGCACCTCCCTTAACTTGTAGTTTAACTACTTTACTAATTTCTTTAGCCATTTTTAAAAAATTTTACACAACAATTTTTGGAAGCAATTGCTGTGGATATTATAGATGTAACAAAATTATACTTTTTCAACCTGCATAAAACTCAATTCTAACGGTGTTTTTCTTCCGAAAATTTTCACCATTACCTCAAGCTTACGCTTCTCTTCATTAATTTTTTCAACAGTCCCGTTAAAACCATTAAAAGGTCCATCAATAACCTTTACAGTCTCTCCTAAATTAAATGGAATTGCACCTGTATCAGTATTAACTGCCAATTCGTCCACCTTACCTAACATCCGGTTAACTTCTGAAAGTCTCAATGGAACAGGCTCACCACCTTTGGTTTCCCCCAAAAAACCAATAACACTTGTCACCGATTTTATAATATGAGGAATCTCACCAACCAAGTTAGCCTCTATCATAACATAGCCAGGAAAATATACTTTTTCCTTCACTAATTTTTTTCCGTCCTTAACAGAAACAACTTTCTCCGTAGGAACCAAAACCTGAGAAACATAATCACTCATACCCAACCTCGCAATCTCGGTTTCAATATAAGCTTTCACCTTATTCTCCTGTCCACTTACTGCTCTAACAACATACCACTTTTTAACATTATTATCCGCCATAACAATAAATTAAGCTTTAATCCAGTTAAAAAATCCAGCAAGTGCTTTTGCAAAAAATTCATCTACACCCCAAGTTGCTAAAGCAAATAAAACTGAAAAAACAGCTACAACAATTGTTAGACGTTGCACCTCAGCCCACTCAGGCCAAGTAACATTTGACTTCAACTCTTCAAATGCTTCCGATATGTAATTAACAATTTTTGCCATTATAATATTATTTTTTTGCACGGGCGGAGGGATTCGAACCCCCATCAACGGTTTTGGAGACCGCTATTCTACCCTTGAACTACGCCCGTAATTAAAGCCAGCCGATTTTTTAAAAAAAATCAACTGGCTTTTGTTATTTTATAGAATATTATTCTAAAATTTCAGTTACCTGACCAGCACCTACTGTTCTACCACCTTCACGGATAGCAAAACGTAAACCTACATTCATTGCGATTGGACTTAACAATTCAACCTCAATAGTCAAGTTATCACCTGGCATCACCATCTCAACGCCAGCTGGTAAAGAAATCACACCAGTTACGTCAGTTGTACGTACGTAGAACTGTGGACGATAATTGTTGTGGAATGGAGTGTGACGTCCACCTTCTTCTTTTTTCAAGATATAAACCTCAGCTTTGAATTTTTTGTGTGGTTTAACTGAACCTGGCTTAATAATAACCATACCTCTTTTGATATCAGCTTTATCAATACCTCTCAACAATAAACCAACGTTATCTCCAGCTTCACCTCTGTCAAGGATTTTACGGAACATCTCAACTCCAGTGATTGTAGAAGTTAACTTTTCAGCTCCCATACCAATGATTTCAACAGGATCTCCAGTATTAGCAACTCCAGTTTCGATACGACCTGTAGCAACAGTTCCACGACCTGTAATTGTAAACACGTCTTCAACAGGCATCAAGAAAGGCTTGTTAACATCTCTTTCCGGCTCCTCGATCCAGTTATCAACAGCTTCCATCAATTCAATAATTTTTGGAACCCAGTTAGGATCATTATTCAATCCTCCTAAAGCAGAACCCATAATTACAGGACCATTATCTCCATCATACTCATAGAAAGATAATAAATCTCTGATTTCCATTTCAACAAGCTCTAACAATTCTGGATCATCAACCATATCCACTTTGTTCATGAAAACAACAATTCTTGGGATACCAACCTGACGTCCTAATAAAATGTGCTCACGAGTTTGTGGCATTGGACCATCTGTAGCAGCAACTACCAAGATAGCACCGTCCATTTGAGCAGCTCCAGTAACCATGTTTTTCACGTAATCCGCGTGACCCGGACAGTCAACATGCGCATAGTGACGGTTAGCAGTTTCATACTCTACGTGAGACGTATTAATAGTAATACCTCTTTCTTTTTCTTCTGGTGCGTTATCGATTTGATCAAAAGACTTCGCTTGACAGTATCCTGCATCAGACAATACTTTTGTAATTGCAGCAGTTAACGTCGTTTTTCCGTGATCTACGTGTCCAATTGTACCTATATTAAGGTGCGGCTTGGTACGACTAAAGGTTTCTTTTGCCATTTTACTTAATTTTTAATCTTAGTTATATATTTATTTCAATTTCCTACTTACTTGAGCCAATGACGGGATTTGAACCCGTGACCTCTTCCTTACCAAGGAAGCACTCTACCCCTGAGCTACACCGGCAGAATCCCTGATTAAGAATTTAGATTTTTAGATTTCATATTATAGCACGAATCTTCAAATAGCCAAATCTAAAAATCAGTTTGTGGGGAGAGCAGGATTCGAACCTGCGAAGACATAGTCAGCAGATTTACAGTCTGCCCTCGTTGGCCGCTTGAGTATCTCCCCGAACCTTAATTTATCAATATTTCAATAGAGCCGATAGAGGGACTCGAACCCACGACCTGCTGATTACAAATCAGCTGCTCTAGCCAGCTGAGCTACATCGGCGTTTACAATAAAAAAAGTCCGCTATTTCTAACGGACTGCAAATGTATAGATTTTATCTCTCAATCAAAACATTTTTTTGAAAAAATTTCAAATTAAATATAAGCTCTGATTTTTTCCTTTCTTTTCAACAACAATCTCTCTAAGGATTCAGCAGACAACTCTACCGCCTCCTCAAATGTTTTGCACTGTTTTTTTACTACAAAATCATCTCCCGGCACATTCACTTTTACCTCAACCGCTTTGTTTTCCTTCTCACTTGTTTTCTCAACCTTCATATAAACATCTGACGAAACCACCTTATCATAATATTTTTCCAACTTATCCATTCTTTCTTGAACGAAATCTACCAACTTTCCATCTACAGAAAAGTTAACTGCATGAACATTTACCTTCATAATCTAATTTTTTAATGGTTATATATTCGACTTATTTATTATTTCTAGGATGAGCTTTTTTGTACACCTGATTCAACTCCGACAAACTACTATGAGTATATACCTGTGTCGATGCTAAACTAGCGTGACCTAATAACTCTTTTACAGAATTTAAATCCGCCCCGTTATTCAACAAGTGAGTAGCAAAGGTATGTCTTAAAACATGAGGACTCTTTTTTGTTTTTTCCGAGACACGACTAAAATAAGAATTTATTAATCGATAAACAAAACTTTCATTCAATTTTACTCCCTTTTTTGTCAGCAATAAAAAATCTGAATCAACAATATGCTTTAAGCCAGCTCTAAGATCCAAATACAAAGAGATCTGATCCTTAAGAAAAGACAACAAAGGAAGGACTCTCTCCTTATTTCTCTTTCCCAAGACTTTGATTGTATTGCCATAAAAATCAATATTTTCAATTTTTACATTTATTAACTCAGCCCTTCTGATCCCGGTAGAATAAAACAATTCAACGACCAATTTATCTCTAAGTGATTCAAATTCATTCGCACCCAAACCTTCTCCAACCAATACCAAATTTACCTCTCTTGCAGAAAAAGGAATCTGTAACTTCCTAGAAACCTTCAAGGCTTTATGCTGCTGCAATGGATTTACATTTATCTGTTTGCTTTTTAAAAGGAATTTATAAAAAGCCTTGAGCGAGGCTATTTTCCTGTTTACCGAAACATTGGACAATCCACCTTCAACCAAAAAAACTATCCAAGACCTAATCTGATTATACACCACAACTGTTAAATCATCTTGCCCGTAATTATTCAAAATAAATAACTCAAAATCCTCCACGTCTTTGACATAGGCATTTACCGTATGGAATGAATATTTTTTTTCCTTACCCAGATATTCTTTAAATGAATTTATATTTCCAGCCATAACAAAATAAAAAACCGCTAGAATCAAATTTAAAAAATTTTGAATTCTAACGGTTAAATATTTGAAAAAGATAACTACTAACTCTCGAAGCTATCTTTCAATTTTTGAATATAAGCAGCTTTCTGAACCTGCGCTCTTTTTACCACTGATGGTTTAATGAATGCTGTACGAGCTCTTAATTGACGAACAGTTCCTGTTTTATCGAATTTTCTTTTATAGCGCTTAAGTGCTCTATCGATATTTTCTCCTTCTTTAATTGGTATAATTAACATAATATTGACACCTCCTTTCGTTAAGGCTGCAAAAGTAAAAATTATATCTGAATTTCAAATTATTATTACAATTTATTTTAAAAAATATTTTTGAGACCACTACCTATAAAAAAACAAATTTCAAAACCCCTAGCTAAACCAGCATTATTTGCTTTCTAATATTAGAGTTAATCTTTCAACAAGCTTCTGGAAATTACAACCTTTTGAATTTCAGTTGTTCCTTCTCCAATAGTACACAATTTTGAGTCCCTGTAAAATTTTTCAACAGGAAAATCTTTAATATAACCGTAACCACCATGTATCTGCAAGGCATCATTAGCTACCTTCACACAAACCTCGGAGGCATACATCTTTGCCATTGCCCCCGCTTTTGTCACCGGCTTACCCTGCTCTTTTAAAAATGCCGCCTTATGCAATAGTAACTCCGCAGCTTCAATTTCGGTTGCCATATCCACCAATTTAAATGATACCCCCTGAAATTCACTAATTGCTTTGCCAAACTGATGTCTTTCTTTGGAATATTTCAAAGCCGCCTCATATGCTCCTTTTGCAATACCCAATGCCAAAGCTCCTATGGATATCCTTCCACCATCAAGTATCTTCATTGCCTGCACAAACCCTTGTCCTACTTCTCCCAATCGGTTAGCATCAGGAATTCGACAATTATCAAATATCAATTCAGCCGTTTCACTGGCACGCATACCTAATTTATTTTCTTTTTTCCCTGATGAAAACCCGGGCGTACCTTTCTCAAAAACAAAAGCAGTCATTCCCTTTGAATCCCCCTTTTCTCCAGTACGAACCACAACGACGGCTACATCCCCTGATATACCATGGGTTATAAAATTCTTAGCCCCATTAACAATCCAAAAGTCTCCATCTTTCTTTGCCGTAGTATTCATCCCTGCCGCATCTGAACCAGTATTATGCTCTGTTAAACCCCATGCCCCAATATGTTCACCGGAAGCCAACTTTGGAATCCACTTCTTTTTTTGTTCTTCATTTCCAAAAGTCAAAATATGGTTAGTGCATAACGAATTATGAGCTGCAACCGACAAACCAATAGAAGGATCAACTTTAGAAATTTCCTCTACAATTGTAACATACTCATGATAATTAAGCCCTGCACCTCCAAGATCCTCAGGAACAAGAATACCCATAAAACCCATTTCTCCCAACTTTTTAAATAATGAAACCGGAAAGATCTGTGCTTCATCCCATTCCATGATATTGGGCCTGATGTTTTGTTCTGCAAAATCCTTTATCGACTGTGCAATCAAAGACTGCGTTTCGCTATAATCAAAATTCATTTATAAGGCATTTATTTAAAACTTCAAATATAAACCAATTATATCTTCTTTATCAACAGGAAAATCCTTAATTTTTCTTAAATCACTGCTTTTCTTAATATCACCATGCATACTTCTGTAAATAACTATTTGTTTTGCCAGACCGTTTTTAAAATACGGGAACTGACTCAATTCTTTTAAAGAGGCATTGTTGATCTCAATTTTTTTAACATTGGGTATCGCAAACATTTTAAAATTAGCATTCAGATTTTCTACAACTTCATCACTCACCCCCCACACGTCCTTCATTTGCTCCATGGAAACAAAACCACCCAAATCATCCTTAAGCTTTAAAATACGAAGAGAAATAACCGGACCAACACCAAAAATTTTCATCAAATCCTCCTGGGTAGCTTTGTTGATATCTAATAGATCGTTCACCAACTTTTTTGATTCTTTAATTCTTTCACTTTTAGAATAAACCTTCTTTTTCTTGACATTTGTCACCCAGTTTGGGAACTTAAAAAAAGGCGCAATGACATTGAGCAAAGAATCTGAGATATGAGTCACCATTTGAAATTCCTCCGCGGAATTAACATACCTATTTTGCTTCCTAAAAGCGAATAACCGATCAATTTCAGCAACAGACATTCCAAGCTGATATCCCTTATAATCGGAAATAAAATTTGGATTAAAGGGGTATAATTTATTGGACTCCGTTTTCTTCACTGCTTTCATTTCTTCAATTTCAGTTTCCAATGCAAGCCATTTCTGCTTTTCAGGATACTCATTAAAATCAACCGAAAAATCAAAATACATATATATCAATTGCAATAAAATGATTACAAAGAACAGTACCAGAATTCCATTTTGTTGGCCCTGTGTATATGAAAATCGGCTTCTGAAAGATTTAAAATTCACAATTTATAATTAGAATGATTATAATCCACTTAGAGATTAAATTTATAAAATAATTTAAAAAATCAAACAACACCACAATTAAATACAAAGCCCTGCTAATATTAAAAGGACAATAGGGCAGCAGGATGTTGTTTTTTTTCGAAAAAACAATACATTTGAAACATTAACTAAAATAAATCCAAAAACTCATGTCAATCTGGAAAAAGAAACCACTAGATCAGTTGCTGGCAGAGGCCGCTGATTCTGAAAAAGGATTAAAGAAAACATTAACCGCTCCCGGTTTAGTTGCGCTTGGAATCGGAGCCATTATTGGAGCCGGACTTTTTTCCATTACCGGCCTTGCTGCGTCGGTAAATGCTGGTCCGGCAATTACTATTTCATTTTTGGTAGCGGCTTTTGGCTGCGTTTTTGCAGGTTTATGCTATGCTGAGTTCTCATCAATGATTCCTGTTGCCGGAAGCGCCTACACCTACTCTTTTGCCACAATGGGAGAATTTATTGCATGGATAATTGGCTGGGATTTAGTTTTGGAATATGCTGTTGGTGCAGCTACAGTTTCTATTAGTTGGTCACGCTACCTCGGAAAATTTTTGAGTAGCTACGGGATTCATCTTAATGAATCTTATATGCTATCCCCGTTTGAGGGGGGAATTATAAATATTCCCGCAGTTGTAATCGTACTATTAATGTCTTTGGTATTGATTAGAGGAACGAAAGAATCCGCCTTTATAAATGGCATTATTGTGATATTAAAAGTGGGGGTGGTATTAACTTTCATTGCAGTAGGATGGCACTATATCAGACCCGAAAATTACACCCCGTATATACCTGAAAACACAGGTACATTTGGCGAATTTGGAATTTCAGGAATTATAAGGGCCGCGGCAATTGTGTTTTTTGCCTATATCGGTTTTGATGCTGTTTCGACTGCAGCTCAAGAGGCAAAAAATCCCAAGAGAGATATGCCGATAGGAATTTTACTATCATTAGGGATCTGCACAGTTCTTTATATTTTGTTTGCCCATGTGATGACTGGTGTGGTAAATTACCAGGCATTTGCAGGAAAAGATGGAATTGCGCCGGTAGCAATTGCTGTTGAGGCAATGGGACCAACTGGAGCAGACGGGATGATTACTCCTGCATACCCTTGGCTAAACAACGCCATATTACTGGCAATTTTAGGAGGCTATTCTTCAGTTATTTTAGTGATGCTATTAGGACAAAGTCGGGTGTTTTTTTCCATGAGTAAAGACGGTTTAATTCCAAAAGTTTTTTCAGAAGTACATTCTAAATACAGAACCCCAGCAAAAAATAATTTACTTTTTATGCTTATTGTAAGCATTTTTGCAGCATTTATTCCTGCAAGGGTTGTGGGGGAAATGACAAGTATCGGAACCCTATTCGCCTTTATATTGGTTTGTTTGGGCGTGTTGATAATGAGAAAAAATATGCCCAACGCATCAAGAGCTTTCAAAACCCCACTAGTTCCTTTCGTCCCATTGGCAGGTGTGTTTGTTTGTTTATTTATGATGGTATTCCTTCCATTGGACACATGGATTCGATTAATTGTTTGGATGATGATTGGTTTTGACCTTTACCTAGTATACGGAATGAAAAACAGTGTTTTAAATGAAGGGAATATAGAACCTCGAAGCTATAAAATAGTTGCAGGTTCAGGTATGGGGATGGTAATTGGATTAATTATTATTGCATTCCTGCATCACAATAACTCCAGCGACGACAATATGCTTTATTATTTTTCACTATTCTTCTCTGTAATTCATGCTTTTATGTATGGCTACAGCTTTAAAAAATCGCGATAAAACTTAATGATTATAAAAAAGGGTTACTTAGACAGAACTAAGTAACCCTTTTTTCTATTTCAATTATTTTCACAAATCAAATACTGATGATCTTTTCCCTCTTATTAAATCTTTAAGTCGTAACCAAAATGCCAGGGTTAAATAGACACCGAATCCTAATCCTACCGTAACGAAAGATATATAAATAAAAAACAATCTTACGCTAGAGACCCTCATGCCTAATCGATCCGCTAAACGTGATGATACATGAAAACCATATTTTTCAAAAAAAAACTTAAGTATAATAATAGCCGGAGTACTTGGTTTCATATTACAAATCTATGTGGGCAAATATACAACTTTACAACAAAATCATGCTTTGAGCAATTCCATACCCACAGCACAATCTAAACACTTCCCATAATTACAATACTCATTTTTAAGTTGTAATAACGACTGAGTCTCCAAAGCATTACTGACTTCCACTCCGAAAGTTTTAAACTTATCTATTATAATATTTTTTTCAGGAGCAATTTCATTTAACATCAGAATCAAATCCTCCTCAATCTCTAAACCTTGGCTTTTAGAATAAGCAAATCGCAATGGTACAAGCGTATTTATCAGGAGTAGATTTTTAAAAGCCTTTGAAATTCTTTTAATTTTCCTCGGACTTTCTTTATCAAAATTATAGTGATTGTCCCAGTAATTAGAGGTTCCCACATCAAATAGCTCATAAATTTCCTTAGCTGATTTATACGTGGTTAATTTCGAAAACAAATTTTGATGACTGTGATACAATTTAGCCAGCTGAGCAAGTCGAATCGTTGGAAAATTATCCGGGTGTAGTTTAAAAAAATGCGGACTTCCAAAGTTAGCCTTGACTAACTGATATTTTTGGGTTAAATACGAAAATCTTGATTTTAAAATATTATGATAATTATCCTCACTCTGAGATTCCAGCAATCCCGACATCCCAAAAAGCAGTGCTTCTAAATTTTCAATTTCGAAACTTTCTTTCCTGATGATTGAAAATGGAATCGATTTTGCCACTTCAAAAAATAATTCACCATTAGTATTCAAACCAAAATTCTTTGCCAAAACACAAAACAAAACTGCTTCCCAATCATTGTTTGTTTTCTCCAGCAAGGAGTAAATAGCTTTTGATTTTCTCTCCAAACGCTCAAAAAATAATCTTAGCTTCCATTGACTTATAACAAAACTGTCAATTTTTGAAATTTCATTTTCACAAAAAATCCAAGTCTTAGGAATAATCAATGACTTATACTTTTCCAAATCACCGTTGCTAATTATATTTTTTAATACCAAAACGGGAATTACGGTATTGTCTTTTCGATAAACCTCTGTATCATGTTCCCATACCACATGTAGAATAACATTTTCATACGCTTGGTCTTTTTCATGATGGTGTACATACCAATCCGAAGATTTAACGTGGATTTCAACATTACCGCACCATTTTTGTCCACCAATACTTATTTGAGCGTTAAAAAAATCAGGGCCGGCAAGTTGTAAAAATTGACCAACATTATGTACAATTATATCCTGACCATCAGAAGTCTTAATATCAAAGGAATTGAACTTCTTGAATTTCCATAAATAATGTAAAAAGTCTTCCCTCATAATTTAGCCACAATTTATATTTGTGTATTAAATTTATGAAAAAAAGCCTCTCCATCTTTACAGTTTCCAACAAAAACTGACACCTAATTATAAATAATAAAATCTAGTTAAAAATAGTTATGAAAAAGCCGAAAAAGGATTGATTGGCTTCCAATTTTTAATTAAAGAAATTCCATATCAAACCAAAGCGAATCGTAAAATCGCGATAGGGATTATTAGGTGCTGAGTAAAATTTATTACCAGAATACGAGGAGTTAAAATGTTCTGCCTTAAAGTAAATTCTGGTTCTTTGAATTTTGGCATTTACAAAAGCATCCAGAAGCGGAAAATTACCAATCGCTTTTTTATCCTGAACAAAAAATTCTCCGATCACAGGATTGTGATCATTAGCAAAGTAATTTGTAAAATAATTTAAAGTGATCCCTGGTTGAATAAACAATGCTTTGCCAAAGAAATAACCACTATAATACAAGGTGTTACGTGTAACCAATTCAGGAACATTTAGAATTGCATCCTGTTGATCCACTTTTTGATACAACAATGTATTATCAAGTGCAAAACCCCCAAAATTTATTTCTTTATTCACTTTAAGAGACAAATAATTTATAGCTTTCCCGTATTGGTTTGGATTTACAATTTGCTGCATCTCATTCGTTGCAACATTTTCAAAATACAAATGATCATTTAAAGTGGATAATTGCAGAGAAGCTAGCAGAAATGGAGTAATCGCATCCACGGAGAGAGAATTAATTTTCTCATTTTTAAAATTATTAGACCAATTGTATCCAACATAATTACTTTGATACAAATTATAGTTATCATTTGGTAATTTGTTCATGTTTTGATATCTGAATACGAATTGATAATCATCATTTAGATCATAATTTAATTTGGCATCCAAATCAGACAAAGATTGATTGCTTAAGGATCTTGAAAATAAAAATTTACCATTCCACCTATTTTTTTGGTATCGGTATTCACCTCCAACACTGTTAATTTTTCTACTTAAGGAGGAGGGAATTATTCCATTATCTTTAATTAAGATTTTATTGTAATAGTAATTACTTTGATAGTCGTCTATAAAAAAACGAAATTCTCCCAAAGTCGTATTTTCATACATCAACCCCACTTTGTTATACATTTTGTTATATCGGGTCTGATCTTTCAAATCACTCGCAACTATTGAAGTACCAAATCGATAAACAGATTGCGTCCCTACAGCTGAAGGTATGGTTGACTGGTTATACTCAAATAATTTATTTTCGTAATTGATCTGATGAGTAACATTCAAGTTATTGGCAGTTTTCTCAGCGTTTACCCTAATTAAATGATCGAGAAAGATGCGTTTCCCTTTAAGAAATGATTCAGCATCTGTGAGATACACCTGCAGCCTTTGCCTGTTGCTATATTTAGGATCCTCACCTTCAAAATCTTCAGGGATGGTGATTCCCCCATTTTCCATATTTAAAACATCCTGAGAGGTAAAATGCGCATGAGCATAATAACGTTTATTCTTTGTATTATAACTAGTTGTAAATCTGAAATTACCAATACTGGCCAATTGGTTGATATATTTTCCCTCAGACCGCAAACCTTTGTATGCAAATGACATATTGAAGCCCGGAGAAAAATTCAAAGTAAAAAATGAATCTACTGATTGGCCGCGCCCCATTACTGATTTGAAATACCATTCCGTAACAGGAGTCGCTACAGAACTGTATTTAATTTGATTGGCTTCTAAAAAATTGAAATGTTTAGCTGAAAAACCAAATTCCGGATAGGGAGAATATTCGGTTAAGCTGTATTGAAGAATGTTATAGGGTTGACCTTCATTGGAAAATGGCATTAACCCAAAATTATCCCTTCTGAGATAATTCATGCTATATTCCCTTTGAATAGTGAGTGCCGTATCAAGATAGGTCGTATCGCGTTCCAAAGTTATAAATCGGTACATATCAATTGAGGCTACTTTGGTCGAATCTTCCTTTCCATCACCAGCAAGTTTAGTTAAAAGCCTCTTTTTTGGCCCTTCCTCCCCTCTTTGCCCTTGTGAGAACAGCAAAATTGGTAAGGTTAAAAAAAATACAAAAAAAAGATTTCTCATTGGACCATCTAATAATTTTAGACTATTACTTCTATGCTATTATAAAGGGCAAAGGTAAAGGATAAAAACATATAAAAAAACACCCTATTTTTCGGATTACCACATTATCTTTTAAAATATAAAAATGCATTTTTACAAAAAAATTCCAATATTTGTCATTCAAAATTCAAATTATGCTTTCGAGTAATTTTTCCTCTTACCTACTTGAAACGGGAACCGATGAAGCCGGTCGTGGTTGTCTGGCGGGACCTGTAACAGCAGCGGCCGTAATCCTACCAATAAATTTTGAAAACAAAATTTTAAACGACAGTAAACAATTGTCTGAAAGCAATAGAGAAAAACTGAGGCCAATAATTGAAGAGAGTGCAATTTCATATGCGGTTACTCATTTATTTCCTGATGAAATTGACGAAATAAATATTCTCAACGCTTCAATGAAAGGAATGCAGGAATGCGTGCTAAAATTAGATCCGACACCGGAGTATATTATTGTTGACGGAAACCGAAAACTGAATGCAAGGTTAGGTTTGAAAAACAAGATTGGAAAAAGATTTACAGCAGAAGAAATCGAATTATTAAAATCGATTCCCAATCAAAGTATCATTAAAGGAGATGCCAAATTTCTGAGCATTGCAGCTGCTTCCATCCTGGCAAAAACTTATCGAGATGAATATATGGACAAAATCCATGAAGAATATCCGATGTACAATTGGAAAAAAAATAAAGGTTATCCAACCAAGGAGCACCGCGAGGCCATTAAAAAATATGGTGTAACTAAATACCACCGACTGAGTTTTCGTCTTTTGCCGGAGCAATTAACATTGGATTTGTAAATTGGACTATTATGGTTTTATAATTTCCTCAAATTCACACCCAAACAATCTGCTGAAATGTTTTAGGATTTTTCCCTTTACCTCTGATTCATCGAGCTTCTCAACTCCGAGTTCCACATTCATAGAAGTAACCGCCTTACCACGAATTCCACAGGGAATGATGTTGTCAAAATAGCCCAAATCAACATTGATGTTTAATGCAAATCCATGCATGGTTACCCAGCGTGATGCTCTAACTCCCATAGCGCAAATTTTTCGGGCAAAGGGGGTTCCCACGCCAAGCCAAACTCCTGTTTCTCCGTCACTACGACCACATTCCAAACCATATTCTCCCATAGTTAGAATTATGGCTTCTTCTAGAAACCTCAAATATTTGTGTATATCGGTGAAGAAATTTTCTAAATCCAAAATTGGATAACCTACAATTTGCCCGGGCCCATGATAAGTAATATCTCCACCACGATTAATTTTATAAAAAGTTGCCCCTTTGGCTTCCAATTGTTTTTCTGAAAGCAGTAAGTTTTCAAAATCACCACTTTTCCCAAGGGTGTACACGTGCGGATGCTCTACAAAAAGAAAATAGTTATCAGTAGGATAGTTGGAATTATCTTTTCTGTTTTGAATTTTTTGATCCACAATTCCTTTAAACAATGCTTCCTGGTATTCCCAAGTTTCCTTGTAATCCTTGCGCCCTAGGTCTTGAAGCTGGATGATTTTGTTCATTTTGTGTATTTGAAAAGCAAAAGTACAATTAATTCTAATTTCTGGATAGTAGTATTTAACTACCAAACGCGGATTATTCAAAATATTATTTGAATATAGCAACCCACAGGAATAAGCAAAAACCATTATAATTAAATGGGCTTTCCTTACCAATAAAAATCAAAAAACACCATCACTAAAAAACTTATTTGACCAAACACTAAACTTTGCAACTTTCCAACTTAAAAAGTATCTTTGCTGACTTAAAAATCAGAAAATAATGGCATTATCAGAACAAGAAATCATTCGAAGAGAGAAACTTCAATCCTTGCGCAACTTAGGAATCAATCCCTATCCTGCTAATCTTTTTCCTGTAAATCATACTTCAAAGCAAATCAAAGATACTTTTGAAGAAGGTAAAAGGGTGATTGTAGCCGGTCGTTTGATGAGTGTGAGAGATCAGGGAAAAGCTTGTTTTGCCGAATTACAGGATAGCGAGGGACGAATTCAATTGTATGTTAACCGAGATGTTTTATGTCCTGAGGAAGATAAAACCTTGTACAACCAAGTATTTAAAAAATTAACCGATTTAGGTGATTTTATTGGAGTAGAAGGTGAATTGTTCACAACCAAAGTAGGTGCACAATGCGTTCGCGTGGAAGGTTTTACCTTTTTGAGTAAAACATTACGCCCTTTACCACTTCCAAAAGTGGACGAAGATGGAAAGGTACACGATGCTTTTAATGATGCCGAATTGCGTTACCGTATGCGTTATGTGGATCTAACTGTAAATCCAAATGTTAAAGAAACATTCATTAAACGCACCAAATTGTTTAATGCCATGCGTGGTTTCTTTAACGATGCAGGCTACCTTGAGGTAGAAACTCCGGTTTTACAATCGATTCCTGGTGGAGCGGCTGCGCGTCCTTTCATCACGCACCATAACTCTCTTGACATTCCATTGTATATGCGTATTGCCAATGAGTTGTACTTAAAACGATTAATTGTTGGTGGATTTGATGGAGTATATGAGTTTTCTAAAAACTTCCGCAACGAAGGAATGGACCGAACACATAATCCGGAATTCACTGCTATGGAAATATATGTAGCCTACAAAGACTACAACTGGATGATGGAATTTACAGAAAGATTATTGGAACATTGTGCGATAGCGGTAAACGGAACCAGCGATGTAACTTTTGGCGAAAACCAAATTAGTTTCAAAGCACCATTTGCACGTGTTACGATGACTGATTCTATCAAACATTTTACAGGTTTTGATATTTCAGGTAAAACTGAAGCAGAATTATTCGAAGCAGCCAGAGGCATGGGTATTGAAGTGGATGAAACCATGGGTAAAGGAAAATTGATTGATGAGATTTTCGGGGCAAAATGTGAAGGTAACTATATTCAGCCAACTTTCATTACTGACTATCCAAAAGAAATGTCTCCGTTATGCAAGGAACACAGAGACAATCCCGATTTGACTGAACGTTTTGAATTAATGGTTTGCGGAAAAGAAGTTGCAAATGCTTACTCAGAATTAAACGATCCAATCGATCAGCGTGAACGCTTTGAGGAGCAAATGCGCCTGTCTGAAAAAGGAGATGATGAAGCAACCGGCATCATCGATGAAGATTTTCTTAGAGCATTGGAATATGGTATGCCTCCTACATCTGGTTTAGGTATAGGGATGGATCGTTTGATGATGTTCCTGACAAACAATGCTTCCATCCAAGAAGTATTATTGTTCCCACAAATGCGCCCTGAGAAAAAAATTACCGTAGAATTGACTGAAGAAGAAAAACTTATTGTTGACTTATTAAAATCAGACAACAACCAAGTAGAATTACCAATCCTTAAAGAAAGAGCGCAATTAAGCGGCAAAAAATGGGATACTGCAATGAAAGCTTTAGCGAAACACGGCTTAACTAAAGTCGTAGTTGCGGGTGACGCAAAAATTGTAGAATTGGTGAAATAAAAAAACCGTTATCATAATAATAATAAAAAAGGAACACACCGTGGTTCCTTTTTTATTATTATAAGATTGAAAATTTCAAAAGCCAATATTGAAATTAAGAAAAAAGTTTCTCCCTTTTCGGGGAATATTATTCCAATCAGAAAAGGTTGAATAATAAGTATCAAATACGTTTTCTAAGCCAAAATTAAAAGACAATTTTACTTTGTCTAAATCAAAAGAATAGCCAGAAGCAAAATTCAAAATTGCAAACCCTGGCGTCCGGTCTTCTCCATAACTTGAATTAAAACTGTTTTGTGTTGCATTTCCTTCCAATGAAATTTGGGAGGAAAAAGCATTTCTATCAAAATTTAAAGCAAACAAATATCGCAAAGGGCTAACCAAAGGCAGATTCTTTTTTTGATTGTCTTTTCCATATGAATATCTCAATTGCCCCATGCATTTCAACTGCTTTGAAAAATTATATTCAATTTTAAAATTGGAATTAAAAATAGTAGCATATTCTAATGCCGAATAAATTCTTACCCCATTGGCACCTATAGTCATGGGAAGTAAATTAACATCTGATTTACCCAAAATATAATCTGAAATACAGAAGTAGGACGAAGAAAAACTTGATCTAATATTGTCCTTAATAAAGTCCGCTGAAAAATTAACTTCAATAGATTTTTCATTTTTCAAATCTGGATTTCCTATGTAATCATAAACGTCAAAACTATTGAACAAATAAAAACCATAGCCCTCCGAAACAGAAGGTGCTCTTTCACCGTATGCCAAACCAAACCTATAATTGAAATTATTTTTCTTATATTCATAAGTAGATGAAATACTTTTTAAGATTCTTTGTTTCGAATCTTTCATTTCCGGATAAAAAATCTGCAAACTTTCTAATCCCAGCTGACTGCCAACTCTATTTAAATGCCTTGATAAACTTGCCGTAAATTTCAGATCAGAATGAGCATTCAAAATGGACTTATCTTCTAGAAATAAGGCATTATATGCAGTCCTGACGTCTGGCCATGTATACATAAACATCAAACTTTCGTTTGGGTTAGAAGGATACATAGTCATATCAGCGACAGATTTGTTGTAAAAAGAATTTAAATCAATTTTAAAATGATGATTGTCCAGCATACCATTTAGTTTAGAATAAAAACCGTAAGTATCACTCCAGCCAGGCATATCCATATGTATTGGCACAGAAGGACGTTTTGTATCATCCATCCTATGTGTTATAGTGTTATAGTAAATTTTTGTTTCCCAATTATGGATGTTAGGTGAATTTGGGCTAAACTCATATTTAACAGAACTAATAATAGCCTCTGCCAAAGAAACATCCATTGGAAGAGCAGGATATCCAACATCGTTTGCCTTATCATAAATAACTGAACCTTCAATTATTTTATTTTGATTCAATGCAAAACCACCCACTGCAGAAAAATTGAATTTTCTAAATTGAGAATACAAAATTTCCTGCTTATTAGCGGCTTTGTAATTAGTCGCATCACGTAACATAAAATCAGAATCAAAATAAAACCGGTTTCCAGAATAATTCAATACTGCGCCAACTATCTTTTGCCGGCTATTAAACTCGTAACCGCCTTTTAGTCCTCCATTCCATCCCAAAGCCGAAAATCCACTTCTTTTTCTTACCAGATCAATACTCCCTCCTATGGTAGCGCCATGTCCTCCTCCTTCCTGACCGGATTTAATCCTAGCTTCCGACAAGTTTGAAACTTCAATATAAGATGTTATAGGATCCATTTTATCAGTGCAAGCCCCAAAAACCCGCATCCCATCTATAGTAACCAATGTCCGTTCGGATGCCATATTGTTTACCATGGGCTCCCAAGCATATCCACCTCTTCTAATCATGTCTATCTTAGAAGATTTCAAAAGATAATTTTCTATGGTAGACAATTGATTTCCCCTTTGTTTTTGCAGCGAATTGCTATTAAACACCACAACATCATTAAGTGAATTAGGAACCAAAGTATCCAAAGCTTCTACCTGAGAAAAAAGAATATTTGAAAACAACAACAAAAAAAATTTTTCTAATAATTTCCGCATTTACAATTTATTAATTAGTCAAATTCATTGATTTCAATAAAAACTTTGCATCAGCAAAATCTAATTATTTTAATGTGAAAAAATAATAATGAATTAGAATTCGATCTCAAAGTAAATGCTACTTGTAGGGACAGCATCAGAAATCGTTTCTCCCTTCAACACTTCGTTAGCAGTATTCAATAACTGTAGGTTAATTTTCCACAATCCGGTCATTGTCAGTGACAATTTCCCATGATAAAGTTTATCTGTAACAGATTGGGTCAAATCAATATTATTAGGGGAGCCATGATTCCCCATGCTTGGCATTCTTGGATCAATCTTTACTTTGTATTTATCTACGACAGAAAAACTCATCATTGATTCCATTTTATATAAACCAACGATTATATCATTTACAGCAACTTTAGGGTGATGAGGCGCTATGTAAGCCATAATATATTTTACATTATCAGTACCGGTAAATGTGGTTACTCGCTGTTTTGCAGATGCAGGCACATTGATTACAGAAGTTATGGAGTAATCTTTACCCCCAATATTAAAATCAATTTTTAAATCCCAATATTCAGAATCGTTTTGGGCCATTTGAAAAACAATATTTCCTTCATACACAGTACCATCTTCAGAGACTTTTTCAATATTGGAATGCGGACACGAATGAGTCATCATTGTCATGTGCATCAATGGCAACCAACTCACACTTGCATCTTTTATATATTGACCTGTTATATTATCTTTTATCCTTAGACTAATTTCATTGTATCCTTGTTCCAGATAACCCATATGAGAATATAATTCAACTGTATGGGTATCATTCTTTAATTCTTGGAATTTATTTATTTCCGCTAGTTCGTCATTTTCTAATACTTCTTCATTACTATCAGAACATGAAACAAAAACAAGCGTAAAAGCCATGATGGCAAATATATTTTTTACTATAGTATTCATATGTAAAGTTTTATTTAAAGCAATATCTTGCGTATTGATTTCAGAAAACACTATTTTCCAAAAACAACACATTCCTGCTTATCTATCAAATCGATAGAAAAGCAAGTCCACTTTCGTGTTATAACCTTACTGAATATTTATTGGAGGATGAAAAATTGATTTTATATTCGAGAAAGAATATAAATTAACAAAAGAGGCGTTCAAGTTACCTTTGAAAAAGCAGTTATTTGGTTCAAATTCAAATGACTCCATTTCCTGAAAGAATAATATTTCCAGAGTTTTTGAACTGTTTTTTTTGTCATTTGGAATGGGATTTTCGGCATCCGAAGCTTTGGCCAATTCCTTCATTAAATGACATTTACCATTACACTTCAATTTAGGCTTATCCTTATTCACACAAAGCACTTTTGATATATAATCATAATTAAGAGCATAATCCAAAACGGGTAGCACCGGTTTGATTAGCATAAAGATTACTAAAATAAAAACCACTTTTTTCACAGTGCAAAAATAGACTTATTTTCTCAAACAAATTATACAGTCCTTCAATTAAATCAATCATTTATTAATTTCCAAAAACCAATTTGCAACCATCTGAAAAATGAAAATCTTGTTTTATTTAAACTGATATTTTTAAAATCTTTTAGGATGCTGTACTTTTACATGAAAATCCCTAAAAATGCCCAAAAAATTAACACTAATATTTTACTTTATATTTTTAATATCCACTAGTTTAGAGGCCCAAACTAACCATGTAAACACAGAAAAAAAAGACATAAAAGTTCCGGATATTGAAAAAGTGTACCTTCATACGGACCGCGATTACTATTTAATTGGAGAATCCTTGTGGTATAAAGCTTATTGTGTATACGGATATACCAACACCTTATTCAATAACAGTAAAACCTTATATGTAGAGCTTGTCTCACCAGAATCCAAAATTGTTATTAGAAATATCACCCAACTTGATGAAGGAATTGGACATGGCGACATGATTTTGGCGGATTCCCTCGATATCCGTCCAGGAATTTATCAGTTGCGAGCATACACAAATTGGATGCGTAATTTTGGAAATGACTTTATCTTTAAAAAAGAAATCAACATTATTTCTACCGGCAAAAATACCAACTCTGAAAAGCAAGACAAAGGATTAGTTTTATATGAGGAAAACACCAATTACCCTGACACAAAGAAAAGAAACATCATTGTAAATTTTTTTCCCGAAGGAGGTTCACTTATTGAAAATGTTCCTTCATTTCTTGCCTTTAAAGCTACCGACCAGTATGGGAATCCAGTGGACATAGAAGGAACAGTTTTTGACAATGATGCAAATAGAATAACAGATTTTAAAAGCAATCATGAAGGAATGGGTAAATTACCGATAACTCCAGAAGTTGGAAAGCAATATTATGCAGAAATTTTAACCCCAGAATTGAAAAAAATAAAAATTGAAATTGAAAAAGCAGAAGAAACCGGTTATGCATTAAGCATGAACTTCTCTAAGGGACTGCATGTAATCAACATCAAAACAAACAAAAAAACGCTCGCAGAAAAACCAAATGCACCTTTGACCTTACTTTGCTCTACAAGGGGAGTAGCGTACTATGTTGCATCTCAGCCATTAAACCAAAAACAAATTTCATTTTTATTACCTGAGAATGAATTACCCGAAGGTATCGCCCAGATTACCTTGCTGGATGGCGACTCCAAGCCACAAAGTGAAAGATTGATCTATATAGAAAAAAATCATAATTTATCTGTCTCCATAAAAACTGACAAAGAAGAATACCAACCTAGAGAAAAAATAAGCATACAGATTTCGGCAAAAGATAAACAGCAAAATCCATTAGTAGCAAATTTTTCCGTGACAGCAACAGATTTAAATTTCTCACCCACGGAAACAGAAAACAAATTAGATATCAGTTCTTACTTCCTTATGGCTGCTGATATAAGAGGCAGAATCAATAATCCCGGTTATTATTTCAATATAGATAATCCTAATAGAATCCAACATTTGGATTTATTACTCCTGACCCAGGGGTGGAGAGATTTTGTATGGAAGAAAAAAAAGGAGTTAAAAGACATCACTGATTTCAAATCTGAAAAAGGAATTAATATCTCAGGAAAAGTGGAAAAAACATTCAGTAGCGCTGGAAAAGAAAACAGCCTGATAAGAATGATTTTAATGAAGAAGGAAAATTTTATTATGTTAAGTGACACAACTAACGCAGAAGGTCAGTTTAAATTTGAAAACATGAATTTTACCGGCAAGGCTAATCTTTTTTTGAATGTGCAAAATGAAAAAGGGAAAAATTCGGGTCATTTATATTTGGATTCTCTCTATAATAAACCGCCGGCTGTTTTTTTTAATAAGCCTACAATTAACCACTCTGAAAAAAACAACATAGACCGCATGAAAGAAAATATCAACCAGCGAAATATCTTTTTCAATATTCCTGAAGAAAACAGGCTGGATGATGTTATAATTAAAGCAAAGCAGAAGAAACCCGAAGAACCAAGCAGATTTGGTTTTGCCGATTATACCTTTGTTCCCGATGACAAAGGACCGCATTTCAGCAATATTTTTATCTATATCCAATTTTCCATCCCTAATATGATTACTGAAGGAAACTCAATTCGGTTCAACAGATATAGCAGCCCACCAATTATTTTGGTAGATGGTGTAGAAACTGAAATGGAAATTTTGGCCGGGATGACTACTGATGATATTGCAAAAATTGAAGCTATAAAAACCTCAAGAGCAGCCGTATTTGGAACTAAAGGAGCTAATGGCGCTTTATTGATTTATACCAAAGAAGGAAAAGGAGCGGCAATCAAAAGAGTTTCTTATTCGATTACAAAACTAGTGGAGGGTTACCAGGAAAGTAGATTTTTTTATTCCCCAAATTATCAGGATATATCATCCTTTGAGGATAAATCCCCAGATATTCGAAATACTCTTTATTGGAATCCTTATATCATCCCGGATAAAAATGGTGATGCAGAATTTTCATTTTATAACAATGATGTAAATACAGAGGTTGCTATTAAATTGGAAGGCCTAACAGGTGATGGAATTCCTGTTGTTGTTTCACAAAAATATTTGATAAAAAAGTAATCTTTTCAAATGATTTAATTCTCCACCAGGCAATCGAATTTTTGTGGCGTTCTTATTATTTGAAATGCAGTTTAATTATACCCAGAAACCCAGTTAAAAAAACAGGAAAGCATACAAAGTTATATTACCTTTTCACTATCATAAATTCTGACCGTCTGTTAGTAGCATGTTCTTCAACTGTACAATTGGCTTTACAGTCAATTTTTGGTTGCGTCTCACCATATCCCTTTCCGGAGATTCTTTTCGGATCAATTCCTTTGGAAATAATATATTCAATTGTTGATTTAGCCCTCGCCTCCGAAAGCCTCAAATTATAATTATTATTACCTCTAGAATCTGTATGTGACCGAACAAAAATTACCATATTCTCATTTTGTGACATTATATAAACCAGCTTATCCAATTCCTCAGCTCCCTGCTTAGTGATTTCACTTTTGTCAAATCGAAAATAAATTGGCTTTAAAATAATTTCTGTATCACTCACGATAACATCTAAAGGATCCAATAAAATATTTACAACTGTTTCTCCTACATTGTTTTTATTCACTGGATATTTCTTGGAATAATAACCATCTTTAAAAACCTCCACGGCAAAAGTGCTTAAATTTTTAGCTTCATAAAGTGCGGTGCCCTTATCATCCGAATTAATATTATCTAAGACAGATTTAACATCTTTCATAATAACAATGCGGGAATCAGACAATAAAATTCCGCTTTGGGAATCTTTTACTACAAAACGAACTCGGGAATTTTCAATAGGCCTAATACTGTAAATATTATCCTGACCAAGGCGATTACTTGAAACAAAACCTATATTTTTTTCTTTATTAAACGTGAATGCAAAGTCATCCTTTTCGCTGTTAACAGGTTCTCCTAGATTCTGCGGTTTCTGATTCTTAGCTAAATCAACCGAAAAAACATCAAAGCCTCCTAATCCGGTCCATCTGTTAGATGAAAAGTACAGAATATTATCATCCGAAATAAAAGGGAACGTTTCATCACCCTCAGTATTTACATTTTCTCCCAAATTTTTAAGTCTTCCAAAGCTTCCGTCATCATTTATTTCTACTTTCCAAATATCGATACCTCCAATGGATCCGGGCATATTACTTGAAAAGTAGAGAACTTTACCCTCACAATCAATTACTGGATTACTTAATGAATATTCCTGACTGTTAAATGGCAAGGGATTTCCAGAACTCCAATTCCCATCAGTATAAATTGACTTGTATAGATTCACCTGACCTCTTTTTAATTTATTCGGTTTATCTTTTTGGTACAGATTTTCATTAAAACTTTCACTTGAAAAATACATCGTTTTCCCATCTTTTGTTATTGAGACAGGACCTTCATGATATTTGGTATTCAAATTCTTTAACTTTTTAGGAGATGAAAAAGATTGCCTGGCTTCATTATAAACAGATTCATACAAATCTAAAAATGGCTCATTCTTCCATCCGTAAATTTCATTTTTTCTATTTCTTGCACTGGCGAAATAAAAAATTTTACCTACTAAGGTTCCTCCAAAATCAGATTTATTAGAATTGATTTTTAATTTAGTAATATCATAGATATTTTCTTTAGCTAAAATTTGGTCAAGATAATCCGGATTTTCACGATACTCCTTTGCTCTCCAGTCTTTTGGTTTAAGAGCCGCAAATTTTTCCATTTGAATGTTTGAATCTTCATATTTAAGATTGGACTTTAAAACTAGTGCATAGCGATATAAAACCTCAGGTTCTTGTTTTAAGATTAAAGATTTTGAATACCATTGTTCAGCTTTCTTTGTATCGAAAATATTATAGTAACAATCCCCCAATTGTTTGTATGTATAGGCATCTCCATTTCCTTTTTTAACCACTTTCAAATATTCTTGAATCGCCTTTACATATTCATATTTATTGGCCAAATTATCAGCTACTTTAGTGTGTTGGTTTTGGGCAAGAATGGAAATTGCGTTAATACTAAAAAACAATATCAGTATATATTTTCTCATTTAAGTGGTAATTAAAATTAGAAAAAACGAGGGGATCGCGATACTTTCTTTGGAAGAAAAATATCATACAAAATTATAAATTCATGGGATGACGGTGTTGTTACATTCAAATTAGAAATAATATGATCGTAAGCATATCCAATCCTCAGACCCTTTTTTATTTCAAAATTAACTAGCCCACCATAACTATCTTCCAATCGATAGGTCCCCCCTATCTCTAATTTTTCGTTAAACAAGAAATTAGCAGATAAATCAAATGAAGGCGATACTCCCAAAGCAGATTTTACCAACACTGATGGTTTGAATTTTATTGAACTGCTAAAATCAAAAACATATCCCGCAGTTGCAAAAAAGTGAGACACATCAGAGCCATACGCCCTGCCATCATAGTCTAAATGTGCCGCATTTAAAGTATTCGGAACTGAAATTGCTAAATAATATTTATCACTATAATAAAAAATTCCTGCTCCAATATTAAAATTTACATCACTGATATCTTTACCAAAAATCCCCTCTGATGGATCGGGCAAACTAGATTGAATATCTCGCAATCCTACTTTGTGAAATGCGGCACCTAATTTCAATCCAAAAGCCAATCTGTGTCCCTGACTAAATTTTAATGTATAAGACAAATCGGCAAATACATTTTGCTCACTTACAGGTCCAATCTCATCAGAGAAACATGATATTCCCAAACCAACATTGCTTCCTACAGGTGCATGTGCCGAAAGTGTAATTGTGTTTGGAGCATCCTCTATATTCACCCATTGCTTTCTGTACAATGCAGCTATAGCTATAGTCTCCTTTGAACCTGCATAAGCCGGATTCACCACATTCATATTATACATATATTGCGTATAATGAGGATTCTGTTGTGCACAGACATTCTTGGAAAGAATTACCGTAATCAATAAAAATAATAATATTTTATTCATCTTAATATTTTGTTAGTACAGAATGTATGCTCCAAATAATAAGCTTACCAAATTATTCTTTCTCTTTTAATAAATAAATCCAACCTGTTTTAGTAGCTCCATTTTTGAAATGCATAACATAATAATATGTTGCACTTGGTAGTTCATCCCCTTTATTAGATTGACCACTCCATTGATCCGTATAATTTTCTTGACTATAAACCATTATGCCGTAACGGTTAAAAATCTCTAATTTATTTACATTTAATTTTTTTAAATCAAAAAAATCATTTGAACCATTACCATCGGGTGAAATACCCTTTTGTAAATTACAGTAAATTCCATCAATGGAAAAACTATTAGTTGCCTCACAAAAATTTAGGTCAGATATAATAGTTAAATTGTATGTAAGAGGAAAGACTACTTCCTCAATTGCATTATTCAATAAATCGGAAACATTTAAAACTTTGGAATTGGTTCCCACAACTTCCCCCACATTGTCAGTCCATTGAAATTCAATAGGCCCAACAGTATTAGAATCGAACAATGGTTTTGCAGTCAAAACATAATGATCACCAACACAATTGCCTACAATTTCAAATTGAATTTCTACAGGGATTGCTTTAATTTCTATGGTGCTGGAAAGTGTACATTGACCGTAAGATGCTGTAACCACATATTGTCCTGCGCCTGCACTCACAATATTATTATTAACCGAAACTCCGGCATTGGGACTGATAGAATAATCATATAATGGATTAAAATTGGTGATTTCAAAACTTCCGGTTTCGACTACACAAGTAGGGTGTTTCGCATTTCCAAGCACGGGTTGAGTTGGTCCAACAGGCGGAGGGTTTACAGTAACATTCGATGAAGGAACAGATTCACATGTTTCTGAGGTTGCTGTAAGTGAATAATTCCCCGGGGGCGCAAAAACCGTATTGTTTAAAATAGTAACACCAACATTAGGAGTAGCTGTGTATGTATATGAGGAATTAAAATTATTTATTGTAAAACTTCCGGTTGTAGAGTTACAAACCGGTTGAGTAACCGAGCTTAAAACAGGAGCATCCGGAATTAATGTTGGTTCTTTTATAGTTACACTTAAAGATGGAGTAGAAGTGCATGAACCCGAAGAGGCAGTTAAGGTATAGGTACCCGAAGGAGCTGAAACACTATTACCATCAATGGCAACGCCTGCCGTCGGATTGACTGAATAGGAATAGGAACTATCGTAGTTTAATATTTTAAAGCTGCCTATATTAGAAGCACAGCCCGGTTGTATTACTTCTCCTAACTCCGGTGGCGGAATTGGTTTTGTAAAAGAAACGGAAATATCTTCAGTTGATGGCGGACAGTTTCCACTTGTTATCGTCCAAGTAAAAACATAGCTCCCCTCAGTATCAACCGTAACTGTAGAATTTCCATTATTCGGGTCTTCAAATGTGGCTATCCCGGGTCCAGATTTGACAGACCATTGACCCGAACCAATTTCAGGCAGATTTCCTCCTAATGAACTACTAGTCAACGTACAACTATTAGATTGATCAGACCCTACCGTCGCTTTAGAAGGTTTTTCTACAATACTAACCGTAATACTTGCCTCAGTAAAGCATGGAATCAACGCTTCGCTGGATACCACTACCGGACTTGGATCTTTGGTATTAAAATCAACACCAAGATTACCGTAATCAATTGTACTACTCCGCTCCGGATTTAAAAAAGAATTGGTTACAAAATAATTATTGGCACTTTCTACCCCCATAGTTAAAGCAAAAAACTTAATATCTCCACCAATATAACCTATTAAGTTTTTTAATATTCCTACCTCAAAACCTAGATTAAAGTCGTTTATCCCACTATTATTAGTATTTACTGCAAAAAATTCGGAAGGCACTCCGTTAGCTACCGATCCTATATTAGTTTTTATTGAAGTCCCAGTTTTAAGTTCTATTATATCGGCCGTAAATGTAACGCCTCCGTCTCCACTGCTTATAGCAAGACAATAATCCGCAAAAAATTTATCGTCAAACGTACTGGAATTATTGTTAAAGTAATTATAAGCATTAACTAACGGTGCCGGACCATTCTCGTCTCCATAATTTGCACTACTAAAACCACCCGGCTTTGTATCTAAAAAGATTAATAAACTTTTATTATTACCTAATTTCCCGGCTATTCCCAAATTAATCTTATCATTTGTAGCACAAATATTAACAGAATTAACATACCCATTTAGTGCTCCTGTAGATAACGGAGCTGAAAATGAATTATCAGCCATAGGACCCTTTCCCCAAGCCGTTTCATTAATAATTCCATCATACACCACCCCATAAATTGACTTAACACTGACTTTTTGTCCATTGCTAAGATTTGAAGAAGTATACACCCTTGAAGATGACATTGGTTGGGTCACAACATCATCAACAGAAAATTCAAATTGGTCTGCTCCTCCTGTCGCTGAAACACTAACTTCAGAGTCCACGCATATATCTCCGGAAGGAGATAAATTTAAATTAACGTCCGGTGGAGTAGTGTAAATTGAAGCAACCACAGGAACCCTAACGCTCACATCCAATCCTGACCGGCTTTGAACATAATAAGTGGTTGTATTACTAATAATTGGACCAAATATTGACCCAGTATGCGTTATTTCATTAGAATTAGGACTATCAAACCATTCTATAACATCCCCACTACCCCCAGAAGCAGTTATATAAACTTGTACTGTTTGCTCTGACTCTAATTTACAGGCACTCCCCGCAGTGGTAAGTGGTGATGGAATAATGGCTTTAGCATTCGATATTTTTGCCGAACTTCTCCTTTTTATAGTATCCCCCAAAAAAACATTAGTATCTTGATGTATATTTATCTGATAAGTATTTTCTAAAACATTATTTTTCGCTAAAATACTTTTACCAAATATTAAGAATATAAACATTAAAAAGTAAAATTTGGATCCCATAGCTATTAGGCAAAATTAGAAGCAACAAAAGTATTAATATAAATGGTAATATTTTTAACTTATCATAAATTTAAAGTTTTATTTCCTTTAATTCCAAATAAGTACAACTTTATATAGCTATAATCTTGTTTTTTTATAGTTATATCCATTTTCTTTGATAAATAAAAATGCTATTAAAGCTTACCAATAACTGGAAATTCGAAATTAAACTAATATCCGAACGAAAATACTTATATTTCAGAAGCCAATATAATCCTATAGTTTCTAAACAAATAGGATAAATACTTCAGACCATATATAAAACAACAAAACATGTCTTTTCAAACCGACTTTCAAAAGACCCTAGGCAAAACCCTAACAGTGCGAGTTTAAAGGCAGCGACTATACAAG
>CAZTLN010000021.1:0-34094 GCA_964614445.1 uncultured Flavobacterium sp. | reverse complement strand
ACATAAAAAAACCCAACAAATGTTGGGTTTTATTTAGTGACCTCGACAGGATTCAAACCTGTAACCTTCTGAGCCGTAATCAGATGCGCTATTCAGTTGCGCCACGAGGCCTTATATATTTTTTGCAATAGCTCTTGCCTCAGCAGAGCAACGTGTTTGCGGGTGCAAATATAGGTATTAATGTGTAAATTGCAAGTCAAAAATATGATAAAAAGAAAAAAACATGTCTTTTGAAAATTATATCCGTGATATTCAAGGGTTTCCGAAGGAAGGAATTTTGTTTAAGGATATTACTCCACTGTTGAATGATCCCAAGGCCAGAAAAGAATGCCTTCAAAACCTGATTTTATCAATCAAAGGAAAAAAGATAGACAAGGTGGTGGGAGTGGAAAGTAGGGGATTCTTTTTTGGTATGCTATTAGCCGATGCCTTGAGCGTGGGTTTTGTTCCTGTTAGAAAACCTCATAAGCTGCCATATAAAACCTTAAGCGCTTCATACGATTTAGAGTACGGTTGTGATACATTGGAGATTCATATTGATGCAATCCAAAAAGGGGAACGAATTCTTATACATGACGATGTGCTTGCTACAGGAGGTACCATAAGTGCGGTTTGTGAATTGGTAGAAAGATTAGGAGGGGAGATTGTGCAATGTAATTTTTTGATGGAATTGAGTTTTCTCAAGGGAAGAGAGAAAATTAAAAATTATGAGGTATACGCAGCTATCAAGTATTAGAATGTATTGTAAGTTTTGACCTTTTTACTTTTTAGCTTTAAAAATTGCGGAAAGGCATATTGCGGTTGGGGTATTCAAGCTTTTTAAGTTACTTTTGCAAAAAAAATGTTACTTGTTTATGTCTAGAATGCTGCTGTTTATTTTTTTTGTCCAATATAGTTTTGGTCAGCAGGATTTTGATTTTAATGGTATCAAAAGATTTCAAAATGAATTGAATTCAGCGTATGCTAATCCAGATACAAGTCCTTTAATGAAAGAGGATTTAGCAAGGTTTAAGGCCCTTGAATTTTACCCAATAAGTAAGAAGTTTTACATTTTTGCTAAATTCCAGCGTACTGCAAATGAAAAACCTTTTGCGATGAAAACATCAACTGGCAGGGCACCTCTTTTTGTAAAGTATGGGGTGGTGCACTTTGTTATTGATGGAAAGAATTTTGAATTGAATGTTTATCAAAACATCGAACTTTCAAAAGATACAAAATACAAGGATTATCTGTTTTTACCTTTTTCAGATTTGAGCTGCGGAAAAGAAAGTTACATCGGAGGAAGATATATAGATCTTTCCGTTCCTAAATCTGATGCGATTCTAATCGATTTTAATAAAGCTTATAATCCATATTGTGCCTATAATCACAACTATTCCTGTCCAAAGGTACCTTTGGAAAATGATTTGAAAATTTTCGTCAAAGCAGGAGTAAAAAAATTTCATGACTAATGCAATATTTTAATTTACACACACATCTTTATACCAATGACCCAGAAGTTCTGGAATTGGTCAATCAATATCCTCAGGAATTTGATGAGGCTATACCTAAATATTCTATTGGAATTCATCCTTTATATATAGATGAAAACAGATTGCAAAGTGATTTTAAAATTTTAGAGCAAAAAGTGGCTTTGTCAGGCTGTTTGGCTGTTGGCGAATGTGGTTTAGACAAAAACAGCAGAACATCTTTTGAGCTACAGTTAGAAGTTTTAGAAAGACAATTGCTGATTGCTGTAAAATTTCGCAAGCCGGTTGTTATCCATTGCGTTTTGGCTTTTCAGGAATTAATCGAAATGAAAAAAAGATTGAAGATTACAACTCCAATTATCATTCATGGTTTCTCAAAAAAGGAGCAATTTGCTAAGCAATTGATAGATAATGGCTTTTATCTTTCTTTTGGGAAAAATTTATTGAGAAATCCCGACTTGGAAAAAGTATTTTTAAGCATACCTGATAATCGATTTTTCCTGGAAACGGATATGGTTGAAGAAGGAATTCGGGAAGTATATGCATTAGCTGCAAAATATAAAAAAATAACAATCGAGCGATTGCAGCAGCTTGTTAATGGCAATTTCAATAGCGTTTTTCCGATTTTAAACTAACTAAATAAACAGATATTATCTTTAATTATGGCAGAGTGGACTGAAAGAGCAGAATTATTATTTAGAACGGATGGTTTAGCAAAGTTGCAAAACGCAAATATACTTGTTGTTGGCTTAGGAGGAGTAGGTTCATTTGCTGCCGAATTTTTGACCAGGGCTGGTATTGGAAAAATGACCATCGTAGATGGCGATACCGTAGATATAACAAATATTAATAGGCAATTACCTGCGTTGCATTCCACCGTTGGTCAGCCAAAAGTGACTGTGGTAGGGGATCGTTTAATGGATATTAATCCTGAGTTACAATTGACTAGGGTACAGGAATTTCTTACTCCTGAAAGAGCTTTTGAAATTGTTAATGAAGAATTTGACTATGTGCTGGATTGTATTGACAGCATTACTCCCAAACTCAATTTGATTGTAGGGGCAAAGAAGAAAAAGGTAAAGATTATTTCCAACATGGGTGCCGGAGGTAAAATGCTTGCGTCCAAAGTAACGGTTAAGGATATAAGTAAAACAGACGTTTGTCCTTTGGCAAAAGTAGTTCGTAAAAGGCTGAAGAAAATGGGGGTAAGCCATGGTGTAAAAGCTGTTTTTTCAACTGAAAAACCCGATGAAGGAAGTGTAAAAATGACTGACGGAACCAACTTCAAAAAATCTTTTTACGGAACCAACAGCTATATGCCGGGCTTGTTTGGTTTGCATGCCGCAGAAACGGTTATCAGAGGTATCCTAAAGAGATAAGGCTGAATAAATGCTCTACAAAAACAAAATAAATTTTAATAATTAAAAAAATGATTAAAACGGTAATTTTTGACATGGACGGTGTAATTGTAGATACAGAACCGGTTCATCGCTATTCCTACTATAAACAATTTAAAGAATTAAATATTACGGTAAGTGAAGAATTATACACCTCATTTACAGGAAATTCTACACGAAATATTTTTCAAAAACTTAAAAGTATTTTTGAATTAGAACAGGATGTAGAAGATTTAATTTTAAGAAAACGCAGTATTTTCAATGAAGCTTTCGATACTAAAAAAGATTTGGATCTTTTAGAAGGGGTTCGAAATTTGATTGTGGATTTGCACGAAAATGGTGTACAGTTGATTTTAGCCTCATCAGCAGCTAAAGTTACAATTGAAAGGATTTTCAATCGCTTTGATTTGCATCAGTATTTTACTCATAAGGTAAGTGGGGAGGATTTTCCAAAATCTAAACCCCATCCGGCCATTTTTGAGCATGCTGCCAGCTTATCTGTAGCGCCAAAAGAGAATTGTATTATTATTGAAGACAGTACCAACGGAATAAAGGCCGGAAAAGCTGCAGGGATTTTATGTATTGGTTATAACAGTCTGCATTCTGCCAATCAGGACCTATCTGAAGCGGATATTGTGGTTAATCATTTTGCCGAATTGAATTTTGACAGAATTAAATCTATTGACAGTCAATTAGCAAAAAATTAATAGGCTATTGCATTACAAAATTTGTAAATTTGGTACTCAACAATTTAAAATAAACATCATGAAAAAATTAGTTTTTCTAGTAACCTTTATATTTATAACATTCGTTATCGAAGCTCAGGTAAAAATTCCACAGGCAAGTCCAAAATCAACCTTAACACAGGTTGTGGGTTTAACTGATGTTGAAATTGTATACTCACGTCCTTCAGCAAAAGGAAGGGCTGTTTTTGGAAATTTGGTTCCATTTGGTAAACTATGGCGAACGGGAGCTAATGAAAACACAACTGTTTCCTTCAGTGATGATGTTAAGATAGATGGGAAAACATTAAAAAAAGGTAAATATGCGCTATATACCATTCCGAATATTCAAAGCTGGGAAATAATTTTCTATAGCAGTACAGATAATTGGGGAGTTCCTAGGGTATTTGAAGAGTCAAAAGTAGCATTGAGAACAAAGGTAGCCGAAGAAGCATTGGCTTTGCCTGTTGAAACATTTAGTATTGGAATCAATAATATAGAGCTGGGTTCGGCTTCTTTGGAAATTGCCTGGGAAAATTCATCTGTTAGTTTAAGATTTGAAGTTCCCACCAATAAAACTGCAATTGAAAGTATAGAAAAAGCATTGGCTGGACCTTCAGCAGGTGATTATTTTGGAGCAGCTCAATTTTATTATTCATCAAATGAATCCATAGAGAAGGCCAGAGAATATGTAGAGAAATCAATTGTTTTATCTAAAGATGTTCCGTTTTATTATTTGAGGCTAAAATCACTTATTCAGGCTAAGCAGGGAGATAGAAGCGGTGCTATAGAAACCGCAAAATTATCTCTAACCGGAGCTGAAGCTGCAGGGAATCAGGATTATGTAAAAATGAACAAAGAAAGTATTGCTGAGTGGAGTAAATAAAATTCCAATAAAAAATAGAATTAAAATCCCATCATTTTAGATATCTAAAATGATGGGATTTTTTTATTCAGTTCTTCTCTTTTTTAAAGATTGTCCATTGTAATAAAGAAGATAAAAATATCGTTAATGTAGCTCCTATGAAATTCAACCAAAGGTAGCCTAACTTTTCTTGGCCACTAGGGAAAATGTAAATAGAAAAGTAATATATGATGAATATTGTTAGTTGACTGATAAAAGCTCCATAAAAAATTGCTTTAGCCTTTACAAACTTTAGATAAAAACCAACCAGAAAGATTCCTAAAACAGTTCCGTAAAATATCGAACCGATAATATTAACAAGCTGAATTAGATTTTCAAAAAGCGTACCAATACAAGCAAAAAGGATGGCTACCAAGCCCCAGAAAAATGTAAAAAATTTGGTAGCATTTAAATAGTGTTTTTCTGATTTTTCAGTTTTAAGATTTCGCTTATAAATATCAATTGCTGTTGTAGATGCCAAGGCATTAAGGCCCGAAGCGGTTGAAGACATGGCAGCTGAAATGATAACCGCCAATAATAGTCCAATAAGACCTTTTGGTAAATAATGTAAAATAAAATGGAAGAATACATAGTCTTTATCATTAGTTTCGCTATTTGGTTCTGCTTTTAATATTATTTCTTTAGCCTTGTCCCGTAAATCTTTTTCCTTTGTTGAGAGTGCCACTAATTCTTTTCGAAGAATAGGATTGTCATAATCTTGGTTTAATTGGTCAATATAAAGGAGGTTGATTACCTTTTTATCTTCTGATAGCACATTCAACTTTTGTTCCAAAGCATGATATTCATGTTTATACTTTGACTTCTCAATGGCTATTTTGTTATTTGGGTTAAAATTTAAGGGAACAGGATTGAATTGAAAAAATACAAACACCATTACTCCGGTAAGTAAAATAAAGAACTGCATCGGGACTTTCAAAATTCCATTCATAATCAGACCCATCTGACTTTCGGCCACGGATCTACCCGATAAATAACGTCCTACCTGTGATTGATCTGTTCCAAAGTAGGCTAGGGCTAAAAAGAAACCTCCTGTAATACCGCTCCAAATGGTATATTTTTCTTCTGGATCCGTTGAAAAATCGACGATGTTCATTTTGCCGTTTGCCCCGGCAATATGTAACGCATTGCTAAAAGTCATGTCGTTGGGAAGATAATGTAAAATGAGCAAAAAGGTAATAATCATACCAGACATGATTACAAACATTTGCTGTTTTTGGGTAACGTTTACCGCTTTGGTTCCTCCTGAAAATGTATAGATTACAACCAGAATACCTATTATGATATTCATATAAGTAAGATTCCATCCCAGCAGAGCAGATAAAATAATTGAGGGTGCATATATGGTAAGCCCGGTTCCCAATCCTCTTTGAAATAAAAATAGGATTGCTGCCAGGGAACGCGTTTTTAAGTCGAACCTCTTTTCTAAATATTCGTAGGCTGTATAAACTTTAAATTTATGATAAATAGGAATAAAGGTCAGACAAATGACAATCATAGCCATTGGAAGCCCGAAGTAAAACTGTACGAAGCCCATACCATCATGGTAAGCTTGTCCTGGAGTAGACAGAAAAGTAATGGCGCTGGCCTGCGTTGCCATAACCGAAAGTCCCACCATATACCAAGGTGTTTGGTTACTGCCAAGAATAAAATCTTCAACATTTTTACTTCCTTTAGTTTTCAAAGAACCATAAATCACAATGAAAAGTAAAGTAACAACGAGTACTACCCAATCGAATAACTGCATGGTTTAAGAGTATAATTTCATTATTAAAAAGAAAATCAAGATATAAATTGCATTGGCAAGGAGCACATAGGTGTAACTCATCTTCCAGTTTTTAATTTTATTTCCCATAGGAGGATTTTTATTGTTTTACATCAGAAGTTTCGGTATGGTTTCCTTTTAGAGATATCATATTGGCAATCAATCGATAGGCACCCGATACTCCAGCAGGTAATTCCCTAAAAAGGCTCAAGCCCGTATATATATAATGTCCTTTTCCATAAGGAGCAACCAATAAAGCACCCTCTTTTGGACTTTCTCCCTTATCATGTGAAGATAGAATGGAAATAAAAGCGGAATCATATTCATTTGGATAATACAATCCCTGCTCTTGAGTCCAACCCTCAAAATCCTTTTTTGTTATTTTATTGGGATATTGTAAAATTGGATGATTGGGGGCCAGAAAATCAACTGACGCATTTTCATCAGTTACTCTGTCTCTTGATATTTTCAAGGGATAAGGAGCAATTTTTGATGGCAATGTTCCATCAGGAGTATTGTATTGGACAATCATTGTTTTTCCCTTTTTGACAAAGTCAAAGAGAATATCCTGTTTGTTACTCAATATAGGCAAGGTGTTATAAGCGCGAATACCTAATATAATAACATCAAATTCATCAATACTCGTTGTAGTTATATTTTCGGGATTTAAAATAGTGACATTATAGCCCATTTGTTTTAGGCATTTTGGTACTTCATCACCCGCTCCCATAATGTATCCAATATTTTCGTTGTTTATCTTTAAATCCAGTTTACTGAATTTGGCCTCTGAGTCAAATAATACCTGCTGTGTGCTAATGTGATCAAAGTTAATTGAAGTTTGTTCTTTGTCGTATTTTTGGCTGTCCAAATAGATTACACTTTTAGCAGTTACTTCAGAGGGGTTAGCAGGCGGAGTTACGCTAAAATATACAATCTGTTCTTTACCTTTTTGGTCAATATAAAAAGGCATTTGTTCCGGTTTTACAGACCAATCAGACGGAAGTTCCAAAACTAAATTACCTTTTAGGTTATCTTTTCCTGCCTTGATTTTTACCCCAATAGATTTGGTACGCCTTTCTTTAAAGAAAGATACTTTTTCAATAATTCCTGAAGTTACCTGAGGAACAACATCAAAATATTGATACATTTCACCCTTAACCTTGTCAGTGTATTTATAAACTACATTTCGTTCAAAAGGGATAATAGTGTTATTTATTTTTACATTGAAAATGACTTTTACTGTCCTGATGATATCTGGATTTCCGATATTTTCCTGCTGGTCAACAACATACATTCCCAATGTGCCTTTGGTTTTAAGCCAATAGGGTTGCGTATATTCAATGGTGGAAGGTAGTTGGATATCAATATTGAAATTTTTAAGCTGATTATTGCTTAAAACTTGGTTTAGAGAAACAGAATTATTGTCCGGCTTGGTGGTGATTCCTGTTAAAACCATTGGTACGGGACATCTGTTAATTGTTTCCAATTTAAATTTTATGGTATCCCCCGGATTGGCTTCGGGGTTTTCAGAGACGGCTTCCAGGTAAAGGCCGGAGCAGGCCACTATTATATTTTTTAATTCTTCAAGTTTTACAGTTTTCCAATGCTCATCTTCCAAATTTTCAATCATGGAATATAATTTTAGTAAATCCGGAATAGTGGCAGCGGGCTCAGAAAAATCAAATCCGGATGCTATCTTTGCTACTAATTGCCCTATGGCTTGTCCTCCTGTTACTCGATTCCAGGAAGTATCAATACCTTCAAAAATATCTGATTTATCAATTAGTGGATTTCCTTGAATGAATTCTAAATATTCTGTTTCCTTACCGCGGTGTCCCATACTGCCGAATCCTTGCGATTTGTGACTACTTCTGCTTAGCGCTGCTATCTCTTGGTTTGATTTACCAAGATTAGAATAGTAGACCCCGGTTTCAAGCGTCATAAAATTAGATTTATCTGCGGCATCAAATTTTGCCTGACTGCCATAAAACCAAACAGAGGGATTAAAAAACATTCTGTTAGTTTGCCACGGCTGAACATATTGAAGTTGTTCTGGAAATACTGTAGGATCGTATGATAAACTAAAACTTTCGGTACTTAAAATTGCCGATGCAGTATGATGACCATGGGTATTACCCGCGGTGCGATGGTCAAAACGGTTTATTATGACGTCTGGTTTAAATTTTCTTATAGACCAAATGACATCGGCTAGGACTTTTTCCTTATCCCAAATTTGCAAAGTTTCATCAGGGGTTTTTGAAAAACCGAAATCATTTGCTCTTGAAAAAAACTGTTCTCCGCCATCAATTTTTCGGGCTTCTATGAGTTCCTGAGTTCTTATTACACCAAGCAGTTCTCTGAGTTGAGGACCTATAAGATTTTGCCCTCCATCACCACGGGTAAGGGATAAATAGGCTGTTCTTGCTTTTTTTTCATTTGATAAATAGGAAATAAGACGGGTATTTTCGTCATCAGGATGGGCAGCTATATATAATACAGACCCAAGAAAATTCAATTTTTGAATTTGATTGTATATTTCAACAGAGCTTAACTTTTGAGGTTTTTGGGCTGTAAGCAACTGAATAAAAAAAGAGAAAACTAAAATAAACAAAGTTTTATTGTTGAGCATGTTTTAAGGCTTTTATGGCATTAAATTTAGTAATTAAATATTTTTGTACATAATGCAAATGCATAATCAAACTTAAAAATATAAAAAATGCGAACCTACATTGGGTTCGCATTTTTGTTTGGAGTTACTGAATTATTTTATCTTCTACTTCGATACCCCTGATTAGAGTAATTTGACTTTCTACGGTCATAGTAATTGTCAGCATACCTATGTTGGTCCTGATTAGTTCGTTTTACCACTCTTTTTTTGTCAATTTTATAATAATGATCTCTGTGGTTATCATAATATGCATATGGTCGATGTCCTCGATACCCATTTAAGACTATTTTTCGGCCGTGATATAAATCATAATTTCTGTAGCATTGCGGAAGTTGTCTTGATCTAATCCATCTACCATTGTCATAATACACATAGAAAGCCGCTTGAACATCAAAATAGGTTTGGATGTCGGGCAAATAATAATAATCTACTGTGGCATAACCAGCTGGGAACCAATTTGGTCTGACAATAGGAGCAGGGCCAATGTTGACACTTACAGAAACCTGAGCCTGCACTGTTCCGGCAGCTATTAATATAATTGTAAGGGCAAGTAATTTTAACTTTTTCATGATTTCTACAATTTAAGTTATTATTTATCTTTTATGAATTGATTTTTTTCAATTCCAGAAGATAAAATCCAATTACTGTGCCAAATAAAAATTAAAGGAGATGGAAAAGGCATTCCATCTCCTGGTTTAGCTTTTAAATTAGGTTAATTTTATAACAAAAGAATTAATAAAAGCAAGATGATTATTAGTGCACTTACTGATATATAAACTCCATGGCCATATGTTTTTAAATGTTTTTTTATCGCTTTAACCTCTGTTCGTAATTCTTTTTTTTCATTTTTAGATAACAGCGATTTGTCCATGGCCTTTATTTCATCTAATCGGTTATACATTTTCCTTACCTCCGTTGGAAGTTCCGTTGTGTTGGTTTTAGTATTGATAAGAGAGGTTCTTTCAGCTGCATATGCGGTTGTTTGGAAACCTACAAATAATAGGATCAGTACTATTAGATAATAACTTGTTTTTTTCATATCAGAATATTTAAATTAATACTTTTACTCAAATGCAACTTAAATTTACGGAATATTTCCCTGATAGAAGGTTGTAAGAAGGTAAATAAATAGCTGTAGGATAGAAATTATTTTGTTGCATTTCAGTGAATTAGTTTCTTTTTTCTATTTGTAGAGCTCTATTTTTGGTTTCGCCAGTTCAAAGCTCTGAAGTCCAAAATCAGTTGTTTCAAAGGCATTCGTTCGGAAGATATTGTTTCCAACAAATGGAATCTTTGGATAGTAGGAGAGAGAGACCTGAAAAGAACTAAAAACCAAATAATCATTAGTAATTAGAAGGCCAACTCCTATTTTTGAAAATGAATTATATTCCTTCGGATTTATTTTGTCGTCTCCCAAAAAAGCGATGGAATAATTAAAATAAGGGTTAATTCTAAAACCTAAACAATCGGTGGGTGCATAGGATTGCGTTTGTAAAGAAACAACCAATTTTTTAGTTCCGTAAACCGGACTGTTAAAACCCTGTATCCCGTATTGCTCATTTACAGTCAAGCGATCCCCAATAGAGTTTTTCCTGTTGGCGCCAATCAATAGGTGGGGTTTTACAAATTGACGTATTCTCCAGTTGCCAATTTTAAAGAGGTTTGTAAAATAATTTACCTTTAAAGAGAATGCGGATTGTTCTGTTTTGTGATTATTAAAAAAGGTTCCGGTCTCAAAATTGGTACTCAAAAAACCCCATCTATAATAATTGCCAAAAGAATACCGAAGTCCAATATAAGGACGCCAGTTATCGTTCTTATATTGGTAACCATAGGTAATTCCATATATTCTTGCAATGGGTACATCTTCCACGATTCCATTTTTAAAAATATATTGGTCCTCAATATATTGTCTGCTACTAAGTCCTATTCCTGATAATATTGTTTTTTCAGAAGCATAAAAATCAATTGGGTCAAATTCAATATCAGGGCTTATCTGATAGTCTATATTAAGCAGGCGGGCTGTTACTATTAAATTGGATGTTCTGAATTTAGAGTCTGTAAGTTTGGCTAATGGAATGGCTTTACCTATCCAAAAATCATACAATTTAAATTTGAAATCTTGTTTAAAAAAAATCTGTTGTGGATTTTGAAGCGTATCGTTTTGTAACTGCTGATTAAAATAGATACCTGCAGCCCATTTAGTCAAAGGGGAGTAAAATGGTCTCTCCAAATTGATACTTTTATCGTAATAATCATCAAGGTCGATAGAGTATTTTAAAACTGTTTTTATAAAAGTATTTTTAATAGTGGGTATGGTATAAACAAAATTATTTATGCTTTTGTTGTCACTATTCCTGTGATTAAATAAATAATCGAATTGGTGACCAAGACCAGCAAAATTTCTTTCGTTATAGCCTGCCGTTTGGGTTTCTCCTATAACCGAAAGAGTAGGTATCGTACTCCAGGAGTCAAGAACACGGATATAGATATCTACTGAGTCGGAAGCTGGAGCAGTTAGCTTTTCTGTAATACTTACGCTGTTGGCAAAATTCTGAGAACGAATCAAACGTTCAGATTCACGTATTTTCTGAATTTCGTAAAGACTGTTTTTCTTAAATAGTAAATAGTTGCGAATAGCAAATTCCTTTGACTTGAGATGTAATTTGTTACCTGTTTTTTCAATCCATTTTTTTGGCACTATGGTTGTGTCTTCATCCGAATATCCAAATGGATCAAGTGTGGTAATATTAATGTTTCTGATGACTTTTCCCTCCACATCGAGATGTGGTTTTCGATTTACTTTTGTTCTTTTCTTTGAGACAGATGGTAAAAAAGTTAGATTTTGTAAAAATTTAGGATTATTTTTTTTGAGGCTATCCTTAACAACAGGATGATCGGCTATTATGCTATCGTTGTCTTTTTTTTGTTTTTGTGAAAAAGAAGGCGGGCAGAACAGAAGTAAAGAAAAAAACAAGATGTAGTATTTTCTGCATAGCATAATAGGTCGATTTAACAGCAAAAGGCAATAAAATTTGCCTGGACCTATAAAGTTAAGACAAAAAACAGGAATTCTTCATCTTTTGTAAGTTTTTGTTAATCAGTGAAATCGATGTCGTCAAAATGTTCTTTTAGGATAGAAATTCCTTTTTGAAACAGTAGGTTGTTAGGGTATATAACCTGTTCGCCTTCCTTGGTCTTTAGAGCAACATGAAAAGCCGAAATATCTTCAATTTCTCCAATAACTGGAAAGTCCTTATCGTGTATTTTTATAACATCACCTATTTTGAAAGGAAAAGAAAAAAATAAGATAACGCCCGAAGTAATGTTGCTTAAAATCGACCATTGAGCAACCATTGCAACACCAACAACTGTCGTTACAGATGAAACAGCAATGATAATGTCCTTAGGTTGTACTCCCCAAATAATAATAAGTGCAATTACTGCCAAAATGGTTATCAGTAAGTGAATATATTTGATTACCAAATTGGTTCTGTGTTCGATTATATGAGTTGATTGGGCAAAACTTCGAACTAATTTTGTCGTAGTAATACGCAATATTACAACGATTAGTAATAATATTCCGGTGCTTATTAATTCCTTGGTGAAATCGTCAAAGAAAGTCATGGATTTTTTTTTTTAAGCTAATTTACTTAAATATTGGAAAACTTTGTCTGTTGGCAAACCAATAACATTGGTGTATGATCCATCTATTTTTGAAACACCAACAAAACCTATCCATTCCTGTATTCCATAGGCTCCGGCTTTGTCGAGGGGGCTGTAATTGTCAATATAATACCAGATAGCCTCATCACTAAGTTCGTTAAAGCTAACCTTAGTTGTTTCGGAAAGAGTATTAGTTTCTGTTTTGGTTTTGAAACAAACAGATGTAATAACCTCGTGAGTGCTTTCAGAGAGTGATTTAAGGATGTTGAAAGCTTCCTGTTTGTCCTTTGGTTTTCCCAAGGCATTTTCTTTGTGCCAAACTATTGTATCACTTGTTATCAGTATATCTTTTTCGTGCAGTTCTCCTTCGAAAGCATTGGCTTTCAATTCGGCCAAATAATTGGTAATTTTTTCTCTTTTTAATTCCATTGGGTAAACTTCTTCGATATCTTTGAGTCGAATTTCAAAATCCAAATCAAGATCTTTAAAGAATTGTTGTCTTCTGGGTGAGCCTGAAGCCAGGATAATTCGGTAGTTTTTTAGTTTATTTCTAAGCATTGTGTTTGATGTTAAAAGTAACCACCAGGACAGATAAAATACCAAAAATCAAAATCCACTTTAAAACAGTACTTAGTCTATGGAAATCTCTTCTTGATTTAGCACCAAATATTTTGATCGAAAAATAAATCAGGGGTCCTAGTATTGTAAGCAGTGAATATATCGTTGCAATTAATAAATCATTTGGGATAAAATATTTATTGATGTAGGAGAGAAGGACCATTATGGGTATGATGCCGAGGAAGCTCAGTGATTTTGATGTTCTAGCGGTTCCAAAAACGATAGGTAATGTTTTCATGCCATCCTGATAATCTCCATCCATATCCTCCAAATCTTTAACTATCTCCCTTAGAAAATTTATCATAAAAGCAAAAATACCATAGTCGAGTAAAATAGAGAACAGATTAGCCATTACTGCCTGGTTACCGCTGTAGGTAGCAGGAAACATGTCAAAGACTCCTATAATAATTACACTTAAAGAAAGCAGAACTGCGACTGCGATATTGCCTAAAAGAGCAATTTTTTTTAAGGTTGTGGAATAAATATACAAGGTAGCCGCAATGAAGATAAATATTGCTGCAAATCCAGGTTTCAGAATCACATTTGACAAATAAAAACCAATTATTACACCTATTGTGTTCAGAATCAAATAAATGTTATGTGCAGTTGCTTCTGAAATTGCTACTCCAATAATTTGTTTGTTTGGTTTGTTTATGTGGTCTGTGCGTTGATCATAGATATCATTAATTACATATCCACCGGCAGCTATGAGACAAGTGGAAAGTATCAAAAGGCCGTATTGCCAATCATTGAGAGCCAACAGAATATTATGAGGCTTCAAAAAACCGTATCTGAAAACTAATTGCATTAAGGCAATTAACAAAAGATTGGGATAGCGAATGAGTTTCAGGAAGTTCATGGTTTGGTATCAGTTAAAATGGGGTATCTTTGAAATTCTATGTAGCAGCTTTTTAATCGTGTTTGCCATCAAAATAATCCATCCATTTTCCCTGTACCTTCATTACCTGCTCAATAACATCCCGAACCGCACCTTTTCCTCCTTTTTTATGCGAGATATAATTGGAAATGGCTTTAATTTCTGGACTGGCATCTTGCGGACAGGCTGGCAGACCAACTAATTTCATAACGTGGTAATCAGGAATATCATCACCCATATAAAGTACCTGTTCTGGTTTTATATGGTATAATTCGATGTATTCGTCAAAAGTTTCCACCTTGTTTGGAATTCCCAAATGAATATCTGTAATACCAAGATTTCTTAAACGTACTCGGACGCCTTCACTTTTTCCTCCCGATATAATACAAACATTGTATCCGCTTTCCACAGCAGCTTTCATAGCAAAACCATCCCTGATATTCATGGTTCTTTGCATTTCACCATCCGCGGAAATAAAAATAGAACCATCTGTTAATACGCCGTCCACATCAAGAATGAAAGTCGTAATATCATTCATTATTTCTTTATAACTCTTTGCCATATTTCTGTATCGATTGTGTTAGGATTTTATAAATGTTCGATTTGTTTTTGTCCTGTAAAAACTGCAGATGTTCTTCAATTGTCTTGTGATCGTTCCGGATTGCAGGCCCTGTTTGTGCCATCTTAGGCGGTAGTGTGCTTGTTTTTTGAGAGGTTTCAATAATTAACGGTTGCAATATTTCAAAAGGAATCTTGCTTTCATCACAAATATCTTTGGCTAAAGCATACATGTGATTGGTAAAATTATTGGCAAAAACAGCAGCAAGGTGCAAAGCCCTTCTTTGACCCGAATTTATTGCATAGATATGATCTGAAATAGATATGGCAAGCTGTTCTAATGTCTGATAATCGGTTGGATTTTCACTTTCAAGGCAGATAGGGATATTTTTGAAATCAATATCTTTACCTTTTGTAAATGATTGTAAGGGGTAAAATACTCCTTTTCGGTTATGATCGCTAAGGGATTCTAAATTGGCACTCCCAGATGTATGGACAACCAATTTGTTTTTAAAGGGAAGTTGCCCAGATACTTCGGCTATAGCATCGTCAGATATGGCAACGACATAAACGTCGGCTTCTATTAGGGCGTTTAGATTATCCGTTAATGATTCATATGGAAGGAGCTTGGTCAGTGATTGTTTGTGTCGACAATAAACCTGAAGCAATTGAATCTTACTGCCGGATTTTTCAGCCTCTAAAAATGCAGCTATTAGATGTTGAGCCACATTTCCTGATCCGATAATACATATTTTTACCATAGGGCAAATTTAACAAAAAATCCATCTTATTTTAGCTTAATTAGGTACGTTGCCACGGGATTTTGTCTTAATTTTACTTACGAACTACTAAATTACTATATTTCAAATACCATGGCGAGAGTTAATACCTATCTTAATTTTGTAAATAATACAGAACAGGCCTTCACATTTTATCAATCCGTCTTTGGAGGTGAATTTAGCGGAGGAGGGATTTCCAGATTTGGAGATATTCCGCCTATGGAAGGTGCTCCAGAAATAGCTGAATCAGATAAAAATCTGGTTATGCATATCGAATTACCAATTTTAGGTGGTCATGTGCTTATGGGGACCGATGCTCCACAATCAATGGGATTTAATGTTAATTTTGGTAACAATGTCCATATTAGCCTGGAACCCGATACAAGGGAGGAAACTGCGAGATTATTTGAAGCGCTTTCTAAAGGTGGTGTTGTTACCATGGAATTACAGGATATGTTTTGGGGTGCTTATTATGGCAGTTGTGTGGACAAGTTTGGCGTACAGTGGATGTTTAACTTTCCTAATAAATAAATAAATAAAGAATGGAATCAAAAGAAAAAACAACAATTGAAATAAAGGCAAAAATTGAGGCTCCCGTTGCTGCTGTATGGAAAAAGTGGACCACTCCTGAAGATATTGTACAATGGAATTCAGCTTCCGAGGATTGGCACACCACCAAGTCTGAAAATGATTTAAGACCCGGCGGAAAATTCCTATCAAGTATGGAGGCAAAGGATGGGAGTATGGGTTTTGATTTTGGAGGAATTTATGACGAGGTCCAAATTCATAAACTTATTGAAAGTACGCTGGGAGATGGCCGTCGTGTGAGAACAATTTTTGAAGATAAGGATGGAATAACTGAGGTTACAGAGATTTTTGAGGCTGAAAATTCTCATCCAGTTGAACTCCAACGAAATGGTTGGCAGGCAATATTAGATAATTTTAAAAAGTACGCAGAAAATAATCCGTAATATCTAAATGTAAATGAGATTTTAGGTTTAAAATCAGAATAAAAAAAACCGCTTTCAAAGCGGTTTTTATTTTTTTATATTTCCATTATTGAGGTATTTGTTGGCTCAAACAATGCAGTGTACCAAATCCCCAGATTAAATCAATGGCACTTATACCTATTATCTCTCGGTCAGGAAAACATTCTGCCAGAATATTTAAGGCCACGCGATCATTAGGATCATTAAATGTAGGAACTAAAACACAACCATTTAATATGAGAAAATTGGCGTAACTCGCCGGTAATCTCAAGTCTTCAAAATCCAATCGCTTTGGCATTGGCAAAGCCACAACCACAGGAGATTTCCCGTTTTCCAGTTTTGCGTTTTGCAGGCGTTTTAAGTTTTCCTGCAAGGGCTTGTAATTTTTGTCGTTTGGATCTGTTTCTACGATGGTTACGATAGTGTCTTCGTTTACAAAACGAGCCAGATCATCAATATGGCCATGAGTGTCATCTCCTTCAATGCCATCGCCAAGCCAAATTACATTGCTTATTCCCAAATACTCTTTAAATACCGCTTCATAGTCTTCTTTGGTAAAGCCTTCATTACGAACCTGAATACTGGGATGCATAAGACATTCCTCCGATGTAAGCAGTGAGCCTCGTCCGTTTACGTCTATGGCACCACCTTCGACGATAACCGGTTTTCCTTTGTGTTTAACCTGTGTTAGTGGAATATTTAAGGCTTCAGAAACTTTAGAAGGCACATGCTTATCTAATTGATAATTAGAGTATTTTGCCCATCCATTAAAGTTAAAGTTTAAGGCTTCTCGTTTACCGTCTTTATAAACAATAATCGGACCTGAATCGCGCATCCAGCTTCTGTTAGTTTTCTGGATGATAAATGAAACCTGATCCACATTTACACGAGCTCTATCGAGCATATCGGAAACTTTTTCTTTTTGTTTTTCATCAACGACAAGCAGAAAAACCTTTTCATAGGAGGCAACTTTTTTTATAAATTCCACAAAAGCCCATTGTATAGCTTCGTATTTACCGGGCCAGTCCTTTCCGTTGTGAGGAAAACATAGCAAGATACCTTCCTGTTTTTCCCATTCAGCCGGAAACCTTCTGTTATTTGTGCTCATAACTAGTCGATTGCTCTTTTTGTAATTTCACCAAAAGCATCTATTCTTCGGTCTCTGAAGAAAGGCCAGTTTTGACGGACATTTTCCTGTAAATCCAAATCAACCTCAGCAATCAAAATTTCCTCTTTATCGTGAGAGGCCTGTGCTAAAATCTCACCCTGCGGTCCTGCAATAAATGAAGCACCCCAAAATTCAATTCCGTTGGTGTCAGGCAAATATTTCTCCAGTCCGATGCGATTTGCAGCAGCAACATAAACACCATTTGCCACCGCGTGACCTTTCATGACATTCATCCAGGCTCCGTATTGGTTTTCACCGTATTGTTCTTTTTCTCCCGGATGCCAACCTATTGCTGTTGGGTAAAACAATACTTCGGCTCCCTTCAAGGCTGTCAATCTTGCCGCTTCGGGATACCATTGGTCCCAACAAATTAGGGTTCCGATATTTCCTTTTTTTGTTGGATTATTTTTAAAGCCTAAATCGCCAGGGGTGAAATAGAATTTTTCATAAAAATGAGGATCATCCGGAATATGCATTTTACGGTACAAACCGGCTTCAGTGCCATCGGTATCGATTATATAAGCGCTATTGTGATAAATACCGGCCATTCTTTTTTCGAAAAATGGAACGATAATTACTACTCCTAATTCTTTGGCTACTGCGCTAAATGCGATAAAAGAGGTACTGTAAAGTGGTTCTGCCAAAGCAAAATTGTCTACATCTTCGCTCTGACAGAAATAATGACTACTGTAAAGTTCAGGAAGCGAAATAACTTCTGCGCCCTGTTCAGCGGCTTTACGCACCCAACTCAAACATTTTTTAAGATTATTTTCTGCTATGTCATTTAGGTTTAACTGAACTACGGCAATTTTATATTTTTTGTTTGGCATGACAATAAATTTTAAACCACAAAAGTAGTTATTTTAAGAAGAGTATTAAAAATGGATTTTACTAAAATTATACTGCTATTGAAAAAGGACTTTAGTTATAAAATGGTCTCAACAACACTTTCATGTGGTCTTCTGGATTTTGGTGCAACCTCCAGGCGGTTGAAATCGTCCTGGGCTGCGTAGCCCACTGCCATTGCAAAAAGCGGTCTATAGGTGCTCATTTTTAATATTTCCCTGTATTTATCGGCTTCTATTCCTTCCATCGCTGTAGAATCCAATCCCATAGCGCTACAAGCAGTCAAACCAACTCCCAATGCGATGTATAGTTGTTTTGCAAACCAAGTCTTTATATGATCTTCGGGCATATTGGCTTTAATTTGATTGAACCAGTCTCTTCGTGCCTCAGGTAATTCAGTGTTGACCACTTCTTGGAATGCCTCGAGATCCTCTGCAGCACTAAAAACTACCAACAGCTGCGCTTGATTGATTTTTTCGGTGTTGTGCATGGAGACCTCGGCAAGTTTAGATTTTAGTTCCGGATTTTGCACAAAAGTAAATTTCCAGGGTTGGATGTTTATGGAGGAAGGAGTGAGGCGCAAAATCTCCTTTAAATCTTCAATTTTGTCCTGAGGTATGATTCTGTCAGTATCGTATTTTTTGGCAGTATATCTGTTTTGAATTAAATCTAAAATATGCATAGGTGTCTAATTTTGAAACTACTTTCTGAAAGAACCCAATCTCTCAGCTGCATTTATTGCTGGACAAAATTATTACATCCTACCAATATTCCCAATACTATTTTTGAATTTAAAAACAGATAATTAGTTAGTTTCTTAGATCCTTTACACAGTAGGGATGATTATTTTAAAAGAGGAACCTTCTTCTGGTGTGCTCGATACGACTAACTTACAATTATTCTTTTCCAACAATTCTTTTACTAAAGTAAGTCCTAGACCGGTTCCTTTTTCTCCTGCTGTACCCTTGGATGAAGTTACAATGTTGCCTTTTCTGATTTCCTCCAGCTTGGATTCCGCAATACCGATACCGCTATCAATAATTTCGATGGAACTAAAATTCTCGTTTTGATGTTGTATTATTCTTATTGTTGAACCCGGTTTTGAAAATTTTATGGCGTTTTGGCCAATGTTACGAAGGGCTATTATTAAATGCGAATAATCCATATGAACAGATTGATTTTCTCCTTCAATACTAATTGTAATCTGTTTTTCTTCAGCCTTTGGTTTGCAGGACGCTACAATTTCGTTAATGGCGTCTTCGGTGTTAAATACGGTTGCATTTGCATTTACATCATGTATATTAGCTACTGACCAGCTTAATAAATCATTTAACGTAGTTTTTAAGGGCTCAAATTTGTCTTCGAGTTGAGAAAATAAAATTTCCAAATTTTCAGATTTGAAATTTTTATGTTTAATCATTGCAATTAGTCCTTCAAAAGAATTAATAGGGCTTTTAATGTCGTGAGCAATTATAGAAAATACTTTGCTATTGGATGCATTCGCTTTTTCCAGTTGCATTTTTGTTACTTCCAGTTCCTCGAGATTTTTTTCAGTATACTTCATTGTAAACAGAAGGAACCAAAATAAAAGTAAACTTATAATAGTAATATTTTGCAATACGAGAGGGAAGAATGAGTTTGTAGTGTAACTTCTATCATAATAACGCAGATGTTTTAGGTAAATTAATGTTACAAATACTACCAAATAATTGATATACCTATAAGACTGTTTGAGTAAAAGAAAACTCAAAACCATAGGTAATAGCAATACATTTTCCGTATCTACATAAACTCCCATATTAAAGGAAATGTAGGATTGTATCACAATAGTTATGGTGGCAATTCCTATAAAATAAAATCGCGCCAATTCATGTTTCTTCTTATATACAAAATAATACGTTATTGAAAAAATAAAAAGGCTTATTAGTAAGGATATGCTTTGATGTATTAAGCCCTCCAAATATAAAATTGGGACTAAAACGGTACAAACTGCCACAACTATAAAAACAGTATTATTAAGAAGTTTAGTTCTGATAAGCTCAATTTTTTTCATTGCTGGTTCCAGTCCAAGCCCGGAAATATTAGCATTGTAAAAATTTAAAACATCGTTAAACTTCATTTTAACAAGAATTTATAAGAACAGACGAGAAACTAAAGCACTAATCAATTCTATAGGTTATATAAATTTTATTTCTTAGGGATTGTAAAAATAGTATTAATAAATTGAGAAAATGAAAATTGGTTTTTTTTTTTTTTTTTACTTCATTAATTTACTCTAATATTTTTGATTAAAATCTTATATTTTAAAATTTCGGTAATATTATACTAATCAATATATTTGAAGTCTTGCCAATAATGCAATTTGGTAAAAAACAACTAACCGGTTATCCACCTCCAAAAAAAAGAAACAATGAAGTTAATTAAATTAATAAGTTTTGCCTTAGTATTTGTTCCTAAGGTTTTTTTTGCTCAAATTGAGATTAGCTCTCAAAAAGCTAGAACCAAACAATTCCCAATTGTCAGCACTGCTGGTGTAGCATCTATTATTTACGATTCCAATGACGAAAAGTTAATCAGTCATGTAGCAGAATTATTGGCGGAGGACATCAAAAATGTAAGCGGGAAAAAGCCTGCTGTGGTTGACGCTGCTTCAGGGGTAAAAGATTATGCCATTATTGTTGGGACGATAGGAAAAAGCCAATTTATAGATGATTTATTGCGCAGACACAAAATCAAAGTGGGGGGGCTTAAGGGGAAATGGGAAAGTTTTAGCATTCAAACAGTCGATCAACCTTTTAAAGGTATAACAAAAGCGCTCGTAATAGCCGGAAGTGACCGAAGAGGAACAGCCTACGGGGCTTTTACTTTGTCTGAAAAAATGGGTGTTTCACCCTGGTATTGGTGGGCTGATATTCCTGTGAAAAAAAGAAATGAAATATATATCAATGATTTGAGTTGGTCGTCTAAATCTCCGGATATCAAATACCGAGGGATATTTATTAACGATGAAGACTGGGGGCTTCAACCTTGGGCTGCCAAAACATTTGAACCTGAAAAAGGGGATATGGGGCCTAAAACTTATGCTAAGATTTGTGAACTATTGCTTAGACTTAAGGGAAATATGTTTGCTCCCGCCATGCATGTTTCGACGGTACCTTTTTATCAGCTTCCCGAAAATAAGGTTGTTACAGACGAGTATGGGATTGTGGTTACAACATCACATTGTGAGCCATTGTTGTTCAATAATGCTTCGAGTTTAGAATGGCATTCCGGCAGAGACGGCGAGTGGGATTATGGGTTGAATAAAGAGGGAATACTTAAAAAACTTGATAGTCGGGTTGCCGAAGCGCATCAATATGAAAATCTCTATACTATGGGTATGAGAGGACTTCACGATGAAGGAATGAGAGGTGACCATACTCCGCAGGAGAAGGTTGCATATTTAGAAGATCTGATCAAAGAGGAACGCAAAATTCTTGAAAAGTATACTAAAAAACCGGCTGAGGAAATCAATCAGATATTTGTGCCATATAAAGAAACCATGCAGTTGTATGAATTGGGATTAAAGGTACCGGAGGATATTACTTTGGTTTGGGTAGATGACAATTACGGGTATATTAAAAGACTAAGCAATGCCGAGGAGAAGAAGCGTAGCGGTGGCTCAGGGGTTTATTATCACTTATCTTATTTAGGACCTCCTCACGATTACTTATGGCTGAATACTACAGCACCGGTACTTATGTATGAAGAGCTTAAGAAGGCTTACGACATGGGAGCTAATAAATATTGGTTAATTAATGTGGGTGATATTAAACCTGCAGAATTGGGTATGCAGACTTTCTTTGATTTGGCCTGGGATATAGAGCAATTCGATATCAAATCAATTAACAAGCACCAAAGTAAGTTTCTCTCCGCTTCTTTCCCTGGTTTAAGGGAAGTTGATTTTCAGGATATTCTTGATAATTATTATCGCCTGGCTTGGAGTAGAAAACCGGAATATATGGGGTGGGAACGTGAGTGGGAAAAAGATTGGAGATTGGAATATTTAAGAAATACCCAATTCTCTTTTAATAACTACAACGATGCTCGTCAAAGATTAGCTGATTATAAGCGTTTATCCGATAAGGTAACTTCCTTGTCTAAAGAAGTTTCAGCAGAGTATCTTCCGGCATTTTACGAGTTAATAGAATACCCTGTTAAGGGAGCTTATCAAATGAATCGCAAATTTTTGATGTCGCAATTTAACGACTACGAGGTGATGAATAATCGAATTGCCAGTGCTAATTGGGCAGCCAATGAAGTGCAGTCGGCTTATGACAGTATAAATAAATTGAATGAGCGCTACAATTCGATGCTGAACGGAAAATGGAATAAAATGATGATGCTCTCACCGGGATACAATGCAAAATATCAAAACATGCCTCATGTGGCTAATGATAGAACTACTCCGGCTCAAGAGGTGAGTATGGAACCTGTTAAAGATCAGAATGGAATGACAGGAAGTACCGTATTAGATTTGAGAAATTATAAAGGAAAAGAGGAAACCAATGGTCATAGTTTAAGGGTAATTGATAACATAGGATATGATTGGAATGTGATTCAGTTGGGTTATGCAGGTGAAAAATCGGTTAACCCGACAATTGATGGATCTCGATTTGTATATGATTTTCCAAAAACAGACAAAGACTCTGTAACAGTATGGATTTATACTTTGCCTACTTTTCCGGTTCATAAAGGGGTAAGTAATCGTTTTGGTGTGTCGGTAGATGGAAAAGAACCTGTTGTTTTAAATAATGAACCGGCAGAATTTTCAAGCGAGTGGAGGGAACAGGTATTGCAAAATGGGTACTTAAGAAAAGTGTCTTTTCAAGTAGATTCCTCCAAAAGCAGTCATTCTTTAGCGCTGATATGTTCAGATCCGGGCGTTATGATCGAAAGAGTAATTGTAGATTGGGGCGGATTAAAGGAGACTTATGTTGGGCCTTCCGTTGAAAACAGTAAACGATAGTAAAAAAAAAATTTAAAAGCTAAGCGTGGATATTTATCCGCGCTTTTTTATTTCTAATTAAATTACAACTTTCCATAGAAAGTCTAATAGAAAAAAAAAGGAAAAGCACCAATCATTTATGCTGGTGCTTTTACATTATAAACTTCGAATTATTTAGCTTATTGCACTAATTCAGACTGGTTTCTGAAAACCAATTGACCATCGAAGGCATCTAAAAGAATGATACTTTCGGTTGTTATTTTACCCGCCAGAATTTCTTTAGACAGCTGGTTCAGAACGTCGCGTTGTATTACTCTTTTCACGGGTCTTGCACCGAATTCAGGATCAAAACCTTTTTCAGACAGATAATTGATGGCTTCCGGAGTAGCGTCCATAACGATACCCTGCTGCGCAAGCATTTTGGTTACATTTTTCAACTGAAGACCAACAATTTCTTCAATATTAGCATGGCTAAGAGGTGTAAACATTACAATCTCATCGATTCGGTTAATGAATTCCGGTCTGACGGTTTGTTTTAATAGCCCCAGGACTTCTACTTTTGCCGCCTCGGTAGCTGCTTCCATGCTTCCTTTTAGATTTTCAAATTTCTCCTGTATGATGTGACTTCCCATATTGGAAGTCATAATTATAATGGTGTTTTTGAAATCGGCTAGACGTCCTTTGTTGTCTGTCAAACGCCCCTCGTCTAATACCTGTAATAGAATATTAAAAGTATCCGGATGTGCTTTTTCAATCTCGTCCAGTAATATTACCGAGTAACGTTTTCTTCTTACAGCTTCAGTCAATTGTCCGCCTTCGTCATAACCAACATATCCCGGAGGTGCGCCTACCAAACGGCTTACGCTGTGACGTTCCTGATATTCACTCATGTCGATGCGGGTCATTGCATTTTCGTCATCAAAAAGATATTCGGCCAATGCTTTAGCTAATTCTGTTTTACCTACACCTGTTGTTCCTAAAAACAGGAAGGAACCAATTGGTTTTTTTGTGTCCTGTAAGCCGGCACGGCTTCTGCGAACAGCATCACTAACAGCTTCAATGGCTTCCTCCTGACCAACAACACGTCGGTGCAATTCGTCCTCGAGTTTCAACAGTTTTTCCCTTTCTCCTTGAAGCATTTTTACAACGGGAATGCCGGTCCATTTTGCAACCACTTCAGCAATATCTTCACGGGTTACTTCTTCTTTAATTAAAGATGAACCTGATTGGTTGTCCTGTAATTCTTTTGTTAGGACATCCAGTTTTTCCTGAGCCTCTTTTATTTTTCCGTAACGGATTTCGGCAACTTTTCCATAATCACCCTCGCGCTCAGCGCGTTCTGCTTCGTGTTTGTAATTTTCAATTTCGGTCTTTACGGCTTGTATGTTGTCAACTACATCTTTCTCCGATTTCCATTTTGCAAAGATTTTGTTACGGTCTTCTTTTAGATTCGCCAATTCCATTCCAAGGATTTTGAGTTTGGCTTCGTCTTTTTCTCTTTTAATGGCCTCAATTTCTATTTCAAGCTGCATTACTTTACGGTCCAAAACATCCAATTCTTCCGGTTTGGAGTTAATTTCCATTCTTATCTTGGATGCGGCTTCGTCCATTAAGTCTATGGCCTTATCTGGTAAAAAACGGTTGGTAATATAGCGCTGCGATAATTCAACTGCCGCAATTATTGCCTCGTCTTTTATTTGTACCTGATGGTGCGTTTCATACTTTTCTTTGATACCACGCAGAATAGATATAGCACTTTCAGTGTCCGGTTCTTCAATCATAACCTTTTGAAATCGTCTTTCAAGAGCTTTGTCTTTTTCGAAATATTTTTGGTATTCATCTAAAGTAGTCGCTCCAATGGCGCGCAACTCACCTCTGGCTAATGCAGGTTTTAATATATTGGCTGCATCCATAGCTCCTTCACCGCCTCCGGCACCAACCAAGGTATGGATCTCGTCAATGAATAGCACAATATCCCCCTGACCTGAAGTTACTTCTTTAACGACAGATTTTAAACGTTCTTCAAATTCTCCTTTATATTTTGCACCCGCAATTAGCGCTCCCATATCCAAAGAATAAACAATTTTCTCTTTTAAGTTTTCAGGGACATCTCCATCTACAATCCGGTGGGCAAGACCCTCAGCAATTGCGGTTTTACCCACTCCGGGTTCTCCCACAAGCATAGGGTTGTTTTTGGTCCGTCTGGTTAAAATTTGAAGTACCCTGCGAATTTCTTCATCACGTCCAATCACAGGGTCCAGCTTTCCTGATTTAGCCAGTTCATTGAGGTTCTTGGCGTATTTGTTCAGTGAATTGTATGTTTCCTCTGCCGATGCTGAGGTAACTCTTTCTCCTTTTCTCAATTCGTCAATCGCGGCCCTTAAACCTTTTTCAGTCACGCCCTGATCTTTCAAGATTTGTGCTACCTTGCTTCGTGAACTAAAAATGGCCAACATTAAATGTTCTATAGAGACGAATTCATCATTCATTTTTTTTGCAATGATTTCGGCTTCATTTAATGCGGTGTTGGCATCACGAGATAACATGATTTCACCACCTGATACTTTTGGAAAACTTTGAATGGTGCTATCTAAAACCTGCAAGAATAGTGGAACATAAACATTTAACTTTTTTAAAATAAAGGGCGCAACATTTTCATCAACATTGAAAATTGATTTAAAAATGTGCTCGTTTTCAATTTGCTGTTGTCCCAGGCTTTGAGCCAATTGTTGGGATTGCTGTATGGCCTCCTGTGACTTAATAGTAAATTTATTAATATTCATAATTTTATATTATTTGGGTTATTTAATTAAATTTGCAAGCGAATATTCAATTTGTGTTCCAGTATAATTATCAAGACAAAACGTCTGTTTTTTAGGTAGTTACACTGTTTTTTAATGACAAAATGACGTAAAATAAGACAAATTATGAGTTTTTTAAAAAATATTTTTGGTAGTACAGAAAATCAAAATAATACCCAACCTGAAATAGATTGGATCCCATTAACCGATTTAGACCAGTTAGGTGAGATTATTTTTAATTCCAATGAAAAACCAGCCATTATTTTTAAGCACAGTACCCGTTGTAGTGTGAGTAGAATGGCGCTTAGACAATTTGAAAATGATTTTAAACTGTCTAATAAAGTTACAGCTTATTTTTTAGATTTAATAAGCTACCGGGAAATTTCTAATGAAATAGCTACTCGTTTTGAAGTGATCCACGAATCTCCTCAAATCCTCTTAATTAAAGATGGTAGGGCGGTATATACTGCCTCCCACAGTGATATAATTGCCGATGATTTAGTAAGCTTGGTGTAAAATTTTCTACTGGTAAATAGAATTTAAAATGAAAATGCCCCAAATGATAATTATTTGGGGCATTTTTATTGCTTTGTACTATTATTTTTTATCAAAAATAAGAGAAGCTTTCGTTGTTCTCTATTTTTAAAAGGGATTCATATATGAGTTTGATAACACTTTCAACATCTTCTTTGTGAACCATTTCGACTGTGGTGTGCATGTATCGTAACGGAAGTGAGATCAGAGCTGAAGCGACTCCACCGTTGCTATAGGCAAAAGCATCGGTATCTGTTCCTGTAACACGGGAGCTTGCTGAACGCTGAAAAGGAATTTTGTTTTTTTCGGCTGCCGCAATAATAAGTTCTCGCAGGTTGTTTTGTACTGCAGGAGCATAAGCAATAACTGGTCCTTTACCTATCTTTTGTTCTCCTTCAACTTTTTTGTCTATCATTGGTGTAGTGGAATCGTGGCAAACATCGGTGATAATAGCCACGTTTGGTCGAATAGTTTTGGTAATCATTTCAGCACCACGTAAACCTACTTCTTCCTGTACGGAATTGGTGATGTATAAACCAAAAGGAAGTTTTACTTTATTTTCATGCAGTAATCTTGCTACTTCGGCTATCATGAAACCACCCATGCGATTGTCTATTGCTCGACAAACAAATTTGTTGTCATTAAGAATCATGAATTCATCAGGATAGGTGATTACACAGCCTACGTGGACTCCCATTTTTGAAACTTCTTCTTTTGTGTTGCAACCAATATCAATGAATAAATTGCTGATTTTAGGATTTTCCTCCTTGTCTTTGAGTCGGGTATGAATTGCGGGCCAGCCAAAAACACCCTTAACGATACCCTTCTTGGTATGAATATTAACACGTTTTGATGGAGCGATTTGATGGTCCGATCCGCCGTTTCTGATTACGTATATCAGTCCATCGTCGGTAATGTAATTAACAAACCATGAAATTTCGTCTGCATGACCTTCTATAACCACTTTATACGGAGCATCTGGATTTATTACTCCAACAGCTGTTCCATATGTGTCGGTTAAAAACGTATCTACATAAGGTTTTAAATATTCCATCCATATTTTCTGTCCTTCGGCCTCAAAACCCGTTGGAGAAGGGTTGTTAAGGTATTTTTCCAGAAAAGCGAGTGAAGATTTTTTCAATATTGATTTTGTGCTCATAAAATTATTTTTTGCTAAAATAAAAATTTGGTACAACAGTTGTGCGGATATTGTGTTATTTTGCACGAAATTTTGCCCAATGAAGTCTGTTTTTTTTGTTGTTATAGCTCTTGTTTTTTCGGTATCCGTTTTCAGTCAGGTAGTTACGGATAGTACTGCCAGAATGGGGTTTGTAGTGCCTGAGGATTACGATATGCTTAATGATACTATTGAACTAGCAGAAATTGTTGTTTCCAAGGAAGCTTTGGATGAAGATGCGAGGAAGCGATTTTTGATTTTGAAAAGCAGGGTTTACAGAGTGTATCCTTATGCGAAAATTGCTTCAGAAAGACTTACTGGTCTTAATAAAGGCATGCAAAAACTTTCTTCTGAAAAGGAAAAGAAAAAATATTTCAAGATAGTGGAAAATTATCTTACCACCGAATTTGAAGACAGATTGAAAAAATTATCCAGGAGTCAGGGGAGAATCCTGGTGAAGCTTATTCACAGACAAACAGGCTCTACAACCTATGATTTAATAAAAAGTCTGAAGAGTGGTTGGAAAGCTTTTTGGTCAAATACTGCAGCCAGTATGTTTGATATTGATTTGAAATCTGAATATGCTCCTTTTAAATCCAATGAGGATTATCTTATTGAAAATATTCTGTATGATGCCTTTCAAGAGGGGCGTTTGATAAATCAGCCACCAGCTCATGCTGTTGACATTGATAATCTCAATGAGTATTGGGAGTCCATTCCTGAAAAAAATAAATAGATTTTTTGTTTTTTAAAAATCAGTTGGATTTATTGTTAAACTGATTGAAAAGCTTTGGGAATTCAAAGATTTGTATATTTTTGCAGATAACTGTAAAAAGCACACTATCATAAGTGTTGTTGTATCAAAAATATATTTTTAGTCTTAAATATTTTATGAAAGCAAAACAAACTATTTTAACTTCGAAATTGAGCAATCTACAAGTCTATGCCGCTAAATTTATCATTGGTATTTTTTTGTTAACAGTGGTTCCTTTCGGAAATGCCCAAACATTATCTTGTAATCCTGTTTTTCCTCAGGGAAATTTGGTGTCAAATTCTTCATTTACTGGTAGTTTTGATAGTTTAACACAATGGAATAAGGGTTGGACTCCCTTCGATCCTAAGTCGGCCACTGTGGATGCATGTGGCGATGGAAGTGGTAGTTTGTATATCAAGGGCAGTTGTTATCCTAATGGAGGTGTACTTACATTTGATGCGGGTAAGCCGATTATTCCAGGGCAGAGATACCGCATTCTGGCGAAAATTAAGAATGAATCAGCTGCAAGTAATGATGTTTTTAATATTGTCCTTCCAAATTCCGTGTGGAATTTATCAGATAATTATGCCGGAGACAATGGATTAGATCAACACAATGTTGCAATTCCAAGGGGTACGGGTTGGTATCAGTTTGATCAGCTTATAACTGCAGGAGCTAATGCAGCAGGAAATTTGAGATTTTTAATCATGTCGTGTGACTCCCAAAATCTTGGATTAGTTACTGATTTTCTGTATATAGATGATTTTCAGATATATCCCGTTGAATCCGATGGCACATTGACAAGTTTACCCGATACCGATGCGATAGTTTCTTCCTTAACTGTATCCGAACCATTAATAGCTTACACGGATCCTAAATATTCAGGTGATTCAAAGAAGTTTGGAACTACTGAATACTATACAACTTTAGGGGAATTTGATAATACGTTTCAATCTTTTATTTTGAAAAAAGGGTTTATGGTAACCTTTGCGTCTAATACCGATGGTACAGGATATAGCAGGGTTTATACTGCTCAGGACAATGATGTTATTGTACCTGTGATGCCGGCTTATTTAAATGAAACAGTTTCTTATATAAGAGTCCGAAAATTGAATATGCCTAACGGTAAAGAGGTAACCAAAAAAGGTTGGGCAGGATGGAATATTCCTGAAGTACAAAATGTTGGTTGTTCCTGGAGGTATGATTGGTCTGCCGGGGGTTCAACAACTGATAAGTTTGAATATGTGCCGATTAAGCAGAATCTAGGTTGGCCAGGTTTCGGAGAAATCGAAGGAAAACAAAATGTGACACAAGTTTTAGGGTATAATGAGCCTGACAGGCCTGATCAGGCTAATATTTCCAATGATGTGGTGATAGGTAATTGGAAATATTTTATGAAGTCCGGTTTGCGATTGGGTTCTCCGGCACACTCAGATCCTTACAACGGACTGTGGGGTTTTATGAGTTTGGCAAAGGAAAATAATTACAGGGTTGATTTTATTACGATTCACGCTTACTGGTCACGTAATCAACAAGATTGGAGTTGGCGTTTGGATGATGTTTATAATGCTTTTAAACGTCCTATTTGGATTACGGAGTGGAATAATGGTGCGAATTGGACTAACGAGGCTTGGCCAGATGCGAGCAGATTATGTACAGATGCCAACGCGGCAAAGCAGTTAGCTGATTTAACCTATATTTTAGGTATTTTAGAAAGCAAGTCTTATGTGGAGAGATATGCATTTTACAATGCGGTTCAGGACTGTAGAGCAGTTTATCTGATAATTGATAACGCTTGGAAGGGGCGTAACCCTAATTGGGAAAGCTATCAGTGGTTGAAAACTGCTCCTGTAACTGAGGAGTGGACGGAAACCGTAAACGGTATTGTTTTACCGGTTAAAAAGGTTTTGACCCCTGCCGGAGTTTATTACAGAGATTTGAATTCTAAAAAAGCATTTGAGCCTCCAAATGATTTTGTTCCTACCTGGAAGCCTTTTGCTGAAGTACTGAGTTATTCCTTGTCTCAGGATTTTAAAAAATTAGCTTTAGAGTGGACCGATAAAAATTTTGATTTAGTTAGTAAATATGTTGTTGAAAGAAAATTAACGGGTGAAACTTCTTTTTCTGTTTTGGCGGAGATAACAGATTATGCACAAAGAGCAATAGAAGATAATATTACTGCTGCTGCTGAATATCGAATTAAAGTAATTGGAAAAGACGGTGCAGAATCGGCTTATTCCAATACAATTAGTTTTACCAAAGATGTAATTGCATCTCCACCTGCAGATTTGAAAGGAACAGTGGTTTCATCCACAATTGTTGATTTAACTTGGACCGAAGCTATTGGTGCACGAGGATACAATATTGTAAGGGCTACATCACTTAACGGAACTTATGAAATTGTGGCTCAAAATATTACAGGGACAGCTTTTAGAGATATTACATTAGATGCAAATGGGACGTATTATTATAAAATTGCAAGTGTTAATTCGGGCGGTGTAGGAATATATTCGGTAGCAATAAACCTAAATACTCCCGGCTTGCAGACTGCACCACAACCAGTGATTTCTTCCGCTTCTGGCGGTGATGGAGCTGTAAATTTGCTGTGGTCCAATATTTTTGATGTTGAATATTACGTAAAAAGGTCAACTAATGAAGCCGGACCATATACAATTATTGCTACTGTGGCTGCCGGAGAAACCCAGTATCAGGATAATAGTGTGGCTAATGGAACTGTTTATTATTACAAAGTATCTGCTTTTAATGAGTTAGGTGAAAGCGAAGATTCCAAAGCAGTTCAGGTGAGTCCTAAGGTTGGTCAGTATTTGTACTTTGATTTCAATGAGGTAGCAACACTTAATCCGCATGATAAATGGGGTAACCATTCAGCAACTGTTTCGGCGACAACCCCATGGGTGGATGGGAAAACCGGTGATGCAATAAAATTTGGAGGTTCAAGCTATCTTGATATAGAGGATGGAATTGTTGAAAATTTCACCGATTTTACAATTAGCACTTGGGTTAAATTAGAGGCATTAAGTAATTGGACGCGTATATTTGATTTTGGAAGTGATACCAATTATTACATGTTTTTAACTCCTCAGAATGGTGCCGATGGTCATTATCGTTTTGCTATTAAAAATGGAGGTACTGAACAACATATAAATTGTTCGGTAGCGCCAATTATAGGAACCTGGACACATGTTGCTGTAACCTTAAACGGAACAGTAGGTGTTTTGTACATTAATGGCCAAGAAGTGGGGAGAAATGACGCCATGACCATTAATCCTTCTATGTTAGGTAAAACAACCCAAAATTATATAGGAAAATCACAATATCCTGATCCGCTATTAAGTGCAGCAATAGATGAATTCAGAATCTATGAAAATGCACTAACGGCAAATGAAATTGCGTCTCTTGCAATTTCCACACCAACAGCTCTGGATGATGATCAAGATGGGGTGTACAATTATAAAGATCTTTGTTCAGGGACTCCAGCAGGAGCTACGGTGAATGTTTCAGGTTGTGCGTTGTCACAAATTGATACTGATAACGATGGAGTAAGTGATAATTTAGATCAATGTCCTGATACACCAGTAGGTGCAACAGTAAACGCCAATGGTTGTTCTGATGGGCAATTGGATGATGATAATGATGGGGTAATAAATAGTATGGATCTTTGTCCAAATACTCCAGCTGGTGAAGCTGTTAATGCTACCGGATGTTTTGCTCTGTTAACAAATAATTTTGTTGTAACTCAGTTGGGTGAATCTTGTCCTGATAAAAATAACGGTCAGATTACAGTTTACGGAGTAGCTAACTATAGTTATACTGCAACAGTAAACAACACTACTCATAATTTTGTAGGAAATGAGTTGACTGTGTCAAATTTAGTTCCGGGTACTTATGAGGTGTGCTTAGGTATCCAAGGAAAAACGTTTAAACAATGTTATTCTATTGTGATTCCTAAAAGTAAGGCTATAACAGCAAAAACAGTTTCTGTAGCTGATAAGGTGGTTGTTGAAATTGAATCAGGGACGGCGCCATATCAGGTTCTTGTTAATGGGATAGTTCAGTTTGAAACGAATAATACTAATTTTGATGTAGGTGTTGCTGTAGGTGATTTATTAGAAGTTAAAACATCAAAATTGTGTGAAGGCACGTATTCAAAAGAAATAATTTTATACGATGCTGTCAAAGCATTCCCAAATCCGACTTTAGGTGAATTTGATTTGTATTTGCCTACAAATAATGAAAGTGTTGATATATCGATATTTAATTCGGAGGGGAAAAAGATTTCTTCATCAACATACCAATTGAAGAATGGTAAAGTTCATTTGAATATTGAAAATGAACCATCAGGAATTTATTTTGTAAAAATAAATTCTAATCCAGGAGAAGTAGTTCAAATAATAAAAAAATAAAAAACAATAAAGATGAAAAAGATTATTTTATTGATGCTTGGGTTGGTTGCGGTTTCTTCCTGTAGTAGTGGAGGAGGTGATACAGAACCTGTAAATAACACCAATACTGCACCTGCTGTACCCAGTTTAGCGAGTCCTTCAGATAATTTAGTTTGTACAAGTAATAGTGTTTCATTTTCATGGGCAGCTTCCAAAGACGACCAGAACGATCCGGTAACTTATCAACTAGAGGTTGCAACAAATAGTGGTTTTAGTCAAAATCTGAGCGCTTCCTCAGTTTCGGGTTTAAGTAAGCAGCTAACACTTGAAAAAGGAACATTGTATTACTGGAGAGTAAAAGCTATGGATTCTAAAAGTGCTGCTAGTGGTTATTCTCCTGTGCGTAGTTTTTACACTGAAGGCGAAGGGGTTACCAACCATCTTCCTTTCGCACCAGGAATAGTAGCTCCTGATTTAAATTCTAATAAAACGGTAGGATCTGTAAATTTGATATGGACAGCTGTTGATGCAGATGCTTCAGACGTACTTAAATATGATGTTTATTTTGGAACAGCCAATCCGCCAACTGAGGTTTTGGTTTCAAATTTGACTACAAAATCTTTTGCTACCAATGTTAGTACCAGTGGTACTTATTATTGGAAAGTTGTTGTTAAAGATAATAATGGTGGTACTACAATAGGGCAAGTCTGGGCATTTAATGTAAACTAAGAAGATGCAGCAAATGTCGTTTAGTAAATAATGGAAAAAAGGAGGTTTTTAAATACCTCTTTTTTTTTGGTTAAATCATACTGTAATAATATTATGATATTTATGGCTGCTTAATACTTCTAAAAACCAATCACTTGCAAAATACTTTAGAAATAACCTTAAAAAAGTCTTGTTTAAATGGATTTAGTGGCTACTTTTGCAGCCGCAATTGCGCAAAGGTTCTGAAACATTTTGATAGCTTTATGGGGTTTTGTTTTAAAAGAAA
>CAZTLN010000020.1:0-34819 GCA_964614445.1 uncultured Flavobacterium sp. | reverse complement strand
TATATGAATGATGAAGCATTTCAAAAAACGATTGAAACCGGAAAAGTAACCTTTTTTAGCCGTTCAAAACAAAGACTTTGGACAAAAGGAGAGGAGAGTGGTAACTTCCTGAATTTGGTAGATGTTAAAAATGATTGTGATGGTGACACACTCCTGATTCAGGCAAGCCCTGTTGGACCTACTTGTCATACAGGAGCTGATACTTGCTGGCAAACAGCTAACGATACCAAATACGGTTTTATATCAAACCTGGAAGAGACTATAAAAACAAGGAGAGAAAATGCAGACTCTGAAAAGAGTTATGTCGCTTCTTTATTCAAGTCAGGAATCAATAAAATAGCCCAGAAGGTTGGTGAAGAAGCAGTTGAAGTAGTGATTGAGGCTAAAGACAGCAATGATGATTTGTTCTTAAATGAGAGCGCGGATCTTTTGTTTCACTATCTTATTTTATTACAGGCAAAAGGTTACAAATTGGATGATGTGATTTCAATCTTGAAGGGGCGTCAGAAAAAGTAACATTTATTTTTTTTTTAATTTTGACCTTTAAAATCCAATGATGAATCATTCGTTATTGGGTTTCTTTTTTCATTTATAGAGTAGGTTTCCGACCTAATTTTATTAATAATTTTGTATCGAAAGTGATTTAGTTATGATATTTGATAATACAATTTTTAAAGAGTTGAGTCTTCAGGCAGAAGTTCAATCTGGCCTTCATATAATATTAACGACTGATGAGGATGATGCTCGTCCCGTTTATTTATCAGGAAATTTTAATGGTTGGTGTACTCAGGATAGTAACTTTATTTTGGAGAAAATAGGAACAGGTTTATATCATTTTAATTTCCCAGTTGATTTTGATTATCCCGATACCTTGCAATACAAGTTTACTAAGGGAGATTGGAGCGAAGTAGAAATAGGATTAAATGGTGAAGTGACCGAAAATAGGAATACAAGTTCTAATGAAAAAATCCGACACGAACATGTGCACAGATGGAGGAAGAATTGGTTACCCTACAAAACAAATTATTTACCACAAATCCAATTGGTATCTGATGAATTTTTTATCCCACAGTTGAATCAAACAACAAAGATTTGGGCTTTATTACCCCATGATTATGATTATACTGATGAGCGCTATCCGGTAATTTATTTACAGGATGCACAAAATCTATTTAACGAATTATCAGGTAATGAGAATTGGGCAATTGACAAAAAGTTGGCAGTAATGTCAGAATACAATGTTGGAAAAATTATTGTTATAGCCGTCGAAAACAATTCATATAATTCCTCATCTTTAAAAACAGCGGATGAGCCAAATTTAATCAATGAAAGTAATATCAAATACTGCGAGTTTTTAGCGCAAACACTAAAACCTTACATAGATTCCAATTATAGAACTAAAACAGATCGTGAACATACAGGATTAGGTGGGAGTGTAGGAGGTGCTAATATAAGTGCTTTAACCGTCGCTAAATTTCCAGATGTATTCAGTAAATTATTGCTTTTGTCCCCAACACTTAAAGGGGAGACTTTGGTGCATTTTAATCATTGTCAAGGATTACAGCAAATGAAAGTATATCTTTATGCAGCAAATGAAGATTGTATTCTGGTTGACACACAACTTGAATCGTTTAAACAACTTATTTTGGAAAAGGGACTGGGTTCTGAAAAACTTGATATTAATTTTAGTATTAATGGGTTTGCCAAGCAAAATGGTGTTTCTTGGGGTGATGAATTTCCTAAGGCGATAGAATGGCTTTTCTTCAGGTCATAAACCCTTTTTTTCTTAATATTTTTGTTGTTTAGAGTATTAAAGAGCATCAACTGATAATATCTGCTTTTGTATCAAAACTGATAATATCTGAAAATATTAATTATAGAAATGCGCTATGAAATCAAATTATTTAATCCTGTTATTCTTTCTTTTGGTTTCAAAAACACTTATTGCTCAACATTTATTTGAGAAAGAAAGTATCATTTTTTCACATCAAGACAGCTTAAGAGGAAGTATCAATGAGGAAAGAGCCTGGTGGGATGTACAATATTATAATTTAGATATAAATATTAATCCTCTGGACAGCACAATCACTGGCTCTAACACCATATCATATCAGGTATTGGAGCAGGGTGATAAAATGCAAATTGATCTCCAAAATCCACTTGAAATAACTAAAGTAATACAAGACGACCAAGAGTTAGCCTACAATAGGGATGGTAACGCTTTCTTTATCAAATTGGTTTCTCCACAAAAAAACAGCGATAGTAAAGAAATTACTATTTTTTACGAAGGAAAACCCAAACCAGCCATAAAAGCTCCATGGGATGGGGGAATTGTCTGGTCCAAAGACAAAGAAGGAAATTTTTTTATTGCATCAGCCTGCCAAAAAATAGGGGCAAGTGTTTGGTGGCCCAATAAAGACCATTTGTACGATGAGGTCGACAGTATGAAAATCAGCGTTACTGTTCCTAAGGGAATGATTGATGTTTCAAACGGGCGTTTAAAAAAGCTTATTAATTACCCTGATGGAACGAACAGATCTGAATGGTTTGTTTCAAATCCTATTAATAATTATGGGGTATCTATCAATATAGGTGATTACATCGCATTTTCTGAAAAATACAAAGGTGAGAAAGGAATATTAGATTGCGAGTACTATGTGTTAAAGAACAACCTGGAAAAAGCTAAAAATCAATTTAAGGATGTTGCCCGTATGCTGAAGGCACTAGAGTATTGGTTTGGTCCGTACCCTTTTTATGAAGACAGTTATAAACTTGTGGAAACTCCTTATTTAGGAATGGAACACCAAAGTGCTATCGCTTATGGAAATAGATTTGAGAATGGTTATTTGGGTGCAGACCTTAGCGGAACTGGTTGGGGTAAAAAATTTGACTTTATAATTATTCATGAATCTGCACATGAATGGTTTGGAAACAACATAACCAATAAAGACATTGCGGATATGTGGATCCATGAGAGTTTTGCAAACTATGCAGAGAGCTTATTTTTAGAATTTCATTACGGTAAAGAAGCTGCATACAGTTATGTTCGTGGAACACGAAAAAATATAATAAACGATCAGCCGATAATTGGCAGATATGATGTAAATAATGAAGGTTCATCTGATATGTATTACAAGGGGGGTAATATGCTGCATACAATAAGACAACTAATCGATGATGATGACAAATGGAGAGGCATTTTAAGAGGACTAAATAAAACTTTTTATCACCAAACAGTTACAACAAAACAAATTGAGCATTATATTACTACCAAGGGCGAAACTGATTGCTCTCAAATTTTTAATCAATATTTAAGAGATAGCAGAGTTCCAACATTAGAATATTATTTCAGAGATAATTTCCTTTTCTACCGATGGAATAATTGTATTCAAACATTTAATATGCCTGTCAAAGTAGCTTTAGAAAAACAGGAAAAATGGTTAAAACCAGAAACAGTTTGGAAAAAAGAGCGCTTATCTTCGGAGAAAAAAGAGTTACTGATTAATCCAGATTTTTATGTAGCCTCCAACAAAATAACTGAATAAATTTCTTAAATTTAAGTTGGACATTTGTTTGATGGACATAAAAAATCATACTATGAAGCCTACATCTTCTATTTTAACATTATTTCTTGTCGTTTGTTCCTTTTGCTACAGTCAAAATATTATTGAAATTATTAAGGAGGAATATTTGGATTTGTCGTCCTCCGAAAGCGATGGGTTTATAAATCTTGATTCAATTCAATTTTCAGCTTCAAGTGAGCTACTTGACGAAGAAGTATATTGGGAAATCATCGAGAGATCACTTACTCAAACTAATAATCAGGAAGACCAGGAACTTTTTCTTATTGCAGAAATAGAAAAACTTTCTCTAAAAGAGATGATAGGTTTTCGTTTAAGAACAGACAAGTTATTATTTGATTCGTATAATTCAAACCTGTGGTGTGCTTCCTATATAATAAACAACGGCATAACAGAAGATGGGTTTGAATATTTCAGATGTTGGCTGATATCAAGAGATAGGGATGTATACTTTAAAACAATGGCTAGTCCCGAATATTTAATAGAGATAACTGATATTGAAAAGCAATCCTATGATTTTGAAGGTTTTTGGTATGTAGCAACCAACGCATTTAAAAATAAGACCAATGAGGATTTTTATTCCTATATCGACTATGAAACTTTTAAAACCAATGATGAAAATTACCCCTTATTAGAATTCAATTGGAACCCAGAAGAACCTCTCACCATGAAAAAGATTTGCCCACTTCTATTTGAAAAATACAATAAAATTTAAATAATTATTTCAAGACTTAAAAGTAAATTTTTGTCTTCCGGGATTAAAAATGCAGAGAAAAAAATGATTAACGAATCTTTGAATTGATCAATTTATTCCACCATACTTCTTTCAAATAATTGTATTTGATTTTTTAGTCTTTCAATTAACATGTTCATCATTCGTTTATTAAGGCTCGAAGAGTTTTTTATGTACAGTAAATATTCATCCACTGTAAATAAAGCAATAATCATCCCTTTAAGGGCATTTCGAAATTTTATGTCCTTTTGAATGGCATTTTCAATTATAAACATTTTTTTTTCAGTAGACTGGGAGTAAAAATCACGTTTATGTTTATCAACATAATTCTGGAAGGAGGCTATGAAAAGGTCATTTTGAACTTTCAAAATAGGCCTAAGTACAGTATTTTGGAAATATTCATCTGAAGATGACTGCTGATTTACGTTACCAATTGCATCCCCTCTAAGTCCCATTAATAAGCTATCTCTTTGATCCATCTTTTTTTTTCTTAAAAATAAAAAAAAAAATTTCCCACTAATGGAATAACTACACAAAGTAATTAACAATAATAGCTCAACTATAGTGTAAATGGCATTTTATGCTAATGAACAGACCCTACAAGGTTTTTTATAAAATTAAAAATGGTGCCTTTATATATTATTGCAGTATTTTCTTTCTACATAAAACGTACCAAAAGGTATTAATGATCCAAGCAAGACAATACTAAAATCTTTGAATTTCCAATTTTGGACAGATTTTAATAGAAATGCAAATACAACATAAGCAATAAACAAACTTCCGTGAGTCATCCCAATCGGGTATAAAAGTTGGTGATATAATTCAAAGTTTGAGGGTTTGATGAAAAGCATATTTGAAAATAATACCAAATATGAAACACCTTCTAACAAGGCTGTAATTTTAAAAATCTTCAACATTTTTTTTATTCTTGAAATTTATTTGTCCCCAAAAATAATCAATAACATTGGTTAAATTAAGATCATTTCAGAAAGTAATATATTTTTGTGAAATAATGTTATAGCAATGAGTAAAAGAGATTTAAGGAGATATTTAAAAGATTTAGATAAGGAACAACTCGAAGGACAAATTATTGATTTGTACGAAAGATTTACCGATGTAAAAGTTTTCTATGATTTTGTATTTAATCCCAAAGAAGATAAACTTCTGCAGGAATTTAAACTTAAAGTTTCAAATGAATATTTTCCTGTGCATAAATCCGGTAAAATTAAAAGGGCTAAATTGAGACGGTCAGTTGCGCAGAAATTTATAAAACATTTTATAAAGCTTGGAGTCGATCCGTATGTCATAGCAGATGCGATGCTTTACAACCTAGAAATAGCTCAAACGTATTCCGGAGAGCATTATATTAAACAGGAAACTTTTTATAATAGTATGTTGCAATCTTTTAATCAGACAGTACAATTTCTCATTTCAAATGGAATTTTAAATGATTTTAAAAATAGGATATTTTCAATTGCAAAGGAAAGTGAATCACAAAAATGGTTAAATAGAGCTGGTTTCTTAAAGATTATTGATCAGTTTCATAGTTAGTACAGTCAAAAACAAATTTATTTAAATCAACTTTAATATTTTAAATTAAATATAACGGAATAACTGTTTTTTAGACGTATTTTTGCAAAAATTCAATAAATTGATGATGTTCGAAAGTACAATGGAAATAGAAAAGGAAGAAAGGAAAGAACTTTATGATTATCAAAAAGGAGATATTGATGCAATATTTAACAGGATTGATAACGGTCCACAACAGCATCATCTCCTATATCAATTACCTACAGGTGGCGGAAAAACGGTAATATTCTCTGAAATTGTACGCAGATACCTTTCAAAACATGACAAAAAAGTAGTTGTCTTAACGCATCGAATTGAGTTATGCAAACAGACTTCCAAAATGTTGAAAGGTTTTGGTGTTAAAAATAAGATTATTAATAGTAAAGTGAAGGACTTACCAGATCAAAATGATTATTCTTGTTTTGTAGCGATGGTAGAAACTTTAAAAAACCGGATTAATGATGAAAAATTATATCTTGACAATGTTGGTTTACTTATTATTGATGAGGCACACTACAATTCTTTCAGAAAACTTCTAAGTTCATTCAAAAATGCTTTTATCCTGGGTGTAACGGCAACTCCATTGAGTTCTAACATCAAGTTGCCAATGAATGAAAACTACGATGAATTAATTGTAGGTGATACCATCAGTTCATTGATAGAAAATGGATTTTTAGCTAAAGCAACAACCTACAGTTACGACGTTGGATTAACTTCTTTGAAAGTTGGAATCAATGGCGATTATACCGTTAAATCATCCGATGATTTGTATACCAATATGTATATGCAGGAAAAATTGTTACATGCATATACAGAAAAATCATTGGGTAAAAAAACACTTATTTTTAATAATGGTATAAATACTTCACTATATGTATATGAAACATTCAGGACGGCAGGATTCGAAATCCGTCATCTTGATAATACCAGCAGCAACGAAGAACGCAAAGAAATTTTGCATTGGTTCAAGCATACAAAGGATGCCATCTTAACTTCAGTTGGGATTTTGACCACAGGTTTTGATGAACCTACCGTTGAAACTATTATACTCAATAGAGCCACAAAATCTCTCACCTTGTATTTTCAAATGATTGGCCGCGGATCCAGAAAATTACCAAATAAGAAAGAATTCACCGTTATTGATTTAGGAAATAATGCAGCCAGATTTGGACTATGGAACGAGCCGGTAAATTGGCAACATATTTTTAAATCTCCTGAATTTTATTTGGAGAATTTACGTGATGACGCTGAAATCGAAATGCACTTTAAGTACAGTATGCCGCCCGAATTGAGAGCAAAATTTGCAAATACAGAAGATGTAAGCTTCGATGTGGATCAGGAACATAAGTTGGCAATAAAACAGAATTTAAGGTCTAAAGTGGTTATTGAAAAATCACTAGATCAACATGCAACCATGTGCGTTTACAATACCGAAACCTTACAGGAAGCTAAATCCCTTGCTAAAGAATTGGATGAGGATATTGAATGTAGAGTAAAAAGGTACTCAAAATGCTTAAGTCAGTGCAGTAAGAATTACCGTGAATGGCTGGTTGAAGATTATAAACAAAAATTGACTTTGCTGATTGGAAAAAAGTATCGTGAAAGGATCATGAATGAACCTGATGAGGAAGAATAATAACAGCCTGAGCAAGAGCACAGATAAAATATTTTTCGTTACAAAAAAATAATATATGTCAAAACAATTCTCAGATATTGGAATTTCTGCGGCTTTGCAGCAGTCTTTAACAGAGATGAACCTAATTGTTCCCACGGAAATTCAACAAAAAGTGATTCCCCTTATTTTGAAGGATGCTTCAGATTTGGTAGGATTAGCAAAAACCGGAACAGGAAAAACCGCCGCTTATGGATTGCCGCTGATTCAGTTAATAGATCCATCTATCCCAAAAGTGCAGGTGATAATTTTGGTACCAACCAGAGAATTAGGTAATCAGGTCTTCAGAAATCTGGAAGGATTTTCTAGATATCATCTTGATGTAGCAATTACGGCAACATGTGGTGGCAATCCAATAAAACCACAAATAAAAAAACTTACAAGTGCAACCCATATCATCGTTGCAACCCCAGGTCGTTTGATTGATTTGATAAATCGAAATGCCATCGACCTTTCGCAAACTAGGTATTTGGTTATCGATGAAGCCGATGAAATGATTAATATTTTAAAGGAAAGCCTTGATCAAATCATTTCAGTTTTACCACAAAAACATCGTAGCTTTTTATTTTCAGCAACCATGCCCGGTGCCATTAAACAGGTGATTCAAAACTACTTGAATAAAAATGTCGTTCAGGTAAGTGTAAATATGGAAAATACTGGAAACCAAGAGATTATATATCAGTATATTGTAGTTGACCCAATTGAAAAACTTGACATATTAATGCATTTTCTTAATTCAAAAGAAGGGGAGAGGGGAATTATCTTTTGTAAAACCAAGGCGGCTGTCAATAAATTAGCTAAAAATTTAGCCATAAACAAATTTTCTTCAGGTGCAGTCCATGGTAGTTTATCGCAGGGAATACGAGACCGAATTATGGATCAATTCAGGGAAGGACATATAAAAATACTGGTAGCCACCGATTTGGCTGCAAGAGGAATAGATGTCAAAGACATTTCTTTTGTAATCAATTACCATTTGCCGGATACCTATGAAACTTTCGTACATCGCAGTGGGAGAACGGCTAGGGTAGGCAACAAGGGACTTTCTCTAACGGTTTTACAAGCAGAGGAAATAGTCGAAATAGAAGATTTTGAAAATGAACTTGGGATCAAGTTTACGGAGCTAAAAAAGCCTTCAGTGCATAGTATCGAGGAAAACAATATGATACTTTGGACCAAACAGATATTTAAAACGAAGCCCAACCATGAAATCGAAAACGAAGTAAAATCGAAAATAAAATCTATTTTTCACCATCTTACAAAAGAGGAGCTGATAGAAAAACTGATGGCTAATCATCTATTGAATTCCAAAATTCAACAACAAGAAAAACTACTTAAAAAAAACAAAAATTAAAAACTAAACAGATTTCAAACATCTATTGTCTTATATTATAAAAAAAAGAGATTGCTGATCTGTAATATAGAAACTTTATGAAAATAGTAATAATAGGAGGAGGTTTTGCAGGAATGAATCTTGCAAAATCATTACTTAATCAAGAAGGAGTGAAGGTGACTCTTGTTGACAAAAATAATTATAATTTTTTTCCACCCCTTATTTACCAGGTAGCAACTGCGTATCTGGAGCCTTCAAGTATTAGTTATCCCTTCAGGAAATTTTTTGCGGGTAAAAAAAATCTTCAGTTTCGTTTAGGGGAATTTCAAGAAGTAATACCATCAGAAAACAAGGTAATTTTAAATAATGGTGAATTAAGATATGATAAATTAGTTTTTGCTACAGGTGCAGAAACAAGTTATTTTGGGATGGAAAATGTGCGTAAAAATGCTATTCCTATGAAAACGCTAAACGATGCAATCGTAATGCGTAATACTTTATTAAAAAATCTTGAAAAAGCATCCATAACCAAAGATATCCGTAAACGACGAAAATTACTGACCGTTGTTGTTGCTGGTGGAGGTCCCACAGGAGTGGAAATTTCAGGGATGTTTGCCGAAATGCGTAAAAATATATTTTTGAAAGAATACCCAGAATTTCTTACCTCTGCAAGTAATATTTATTTGGTAGATGGAGCACCTGCATTATTGACACCAATGAGCAAAGAATCCCAGGACGACACATACAAAGCTTTGACTAATCTGGGTGTTGTGGTAAAATTGAACAACAACGTAGTCGATTATGTAGATGATACCGTATACTTTGCAAATGGCGAAACAATAAAAACAAAAAATTTAATTTGGGCTGCAGGCGTAACTGCAAAAGAATTTAAAGGAATTCCTACTGAATGTTATGGCAGGGGAAAACGTCTTATTACAAATGCTTTCAATAAAATAGAGGGAACCGAGAATATTTATGCGATAGGAGATACTTGCATTCAGTTCTCAGATGAAGCCTTTCCACAAGGTCACCCGCAGGTAGCTCAGGTAGCAATCCAACAGGGAGTAAATCTCGCAAAAAATATAAAATTAGAACTGAATAGCCAGAAATTAAATCCCTTTAAATATAATGACAAAGGATCTATGGCCATTATCGGAAAAGCCAAAGCTGTAGTTGACTTGCCACAACCTAAAATGCATTTCAAAGGATTTTTTGCATGGATAATATGGTTGGTAATTCACCTAATTTCATTAATTACTTACAGAAATAAGGTCAAAACTTTCTATAACTGGATGATAGCATATTTTGCTAAAGATAACTCTCTAAGAATGATTATCAGACCTGACAAAAAAGTTAAAACAGAAGAAACAGTCTAAAAGCCAGAAAATAAAAAACCTATATAAATCATATATAGGTTTCTTTTATGCAATAATTTTGCCAGGAAAGGTTTTTATAGCATTTATTTCAAGCTGGTATAGAGATTAAAATGGTAGGAGTACCTCATCTATTACGTGAATAATTCCATTAGAAGCAGATATGTCAAATGCAGTAGGAATAATATTTGCGCTACTGCCAATGGCTTCAATAGTTAGATCAGGGTGGACTGAAAAGAAAGTACTGCTCATATCAGTCATGTACAGGGTTTCTATTTTCCGCATTCCACTTTTAGGAACAACACTATTAGTAGCTCTGCGTCCTTCCGTCACGTGGTACAACAATACATTCAAAACCAAATCGGCAGGAAGTTCTCTAATGTTATCAATACTGAGAGTGTCATACAAATTCATAAATGCCTCATCTGTTGGGGCAAAAACAGTGTATTGGTCTTTACCTAACAAAAATAAATCTACTAAACCAGCATCCAACTTTTCATCAACATACATTAAAGCCGTAACAAGCTCATTAAAACCGGCATCGATTGCTATGGTTGCGATGGCATCAGAACCTTTTTGTGGTGATCTTTTATCAAAATCACTCCTAGAATTAGCTAAAAGAAATTCATAAAGAGACGCCTCTGTATCGATATTCGTCGTCTCAAAATCATCGGTAGTACAAGTTACCGTAAAAAGGGCTAATACAATTGATAAAGCGATTTGGGGCAAATTTTTTTTGAATCGTTTCATCAGATATATTTTTTTAATTAATAGTCCTAAAGTTACTAATTGTATATTTAGATTTGTTTAAATTTTTGTTAAAAATATTAAACAAAAGTTTTTGGTTTATTTTTATTTATAGAAATTTATTTCCATAAATTGGGACAGATTAAGTAAAAGGTAGAATTTAAATATGTGCTTATTTCATTTATTAAATCTAACTTGGATAAGTAAAAAATTATTATTGACAATATTAGGATCATTAATGTTAATTGTTGTTGTTATTATTTGAACTATAATTTATATTATGTAAAATAGAATATTCAAAAATGAAAAAGTGTTCTGCAATATGCTAAATTTATTAAATGTATACTTATACTCTACAACATAACATATCAGTTAAAAAAATAAAACAACAATTGCAAAAAGAAATAATCAATTGTATTCCTTATTTATTACTATTTTTACCTCTCATTTTTAAATTCAATTATGAATCTTATTGCCGAGCAAATTTCATTTTTTTTGAAAAAATTTGCACCATTTAATCACTTGTCATTAATTGATTTACAAGAAATAGCACTTAATATTCGGGTTATTAATCTGGAAAAAAATGACACCCTCTTTAAGATCAATGACGCACTTCATGACTGTTTTTACATAGTTTCATCGGGCGTAATTGATATTTCTGTCTATGTGGATGCTGAAGAAAATATTCTGAATAAATGTCATGAAGGGGCCATTTTTGGTTTACGTCCCTTTTTTGCTAAGAATAATTACAAAGTTACCGCAAAAGCAAGACAGCAAACAATTGTTTACGGCATCCCTATTGACGTTTTTAAACCGTTAATTGCTCATAATTTAGATGTATTAGATTTTTTATTAGAAAATTTTGCCTCAAGTTTACCAGAACATCAAATAATAATCAATGAAGACAATGTAAACGAAACTGCATATGCTTCTGATAAGCAAACTGAATATCAATTTTTTCAGACTTTATCTTATAATAATTCGCCTTTATTGGTATCTCCAAACAGCACTGTTAAAGAGGTAGCGCAGCTTATGGCGGAATCTTTAAAAGACAGTGCATTAGTGGCTTTAAATAATATTGCAGTTGGAATAGTTACTCACGCGGATCTGTCTTCTAAAATTGCCACTGGTAGATTTTCTATCTCCAGTCCTGTAGATCTTATTATGTCTAAGCCAGTTGTAACTGTTTTAGAAAGCATATCTTTGGCTGAGGCACAACTATTAATGTTAAAGAGTAATGTTAGCCATTTATGTGCAACATTGGACGGTACAGACAAAACAGAAATAAGAGGAATTATTTCTGAGCACGATTTAGTTGTTGCACAGGCAAGTAACCCTGGTGTATTAATTAAAGAAATTAAGAAAACATTGTCGGCTGAGGGATTGAAACAAAGTAGAATCCGCCTTACAAAACTGGTCCAATCCTCTATTCAAAAAAACATACCGCTTACACACATTACTGATATTGCGAGTGAAATTAATTTTGCTATTTTGAAACGTGCTGTAGAACTTTCAATTTTGGAATTAGGCTCCCCTCCTGCCAGATATGCCTGGTTGAGTACCGGTAGTCAAGGAAGAAAAGAACAACTACTATTGACAGATCAAGACAGTTTTTTAATATTTGAAGATGTTGCAGCTGAAAAGTATATTGAAGTCAAAGATTATTTTTTAAGATTAGCAAAAAAAACAACTTCCACTCTTGAAAAAGTCGGTTATGAACTATGCCCAAATGGTCATATGGCAAATAATATGCTATGGTGTAAATCATTAAGCGATTGGATAAAACAATTTACAAATTGGATGAGTGCCGTTGAAGAAAATAGTTCCAACCTGAGTGGAATCTTTTTTGATTATGAGCTGGTAATTGGTGATCAAAAAATAAAAAATATTATCAATAATACTGTTTATAATAATGCTATTAACAATACCATATTATATGACTTTTTAGGAAACGATGCCTTGAGAAAAAATGCTCCTCTCACATTTTTCAAAAAATTTGTACTGGAGGAGGATGGTGAGAATAAGGATAAATTTGACATAAAAACCCGCGCAATAATGCCCTTGATTGATAGTGCGCGTTTGTTGACAATGAGTTATGACATAAGAGGTATTAACAATACCTACTCACGCTTTAAGCAACTTTCTATCATTGATTCAAAATTTTCAGAAATATATCTGGATTGTGCAGAGGCTTATTTAGTTTTATCAAAATTCAGAACTCTTGAAGGCCTAAAAAATGAGAATAATGGCCAGTTTATAGATGTGGAGGAATTATCAAAAATTGATAGGGAAAAACTAAAAGCAGCATTAACTCCAATGAGGGAATTGGAAGGTTTAATAAAAGATAAGTTTCAACTTACTCATTTTTCATAGGTATGTTAGATTGGTTTAAAAATTTAAATAAGGAATACCCCTATTTTTGGAAAGAATACATCGCAAAATTCTCTCGTAAATCAAATCGTTATGTTATTATGTATCTTGATGCTACAGGTGCTAATCCAGAATTGGATGTCATAACTTTTCTAAGTGCCTTTTCAGTAGTAGACAATAACATATTGATAGGAGATAGCTTTGAAACTATTTTGTTGCAATATAAATATCTTCACGACAATCAACTATCGAATGAGTATATTATTGAAAGTCAGATGCAAAAATTAGGAGAGCCGGATGCTTTAAAATCTTTTATCGAATATATTGGAAATGCTGTTTTAGTAGGTCATCAAATAGAAAAAGATGTGGAACTAATTAATGCAGCTTTAGAAAGATTAGGTTGCGGTAAATTAAAAAATGAAGCTTTGGATATTGAAATAATGCAACAAAAATTAATAGACGACACCGATAAACATTTTGAAATAGATGATCTTTCAGATCTTTATCATTTACCTCTTGATTTGGGCTCATCTTCAACTGAAAAAGCTTTTAAATTAGCTTTAGTTTTCCTGAAAATAAAAACAAAATTAGGACTTAGATAAAATAATTCCCAATTACTTTCCCCGATAATTTTTTCTCTGGGGACAATTATATTTACTATTTAAATACTTAAATAAAAACTGCTCCAATAAGGAGCAGTTTGTCGTTTAGAAAGCTATATTACTTTATAATTTTTCATTTATAATAGTATCTATAATTTCAGGGTTTAGTAATGTGGTTACGTCCCCGAAATTACTATAATCTCCCTCGGCAATCTTTCTCAAAATTCTTCTCATAATTTTGCCTGATCGTGTTTTCGGCAAACCACTCACAAATTGGATTTTATCTAATTTCGCAATTGGTCCCACATGATCGGAAATAATTTGATTTATTTCAATTTTGAGGTTTTCTTTATTTCTATCTTCACCTGTCTCTTTTAATATAACGTAGCCATAAAGCGCATTACCTTTTACATCATGAGGGAAACCAACAACAGCGCTCTCTGCAACTGCCGGATGTTCATTTATGGCATCTTCTATTGGAGCGGTTCCCAAATTATGTCCTGAAACGATGATGACATCATCTACTCTACCGGTTATTCTGTAATAACCCACTTCATCTCTTAATGCGCCGTCACCTGTAAAATATTTTCCCGGAAACTGCGAAAAATAAGTGTTGATATATCTTTCATGATCTTTCCAAATCGTTCTTGCAATTCCAGGCCACGGAAATTTAACGCACAAACTACCTACTACTTGATTCCCTTCTATTTCATTGCGGTGTTCATCCATTAAAACCGCCTGAATTCCCGGTAACGGAAAAGTCGCATAGGTTGGCTTTGTTGGTGTTATAAAAGCAATCGGTGCAATCATGATACCGCCGGTTTCTGTTTGCCACCATGTATCGACCACAGGACATCTTTTATCTCCAACGTGATCATTGTACCAATGCCAAGCCTCTTCATTAATAGGTTCCCCTACAGAACCAATAACTTTCAAACTTTTGAGAGGATATTTTTGGACAAATTCAAGACTTTCTTTTGCTAAAGCCCTTATTGCAGTTGGAGCGGTATAGAATTGGTTTACTTTGTGTTTTTCTATGACTTCCCAAAATCGGCTAAAATCAGGATAACTTGGTACACCTTCAAAAATCACGGTTGTTGCTCCGTTAAGTAAGGGCCCATAGATTATATACGAATGTCCCGTGATCCACCCAATATCGGCAGTACACCAAAAAACATCATTTTCTTCATAATTAAATACATTTTTAAAAGTATAGGCAGTATATACCATATAACCTGCCGTGGTATGTACCATCCCTTTTGGTTTACCTGTAGATCCTGAAGTATATAGTATAAACAAGGGATCTTCGGCATCCATTATTTCAGCCACACTGTTATCAGACGCTTGATCAAGAAGGGGTTGTAGCCATATATCTCTCCCCTCCTGCATGTTTATTTCGTTGTTGGTCCTTTTTACCACCAAGGTAGTATCTACTAATGGACAACTTTGCAGAGCTTCGTCTACAATACTTTTTAAATCTATAGTTTTCGAACCTCTATAACCTCCATCAGAAGTTATAACCATCTTACTTTCACTGTCTATGATTCGGGTAGCCAAAGCTTTTTCTGAAAAACCTGCAAAAACAACAGAATGAATAGCTCCTATCCTTGCACAGGCTAAAACAGCCACGGCCAATTCCGGAATCATCGGTAAATAAATACAAACACGGTCACCTTTTTTAATCCCTTGCTCCCTAAGCACATTCGCCATTTTACAAACTCGTTGGTGCAGTTCATTGTAGGAAATGTGTATGGCCTCCTCCTCCGGATTATTCGGTTCAAATATAATAGCTGTCTTCTCACCTCTTTTATTAAGATGTCTATCGATACAGTTTTTTACAATATTTACTTTAGCATCTGTAAACCACTTTATATCTGCCTCTTCCATATTAAAGTCAATAACCTTATCCCATTGCTGGTACCAAGTGAAATTTTCTTCCGCGATTTTACCCCAAAATTTTCGTGGTTCACGTATTGACTTATTATAATGTTTAAAATATTGCTCTAAAGTATCAATTTTGTAGTAGCTCATTATTATTTAAATTTTGCATTAAATATATTAAATCTATACTAAATCATGTAATTTATTGATTTCAAGTACAAATAGATTATTAACAAATTTTAGATTGTCAAACAACAAATATAAAGGAATTATTATGTTTTCTGCATAACAGCTCAACAAAAAAGCGGAGTAGTTACCTACCCCGCTTTAGTAATATTTCAACAGTTTGTTAAACTATTTTTTTCATAGCTGTCATTGACTCTCTCAACCAAGCTCCAATTTCTTCAACCGGGTGGTTTCTAATAATGCTATTAACTTTAATTAATTCCTGATTGTCTACACCATTACTTTCGCTTCCAAATGGACGTCCAACTAGGTTACTTGGAGCGTTTTTAACGTATTCAGCAATTAATGGTTTACAAGCATGGTCAAATAAATAACATCCATACTCTGCGGTATCAGAAATTACACGATTCATTTCGAATAATTTCTTTCTTGCGATTGTATTAGCAATAAGTGGAGTTTCGTGTAGTGACTCGTAGTAAGCAGATTCTTCGATAATACCAGAATCAGTCATTGCTTCAAAAGCTAATTCAACACCAGCTCTTACCATAGCTACCATCAATACTCCGTTATCAAAATATTCTTGCTCAGAAATTTCAACATTACTTGCTGGAGTTTTCTCGAAATTAGTATCTGCAGTTGCAGCTCTCCATGTCAATAAATTAACGTCATTGTTTGCCCAATCCTCCATCATAGTTTTAGAGAAGTGGCCAGAAATGATATCGTCCATATGTTTTTGGAATAATGGACGCATAATATCTTTTAAATCCTCAGAAGCATTGAAAGCAGCAATTTTAGCAGGATTTGACAATCTGTCCATCATATTGGTTATACCACCATGTTTCAAGGCTTCAGTAATGGTTTCCCATCCATACTGAATCAATTTTGAAGCATATCCTGCCTCTACACCTTCAGCAATCATTTTATCAAAACATAAAATAGATCCTGTTTGCAATAATCCACATAGTATGGTTTGCTCTCCCATTAAGTCAGACTTAACTTCAGCTACAAAAGATGATCTTAAAACACCAGCTCTGTGACCGCCAGTCGCAACAGCATAAGCTTTTGCCTGATCCAATCCTAATCCTTGTGGATCATTCTCAGGGTGTACAGCGATTAATGTTGGAACTCCAAATCCTCTTTTGTATTCCTCACGAACTTCTGAACCTGGACATTTAGGCGCACACATTATTACTGTAAGGTCTTTACGAATTTGCATACCTTCTTCAACGATATTAAAACCGTGAGAATAAGCTAAGGTAGCTCCTTCTTTCATTAATGGCATGATTGCATTAACCACTGCTGTATGTTGTTTATCCGGAGTAAGATTACAAACCAAGTCAGCAGTTGGAATCAATTCTTCATATGTTCCAACATTGAAACCATTATCAGCAGCGTTCATAAATGAAGCTCTTTTTTCAGCAATTGCTTCAGCACGCAAAGCATAAGAAATATCTAAACCTGAGTCTCTCATGTTCAAACCTTGGTTCAAACCTTGAGCACCACAACCAACAATAACTACTTTTTTACCTTTTAAAGCTTCTATTCCGTTAGCAAATTCAGATTGATCCATGAATTCGCAAACGCCTAATTGTTCTAATTGTAACCTAAGTGGTAATGAATTGAAATAATTTGCCATTTTCTAATATTTAATTTTATGATTTTAATTCTTCTAATAATAAACTTGTAATTTCCATTTTTTCCTTTGAAACTGAAATTCGTCCAGAACGAACAAACTGCATTATTCCAAAAGGTTTTAATTTTGCATATAATTCTTCAATCTCAGAGCGTCTTCCCGATTTTGATATAACAAAAAAGTCTCGGGATACCGTTACAATTTGTGAATGACTTTCCTTGATGATATTTTGAATTTGTCTTTCGTCAAAAAGTAAATTAGAAGCAATTTTAAATAACGCGCTTTCTAAGAATATTGTTTCTTCATCAACATGATAAAATGCTTTGATTACTTCGATTTGTTTTTCAATTTGACCTACAATGTTGCGTACCCAATTCTCTGTAGTATCAACTACAATTACGAATCTGGAAACATTTTCAATTTCCGATTCCGATACATTTAAACTCAATATATTAATGTGTCGTTTCAAGAATATCCCAGATATTCTGTTTAACAATCCGACATTATTTTCTGAATAAACAGAAATGGTGAATGTTTTATTTTCCATACTACTAACTTAATCTAATATCAGAAACCGAAGCTCCCGTAGGAATCATTGGAAACACGTTATTTTCTTTTTCAACAACAACCTCAAGGAAATAAGATTCTTTAGATGCCAACATTTCAGCAACCGCCTCATCTAATTCTTCTCTTTTGGTAACTTTTCTCGCTTTTATATAATACCCTTCTGCAATTGCAATGAAATTAGGATTTATCATTACTGTAGATGCGTATCGGTAATCAAAAAACAATTCTTGCCATTGTCTAACCATTCCAAGGAATTCATTATTAAGTACCACAATTTTTACCGGTACTTTTGACTGATGGATAGTCCCCAATTCCTGGATATTCATCTGGAAACCGCCATCGCCTATTATAGCGATTACTTCTCTTTCAGGACTTCCCATTTTTGCACCAATTGCTGCAGGGAGTGCAAACCCCATGGTTCCCAATCCTCCAGAAGTCACGTTACTTTTTGTTCTATTGAACTTTGCATAACGTGTGGTAAACATTTGATGTTGTCCAACGTCCGAAACCATAATAGCATCCCCTTTAGTATGCTTATTAATCATTTCGATAGTTTCACCCATTGATATTCCTTTACCTAAACTTGGATTTAACTCCTCATTAATTACGGCATTTAATTCAATTTCGTACTTCTTTTTGAATTCATTATGCCATTCTTCATGGCTGTTATTATTGATTAACGGCAATAAAGCCAAAATAGCCTCTTTCAAATCAGCCAAAACGGCTACCTCTGTTTTTACGTTTTTATCTATTTCAGCAGGATCTATTTCAAAATGAACCACTTTTGCCTGCTTAGCATATGTAGCCAGGTTCCCTGTTACACGGTCATCAAAACGCATCCCTAAAGCAATTAAAACGTCACATTCATTTGTCAGGATATTTGGTCCGTAGTTACCATGCATTCCTACCATTCCTACATTTAATTCATGCTCTGTTGGCAATGCAGAAAGTCCTAAAATAGTCCATGCTGCAGGAATCCCTGCTTTTTCTATGAATTGTTTTAATTCTTCTTCAGCTTGACTTAGAATAACACCCTGACCAAATACTATCATTGGCTTTTTGGCATTATTTATTACATCAGCAGCTTTCTGAACTTGTGTTAAATCTAATATTGGTTTTGGATGATAACTTCTGATATCAGTACATTTTTTGTAACTAAAATCAAGTTCATCAAATTGAGCATTTTTAGTAATATCAACTAAAACAGGACCAGGACGTCCGGATCTTGCAATGTAAAATGCTTTAGCCATGATCTCCGGAATTTCATCAGCTTCCGTTACCTGATAATTCCACTTTGTAACGGGAGTAGATATTCCGATAATATCAGTTTCCTGAAACGCATCAGAACCTAATAAATGTTTGCCAACCTGTCCAGTTATACACACCAAAGGTGTAGAATCAATTTGCGCATCTGCAATTCCGGTTACCAGGTTTGTTGCTCCAGGCCCAGAGGTAGCGATAGCCACTCCAACTTTTCCTGTAGCTCTTGCAAAACCCTGAGCGGCATGAGCCGCACCTTGTTCATGACGAACAAGAACATGGTGTAATTTATCTTGAAATTTATATAATTCATCATAGACAGGCATGATCGCGCCACCAGGGTAGCCATATACTAAATCAACACCTTCTTCTAATAAACATCTAATTATGGCCTCTGCGCCTGTTATTCTATTTGTCTTCATTAATATATATATTATTGAATATATTAAATGTGGAACCAAATTCCACCGTCACTAAATTTTATTTATTAATAACTCATACTATCAGATAGCATGCATTTAAACTGGAAATCTAGACAATTGTAGATTGTCCCAGATTTACATTGTCATCATTGAAATACATTAAATCATCTTTGTTTAAAATGAAATTGGAAATAAACTCCCCTACTTCATTTGTTCCAAATTTTGAATCTGCATTTAAATCGGTTGTTACCACATTATATTCAAATGCTTTGTTTACACCTTCAACAACCTTCTTTGATTCTTCAAAAAGACCAAAATGTTCTAACAACATCGCTGCCGACAATATTGATCCTATTGGATTAGCTATATTTTTTCCTTTTGCCTGCGGAAAAGAACCATGAACAGGTCTAAATAAAGCATGTTTTTCTCCGATTGAAACTGAACCAAGCAAACCGATACTTCCGCTTATAACACTGGCCTCATCAGATAATATATCCCCAAATATATCTTGGGTCAAAATTACATCAAACTGTTTTGGATTCAATACTATTTGCATAGCCGCATTATCCACCAGCAAAAAATCCAAAGTAACATCCGGATAACCCTCACCTATCCTTTTCACAACTTTTCTCCATAAACGTGATGTTTCCATCACATTTGCCTTATCAACCAGTGTTACCTTCTTTTTTCTTGTAAGTGCAACCTGGAATGCAATATTTGCTACCCGATCGATTTCTTCTTCAGAATATTCACAGGAATCCATTGCCATAGCTTCGATTTCATCGCATTTCTTCTCGCCAAAATTCAATCCGGAATTTAATTCCCTGAGAATTACAAAATCAACCCCTTCAATTATCTCCTTTTTTAGAGGCGAAGCCTTTAATAACTCTTTATACGTTTTTATAGGCCTCGTGTTAACAAAAAGACCAAGTTCTCTCCTTAAATCTAACAATCCTTGTTCAGGCCTTACTTGTGCCTCTGCATCACTGTCAATCTTTGGATCTCCAACGGCACCTAAAATTACGGCATCGGTGTTTTTGCAAAGATTTAAAGTCTGTTTCGGTAGCGGATTCCCCGTTTTCTCCATTGCCTCAGCTCCAACCAAAGCCTCCTCAAAAACAAAATCATGATCATAAACTTCACCGATGGCACGCAAAATTTTTATAGCCTGATTAGTTACCTCAGGTCCGATTCCGTCTCCGGCCAATATTGCTATTTTTAAATCCATGATGCTTTTTTGAATTTAATGCTGGCAAAATTAATGATTAATCGACAGTCAACAATTACCTTCTGATTAAATCGTCTTCTAAATTTGCGGCTTCAATAATAAGATGAATATCATCATCCAAAATTTCCTTCTTAAGATCTGCAAATTTCAAAAATTCAGCATACACGATATCCAGTTGTTTTTTTGTCAACTCATACCCTACTTTTTTAGCTCTGTAAGCCAAAGCTGCTCTACCACTTCTGGCAGTAAGAATAATGGAGGATTCATTTACACCTACATCTAACGGATCAATAATTTCGTATGTAGCGCGGTTCTTAATAACACCATCCTGATGAATGCCCGAACTGTGAGCAAAAGCATTTGCCCCTACAATAGCCTTATTAGGCTGCACCATCATCCCCATACTTTCTGAAACCAAACGACTCATTTCATTCAATTGTTTGGTATTAATATCCGTATAAAGATTCAAATATGGATGTTGTTTAAATATCATCACCACTTCCTCCAAAGCAGTGTTACCTGCTCTTTCGCCAATTCCGTTTATGGTACATTCTATTTGTCTGGCACCATTTATTGCCCCAGCGATAGAATTGGCAGTTGCTAGACCTAAATCATTGTGGCAATGACAAGAAATGGTTACATTATCAATACCCTTAACATTTTCTTTCAAATATTTTATTTTCGCTCCGTACTCCTCTGGTAGGCAGTACCCTGTAGTATCAGGAATATTTAGAACGGTCGCTCCTGATTTTATAACTTCTTCGCACACTTTAGCCAAAAAATCATTGTCAGTTCTACCGGCATCCTCTGCGTAAAACTCCACATCTTCCACATAAGACTTGGCGTGGGCTACAGCAAACTTTGCTCTGGCAATTATATCTTCTCTTGTAGTGTTCAATTTATGAACTATATGTGATTCAGAAGTTCCAATTCCAGTGTGAATACGCGGCTTTTTTGCGTGCTTTAAAGCCTGAGCCGCAACATCAATATCGTTTTTAACAGCTCTGGTAAGTCCACAAACAGAAGCATTCTTTACCAATTTACTAATCTCTGTAACAGACAAAAAATCACCTGGACTGGAAACAGGAAAACCTGCTTCAATAATATCCACTCCCATCTCATCTAAGCGCTTTGCTATAACAAGTTTTTGATTAGTATCTAATTTACATCCTGGGACCTGTTCCCCATCTCGCAAAGTGGTATCAAAAATTTGGACTTTATCTCTATTCATTATTAATTTATTTAATGTAATTTCACATCTTAAAACAAAAGTATATTCTTTAAGAGAAACACAAAATTCAATTTAATTGAATATACTCAATATAAAATATTCAAAATTATTATAAATTATTGATTATCAATATTTTAAATATATTTTTTTTACAATGGCTAACCATCAAAAAGATTTCTTATTTGTCTTAATAAAATCGCTTACAAAATCAGAAAAAAGGCAGTTTAAAATATTTGCAAGCCGATTGGAGACAAATTCAAATACAAAATTCATTGAATTATTTAATATTTTAGACAAATCAGAAGTCTACGATGAAAAGCTGATTTTAAAGAGCGGAAGTATCAAAAAAGTTCAATTATCTAATCTGAAATCGTATTTATACAAACAGATATTAGTAAGCATCCGTTTAAATATCCCGAGTCAAAACATTAGATATCAAATCAGGGAGCAAATAGATTTTGCCACCATTTTATATAATAAAGGACTATACAAACAAAGCCTAAAAATCTTAGATAAAACCAAAACCATCGCCATAGAAAATGATGAAAAGTTGATGGCCTACGAAATTGTAGAGTTTGAAAAATTAATCGAATCACAGTATATAACCAGAAGTATCCAAGGGCGAGCCGACGAACTGGTTATTCAGGCAAAAGAATTGAGCTATCAAAACACAATTTCAAGTAAACTTTCTAATCTGTCTCTTCAATTGTATGGGATCATGCTTAAAACCGGCTATGTCAAAAGTGATGAAGAGTACAAATACATTGATGAATATTTCCACAAGCATATTTCTAAACTAAATGAAAGTAAGTTTGGTTTTCGTGAAAAATATTGGTTTTACAATGCCAATCTATGGCGCAGCTTTTTAGTTCAGGATTTTTTATCAAGTTATAAATATGCCTATAAATGGGTTACTCTTTTTTATGACAACCCAAATATGATTTACCTGAATCCGGTATTTTTCCTTAAAGGAAACCATTATTTATTAGAATCTTTATATCTGCTCAAGTACAAAAGTAATTTCAAAAAATATTTAGGGTTATTAGAGGAAACAATAAAAGATGAACGGTTTCCAACCAATGACAACATTGCTTCGTTATCATTCCTATATATATATAACAACAAACTTAATTACCATATATTGGAAGGTACTTTTGCGGAAAGTGAATATCTAATCCCTGAAATTTTAGTTAAGTTAAAAGCCCACAGTGACCATCTTGATGAACATCACGAGATGTTGTTTTTCTATAAAATCGCCAGCATCTATTTCGGAAACGAAAAGTACAATGAATCCATTTTCTACCTTGAGAAGATAATCAATAACAAAAATCTCAGCATGCGGGAAGATCTAATGTGCTTTGCGCGTATCCTCAGCCTGATAGCTCATTATGAATCTGGAAAAGATTATTATTTGGAAAGTCAACTAAAAAACACCTATAAATTCCTTATAAAAATGAATGATCTACATGAAGTGCAGAAAGAAATCATTCGTTTCCTTAAAAATCTGAATTCGATTTATCCTGCAGACATTACCAAGGAATTCATTAAAATGAAAGAACGTTTTATAGAGCTTGAACAAAACACTTACGAAAAGAGAGCGTTTCTTTACTTAGATATAATTTCTTGGCTTGAAAGTAAAATTGAAAATCGAAAAATTAGCGACATCATCAAAGAGAAAGCAAGGCTTATAAATAGGTAGTGGAAAACGTACAAATTTGTAAAATCAGCTTATCAGATTTTATACCCCTCTCTACCTCTTCTAAGATCGTCAAATGAGCAATACTTAACAAAATGTTTTTCTCCATTGATAATGATGGGTAGCAATACTGATTCTACACCGTTCAAATCTTCTTGAAGATAAAATTTTATATCTTCAAAATTAAAATACCATACTTTATCAAACTGAACCTTGTTTATTGTAGCATCTTTAATAAGTAATATCTCTTTTAGAGCTTTCATGATGAGTATTTTTAAAAAGATTTACAAAATAAAACCAACGATTGGAACTATTCAAATTAAATTTAAAAAAGTACACATTAAAAAGTGTAACTATCTTTTGCAATTAGCTCCTCCGACTAAGGCAAAACGCATATTAGTTAATTATAACAAAAATTTAGCGAATTAAATTAACGGTGTTATGTAAATTTAAATATTTTTGCACACTTAACTTAATTAACTAATTTAAAATGAAAAAGATTTTTTTGCTATTTTCAGCTTCTGTAGTGCTATTCTCATGTAGTAAAGTTGGAAAAGACGAATTTATAATTACCGGTGTTGCCAAGGGAATTGAAAATGGGAAAACTGTTATTCTTGAAACAATGGACCCTGCAGGTATGGGATTACTATCGATCGATACTGTAAAAGTTGAAAATGAAAAATTTGAAATCAAAGGAAAAGTAAATGAACCATCTTTCCACATGTTACAGATACAAGATACTAACGGAAAAATCCAATTAATCCTTGAATCAGGAGAAATTGAGGTGGAAGTTAATAAAGATACTATTCAAAACTCTAAGATTTCAGGTACCTATAACAATGATGAATTTGTAAAATTCAACGAAGAACTTAAAGGTATTCAAAAGAAATTAGTTGATTTTCAAACTAAGAACACAGCTGCAATGAATCAGGCGCAACAAGCACAAGACACTGCAGTTATAAACAAATTGATGAAAGAATATCAGCAGATTGCTGAGGAAGTTGGAAACAATTCTAAAACAAAATACATCGCTTACGCTGAATCTCATCCTAAAGCTTTTATCAGTGCTTTGATTGTTCAGGGGATGTTGAATGACCCATCTACCGACGTTAAAAAATCGGAATCAATCTACGAGAGTTTTGAGGAAGATTTAAAAAACACAAAACCAGGGAAAGCCATTAAAGCCAGATTGGCAGAAATGAAAAATCCTTCTGTAGGTGCAACCGGCGCTCCTGCAGCTCCTACGGCTAATGAAGCTAAATGAAGGACAGATTTTTCCGCTCCTAATCCGGAGGGAAAAGTGATTTCTTTAAAAGAGAGTTTAGGTAAGGTTACTATTGTAGATTTTTGGGCATCTTGGTGCGGACCTTGCAGAAGAGAAAATCCAAATGTTGTCGCCTTGTATAAGGAGTTTCATTCAAAAGGATTAAATATCATAGGTGTTTCCCTTGATGAAGACAAAACGAAATGGAAGGATGCAATTGCAAAAGACAAACTTAGTTGGACTCAGGTTTCTAATTTAAAAGGTTGGGAAGATCCAATTGCGGCTCAATATAAAGTAGAAGCTATTCCTGCAACTTTTATTCTTGATGCTTCAGGAAATATCGTTGCTCGAGACCTAAGAGGAAATGAATTAAAAGAAAAAATTTCCGAATTACTGTCTAAATAAAGTAACATACATACAAAAAATAAAAAAATCTCCCTAGTGGAGATTTTTTATTTTATTCACTGCCAGCTCTTTAAAAATATTCCAAAAATTATGTACTCAAATAGTTTGCAAACATCAAAACTGTTTCTATATTTGCAACCGCTTACAACAAGTAAGGGAGTCAGATAAAGGCCATGGGGAGATACTCAAGCGGCCAACGAGGGCAGACTGTAAATCTGCTGACTATGTCTTCGCAGGTTCGAATCCTGCTCTCCCCACAAAAACGCTTCAGCTTTCTGGAGCGTTTTTTTTTTGCTTTTTTAATTAGAGGTTCTTTTGCAATAACAAAGCAAATCTGACTTTCTAAATCTAACCAAACAAACACTCATCTTTTTTATAACTTTTGAAACCCTGTTCAGATTAAATAGATACATTTGTAGTACAAATAATGGAGAGACACCCTTAGTGATTAAACAAACTATATTATATGCAGAATATACCAAGTGTAGATTTACGTGATTTCCTTTCGGATAATCCGGAACGAAAACAAAAATTTGTAAACGAGATAGGAGATGCGTTTGAAAATATAGGCTTCGTTGCGCTTAAAGGACATTTTTTGGAAGAGCAACTTATAGAGGATCTTTATGCTGAAATCAAACAGTTTTTTAATTTGCCACTGGAAATCAAAAAGGCTTACGAAGACCCTGCCCTGGGGGGACAAAGAGGCTATGTGTCTTTTGGAAAAGAACACGCCAAAGGTCGCGAAGAAGGTGATTTAAAGGAATTTTGGCACTTTGGTCAGTACGTTAATGAGAATTCCAGGTGGGCTACGGAGTACCCTAATAATATTGAGGTAAAAGAATTGCCCCGGTTTAACAGTGTGGGAAAACAAGCGTATCAAATGCTGGAAAAAACCGGAGTATTTGTCCTCAGAGCCTTGGCCTTAAGACTGGGATTGGATGAATTTTATTTTGACAACTTTGCAAAAGAAGGGAATTCTATTTTAAGACCTATTCACTACCCTCCTATTACTTCTGAACCGAAAAATGCATTACGTGCTGCTGCTCATGGCGATATAAATTTAATCACGCTACTTATGGGAGCCCAAGGCAAAGGGCTTCAGGTACAAAATCACAATGGAGAATGGATCGATGCCATCGCTGAGCCTGACGAACTTGTTATCAATGTAGGCGATATGTTGTCTCGTCACACCAACAACAAATTAAAATCAACAATACACCAGGTAGTTAATCCGCCTAGGGAATTATGGGGAACCTCGCGATATTCTATACCGTTTTTCATGCATCCCGTGAGTGATATGCCTTTGGACTGCCTTGAAAATTGCATCAGTGAAGAAAATCCAAAACAATATGATGATATCACGGCCGGAGATTTTTTATATGAACGTCTGGTTGATTTGGGCCTTATTAAAAAATAAAATTATAATTTAAAAGGTATATTAAACCTTTAAATTGATTTAATAATTATATGATTATGGACTTACAAGATCAATTAAAAAATCTTTTTCCCGACCATATTCCTGCGCCTGAAGAAGATATAATAGAGGAAGAAAATGAATTATGGGTTCAAAAAGAACCAATGCTATGCAAATTCGAAAAAAGAAAAGGAAAACCCATAACGATTATTGAGGGTTATACCGGATCAGACCATGATTTTAAAATTCTTGCCAAAGAACTCAAACAAAAATTAAGCGTTGGGGGGACTTTTAAAGAGGAATCTATTATCATCCAGGGTGATTACCGGGACAAGATAATGCAAATTCTTAAAGATAAAGGGTTCAAGGTAAAACGTGTTGGAGGATAAAGACCAATAAATTCAAACTTATTATGATTGAAACTTCAGAATTGATTCTAAATCCGGATGGAAGTGTTTATCATCTGAATTTAAAGCCCGAGAACATTGCCAATGATATTATTTTTGTTGGTGATCAGGATCGTGTGGAAAAAGTGACGCAACATTTTGATCAAATCGAATTTTCGACCCAAAAAAGAGAATTCAAAACCCAAACAGGGACTTTTCGCGGAAAAAGGATAACGGTGATATCAACCGGTATCGGCCCTGACAATATTGATATTGTTTTAAATGAATTGGATGCTTTGGTTAATATTGACCTAAAAACAAGAAAACCTAAAGAACGGCTTCAGTCCCTCAATATTATAAGAATAGGAACTTCCGGGTCTTTGCAAAAAGATATTCCGGTTGACAGCGTTGTAATGAGCGAATATGCAATAGGAATGGATAATATGCTCCGCTCCTATTTGATTGATACAGTCTCTCATAAGGAAATAGAAAATGCTTTCATTAAACAAACTAATTGGGATATAAGAAAAGGCCGTCCTTATGTAATAAAAGGAAGTACAAACTTATCCCAAAAATTATTTGACCAAACCTACCACAAGGGTTTTACGGGTACAGCTTCGGGTTTTTATGGACCTCAGGGTCGTATACTTAGATTAAGCATTAAAGACCCCTATCTGAACAAAAAAATGGATTCTTTTAATCATAAAGGAATACAAATGACCAATCTGGAAATGGAAACTGCTGCAATATACGGACTTTCGGCACTGTTGGGACACGAAGCCTTATCACTAAATGCCATAATCGCAAATAGGGCCTCAGGATCTTTCAGCACTAATCCCTACAAGACAATTGATGAATTAATTGTAACGACCCTTAACAAAATGGCTTTAATGTAATTATCGGCAGTATAATTAATTATTTATCCTATTCAAAATTTCTGATTATCTTTTTTTACAAGTAACTTTGGTCCCAAGAAAAAGATAAAAATGAAAATAATCCTCACAGGTTCTACAGGGGTTTTGGGTTCCCATATAATGTATGAAATTTTAGAAAATTTTATTTCTAAAAACATTGATGGTAAGCTGTTTCTCATCACACGCAACAAGGGAAAATCTTCTGCACAGGAACGAATAAATAAACTTTTATCCAGCAGTTACACTCCAAGATTACTTAGAGATCACGGAGCAGAAAAACTAAACAGATACATAACGATTATAGATTCAGACTTAAATAGAATCCAACAAAGTAATTTGGCAGAAATGCAGGATGCCTATTTTATCCACTCTGCCGGTTATGTAAATTTATCTACCGACGAAGTACAAAAAGAGAAGATTTTTGAAGAAAATACTACCGTTACCAAAAACATTTTTAAAAGTTTTCAGCCCTTTATAAAAAAGTTTATTTATATCAGTACGGCTTTTTCCTCAGGAACAAGACAGGGCATAATTGATAATGACTTTCACAATTTAAACTTTGTTCTGCACCACCGCAATGCATACGAAAATGCAAAGTATGAATCTGAAAAATTCATCAGCCAAAAATGTCAGGAATTGAATTTACCCTATCAAATATTGCGGCCAAGTGTAATCAGCGGAAAGATGCTTGGCAATGAAAGTAAATATTTTATCTCCAAATACATGGTTTTTTACCTACTGGCAAAATTTTTTCATTTCAGCTCCCGAAAAAAAGATCAGGAAAACGTCCGTTTTATAATCAATGAAAAAACGGGTTTGAATATCATACCTGTTGATTATGTGGCCAAAGTAATTGTCAATACATTTGAAAGAGAAGATATTTGCCAACTTAACATTGTCAACAGTAAAAGCTTTAATATTGTCAAAGGCTTACAGTTAATAATGAAAGAAGTTGGCTATTCCAACTTCACATTAATCAATAATACAGCCAATTTTCGATATAAAACTAGCATCGAAAAAATGTATTACGAGAGTATCGGAAAACACCTGAAACCCTATTTAACTACTGAGGCAAACGAATATGATACAAGTCTTTTAAATTCAATACTTGAAATACCGAAATTAGATCAGGAAACTTTCAAAAATATGATTCGTTATGCTCGCTTAAATAATTTTAAGGATGTGAATGTGTAAATAAAATCACAATCAGAATTCACAATTTCTTAAAATTAATCCTATTTAATTGTCCAGGATTAGTGCTATAATTGGCTAAAATAAAAACCATGAAAAAAATAAAAATTGCCGGTGTTCCGGAACATTTCAATTTACCATGGCATATTGGTATAGAAAATAAAGATTTCGAGAAAAGCGGCATTGATTTAGAATGGACTGATGTACCTGAAGGTACAGGCAAAATGTGTCAAATGCTACGCAATGCTGAAACTGATATGGCAGTAATTCTTACTGAAGGAATCATTAAAGATATTATCGCTGGAAATCCCAGTAAAATTGTTCAAGTATATGTAGAAAGTCCACTAATATGGGGTATTCATGTTGCTGCAGATTCCCCTTACAAAGATTTAACGGATCTTGAAAATACAAAAGTAGCGATCTCGCGTCTGGGTTCAGGATCTCAGTTGATGGCTTATGTTAATGCCAGCAATCAAGGTTGGAACGCAGCTGATCTTCAATTTGAAATCGTAAATACCATCGACGGCGCAGTTACTGCCCTCACAAGTGGTACAGCAGATTATTTTATGTGGGAGCGATTTATGACCAAACCACTGGTTGACGACGGAACTTTCAGAAGGGTGGCTGATTGCCCTACTCCATGGCCTTGTTTTGTTATTGCTGTTCGTGAGGAAGTTTTGCAAAATGATGCGGAAACTATAAAAACCATTTTGGAAATAATCAACCAAAAAACAAAAGAGTTTAAACAAATTCCGAATGTAGACATAAACTTGGCTGTAAGATATAATCAAAAGAATGAAGATATCCGCGAATGGTTATCAATCACAGAATGGTCTCAAAATCAATTAACAAAAGAAATGTTAAACAAAGTTCAAAATCAGCTTTTTGAACTACAAATTATTGGTAAATTAGGTACATTTGATGAGATAGTAAAAACATTATAGTTTTACATTCTTAAGCCGCATGAAGGATTTTAAATATATTTTTTTTCAAAAAATAAGACCAAAACTTGAGTTAAAAAAACCTTGGGATGATGTGATTATTTTTGTTCTGAATATTTTAATTGCAATTCCTGCCTTCATCATAGCCCATCAAAATGTAATTGAACTCAACTGGTCATTTAATTTAGACAGGATTTTATTATTCCTGCTGATAGTGGTAGTTATTCAATTAGTATTAAGAATACTCAGAACAATCATAATTATATGTTTTATCCTGTATTTAATTGCCTTGGCCTATGGAAGCCTATCCGGTAATTACGGATTCAACAGTGTGTATGAGGACTATGACAGCATGATCTTCAATATGTATGATCATCCTAATCCACAGGACATAATCATATCCAAGCTACTTCCATTTCCAAATAAATCAAAAATCATTAACGCCATTGAATACCAGAACCCTAAGATTCGCAACTTTGCGATAATGGCTACAAGCAAACATTTTAGAAACATTAAAGGCTATGCTAAATACAGGACCACTATTCAATGTTTCGCAGTATTTAAAGAAATAAATAGCCGCTGGAATTATGTTAGTGATCCCAAGAACGCAGATTATATCGCAACAGCCACTGAGTCACTTCGATATTTTTCGGGAGATTGTGATGACCATGCTATTTTGATGGCTGCCACTATTAAAGCCATAGGCGGAACTCCCCGGCTTATTCACACAAAAGGACATATATACCCTGAGATTTTGATTGGTTCCCGTAATGATCTGGAAAAAGTGAACTATCTTATTAAAACCATTTTGTTTAAAAAAGAAACTTACAGAAAACCAATGCACTATCACATCGATGAACGCAAGCAAATATGGCTTAATCTGGATTATACTGCAAAGTATCCTGGTGGTCCTTTTCTATCGGATGAAATTTTAGGAGAACTGAGCCTCTAGTTGTCTTTTTGATCCTCAATATACTCCGTGGGTGTCTTACCGGTAATATTCTTAAATGCATTGTAAAAACTGGCTCTGGTCTTAAATCCGGATTGTATGGCGATTCCTTCAATAGTAAGCGAATCTTTTAAATCACTAGATAAAAGTTCAACAGCATAAGCCACGCGAAATTCGTTCCGCAAACTTGCAAATTTAGTACCCATTATTTCATTGATACAATATTGAACATGATTCTGAGGAACTTTTAGAGCAACAGCAATGTCGCTCAATGAAAACTCAGGATTAGTAAATGGTTTTTTATCCGAAATATACCTCTGAATTTGTTGCGATAAATCGTAAAAAGGCTCCGCTTTTTTCTTTTTGTTTTTTGAATTTGAGGGTTTTAGCTTCTTTTCCTTTTCATTAGAAACCTCTTTTTTAACTTTGGCTCTTCGTGGAATTCCATAAAGAATGTTGGGATAAAGCAATAAAGACAGTGACATAACACCATAACCAACCCCCGAAATTAAATAAAGAAAATTAGTTTGGTATAGCGCTGTGCTGGGCTTGGTATTTATGGATTTAAAGGTAATGCTCAAAAATTCCAAAACAATAATAAATACCGTAATGATCAAAATAAATAGCCATCTTAGACTGATCAAATATTGTCTTCGTGCAATCTTATCTTTTCCGGGTTTCTTAGCAATACGTTTCCATATTAAGTAGAAACAACAGAATACATATAACAGCAACAGCAACGGTCTCTTAACAAAGCTGACGGTACTTGAATAAAAATAATTTGTTTCTATACTTGCTATTTTATCTATATCGTGGATAATGAGTTCTGCAAATTGTATTTTTTTATCAAAAGGAAGCATTAGATAAGGTATAATTCCTATCAACCTGATAATAGCTGGTATAAAATGAAGATAATCCCACTTTTTCAACACATAGGTATCGTTAAGAGTGCCACGAACATAAAAATACAGTAAGGGTCCTAATAACAACATCAAAGGAGTAAAATGATTGTAAAAAACGGCTAACCAAAAGGCCGATTTGCCATAAACCACATAATAATGTGTGATTCCATATAAAGAAGAAATGATTAAAAACAATGCCAGATAGACAGCATTTCTGTTCACCGACCAGTTATTCACCAATAAAATCAGGGAAATTAATATTGAAAATAGGGATATGTATAATAACATTTTAAATCTGCAAAGTGCCTTACAAACACGCTAAACTTGTCAAAAAAAAAATAAATTTTGACAAATATAAACTTTTAATCTAAAACCAAGTTTAAGAAAAAATTACTTTTGCTGCATTTGTCAGCCTGTTTTTTAAAAACGAATTTCAATTAAAAAAGTCAACTTAAGAATTAGTTGTTAAGATGAAATATCAGCATCCTGAAAAACAACAGCTTAACTTTTTTTACAAAACCCAACCACTTTAACACATCAATCATCAATTTTAATTTTTATGCATATTTATATTGTCGATAAAACTAAAAGATTAAATTTGCAAAATTTATGAAACTTAGCCTAAACTTAAAAACCTAATATTATGAGATAGCTCCAAATTCGACTTTTCATCTAAAATTTAATTCCCATTTTACATAAATTAATTAACCTCTTTTTTTATGAAGAAAGATTACTTAAAAAATTATTTATTGACTTCGATAAAAACGCTAGTGCTTATTGCAGTACTGTTTTTAACGACTGAAGTTCATGCTCAGGTTAGCTTGGCATTTGCAAGAGGGTATGTAGGTACCCAAAAATCTGCAACGCAAAATACAAGTAGCGTTTTAAATTTATCCAGCATAGGTGTTGCCAGGGTAAGTTTCAGCCAACCAACTTCAACCGGAACATTCGGTGGAACTCAGGGTAACGACTTGTCTGGATTTCTTGTTTTTTACATGCAGGACGGAACCGTATATAGCTTACCTGGTGCTCTTAACTATCGTGAAACAACTGGTTCCACCGTACAGGTTTTCGGATTCATCTTTGATGCTGCGGTAAATCAACCACTGGTTAACAATGGTACAACCACATACACGGTAAAAGGTGGTGGGGTTACAAATACAAGTACTTCTTTAGGCCTTGAATCTTACAAATCAACTTTTACTTTTACTGATGGTGAGGATCGCAGTGGTAATGCCGCGACATCCGGATTATTGGATGCCTTAAACGCTGAATTAGCTGGTACTCCTCAACCTTCGTCATTCGACATCAATCCACTCAGTGTAATAGAAGGAAATCCTATCGCCTTCACAGTAAATTTAACAACTCCTACCCTTGCAGGTAATCCTCAGGTATTTACTTTTGCCTACACTGGGGGAACTGCTACCGCTGGTTCTGATTTCAATAGTACATTTACATTTTCAAATGGAGTTACTGATAATGGTGACGGTACGATTACCATTCCTGGTGGGGTTGGTTCCTTTACCATTACTATTAATACAATTGATGACTCAGATATAGAATCTACTGAATCTATTACCCTAAATATAGGTAGTAAAGCGGGTACTGGATATATACTAGATAATGATAATACAGCGTTGAATGGAACGGTTTCAACAACAGATGTGAGTTGTAATACCGGTTCTGATGGTACAGCTACCGCTATAGTTTCAGGGGGAGCAACTCCTTATAGCTATTCTTGGAAAGATAGTTCTAATAATCAAATTGGAACTACTGCTTCTATTACAGGCTTATCCGCCGGTACTTCTTACAGCTTAACCATTACCGACAGTAGCCCAACTCCACAAACCGTAACTCAAACTTTTGATATTCTTCAACCTGATATTTTAAGCGCTACAGTTACAAAGACAGATATAACTTGTAATGGTGCCAATGATGGAACAATAACAATTAGTGGAGCCTCTGGTGGATGGAATGGTTATGAATACCGTCTTGATTCGGGTACCTGGCAGTCAAGTGGTGTTTTCACCGCTCTTGCTTCCGGAACTTATAGCGTTCAGATAAGAGACGCCTCAAATACTTCTTGTGTTGTTACTTTGGGAAGCCAAACCATTACTGAGCCTGCTGCTTTAGTTGCTTCTATTACTACTGATGCTAATGTGGCTTGTTATGGTGATTCAACCGGAGCTGCTACTGCTTCTGCTGCTGGAGGTACCGGAACTTACACTTATTCTTGGTCTAATGGTGCCACTACTGCTGCAGTTACAGGTTTAGCTGCCGGAACTTATACGGTTACTGTTACTGATGCTAATAACTGTACAGATACGGAAACTGTTACTATTTCTCAACCAAGTGCTGCTTTAGTAGCC
>CAZTLN010000019.1:5411-46274 GCA_964614445.1 uncultured Flavobacterium sp. | reverse complement strand
TATACAAACACTTCTAACGGGTAATTGGAAAATAGGGTATTTTTATGAAGAGGCAGAAAGAACTTCTCTCTATAATGGATTTATATTTAATTTCAAAAATGATCATACGGTTATAGCTACGAAATCAGGTGTAAATTATTTTGGTCAATGGGAATCTAAAATTGAAAATGGGGTCAATCAATTTAAAATGAATTTTAGTTCTGATCCCTTACATGATTTGGAAAAAGATTGGAAATTGTTTGAGTTTAATAGCTCTCAAATCCGTTTTAGAGAAGGTTTAAATCACAGTGGTTTAGAAAGTGATTACTTGTATTTTTTTAAAATTAATTAATTGGCAGTTTTATTAACTGTGGAGGGAAAATCTGGGAAGCTATCAATAAAAATGGATAGCTTTTTTTATTTCTAATACTTTTTAAAGTTAAGAATCAAATGCCTAAATTTGCAGTTCAAAAAAATAAAATAGCATGTTCGATAATTTAAGCGATAAATTAGACAAGGCCTTTCATATATTAAAAGGACACGGAAAAATCACAGAAGTAAATGTAGCCGACACTTTAAAGGAGGTTCGTCGGGCTTTATTGGATGCCGATGTTAACTTTAAAATTGCCAAAGATTTTACCAGCAGAGTTAAAGAAAAAGCTATAGGTCAGGATGTATTGACAACACTGCAGCCGGGACAATTACTGGTTAAGTTAGTTAAAGACGAATTGACGGAATTGATGGGTGGAGATGTTGCCGGAATCAACCTATCGGGAAATCCAACAGTTATATTAATGTCCGGTTTACAGGGGTCGGGTAAAACTACCTTCTCGGGTAAGCTGGCTAATCATCTAAAAACAAAAAAGAATAAAAAGCCATTACTAGTGGCATGTGATATCTATCGTCCGGCCGCAATCCAACAATTACATGTTGTGGGGAATTCGATAGGTGTTGATGTTTATTCTGAGCCAGACAATAATAATCCTGTTGTAATAGCCGAGAATGCAATTGCTTTTGCAAAAGCCAATGGGTGCAATGTGGTGATTGTCGATACTGCAGGACGATTGGCGGTTGATCAAGAAATGATGGATGAAATTGCACGTGTTCATAGTGCAATAAAACCACAAGAAACATTGTTTGTAGTGGATTCGATGACAGGTCAGGATGCTGTAAATACTGCTAAAGCCTTCAACGATATTTTGAATTTTGATGGTGTAATCCTTACCAAATTAGATGGTGATACCAGAGGTGGAGCTGCATTGTCGATTAAGTCAGTAGTAAATAAACCAATAAAATTTGTAGGTACGGGTGAGAAAATGGAAGCAATTGATGTTTTCTATCCGGAACGTATGGCAGAGCGTATCCTTGGAATGGGAGATGTGGTGTCTCTTGTGGAAAGAGCTCAGGAACAATTTGATGAGGAGGAAGCAAGAAAACTTCAAAAGAAAATTGCCAAGAACCAATTTGGATTTGACGATTTTCTATCTCAAATACAACAAGTTAAGAAAATGGGTAATATGAAGGATTTGGTGGGGATGATACCAGGGGCTTCAAAAGCCATGAAAGGTGTGGAAATTGAAGATGATGCATTTAAACATATAGAGGCTATTATATATTCTATGACTCCCGATGAAAGAAGTAAACCGGCATTAATTGATGCTAAAAGAAAAATAAGAATAGCTAAAGGTTCAGGGACTAAAGTAGAGCAGGTTAATCAGTTGATGAAACAATTTGACCAAATGAGTAAAATGATGAAGATGATGCAAGGTCCCGGAGGTAAAAACCTGATGAAAATGATGGGGAATATGAAGGGAATGCCAGGAATGCCGGGAATGCCAGGAATGAGGTAGAAAAGTATCCAAGGTTTGGTTTTTTTGTATTCATTTTTGAGAATCCCCAATAAAGTCAACTTGATTTATTTAAATTAAAATAAAAAACAATTACTAAATATAAACAAGTCTTATGCAAATACTTGATGGTAAGAAAACTTCGGCAGATATCAAAAATGAAATAGCTGCTGAAGTGCAAGAAATGAAATCAAGAGGTGAAAAAGTGCCTCATTTAGCAGCTGTTATTGTTGGAAATAATGGAGCGAGTTTAACTTATGTAGGAAGCAAAGTTCGTGCATGTGAGCAAATAGGTTTTGAATCTACCTTGGTTTCTTTACCAGAGGAAACAACGGAGGCTGAATTATTGAATAAGATTAAAGATTTGAACGAAGATGATCATTTAGATGGTTATATTGTTCAATTGCCTTTGCCAAAACATATTGACGAAGAGAAAATATTGATGGCTATCGATCCTGATAAAGATGTTGACGGATTCCATCCTGCCAATTTTGGTAAAATGGCTTTGGATATGGAAACATTTTTACCTGCAACACCGTTTGGAATTATGGAATTGTTAGAGCGTTACAAAGTTGAAACTGCAGGTAAACATTGCGTTGTAATTGGTCGTAGTCATATCGTAGGTCGTCCTATGAGTATCTTAATGAGTCGCAAAGGATATCCTGGAGATTCAACAGTTACTTTGACACACAGTCGTACTAAAAACCTGGAAGAGTATACCAAGGATGCTGATATTATCATTACTGCTTTAGGTGTTCCCGAATTTTTGAAGGCTGATATGGTAAAGGATGGTGTAGTAATTGTTGACGTGGGAATTACCAGAGTGGAGGATGCTGCTAACCCAAAAGGATATGTGATTAAAGGGGATGTTGATTTTGACGGAGTTAGCAAAAAATCGTCCTTCATTACTCCGGTTCCTGGTGGAGTAGGGCCAATGACTATTGCTATGTTGTTGAAAAATACACTTTTGGCGAGAAAGATAAGAAGTCGTAACGAATAGATTATATACAGCAGTATAAGCAGAAAGCCTTAAACATTTGTTTAAGGCTTTTTTTATGAGTATTCGATAATTGTTAAATTGATAATGCTTTGAAATACTTGTAGGTCGTTATTCTTCCTGAGAATTATATGTTATAGCCAATATTATTTTTTGTTATTTTATAGCAGTACAGGTCAGTTTATTAAAGACTTATGATGTTCATATTGGTATTAATTTTCTAAAATTTTATCATCGAAGATAATTATCTAATATCTTTGATGATAACTGCTATATATGATTCTATATGGAAAAGTTATATTACGTTTTGGTGAGTACTGTGGTTTTTACAATTCTCTTTTATCATGAAGGACTAGGGGTCAACCTGGCTTTATTTGGGTTGGTTTTGATGGGACTTATTTATAATTCTTTAAGAGGTAGCTTAACCAATATATCGCAGGGGGTTCTTTTTCTGTGTACTCTGGTTTCCTGTATTGCATTTGCATGGTACGGGGATTTTGCATCATTTGTTGCTCTCTGTCTTTCTTTAATAGGTTTGCAGTTTAAAAGTCAGGAGCCTAATTTGAAAATGGTGCAGGCTATACCACTTGTTGTTTTGAATGGAATTGCAACTTTTGGTCGCGTGTTTATGTTTAAACAATACCTTCCATACCAAAAGTTCAGAGGTAATTTATTGAAAATACTTATCGCATATTTTTTAATTCCTGCCATTTTTTTAGGATTGTTTACAGTGGTATATTCCTTTGGAAGTAATCACTTTTCGGCTCTATTTGCGGATTTTTATTTAGATGTTAATGTGGGGGAACTAATTGTGCTTTTTGTTCTTGGGTTTTATATTTCCTTTACCTTTTGGAATTATTGGATTCCCCAAATCAGCTATGATAAAAATTATTTGCTGGATAATACTTTTAATGGCTATTATTCTGGTGATCGAAAATCATTTTCTTTTTTTGATTCAGAATTTGAAAGAAAAAGTGGGGTTATAACAATGTCATTGCTAAATCTTTTACTTCTTATTTTTGTTGCGGTTTATAATTATGAGCAATTTTTTGAACCTGCGCGAGAAGCAAACCTTAGCTCTGATACCCATCAGCGGGTAAACGCAGTTATTGTTTCAACTTTCATGGCTATGGGTGTCATTTTGTTCTATTTTAAAGGAACATTTAATTTTGATTCCAGAGCGGATAAGCTTAAGAATTTAACCAAGATTTGGATAGTATTGAATGCTGTTCTTGTTTTGAGTTCAATGATTAAAACTACTGAATATGTATTGTTTTTTGGTTTGACCTATAAAAGGTTAGGTGTTTTTGCCTTTTTGATTTTGGCTCTTATAGGCCTGGTTTTATCCTATGTAAAAGTCAATTACCAAAAAACGAACGCCTTTCTTTTTAACCACATGATTTGGTATTTATATGGCACAATTTTGCTTTGTGGCTTCGTGAATTGGGGAAATTTGATTACTCACTATAATATTATGGTTGGAAAAGGTGTAGAGCCGGAGTTTTTAAAAAATTTAAATTATAATGAAGAATTTCGTCAGCAATATTTTCCTGATTCCTTATTAAAGTCAAAAAAGGATTTTTACAAAAATAAAGATATTGAAAAAGAGCAAAACAAATCTTTCCTATCGAAGGCGCTCTATTATGAATTTTTAGAGATCGAAAAGTAAATAATGAAGCCCATTCAGCAAAAAAATGAATGGGCTTTGTGTTAATTTAATAATCTCCTTTTTTTCGGTGTCTCGGATCTCCTTTTTTGATAAATTCTGCTTTTCGTTTGGGAGCTTCTATTTTAGGCAAACTGGCTTCTTCGGTTTTGCTTGAAGGAGCAATTAATTTATTGAGTTCTTTTATTTCAGTATCTGTCAATTCTCGATAACGGCCAACCGGAATATCTAAGGATATATTGATAATCCTGATTCTTTTTAAAGCAGTCACTTCGTAACCTAAGTACTCACACATTCTTCGAATCTGACGGTTTAAACCTTGAGTTAATATTATTTTGAAGGTATATTTACTGATTTGCTCCACCTTGCATTTTCGGGTGATGGTGTCCAGTATGGGTATGCCATTTCCCATTCTTTCAATGAAACGATCGGTAATTGGTTTGTTTACCGTTACCGTATATTCCTTTTCGTGGTTATTCCGTGCTCGTAATATTTTGTTGACGATGTCTCCATCGTTTGTCATAAATATTAAACCTTCTGAAGCCTTGTCTAAACGACCGATAGGGAAAATGCGCTTCGGATAATTAATATAATCTACAATATTATTTCGGACTTCTAAATTTGTTGTGCACTCAATACCGACAGGTTTGTTGAAAGCCAGGTAAATAGGTTTGTCTTTCTTTTCATGGATCAGTTTGCCGTCGATTCGTACTTCATCTTCCAGAGAAACTTTGGTGCCGAGTTCAGGTACCTTTCCATTGATTGTAACTCGGCCTTCTTCAATGTATTTATCGGCTTCCCGGCGGGAGCAAAATCCTGTTTCGGAAATGAATTTATTAAGACGTTTTAGATTTTCTTCCATAGCTGCAAAAGTAAGGAATTTGAAAGTTAATTTGCAATTATATACGCAACCCAATGTAATAGCTAAATTGAAAAACAGCTGTGCTTATGAGAATAAGAACTCGTAAACTTTTTGATACAATTCTTCTCCGTGGAGACTATGTCCAAGACCCTTGGTCTGCATAAATATGGAGTCTTCCCAGCCACTGGCTATTTTTTGACCCTCTTCAAAGAGTACAATCGTGTCTTCAGTGTCATGAGCGATGAATCCCTTGGTTTTTATTTTGGAGGCAAATTTTTGCCCGGAAAAATCTTCTAGAGTAAGGTTGAAATGCTTATGGTAATGGTTTTCTATACCTGAAGAAATTTTGGAATTTAAACTGAGCAGAGTGATATAATTGTTTAAAATAATTTTGAAATCGCTTGGGGCGCCCAAAATGACCATTTTTTCTATGTTTTCATTTTGATATACAGACTGGTAATAGAGACAGGTTTTTCCACCTAATGAATGTCCGATAAGGTATTTTGGTTTGAATTTTTGGGCAACTATGTCAATGAAAGTAGCATACTGTGGGATATTAAATTCTTTTCCGCTTGATAAACCATGTCCCGGGGCATCAAGGGCGATGATGGTGCTTTCCGATCTTTTTAAGTAGGGTAGCAAATTTTCCCATCTTGAAGCATTACTTTCCCATCCGTGTACTAATAAAACTACATTTTCATTACCTTTCCAGGTGTAGGTTTGAAAATGTTCGCCTTTATGTTCGTATAATTCTTTGTGAGCTTCTTTAAGAACTTTTGGAAGTTTTTCTCTTACTAGCCTTCCTTCTCTGGGTTCACTAAAGAACTGATAGGCGATTTTTGTAGCCTTTTCAGGATTTAGATAACTTAAAGCATTTAGGTAGATGCCAATGGATTTGGTGAGTAGGAAATAGAGGAAATTTTTCATAAAAAAAAGTCCCGATGTAAAATCGGGACTTAAATATAGTTAAATACTTGCGAACAAGCTTTCCATTTTTTCTTTTTCTTCATGAGCCAGACCGCTGTCTACAAGAATTCTTCCTGAATGTTCATCAATAATGATTTTTTTTCTGGAAGCAATTTCTACTTGAGTTTGTGGTGGGATAGTGAAGAATGAACCTGCAGATGCTCCTCTTTCAATTGAAACTACGGCTAATCCGTTGCGAACGCTACCTCTGATTCTTTTATAAGCAGCTAAAAGTCTGTCTTCAATTTGTCCCTGGAATTCAGCAGATTTTTGAGTTAAGAATTCTTCTTCTTTAGCTGTTTCAGCCATGATAGAATCTAATTCTGATTTTTTGTGCTTTAAGTGATTCGCTTTTTGTTCTAATTTTTCTTTAGATTGAGCAATTACTTCTTTTTTGTGTTCGATAGAAGCTTTCATTTCTTTCATTTGCTTTTCAGCTAATTGGATTTCAAGCTCTTGAAATTCTACCTCTTTTGTTAAAGAGTTAAACTCTCTGTTGTTGCGAACAGTTTCTTGTTGTTTGGTGTATTTTTTAATTGCTTCTTTATGTTCTTCGATGCTGTTCTTTTTTTCTTTGATGAGGTCTTCAATAACTTCAAGTTCCCCTTTCAATTTTTCACAACGGGTGCTTAAACCAGCAACTTCATCTTCCAAATCTTCCACCTCAAGAGGAAGTTCTCCTCTTACGTTTCTGATTTCGTCAATTCTAGAGTCAATTAACTGTAAATCGTAAATTGCTCTTAACTTGTCCTCAACACTTAATTCTTTAGTATTAGTCATATTTTATAAGTACTTAACTGGATTTGTATTTTCTTCAGATAAAATGATTGCAAAATTAAGGATTTTTTTTCTAAGAAAATCAACAATATAATTTTTTGTATAGCGTTCACTTTCAAAATGTCCAATATCTGCCAAAAGTATCTGGTTTTCGGCTTCGTAAAATTGGTGATACTTCAAATCTGCTGTCAAAAACGCATCTGCTCCTGCTTGGATGGCATTTTTGATGGCAAAACTACCGGAACCGCCAAGGACGGCTACCTTTTTAATTTGTTTTCCCGTAAAAGCAGAATAACGTATTCCATCTGCCTTCACTTTATCTTTAACAAGATTTAAAAAATCTTTTTCATCCATAGGTTTTTCCAATTCTCCAATCATTCCCAGACCAATGTTTTGATGAGGATTTTGTAACTCATAAATCTCGTATGCTACCTCCTCATAGGCATGGTTTTTAAATAGCGCATTCAGAATTTTTGATTCCAAATATTTTTCGAAGGTGACCTCTATTTTTATTTCTTCACCTTGAACAAATTCAAACCGTTCTCCAACCTGTGGATTGCTGTATTCATTCCCCATATAGGTTCCTATTCCTTTGGTGTTGAAACTGCAATCTTCATAATTTCCAATTTTTCCGGCTCCGGCATCAAAAAGGGCATTTCTAACCTTTTCCGCATTTTCAGCTATTGTATAGGTTACCAATTTTTTAATGAAGTTTTGCTTTGGTATTAAGACTTTCGTATTTTTTAAGCCCAAGACATCTGAAAAAATTTTGTTTACTCCTTCTCGATGATTGTCAAGGGCCGTGTGAACTGCATAAATAGCAATATCATTTTTTATTGCCTTGATAACAGCGCGTTCGACATAATTTTTTCCGGTGATCTTTTTTAATCCGGAAAATAAAATTGGGTGAAAACAAACAATTAGGTTACAATTTTTTTTTACCGCTTCGTCGACAACAGTTTCTAGGGCATCGTGACAAACTAAAACCGATGTTGCCTCATTATTTTGATCGCCGACCAATAACCCTACATTATCAAAATCTTCAGCATAGGCAAGTGGAGCCATTTTTTCAAGTTCGGAAATGATTTCTTTTATTTTCATTGCTTTTGAATTATGTTGTTAAAGTAGGTATATGAGGGGCAATTAACTAAGTTAACAAATACATTTTTGATTTCCATTCAAAGATAAAATATTATATTTTCGTAAAATGAATTTATTCCGAAAAATACTATTTCCGTTTGCCCTATTATATGGCTTGATAACAGCTATTCGGAATTATCTTTTTGATAAAGGTATTTTAAAATCCTATTCTTTTGATGTCCCAGTTATCGCGGTGGGAAATCTAAGTGTTGGTGGAACTGGCAAAACTCCTCAAATTGAATATTTGATTCGGTTGCTTTCAGAGCAGTACAAGGTGGCTACCTTAAGCCGGGGTTATAAAAGGAAATCTAAAGGGTTTATTTTGGCGGATTCATATTCCACTCCTACAGTTTTGGGTGATGAACCATTTCAGTTTTATCAAAAATTCAAAAATGTTCAGGTAGCAGTCGATGCTAATCGAAGAAATGGAATTGAACAGCTGCTTGGGAATGCTGATAGACCTCAGGTAATTTTGCTGGACGATGCATATCAACACAGGAAAGTGAAGGCAGGTTTTTATATTTTGCTTACCGCATATGATGATTTGTATACGGATGATTTTTTGCTTCCGGTAGGAAATTTGAGGGAATGTAGAAGCGGTGCGAAAAGGGCAAATATTGTAGTGGTAACCAAATGTCCTGAGCAACTTTCCAAAGCTGAACAATTGGAAATAAGGATTAAATTGAAGCTAACCTTAAATCAAGAATTGTTTTTTAGCACCATCGCTTATGATAATTATGTTTATTCGACAAATGGAAAGATGGAGGTGGAGGAAATAAAATCAACAAATAAGTTGTTATTGGCTGGAATTGCTAAGCCGGATTCTTTTTTCACCTATCTGAAAAATCAAAAAGATCAATGCCTTACTTTCGCGGATCATCACCATTTTACGGGAAAAGATGTATTAGAAATTAAAAAAAATGCAGAAGGCAAGTTGATTATTACAACTGAGAAAGATTATGTGAGGCTAAAAGACAGCATGCCAGAAGAGCAACTATTTTATTTATCGATTCAAAGTCAGTTTGTTGATAGTGGGAACCTTTTTAATAAAATCATTTTAAATTATGTGGGAACAAGTACAGGAATCAGTTAAATTTATTAAAGGAAAGACCAATTTTGTTCCTCAATATGGAGTGATTTTGGGTTCGGGTTTAGGTAGTTTTACTAGTGATATTGAGATTGAATATGTTCTAGATTACAATGAAATTCCAAACTTTCCTGTGTCTACGGTTCAGGGTCATAAGGGGGCTTTAGTATTTGGGAAGATCGGTGATAAAAGAGTGGTTGCCATGCAAGGACGTTTCCATTATTACGAAGGGTATTCTATGAAGGAAGTTACTTTTCCTGTTCGAGTGATGAAATTTTTGGGTGTGGAAAAATTGATTGTTTCCAATGCCTCGGGAGGTGTAAATCCCAATTACAAAGTTGGAGATATTGTAATAATCAATGATCATATTAATTTCGCACCTGAACATCCGCTGAGGGGCGCAAATGATGAACGTTTCGGGCCAAGATTTGTAAATATGAGTGAGCCTTACTCTAGGAATCTTATTGCTAAGGCAAAAGTAATTGCTCAAAAACTGCTTATTGAAGTAAAAGATGGAATCTATTTAGGGTTACAGGGACCAACCTTTGAGACCCTTGCTGAATACCGAATGGTTAAAATCCTGGGAGCTGATTGTGTTGGAATGTCAACGGTACCCGAAGTAATCGTAGCCCGACATATGAATTTGGAGGTTTTTGGCATTTCTGTGATCACTGATATGGGAGACGAGAATAATATTGAAACCATTTCTCATCAGGAAGTTTTGGAAGCTGCTCAAAATGCAGAACCTAAGGTGAGAAATTTAATCAAAGAGTTGATTCAAAGAGACTAGGTGATTAACTGTTGCCTGAATGACAATAAGTGTTAAGACGGCTAGTTTTTAGTATCAAAGTTGTTGACCAAAATGATTAAATCTATCAATCTTGAAGAGTAGCCAATTTCGTTATCATACCATCCTACTACTTTTACCATTTTGTCGATAACAGAAGTAAGTTGGGCGTCAAAGAGGCAGGAGTTTCTGTTGCCAATAATATCAACAGATACAATTGGATCTTCGGTGTAGTCTAATATTCCTTTTAATTCCTTGCAAGCGGCATTTCTGAAAGCATTATTGATTTGGTCAATACTAACGGCTTTATTTACATTGAAGGTGATATCAGTCAAAGAACCATCAGGGACCGGTACCCTAATGCCACATCCCCCAATTTTTCCTTCCAATTTCGGGAATATTTTTGTTAATGCTTTGGCTGCTCCTGTGGTAGTGGGAACAATGGATTGACTTGCACCCCGAGCTCTGCGTAAATCTTTATGCGGCTGGTCATGCAAACTTTGGTCAGTCGTGAATGAGTGAATAGTGGTTATGTAGGCTTGCTCAATCCCGCACAGTTCGTCAATTATCTTAATCATTGGAGCGGCATTGTTTGTGGTGCAGCTTGCATTTGAAATTATTTTTTCAGAACCATCAAGAATGTTTTCATTGACTCCCAAAACGACGGTTTTTATGTTGTCCACTTCTGATGGAGCAGAAAGTATCACTTTTTTTGCTCCCGAAATTATATGTGCAATAAGGTCTTCGTAACTTTTATATTTTCCAGTGGATTCAATGACAAAATCAATATTGATACTTTTCCAATCCAGATTTGAAATGTTTCTTTCGTGATAAAATAAAAAATCTTTACCCTCTACTGAAAATCCTTGATTGTTTGGTGTAACACTATAAGGTAATACGCCATGAATACTGTCATATTTTAATAAGTGTGCCATGGTTTTTGTGTCAGCAATATCATTTATGGCAACCACCTCGATATATGGGTGATCCAGCAGTAATCTAAAAAGATTTCTTCCAATTCGACCGAACCCATTTATGGCGATTCTTATTTTCATCAATTTTAATTTGGGGAATTTTTATAAAATATGTTTTTGTGCTTTGTATGATGAGCGCACCAATGCGCCGCTTTCAACATGACGGAATCCTAATTCCAGTCCGTATTTTTCATATTTTTCAAATTGCTCCGGGGTGATGAATTCTTTAACCGGGAGATGTTTTTTACTTGGCTGCAGGTATTGACCTATCGTTACCACATCTACGTTGGCCGCGCGAAGGTCTCTCATGGTTTGAAGAACTTCTTCTTCATTTTCTCCGAGTCCAAGCATTATTCCTGATTTAGTTCTGTTTATACCTTTCTCTTTTAGGTATCTCAGAACTTCTAAACTACGGTCATATTTTGCCTGAATGCGAACTTCTCTGGTTAATCGTCTTACAGTTTCCATGTTATGTGAAACTACTTCAGGATTAGCCTCTATAATTCGGTCTATATTTCTCTCTATCCCCTGAAAATCCGGAATTAGTGTTTCGAGAGTTGTATTGGGGTTCATTCTGCGGATTGCTCGAACTGTTTCCATCCAAATGATAGAACCGCCATCTTTAAGGTCATCACGATCAACGCTGGTAATCACAGCATGTTTAATATTCATTATTTTTATTGATCTGGCTACTTTTTCGGGTTCATCCCAATCAACTGTTTCTGGTCTCCCTGTTTTCACGCCGCAAAAACCGCAGGATCGGGTACAAATATTACCTAAAATCATAAAAGTAGCGGTGCCCTCTCCCCAGCACTCGCCCATATTTGGACAGCTTCCCGAGGTGCAAATGGTGTTTAGGCTGTATTTGTCAACCAAACCACGAAGTTCAGTATATTTTTTTCCAATTGGAAGTTTCACTTTTAACCATTTTGGTTTAGTGATTTTATTTTGATCTTCAGCTTGCAATTCAACTGCTTTATTGTTCTCTATTACAGTGCTCATATATCCATTTTCAGGCTACAAATATAAGTAATGTTGGTGGAATAGGATTGATTTATTAGCAAGCTTCCATGCTAATTTGTTATATTATTTGCGAGTATTAATGAAGGAAAGATGGTTTATTTTTAAAAATTGGATGTATAAAAAATCAATAAAAACGCGGTTATGGTTTTTTATTGATGATTTCAGCCAATATTTTTTTTGCTCTCAAAAGCTTAATTTTAACATTGCTCAGTGGTTCCTCGATTTTGTTTGCAATTTCCTGATAACTCATTTCTTGAAAATAGCGCAATTGGATTACTTCTTGATAATGAGGCTTTAATTCCTTGATATATTGAAGCAATTGAGATAGGTTTTGTTCGGTTATGAGTTCGTCTTCTTTCGAGGGAGTAGTATCTGCAATATTATACCTTTTGTAATCCTCATCCTCTGATATTTCAACAAACAGATTAGATTTGTTTTTGCGAATCATGTCAATGTGGACATTTTTTGCAATACTGATTAGCCAGGTATTGAATTGGTATTCCGGATTATAACTGTTTATTTTGTCAAAAGCTTTTGAAAAAGTTTCAATCGTAATGTCTTCTGCGTTGGTCTCGTTTTCTGTGCGTTTTAACATAAAACTGTACACTTCTGACCAATAATAATTTAACAGAAATGTAAAGGCACTTTGATTGCCTTGTTTTGCTTTTTCAATTTGTGCCTTTATTTCCAACTTACCGGTTTTGAGAAAATATTAGCTATAAAGATATTAATTTGCATGAATATAAGCACCGGTTCCACAATTGGAAACCAATATTTAAGGTCGTTTTCTTTTAATTTCGCCGCCGAGAATCCTACAACAATCCATGCGCAAAGATATCTTAAACCCACCAAACTCAATACAAATATCCATTGGAACTGGATTGAAAGTAAAAGAATCGCAGTGACGATAAATGAAAGTTGGGAGATAAAAAACAATGCAAGGTGAAATTTGTCAAAACCCTTGTAGTATTTGGCAGTGGAAACATGTCTTCGTTTTTGGTTGAACCATTTGCGAAATGAAGTTTTCGGTTTTGAATATGTGAAGCTTTGGGGTGCAAATGCTATTGTTGTGTTTAAATTGTTTGCTGCTTCATTTATAAATAGATCATCATCGCCCGATCTAACCTGCATATGATTTATAAAACCGTTTACATTAAAAAACTCTTCTTTTTTGTAGGCCATATTTCTCCCTACTCCCATATATGGATGGCCTAACTTTGCCCAGGAAAAATATTGCATTGCGGTGACTAAGGTTTCGAATCTTACTAATTTATTCAAGAAGGAATTTGATATTTTGTCATAACCTCCATATCCCAAAACAATTGTTTTTTGAAGTGTAAATTGTGAACTTATAGCCGTAATCCAATTTTTTGATGTTGGATAGCAATCGGCGTCAGTAAAAAGAAGATAATCTTTCTTTGCAGCTTTAATACCGAGAGTCAAAGCATATTTTTTATTGGCCCAAAATGCCTCGTTATTTTGAACTTTTACCAAGCGAATATGGGGATATTGTTGTTCGAAATTTTCAAATATTTCAAGGGTATTGTCGCTTGATGCATCGTCGATTAAAACAATTTCAAAATCTGGATAATCCTGTTCTGCTAATAAAGGGATATACTTTGCTACATTTTCTTCTTCATTTTTGGCGCAAACTATGACAGAAACAGGTATTTTTTTTGGTGTTATTTTTTGCGATTTTGCAAAAGCAAATTTTCCAAAGATTCCCAAATAATATGCAATTTGAATGGCAACGATAGCTATAAAAAAGTAAAGAATCGGTAGTAACATCAGTGTTTAATAAGTTTTAATCGAGTGCAAAGGTAATTACGAAAATCTAAAATTCAATAGGTTGTAATCAATAACTTTTAGGTTTTTTTTACTTATTTTGATTAGAGGTTTTTTGTCTGATTTCTATATGATGTTGACCTCAGTTTCTATTTGAATTCCAAAAGTTTTGAAAATTGTATTTTGGATTTCCTTAGCAAGATTAAGTATTTCCTGTCCTGTTGCATTACCGTAGTTTACCAATACCAGGGCCTGGTTTTTATGAACTCCTGCATCACCATAGCGTTTACCTTTGAAACCGGCTTTTTCAATTAGCCATCCGGCAGGAACTTTAACTTCTTTTTCGGATACTTCAAAATATTTAATATCAGGAAATTGCTTTTGAATTTTATCAAAGGCTTTTTTGGAAATAATTGGGTTTTTGAAAAAGCTGCCGCTATTTCCTAAATTCTTAGGGTCCGGTAATTTACTCTGTCTGATGGCTATAACGGCATTGCTTACGTCCTTAAGTCCTGGATTTGTTATATTGTTTTTTGCTAACTCAGCCAAAATATCTCCATAAGAGGTGTTTATTTTATGGTTTCGTCTGGTTAATTTGAATACAACAGATGTAATTATATATTGGTCTTTAACGGCATTTTTAAATATGCTTTCTCGGTAACCAAACTGACATTCTGCATTGTTGAAGGTTCTGCCTTCTTGTGTCTCAATATTCAGTGCTTCACAACTAACAAAACTGTCTTTTATTTCAACACCGTATGCGCCGATATTCTGTACGGGAGTGGTTCCAACATTTCCGGGAATTAATGACATGTTTTCCAAACCTCCATAATCCTGGTCTATAGTCCATAAAACGAATTCGTGCCAATTTTCACCTGCTTGGCATTCAATCCAGACATTATCTCCGTTTTCTTTAATGATCTTTTTACCTTTTAGGTTAATGTGGATTACTAGTGAGTCAAGATCTTTTGTTAAAAGCATATTGCTGCCACCGCCTAATACAAACTTTTTTTTCGATTTATTTTGCGCTAACACTTTTCTTAATTCATCAGAACTTGTGACTTCTGTAAATTCAGTAGCCTTAGCGTCAATTCCAAAAGTATTGTAGTTTTTTAAAGAAAAATGCTTAATAATCTCCATACCAAAAGGTGGTTTGTTAATTGTGAATATAGGTCCAAAAGTATGAATTATTATTTAGTTGCATTGATTTTTTTAATCACCTAATTTCAGGGGTTTATTTATTAAGTGTAGGTGATTTTTTAATTGACAATAAGATGATTTTATAACTAATTTGACTTCTGATTATCAATAAGTTCGTGGTATTTGTCGGCAATGATTTTCATATTGGTGTTGAAATCTACATAGGTTTCAATGAATTTTCTGTTCCGAAAAACCGCATTATCAGTAATAATCTTGTTTTTATAGGCCCAAACTAGTTCCTCTGCCAGCATTTGGGAGTCATCCACAGAAATCAACTGTCCATTTTCCCTGTGTTTAATCCAGTTTTGATTTCCTGCTATGTTTGTTACGAGTGGATAGCAGCCACATGCCATTGCTTCAAAAAGGGAGCCGGAAACCCCTTCGGTAATGGGCATGCTGATGTAAAAGTTGGATTGCTGTAGTAGTTTTGGGATATCGGAATTTTTTAGGTGTCCCATGAAAAATACTTTATCATCGATTTCTAAATCTTTTGATAAGGATTTTAACTTTGAAAGTTCTGGGCCGTCACCAACAATAGTCAGCGTGAAATCATAGCCTTTCTTATTTAATAGAGAAAAAGAATGTAAAATAACATCATGACGGTATTCGGGACAGAGAGCCCTGGTAACAATTGCGCAAATTTTATTGGCTGGGGCTATATTTTTATTTTCGAATTGATTCAGGTTTATTCCCTTTGGAAGCACCAAAATTTTCTCAAGATGAACATTGTTTTTAATCATGTATTCAGCCATTATTGGCCCCCATGCATGTATCAATGTAGCTCTTTTGAAGGCAATTTTCTGCAATATTTTTTTTACAGGGTTTGTGATTGATTTTTCCGGCCACAAATCGGTTCTTCCTTGCTGTGCGATTGCTATTGGCTTGACTCCAGACAGGGCTGCTAAAAAACCATAACTTGTTGTTCGTTCAGCGATAACCATGTGTGGATGTTGTTGCCTTATAATGTGATATATTGAAAATGGAGCCAGAAGGTATTCAAAACTCCTGACAATTTTGTTCAAAAATGTTTTATTGGGAGTCTTAAGTTGCCAGGTAATAATTTCAAAATCGCCAAACTTTTTTAAGCCATTCATCCATGTTATGGCGTCGGCTCGATAGGTTTCTCCAAGAAAAAGTATTTTTCTTTTTTCCATCAGAGTGAATTAAAAATCCTCAGCGGTCAAGGCACGATTAATAAAATCATTCAGGGGCTTTATTAATATTAGTTTATTAGACATTTTAGAAACAAAATTCTTTTTAAGTGCTTCTGAAATGTCGAATTTTTGCATTGTTTCAAAACTTTTTAATCTTAAAAAGTCGATTGCAGGGTGGTCTTTGTCATAATCCTTTGGTGAGGTTTTAAGCGTGTTAGCCTCATTTCGGTTAAAATCACCAAACTCCCATTTAAAGTCAGGCTCTTTTAGAATATCTAGTAGGTCTTCATAAAAAAAAGCAATTTCCTTTCGGAGTTTTTTTAGATCGTCTGGTCCCGGGGCATAAAATCCTCCGGCTATAAAAGATTCTCCTCGTTCGATATGGATATAATAGCCGGACCGGTTTTTATTTTTGGCACCTGAGGAAATCCAGATGCCAAGGTGTGTTTTGTATGGTGATTTGTCCTTACTGAATCGAATATCTCGATTGATTCTAAAGGTACAATCTTTTACCTCAAGTAACTCCAGCGAGGAATCCATTGGTTTCATGGCGTCTAAAAAATCAGCTACTAAATGCTGATAATCTTTTTTGAAAACCTCATACCTTTTTTTGTTTTCTAAAAACCATTCGCGATTATTGTTGTTTTTTAAATCGTCTAAAAACTGCAGAGATTCATTTTTTAGCATGGAGTATTAATTATTAGTTATTTTGGATTATTTCATGTTTTTCCTTTGAGAGGCCTGCCAGTTCATGAATCCTCCATCAAGATTATAAATTTTTTTAAATCCTAATTCTTGTAATTTTTTGGAAGCTTCCATACTTCTTCTTCCACTTCGACAATAAACAAATACTGGTTTATCTTTATTGAATTTTTCAGCATCTTTAACAAAAGTGCTTCCGGTCCAATTTACATTGGCCGCTTTTTGAATATGTCCCTCGGCAAATTCTTCAGGTGTACGTACATCGAGAATTTGAGCATTTGGCGTTTTTTTTATATTCGAAGTAAATTCCTCCACTGAAACAGTTTTGATATTTTCCTTAGATTGAGAAATACAAGAGCTAATAGCAAAAAAGGCAGTTAATAAAATTAAAATACGAGATTTCATAATTGTTGAATTTAAAGTTGAGTACTAAGTTAAGAAAATTAAAAATGCAATTCTCGGAATTGTATGGGCTCAAAACCTCTTTAAATGTTAAATATTTTATAGGATTGGTGAGTTGATTTAACAATGTTTTCAGTTCGTTCCGGGTGTGTATCAGAAATAAAAAGTTGGCCAAAAGTATCACTGTTCACCATTTCAACAATTTTGGCTACACGAGTTTCGTCCAATTTATCAAAGATATCATCGAACAGTAAAATGGGTTTTACCCCGCTTTGTTTTTTTAGGAACTCGAATTGAGCCAGTTTCAGAGCGATTAAAAATGATTTTTGCTGACCCTGGGATCCGAATTTTTTGATTGGGTGGTTGTCTATTTCAAACGACAGGTCGTCTTTGTGGGTTCCGGTGCTAGTGTATTGTAAGGCTCTGTCCTTATTGATGCTTTCTTTTAAAAGTGTCAATAAGTCATTTTCGGATAAATTACTTTCATAAACCAACTGAACTGATTCTTGTGAGCCGGTAATTGCATGATGGTGGTGCTTGAAAATCGGAATGAATTCAGAGATGAATTCTTTTCTTGTTTCAAAAATATACTTGCCGAAATCGTTTAACTGTTCATCATATATAGATAAGGTTTCATTATCAAAAACATGATTGAGGGCAAAATACTTTAGTAAGGCGTTGCGCTGACTCATTATCTTTTGATATTGAATCAGATTTTGAAGGTAAACAGGGTCTTTTTGCGAGATGATACTGTCCATAAACTTCCTGCGGGTTTCACTTCCTTCAGTAATCAGGTCTCTGTCTGCCGGTGAAATTATCACCAAGGGTATAAAACCAATATGATCAGAAAATTTATCGTAAGCTTTACCGTTTCTTTTAAGAATCTTTTTTTGCCCTTTTTTTAAACTGCAGACAAGCTGTTCTTTTCGCTCGCTTTTGATAAATTCGGCATCAATGACAAAAAAATCCTCTCCATGTTTAATGTTTTGCACGGCAAGGGGGTTGAAATAGCTTTTTCCGTATGATAAATGATAAATAGCATCTAAAATGTTTGTTTTTCCAACTCCATTTTTTCCGACAAAACAGATTATTTTTTCATCAAAATCAAAACTAGCCTCAGAAAAATTTTTATAATTGAAGAGCGAAATTTTTTTTAAATACATATTTATTCCTGCTGATAATGAGCCGAATGCTGCTGTCGGCCAGACAATTCTAAACGGTGGCGCAAATTATTGAAAAATATCGATAATTGCGATGGATTCGATGCTTTTAATTAAAAAACAGTGGTATTAAGCCTGATTTTTTCATTAGATGAAAAAAAAAATACGCTCATCCATAAAATCTTTCTTTTTTTGCGTGATTTTGAATAAAAATTTTATTTTTGCGGTTCACTAAATTAAAATTTTAAATGGCTACTTACAATAAAAGAGGATATAAAACACCAAAGGAAAAAGAAGTAAAAGAAAAAATTGAAGAAGTTGTAATTGATGAAAAAAACAGTACTACTGCTGAGGTTTTTTCCAAATTAGACGAAACAGCTTCAAAAACGGAAGACTGGGTAGCTAAGAATCAGAAGGTTATTATAGGTTTTGTTGCTGCCGTAGCAATTGTTACCGTTGGGTATTTGGCTTTTGAAAAATTTGTAGCTGAACCAAAAGAGCAGGAAGCAGCAAGTGAAATGTTTGTTGCTCAACAAAATTTTCAACAGGCTGTTGACGGAATTGCAAGTGATTCTTTGTATAAATTGTCTTTGAATGGATCTGAAGGTAAATTCGGGTTTGTTAAAATAGCTGAGGAGTATTCTGGAACAGATGCCGGAAACTTAGCAAATTATTATGCAGGTATCGCTTACCTAAATACCGGAAAATATGCCGAGGCAATTGATTATTTAGGAAAATTCAAAACTGAAGATGCTATATTAAATGCATTAGCTAAGGGTGCAGTTGGTGATGCATACTCTCAAAACAAACAACCTAAAGAAGCATTAGATAGTTATATTCAGGCTGCAGAGGCAGATAAAAATAATTTCACAACCCCTCGTTTCTTATTGAAAGCCGGCAAAACGGCATTGGCAATGGGTAATAAAGAAGAAGCTTTGAAATATTTTACAGATATTAAAGAAAACTTTGATACAACTCCTGAGGGGGCTTCAGTTGATGTATTGATAGGATTATCTCAATAAAAAATAATTTAGAATTTTTAAAAGTTGGTGATTGCAGGTTGTTCAAAATAACTTGTAATCACCAACTTTTATCTTTAAATTCATACCTTAAAACAAAAATTGTATGGCAACGATTAATAAGAATTTATCAGTTTATGAGAAAAGTTTGCTTCCTAATGCAAAGGACTTTCGTTTTGGAGTTGTGGTTTCTGAGTGGAATGATAATATAACTGAAGGTTTGTATAAAGGAGCGGAGGAAGCTTTTATAGAGAATGAGGTTCCTGTTGGGAATATTGTTCGCTGGAATGTTCCGGGAAGTTTTGAACTTATATATGGTTGTAAGAAAATGTTGCAAACCCAGAAAGTTGATGCAGTGATAGCAATAGGATGCGTTATTCAGGGAGAAACTAAGCATTTTGACTTCGTTTGTGAGGGGGTAACTCAGGGAATCAAAGATTTAAATGTAATTACAGATATCCCGGTAATTTTTTGCGTATTAACGGATAACACCATGCAGCAGTCGATTGACAGGAGCGGTGGTAAACACGGGAATAAGGGGACTGAAGCTGCAATAGCAGCAATAAAAATGGCATATATTCGTCAGCAGGCGACCTTAACTCATGAATATGATCCTGTGTTGTTGACCTCTGGAGCTTCGCAATTAGAAGAAGGCACTCCCTTGGAATTGAATGAATAAAACCAGAAATTGGCTATTGTCAAAAAACCTGTACCTTTTTTTTAAAAATGGAACAGGTTTTTTGTATTATTTATGAATTGTGATGAGATAAAACCCAAAGGAAATTCCCTAAATTTGTGGACCTCTATCTATATGAACCAAAATACTAATTATCAATGTCGAGTATAATTCAATTACTTCCTGACCATGTTGCTAATCAGATAGCAGCCGGTGAAGTGGTCCAAAGGCCTGCTTCGGTGGTGAAGGAGCTTCTTGAAAACGCAGTTGATGCAAAGGCTTCAGATATTAAATTGATTATAAAGGATGCCGGTAAATCATTGGTTCAGGTTATTGATAATGGGGTAGGGATGACAGTTACGGATGCCCGCTTGTGTTTTGAGCGCCATGCGACCTCAAAAATACGTCATGCGGAAGATTTATTCACAATACACACAAAGGGCTTTCGTGGTGAAGCTTTGGCATCGATAGCGGCAATTGCCCATGTGGAAATGAAAACCAAGCAAGATCAGGAAGAATTAGGTACACAAATTGTTATCGAAGGAAGTAGATTTGTTTCTCAGGAGGCGGCGGTTTTACCTAAAGGTACTTCTTTTGCGGTTAAGAATTTGTTTTTTAATATTCCGGCCAGGCGAAATTTCCTTAAATCGGATACTGTAGAATACCGTCATATTATTGATGAGTTTCAAAGGGTAGCCTTGGCACACCCTAATATCCACTTTGCTTTTTATCACAATGGCAGTGAAATGTTCAATTTGCCGGCTTCGACTTTAAGGCAACGGGTAGTGAATATTTTTGCGGGTAAAACCAACGAAAAATTGGTTCCTGTTCAGGAAGATACGGAACTTGTTACAATAAGTGGTTTTGTGAGTAAACCTGAATTTGCCAAAAAAACCAGAGGAGAGCAGTTTTTCTTTGTCAATGATCGTTTTATTAAAAGTGGTTATTTGCATCATGCTGTTATGGCTGCTTTTGATGGTATTTTGAAAGAAGGAACCCAGCCAAGTTATTTTTTGTATTTGTCTGTTCCGCCAAATTCGATTGATATTAATATTCATCCTACAAAAACCGAAATCAAATTTGATGATGAAAGTGCTTTGTATGCTATTTTAAGGGCCTCTATCAAGCACAGTTTGGGACAATTTAATGTAACCCCTGTTTTGGATTTTGAAAGAGATTCTAATCTCGATACGCCCTATCATTATAAGGATGTTAAAGGGGAGATGCCTACAATTCAAATTGACGGTAATTTTAATCCGTTTTCTGATAATAAAGGCGGTAAGCCATATTTCTCTGGAGCCAGAAATACGGATTCAAAGGCAAGTTGGGAAAGTTTGTATGTGGGTCTTAATCAGGAACCCGAAATTTTACCTGATAACACTTCAATATCTTTCGAAAGTGAAGAGGTTGCCGGTTCTTTGTTTAACGATGAAGAAATTGAACAAAGCGGACATACAGTTTATCAGATTCACAGGAAATATATCGTTTCACCCATTAAATCAGGGATGGTTATTGTTGATCAGCAAAGGGCACATCAAAGGGTTTTGTATGAACAGTTTTTGACCAATATGACACTTCACCATGCTGCCAGTCAACAGCTGTTATTTCCGCTGGATTTGTTTTTTTCCATGGGTGAAATGGAATTGATTGAAGAATTAAAACCATCCCTTGTAAATACTGGTTTTGTGTTTGATGAGGTACAAAGGGATCATGTTGTTATTCTTGGTATTCCTGTCAATGTTACCGAAAGTGAAGTATCAACTGTTTTGGAACAATTGTTGAGCGATTTACAAGATGGGATTCCGGAAAATAGTTTTAGTCAGAATGATTCAATTGCCAAATCCATGGCTAAAAGTTTGGCTGTGAAATCCGGAACAAGTCTTGCTGTGAAGGAGCAGGAAAATTTAGTAAATGGTCTTTTTGCCTGCAAAGACCCCAATGTATCACCTTTTCAAAAACCTACATTCATTACCATGCGTGTAGAAGATTTAGATAAAAAATTTGCCATATGATGAATGTAACCGAATCGGTAAAACAATTAATAATAATTAATCTTCTTTTTTTTGTAGGAACATTTTATGTCGGTAATGGGGCATATGAATATTTAGCCTTGTTTTTTCCGGAGAACCAAAATTTCCATTTTTGGCAGCCTATTACACATATGTTTATGCATGGTGGATTGATGCATATCTTTTTTAATATGTTTGCCTTGTATTCGTTTGGTTCGGCTTTGGAGCATTTTTGGGGTAGTTCTAAATTCTTGTTTTTTTATTTTTCTTGTGGCTTAGGTGCTGCTTTAATACACACGGGAATTAATTATTACCATTTTAATGAAGCTCTTACTATTTTGGGGGAAAATGGTTTTGAAAGAAATGAAATAATTCAACTTCTGAATGAAGGAAAAATAAATACGCAGTGGCAGGAATTGTTAACTCTGTCACAGTTTCAGAGTTTTACAACTGCCTTTATCGGAACAGTGGTAGGTGCATCTGGCGCTATTTACGGCGTTGTCGTGGCTTTTGCCTATATGTTTCCCAATGCCGAATTGGCTTTGATGTTTATACCGGTTCCTATTAAAGCAAAATATTTCGTTCCGGGCTTAGTTTTGATTGATTTGTATCTGGGGCTCAATGGTAATTCTATCTTTGGAGGGGGAACAGGGATTGCTCATTTTGCGCATGTTGGGGGTGCTCTTTTCGGTTTTTTGATTATGTGGTATTGGAAGAGGAATCAGTTCAATAAGAATAGGTGGAATTAATAGAATATAAAATATTTAAAATCAGAGGATGAATATTTTAGATGACTTAAAATTGCAATATAAATTAGGAGGTACAGCGCAAAGACTAATATATTGGAATGTTGCCTGCTTCCTGATATCATTGATTTTTTTCTATCGTTTTGAGGTAGGTCAGTTTAGCTTTCCAACTTGGATTGCACTTTCAAGTGATCCAGCAAATTTTCTGTTTAAGCCATGGACATTCCTCACATATGCCTTTTTTCATGATGGTTTTTGGCATTTACTTTTTAATATGGTTGTGCTTAACTTTTCAAGTTATCTTTTTTTGACGTTCTTTACCCAGAAGCAGTTTTTAGGAGTTTATATTTTAAGTGCTGTTTTTGCTGGGATCATATATGCTTTGAGTTATTATTTTCTTAATACAAGTGCCATACTTGTTGGTGCCAGTGCTGCAATAATGGGGGTTTTGTTTGCAGTTACGGCTTATCAACCCCTGATGTATATCCGTTTGCTTTTGATAGGGAATGTGAAATTATGGCACATTTCTTTTTTTATTCTTGTTTTGGATTTTAGTCAAATTCTCTTGGGTAATATGGGTGGTCATATTTCTCATTTGGCTGGAGCTTTTTTTGGTGTCGTGTACATTCAATTGCTAAGAAGCGGTCGTGATTTGAGTTTGCTGGTAACCGGTTTTATTGATTTTTTTGTAAACCTGTTTAAGAAGTCACCATCTACTCCGTTCAAGAAAGTGCATCGAAATTATTCAAGGCCAGTAGAAAATAAAACCTCCGGAATTGTTAGAAAAGATAAAGTCCAACAGCAAATAGATGAGATATTGGATAAAATCAGTCAATCGGGATACGACAGTTTGACAAAAGAAGAAAAAGATTTTTTATTCAAAGCTGGAAAGTAATTAATTGTTTTTGGTACTTTTAGGGTTTTTTTAAGTCAGAGATTAAATCATAATAAATGAAAAACCTCTCCTGGTTCAATAAGATAATGTTCTTATGTAACATTCTCTTGGTAGTGATCACTTTTATAGCCTATGTCTTGCCTTTTTTGGCACCCAAGATTTTTCCTATTTTGGCTGTATTGACACTATTTATGCCGCTTTTCTTTATTCTTAATGCCTTGTTTTTTGTCTATTGGGCCTTACAATTCAAGAAAAGGATGATTGTGTCTGGGTTAGTCCTTTTGATAGGTATTACTTTCATAAATAAGTTTTATAAATTCTCTCCCAAAGAATATGCTGAAAGTGAAAAGGATTTTGTGGTAATGAGTTATAATGTCAGGCTCTTTAATTTATTTAAATGGCTGAATAGAAATGATGTGCCTGAAGAAATTTTGCATTTTATCAATGAAAAAAATCCTGATGTTTTATGTATTCAGGAGTTTTCTCATTCGGCTAATATTGACCTTAAGGTTTATCGGCATAAATATATTTTTATGGGAGGTAATAAGATAAAAACTGGCCAGGCAATTTTTTCCAAATATCCCATAATTGATCAGGGTAATATTGTGTTTCCTAACTCAAATAATAATGTTGTTTATGCCGATATAAAGAGGGGTAAAGATATTCTAAGGGTGTATAATATGCATTTGCAATCCATAAAAATATCTCCGGATGTTAACGAGATTTCTGAAAATATTGATGCGATTAATAAGGGTAAATCACAAATGCTTATTAATAGAATCAGTAAGGCTTTTAAGCAGCAGCAGCAACAGGCTGAAATCTTGAGGGATCATTTGAAAAACACAGCGTATCCGGCCATTATTTGCGGGGATATGAATAACAGTGCCTTTTCTTATGTTTACCGGATAATTAAAGGTAATTCCAAAGATGCGTTTGAGGAAGCAGGAAAAGGATTCGGTCAAACTTATAAATTCAAATACTATCCGGCTAGAATTGACTATATTTTTGCTGATAAGAAAATGAAAGTGAAAGAATTTGAAAGTTTTCCGGAATTTGAAAACTCTGATCATTATCCTATTATGGCAAAGTTAGCACTTGAATAGAACTTACAGCGTACTAATTAATGTTTGCGATTTAAGATAGTCCATGGTGAATTTTCCTTCGTTAAACAGCAAATCTAGGATGCTAAGATTATTTATAAAGCCAAATTTGTCGTCAAATACTTGAGTGTAGGGTTGAAATTCTGATGGGTCTTTTTTTCCATTGATTAAAAAACGGTAGTCAAGCACAGTATTTGTGTCTACTGTGTGGAAGTATTCCTTAGTAGTTTCAAACGCAAATTTGGTGCGCATACATTTGTTAACCAGGTCAAATACTTCAAGATTCAGATCCATTAAGAAAGTATGTTTTTTTTCAAAAAACGGAACAAAATCATCTTCAAAATATTCGAAAAAAGGGGAACTGCGGTAGGCCGCTTCAAGTGATTTAAAATGTTGTTTTTGCCAGTCAAAATCATTTTCAATTTGAATATCTTTTGTTTTTTGATGACTGATTTTGGAATGTTTTACAGGAATATTTAATAATTGAATTCCGTTTGGACTATAAATATAGGTTCGATTCCGATTGGTTTGCTTTTGAAAATTGTCTTCCGTTTCAAATACGATGTGGTCTGCTTGAGCCATAGCAACAAAATGACTGATAGAGGGAAAGTATGAAGGGAATAATAAAGTTTTCATTTGTTTATTTCTGATTTGATTATAATAGTAAAAGGTTTAAAGCTTTTTTACACTTTAAACCTTTTTCTTGATTTATTATAAGATTGTATTTTTACTTTTCTTTTTCTTCCAGAAATATTCGCCAATGAAGAAAGCAGCTAATGCAATCAGGAAGTATTTAAAATAAGATTGTGGTTGTCCTTCACCACTAACTGTAGTGAAAACTCTGTTCCATCGAATTTTATTCAAACCTTTCCCATTGGTGTCCCAACTCATCCATATAAATACAGGTTTCCCTACAATGTGGTCTTCAGGTACATAGCCCCAATAGCGACTGTCTTCAGAGTTGTGGCGATTATCACCCATCATCCAATAGTAGTTTTGTTTAAAAGTATAAGTTTTAGTGACCTGACCGTTAATTCTGATTTCGTTTCCAGTTTGCTGAATCGTATTTTTTGTTCCGTCATCATTTTTTTCGTAATCAGTTATAATTCTTTGGTAAAATGGTAACGACTCAGATGTAAGTGAAACAGTTTGACCTTTTTGAGGAATATAGATCGGACCGAAATTATCACGGTTCCATTTATTAGTTTGTGGAAAAATACCCTCTTCAGGACCATGTGCGATGTTTCTTGTTACAGAAGTTATGCCGGGAACGCGTCTTAATCTTTCAACTGAGGTAGCTGTAAGGGCATTAAATATTAAAGAGTCTTTAGTATTAATATTTTTAAAATATACCGGGTCTGTTATATTTAAGTCTCGTAGAAGAAAATCGAAATCAATTGAAGTTTTTCCGTCCAGTGAAACAATATAGGAGAATTGCGGTTTTGCTCTTTCAGGCAGCTGTAGTATTTTGTTATTGATGTATATAATTCCATCTTTAATAGCTAAGCTATCTCCTGGAGTCCCTACACATCTTTTTACGTAATTTGATTTTTTGTCTATCGGTTTAATAACACCAGGTCTGCCTTTTGGCTCAAAGAAATAATGAACCGTGTCGACAGGCCAGTTGAAAACTACAATGTCAGTTCGTTCTATTTTGTTTTCAATTCCAGGTAATCGCAGATATGGTAGTTGTGGCCAACTTAAATAGGATTTTCTTTTAATCATCGGAATTGAATCATGTACCATTGGTAATGCTACAGGAGTCATAGGTACTCTGGCACCGTAATTAACCTTGCTGACGAATAAAAAGTCCCCGATCAAAAGTGATTTTTCCAATGATGATGTGGGAATGGTGTATGGTTGTATAAAATAAGTGTGGACAAATGTGGCGACTATTATAGCAAATAAAAGTGAGCTTACTGTATCGGCGGTTTTGTTTTTGGGATTTAAATCTCTCTCAGCAATGTAATGTAATTCCTGGGTGTAATTGATGTAGTAAATATAAAGTCCAAAAGTTAATATTCCCAAAATAGTATCTGCCTGTGATTTTTTTCCAAAGGTTCTTAAGGTTTCAACCCAAATTACAGGGAACATAATAAGGTTGATAATCGGAATGAAAAGCAATAAGGTCCACCATGTAGGTCGACCAATTATTTTCATTAAGGTTATAGCGTTATATACGGGTATAGCTGCTTCCCAACTTTTTTGTCCCGCTGCTACATAAAGTTTCCATGTCCCTAATAGATGTACTAATTGGACGATTAAGAAAAAAACAAACCATTGATAAGTTGTCATAAACCTTTTGAATTAGATTTTTTTAATATTTTAATTATTGGATATTAAGTACATCTTTCATACTGTATATTCCTTGTTTACCCGCTAACCATTCAGCTGCAATTACTGCTCCAAGTGCAAATCCTTCCCGGTTGTGTGCCGTATGTTTAATTTCGATGCTGTCTATGCTTGAGTCATAAGTGACTGTGTGAGTTCCGGGTACTTCGTCTATACGTAGTGCTTCTATGTGTATTTCATTTTCCTTTGCTTCTTCCAGGGTCCAATTGGTATAATTGCTGTTTTCAATTACTCCTTGTGCCAATGAAATTGCAGTTCCACTTGGGGCATCAAGTTTGTGTATATGGTGAATTTCTTCCATGCTTACCTTATAATTATTAAGACTGGACATCATTTTTGCTAAATATTCATTTAGTCCGAAGAAAATATTTACACCTAAGCTAAAATTGGAACTGGAAATAAAACCTCCGTTTTTTTCTTTACACAACGCAATCATTTCATCGTAACGGTCCAACCATCCAGTGGTCCCTGAAACCACCGGAACATTTGTATGAAAACAGCTCGAAATGTTTTCGACGGCAGCCATCGGAACACTAAAGTCAATTGCAACATCCGCATTTTCAAGGCCGTCGAAGGTGTTGAATTCGTCTTTTTTCAAAACAATTTCATGTCCTCTTTCCAAGGCAATTCTTTCGATTACCTGACCCATTTTTCCATATCCTAAAAGTGCTATTTTCATTTGTCCTGTTTTTAAATTTTAAAAGGCCTGATGATGTCAAACCTTTGTTGCTTGATTAAAAATTATAATTGAGTGTTAATCCAACGTTAGTTTTTAAAGTTCTATTGTCGGGATAAATTCTTGGTTTTAAAGATAAGTTGTCGTCTATATTAAATTGCTTTAATGCTGCATCTACATTGGCATCGATAATATTAAGTACATAAAAACCCAAAACAAATAATGCCGAAAAATCCCTGTTTCGCTGATAAAATTTTTGTCCAGCTATCAAACGACTTGTGTCAAGATAGGAATACTCATCATCGGTATAACCTTCTAATCTTCGTTTGTAGGCTTCCCTGAAATCCTGATATTTTTTTTTACTGTCTATATAAAAATAAAGACTGGTTCCTATGCCGGCGTATACCAATGGTATTTTCCAGTATTTCTTATTGTAAGCTTGGCCGAGACCCGGTATTACAGCAGAATAGAATGCTGCTTTAGCCGGAGTCAAAGGATCAATGTCGTTTGATTTAATTGTGTCCTTTGCCACTAAATCTGTTTCCGTTTTCTTTTGGGCTAAAACAGTACCATTGCTTATTATTAGAAAGAATAATGCTATGGATATTAATTTATTCACTGTCCTTTTATTAATTCAATAATTCTATTAAAATCCGCTTGGGATTTGAATGGAATAGTGATTTTTCCCTTACCGTTATTTGCTACTTTGACATCTACTTTACTTCCAAAATAGTCGTCGAATGCTTTTTTATGACTTTCGTTAATTTCGAAGGTGGAGGCTTTAGAAGCTACAGTAGGTTTAGGCTTTAGGCTTTCCTGATAGTTTTTTACCAAAGCTTCAGTATCGCGGACAGAAAGGTTTTTGCTGACGATTTTCTGATAGATATCCGTTTGAACCTCTAAGTCTTCTACATTTATTATTGCTCTACCATGTCCCATACTAATGAAACCATCGCGAATTCCGGTTTGTATTATTGGATCAAGTTTTAAAAGTCGCAGGTAATTGGCTATTGTAGAACGTTTTTTTCCAACTCTTTCACTCATTTGCTCTTGAGTAAGTTCTATCTCATCAATCAATCGCTGATAAGAAAGTGCTATTTCAATTGGGTCTAAATCATGACGCTGGATATTTTCAACCAATGCCATTACTAAAGACTCATTGTCATCTGCAATTCGTATGTAAGCGGGAATTGTGGATAGTCCCATTAATTTTGATGCACGCAAACGTCGTTCACCAGAGATTAATTGGAATTTATTAAAATCGAGTTTTCTAACTGTAATGGGCTGGATAACCCCTAATTCTTTAATCGAAGTGGCTAATTCTTTAAGAGATTCCTCGTTGAAGTTGCTTCTTGGTTGAAAAGGATTTATTTCGATAGCATTAATTTCAAGCTCAATTATATTTCCTACAACCTTGTCTGCATTTTTATCGCTTGCCGATTTTATATCATTTTCCGGGTCTTTTAACAAAGCTGATAACCCTCTTCCCAAAGCCTGTTTTTTTATTGCTTTTGCCATAAAATTAGTTGCTGTTTTTCTTGATTATTTCCTGAGCAAGGTGTAGGTAGTTTGTAGCTCCTTTGCTGGTGGCATCATAGTTGATGATGCTCTCTCCAAAACTCGGTGCCTCACTCAATTTCACATTTCTTTGAATGATGGTTTCAAAAACCATGTCGTTAAAATGTTTTTGCACCTCTTCCACAACTTGGTTCGACAAGCGCAGTCTGGAATCAAACATGGTCAGTAATAAACCTTCAATATCCAGTTCTGGATTGTGAATTTTTTGGATGCTTTTTATAGTGTTTAATAATTTTCCAAGACCCTCTAATGCAAAATACTCACATTGAATAGGAATGATTACAGAATCCGCCGCCGTCAATGCGTTTAAGGTGAGTAGCCCTAAGGAAGGTGCGCAGTCGATTATGATGTAGTCATAGTCGTTTTTCACACTTTCCAAGGTGGTTTTAAGCATGTATTCTCTGTTTTCCTTGTCAACCAATTCAATTTCGATTGCAACAAGGTCTATATGTGCGGGAATAAGATCAACATTAGGGGCTGTACATTTTACAATTGCCTCCTGTGGGCTATTACTGTGTTCAAGGATTTGGTAGGTTCCGATTTCTACATTTTCAACATCAATACCTAAACCTGAACTAGCATTAGCTTGAGGATCAGCGTCTATTAACAATACTTTTTTTTCTAAAACTCCTAAGGAGGCTGCAAGATTTACAGATGTTGTCGTTTTTCCAACCCCCCCTTTTTGATTAGCAATCGCAATGATTTTGCCCATTTATCTTAATATAATTTTGAAGCGTAAAAATACAATTTATTATGGTTTATGAAAATCTATTTTGTTAACATTTGTTAATGCCTGATTTTACTTTACTAAAAAAAAAACAAGGAGTGCTTATATGTCGGTTTTAGCTGATGCTTTTGATTTTCGAATTAATTTTAGTGTTTATTTTTTGATTGGACTTGTAAAAGCAAAAAATAGTTTTATATTTGCAGCCGCTTTCGGGGTGTAGCGTAGCCCGGTTATCGCGCCTGCTTTGGGAGCAGGAGGCCGCAGGTTCGAATCCTGCCACCCCGACAAAAATCCTTTCTGGTTTCAGGAAGGATTTTTTTTATTTATAACCTAAAAACTATTTGTTGAAATTCTTTTTTAAGGTAATAATCTCCTATTTTTGTTTTTCTTTAAAAAAAAATTAAATAGATTATGTCTGATACAATTGAAAAAATAAAATGTCTTATTATAGGTTCGGGTCCTGCAGGGTATACTGCTGCAATTTACGCGGCCAGAGCTAATATGAATCCTGTTTTATACCAGGGAATACAGCCAGGTGGTCAGTTAACCACAACTAATGAAGTGGAAAATTTTCCGGGATATGTAGATGGAGTTACCGGTCCGGAAATGATGATCCAATTACAACAACAGGCACAACGTTTTGGTACTGATGTCCGTGATGGTTGGGCTACGGAGGTTTATTTTTCAGGGGATACACATAAAGTGTGGATTAACGGCAGTAAGGAATTGCATTGTGAAACCGTTATTATTTGTACGGGGGCCTCTGCGAAATACTTAGGGTTGCCTTCCGAACAACATTACTTGAAATTAGGTGGTGGAGTTTCTGCCTGTGCAGTTTGTGATGGTTTTTTCTATAGAAATCAAGAAGTGGTTATTGTGGGTGCGGGTGATTCAGCCTGTGAGGAGGCACATTATCTCTCCAAACTTTGTAAAAAAGTAACGATGTTGGTAAGAAGTGAAAAGTTCAGAGCTTCTAAGATAATGGAGGAACGTGTACGTAAAACTGAAAATATCGAAATCTTGATGAGTCATGATACTATTGAGGTTTTGGGAGACGGCCAGGTGGTTACTGGTGTAAAAGCTTTGAATAAGACTAATGGGGAGACCATAGAAATTGAGGCTACAGGTTTCTTTGTTGCTATTGGTCATAAACCAAATACTGATATTTTCAAGGATTATATTAAACTTGATGAAACGGGGTATATAAAAAATGTTCCCGGTAGTTCTAAAACAAATGTTCCCGGAGTATTTGTTGCTGGTGATGCTGCCGACAATGTATATCGCCAAGCAATAACGGCAGCCGGCACGGGATGTATGGCAGCTCTGGATGCAGAGAGGTATTTGGCTTCAAAAGAATAAAAAACTTGAAGTGAACTGCAAAAGCCCATTTATTAATTTAAATGGGTTTTTTTTTGTTTTTAAAATTGGCAGACATTTGACTGCTAATTAATCGCAATCGATCACTGATTTCAATTGGATTATAACAATTTTTAGAATACTTCTACTGCTGTGTTTTCCTCGTTGTTTTCTACATCATTGTACTCGTTTTCTTCAGACGGACAATTCAGGCATTTTACCTGTGATTCTGAAACTTTATAAATGTAATTGTCTGAACTGTAGTGTAAGTTAAAGAAATTGTTGTCTGATCTGTCATAGTCTCTCGGACTGGTATCTACTTTGAATATAGTTCCTTTAGGGAGAAACAAAATAATTTTTATTTCCTGATCATGAAATTTATTTTTAAGATCCGTTGTCAGATAATTATCAAAGATCAAATGATTGTTCTCTGTTTTATAACTGTAATTGATTGCTTTGGCTGTTGCCCTTGCTTCTGCAAGTGATATTCCATTTGCTTCTTTTTCTATTTGAACATATGGTAATCCTTCCTCTGTTTTTTCAATTTTAAAATTTATTTTATTCGAATATATAATGTCAGATCCTGTTGAATCTTGTATTATTTTGAAACTTGTATGGTCATGAGTACTTTTGGAATAGTAATCATTATGTTTGAATTTAACTAACAGCGTGTCCTGAGGTAAAATAATTATGTTTTCCCTTTCGACAACTCTTCCTTCAGAGCTGTAGGCCAAAGCTTGTGATATTCCAAGAGAAATAGTAAGGGCAAGTGAAATCAGCCACAAAGCAAGCAAGGTATACTTACTAAAATTACCAATTGATTTATAGCCTGGTAATAAAAGTTTGAATCCCAGTAAACTAAGAAAGAAAAAAGGGATTCCGACTGTCAGAAATATCATTAAAGCAGAGGCCCATATTGGGTATTGAGTTTGGTTGAGTGCCTCCACAAACCCTTGCAGGGGATATCCGCTAATTACATTTGTGGCTAATGCGAATAGGCTAATTGTCAGAATTATTAAGGTTGTGATTCCTATTATTATTAAAACCATTCCAAGCATCTTGGCAAAAACATTTAGAATACTGGTAAAAAAATCCCCAAGAGAATTTCCAGTTCTTTTTACACCATTTCTTAATTTAGTTCCAAATTTGTCATAATCAACATTCTTTATTTTTTCGGAAACATTATCAAATTCTTCTCTTACTTTTTTTTCAATGTTAGAGATATTGACAGGTTCTCCTGTCATTTCGAGTTTTTCAGATGTAGTTTTGGCTTCAGGAATAATTATCCATAGTACAATGTAAATCAAAATTCCTGTACCAAATCCTGCAAAAACTAACAGCACTAGGGCAATCCTAATCCATACGGGATCAATTCCGAAATAGTGTCCTAAGCCCGATGCAACGCCACCAATTAAACTTTTATCCGTGTCTCGATATAGTTTTTTTGAAATGCTTTTTGCATTGTAATTTTGGTTATGGTATGTTGTGGGGTCCTCTTCTATTATATAATCTTCGGGTTGGCCCATAACAGCAATCACTTCATCAATGTTTTGAAGGCTTATTACTTGTTTTTCATTTTTTAGATTCTCATTTAATAACTCGGCAACTCTCATTTCAATGTCTTTGAGAATTTCCTCTTTACTTGCTGAATCTGTAATTGACCTCTGAATTGCGTAAAAATAGCGCGATAATTTTTGATAGGCATCTTCGTCTATATTAAAGAACATACCGCCTAAGTTTATATTTACAGTTTTGTTCATGACTATTGTTTTTGATTAGTGATTAAGTTGACTGCGGTGGATAATTCATTCCAGGTTCCACTGAGTTCGTCAAGGAATGTTTTACCTTTTTCGGTAAGCTCGTAGTATTTTCTGGGAGGGCCGGAAGTAGACTCTTCCCAGCGGTAACTAAGTAATCCGTCGTTTTTTAATCGTGTTAGAAGGGGATAGATTGTTCCCTCTACGACTAATAATTTTGCGTTTTTTAATGTTTCCATTATTTCAGATGTATAAGCATCTTTCAAATTTAAAACTGAAAGAATGCAAAATTCAAGAACACCTTTACGCATTTGGGCTTTAGTGTTTTCTATGTTCATAATCTATTTTTTTATAAAGCGTCCTTTTTTTTACTTAATAAAAGCAATCGATAGAGGATATTTGTATTTATTTCCCTTTGAGGCATTTAAAGCTGCCACGATTATTAATATAAATTCTGCAATTTTTAATCCGGCCAAGATTATCACAACGAAAAATGGAAAGGAGAGACTTCTCAAAATACTTCTTAGATCAATTTCGTGGAAATAAAATCCATGATGGAAGGGGAAACCATCTTGGGGCATACCGGTAAAAATTGAAAATAAAAATGCAGGTAAGGCTATTGCTGCTAATATGAGACAATATAACAATATGCTTAGCTGAAAATTTATGATTTGTTTGCCGTGAAAATCAATGAATTCGGATTTGTCTTTTTTAGAAGTCCATATAATTATTGGTATAATAAAATTTACAAATGGGATGAACTGTAAAAAGTATTGGGTCAGGGCACTCAGGTGCATAAATGATGCGGTATTATTTTCAGAATTTATGTTCATATATTTCCTTGTTTAAATAATGTTATACAAATATATAAATAAAAGAAGGTATCTTGTATTGCATAGTAGTGTATATTAACTAAATATTAACATCAGTTTCAGAATTGATAAAAGCTTAATATTTTTTGTAAATTAGTTCAAAATCAGAATGATGGAAAAATTCACCCCTTCTAAGGTCAATACCTATTTATTTTTTAAAATACCTTCTGCCTATATATGTGGGGTAAGGGTTATGGATATTAGTGTAAATAAATGTGTCGTTAAGGTGAGACATAGTTGGATTAATCAGAATCCTTTTAAATCTATTTATTTTGCTGTGCAGGCAATGGCAGCTGAATTGTCAACGGGTGCCTTGGTGATGTCACATATTGATTATAACGAAAAAAAAATTTCTATGTTGGTAGCTAATAGTAGGGCCAATTTCAGTAAAAAAGCCACTGGTACCATTACGTTTGTGTGTAATGATGGCGGCCTTATTGATGGTGCAATTCAGGAGACCATTGCTACCGGTGATGGACAGAACTTTTGGATGACCTCTATTGGGACTAATGAAAAAGGTGAAATTGTTTCTACTATGGAATTTGAATGGAGTATAAGACTTCGATAGGAAAAACATAAATATATTAAAAGAATAAACCCGCCAGTATAGACGGGTTAGTTTTTGATTTTTATTCCAAATAGTAAGGATATTACGCTGTTAATTAATAATAACCTGTTTACTCAACTCTCCATGATTTGTAATGATTTTTACAATATAGACTGCTGAGCTAAGACCTTTAGTGGATTTTTGAATGTAAGTTTGACTATTATCGCTGTTTTTCCAATCGTTTATTTTTTGTCCTGTGAGGCTAAACAGATAAATTGAATTAATAGAGGTGTCAGTAAAATTGTTCTTAACATTTAGGGTATTATTTTGAGAGTTATAAAATATGATGATTCCTTGGTCCAAATTTGAGTCTGTGTAACTCAAAGATTTATTTGCAAATCTTAAAGAAAAACGTTTGTTGTATTCGCCAACAGCAAGTGTAATTCTGAATTCATTTTTGGTTAAATCATGATAAATTCCAGTTTCATTGTCATAAATATATATTTCCAGACTGTTTTCAACATTCTCCAAAGCATCTATTTTTATGGTACTTTCTCCTTCGCTATTTACTTTTATTCCAATCGGTAAGTTTTGATCGTCATTAAAGTCGGGAATGGACTGGATTACTAAAGGAGTTTTTCCTAATTGCCAATACATGTCATTGTCATTTGTGCCCAACATTTTTGCATCGTATCCATAATCATAAAGTTTGGTGGTTTTTGAATCCGCACCTAGCAGAAGTTGGCGGTGGGATCCTATCGGAGAGGTAAAACCAAGTCTTATTCTTGGATTATTTGGTGAAACTGGCTTGGCTTTTATGGAAATTTCCTTGTCAGATTTAGTTGTTTTTAGGAACATTGCGTTACCGGAAGATTCTCTTACAAAAGCTCGTTGGCTATTTTTGAAGATAATTGGTCCACCAGTCACGGTTGCAGGTGAAACTAAAATTTCCGGGTCAATTGCTGCGTCGATGAAAAAACCTTGTGCTACGGGCACATAGCGTTCTGGAATTTTGGTTCCATTATCATTATTGTTGACCGTAAGAGGATCATCTGCGATAGCTTCGACTCCCCCTGTAAGCGAATAGGTGGCGTATCCGCCTTCATATTGGGCTAAGTAATGATTGTTTGATAAGTCAAAATGATCCCAAAAGTATAGGGCACCTCCGAAGGAATTGCTGGTTCCCCGACAACCATCACAATCTTTCAGGTTATCTTTTATAAATTCAATTGCGTCTAAAGCACATGGATAAGGATTACCAATTAAGTAGGTTTGTTCCTGAGCGATAAATAAATCAATTGTGCCAGAGTTTGGTTTTCCGGTAAAAACGTGGTTTAATAATTCTGAAATTTCGGCGGGGCCACCAGAACCTTTCATTGTAAACCCTTCACCAGCGTTGATTTGTCCCGTATTGGCTTTGTATTTCCATTGAAAATAATTGTCCCAATTTGAATTTGAGTCAGGAGTTAGGGAACTGTAGGACCAAATCCATCTGTTACTTATTTTAAACGGATCTGAAATTGCTCCATCAGCGAAATAGGCATCATTGCCAAATTGAATTTGTTTAGGATTGGAGGAGTCCATTCCGTCTCTTAAAACATCTGAAATTGTGTATGTTGAATTGGTGGCATACCCCCTGATACTGACAGGTGAAGACCAGTAATTATAGTTGTAGCTGTTTTTTTGACCTTGCTGATCAATTTCAATATACCCTGAACTAGCGTCGTCAAAAATACTTTGGCTATATTGAGTGCTTAAAAAATTATTGTCGGCATCATAATATCCATACCTTTTCTGTACCAATTGTGATTCTCCTACCAAATCAATAAAACCATCTAATTTCAAATAGTGGGTTAGCCATAAGCCATGCCCTAAGTTTGTTTCGTTCTGAATGCCTGCATTAGTGATTATTAATTCGTTGGATTCCACAATCAGACCAAGAAGAGTAAGGTCTTTTGAATTTGAAGTTATTTTATGATTTGTTTTTACGATGTTCCAATCGATAGCTTCACCATTAATCCCAAAACTGTTTGGAGAATCCCAAACTTCATGATGTGTCCATGTGTTATCAGTATTCCAAGTATGATTAGAAATTCTCGAGGTGTATGGAATAGGAGCGGTTTGTGACTCACTTGTTTGGATATTATGAAGTCTTCCGCTCACCCCCTTAAAGGCATCTAGATTACCACAGCTGGTGGTCATTCGATAGTAGCCGGTCAAATCATTCCAAACAATTGGATTGTCTTCAATTCCATTATTGTCCATGTCGCTACCTGAGATTTTTAGTGGAATTATTAAACCACCAACATCAGCTCCATAAGCATCAATTTCCTGATTCATCATTTGACGTATTTGATCAACTTCCAAGGCTTTGTTCCATATTTTAACTTCATCAATCCAACCGTGGAAATTATTTGTTGGATTAGCAGTAGATTTGTCCATTGCTCCCAATAGCGCTTCAACAGTACTGGCGGTAGTGGCCGGAGCGGTTCCGTTTTTGGTTGCTAACTCTAAACCGTCAACGTAAAGCTTGTAAGTTGTCCCATCGAAGGTAACTGCCAAATGATACCATCTGTCTGTACCAATAGAGTAAGGGCCCGTCGATAATGTGTTTATTCCTGAATTGTTATACCAATTGAATTTTACCTTGGCATCTATGATACTTAGGTCATACCCCTTGGTGTTATCGTAGGCATCTTTTCTTGAAAAAATTGTTCTGTAATTATTGACAGAGTTTGGTTTAACCCAAGTTTCTATACTGAAATTACCATTTAGGTTGTAATTGTCTTTGAAGGAGACATAGTCGTTGATTCCGTCAAAATCTACACTCTTACAATCTACTATTTTAACGGTTATTTCGTCATAGCATCCATTTGTAAGAGTCCATCTTAGAGTGTAGGTGCCAGGGTCTGCCGTAAAAATGGCATCCGGATCTGAGTTGCTGGAAAAGGTTGCTGAACTACCACAGGAGGAATTGGTGGCATTTTGAACTGACCAACTTCCTGTAACTCCTGTTCCCAAATAGTCAGTATCACCATTGGATGTGTTAGGAACTACGTATAGATTAGTTTTCCAAGCTCCTTTGTTGAAATTGGTAACTGCGGTTTTAGTATTATCGTAGGCATTCAATTGAATACTGTTTTCCCCACATTCACTTGCAAGTGGCGTATAATCTTCGCCACAATAAGCTAAGCTAGTATTAATATTGATAAAATTAGTTCCGGAATCATTGTCTGTTCTACACCCATTCACTAAGGTTGTTACACCATACTCTCTAATTCCCGGAGTAACAGGTGTTACGATTGCGGTTGTACCCCGGGCAATTACTGTACCGTCTTCATCTGTCCATTCTAATTCATCATCCACCTGAGCATATGCAAAACCCACGGCATCAATAGCCCACCCACTGGCAAGTGAATTGCCAGCTTTGCAATTATTGACATTATCTGTATTTGGAATATCTGAAGTACTTACATCACCACAACTTTCGGTGCTTCCATGAAATTCAAATCTAACACGAAGACCTGAAAGGCCTGCATAATTTCCAAGATTGATAGTAGCGGGTAACATTCTTGGATCAGTTGTACCGATACATTTTTGTCCTGGTCCCGATTTTAATTTGACACCTGAGGTGGTATTACCATCACGGGAATCGAAATCATAGGCTTCGTTAGTAAAGAGTTGCTTTTCATAGGTGTTTCCTGAATCGAAAGATAGCCATATCTCACCGTATCCCTCACTACAGAAATACCAACTAGTATTAAAATTCAGGATAGCTTCGCTAGAGGTCATTCCTATAGTACTAAATACAGGAGTCTCTAATGTGGTATAATTACCCACCCCGTGTGCAATAGCAAATTTTGTGTTGTCAGTGGTGTCGTAGTTGATTCCACTAAAGGTGGCATTATTATTCGAATTAGATTCTTTCCATGTTGTCTCATTACCATTGTCCCCACTTGCAGGGAAAAAACCATCTAAGCCATCAACACGCCAACCATCAGGTTGGGCATAGTTAAATTCTCCACCTTCACCAAACTGGCCATTTGGTTGATCGAAATAACTTTCTGCGTCTACAGTTACTGAGTTACCTAGGCAAATATCCAAAGCGGTATGACTTACAATTATTGGCGGAGATTCAGGTGGTAGAAATCTAATATAAGCCTCCCCTGAAGTTTTTATAATTGATGAATCGTCTGCATCAGTGATTCTTAACCGAATAAAAGTGTCACTCGTTAAACCAGTTATGGTATAGGTTAGTATTCCCGCTGTATTTGTAATTTCGGTCCAGGTTTCTCCATTGTCATCAGAATATTCCCAATTTAGTACATCTGATGCTTGCAAGTTATAAGTTCCAATAGCACTAAGTGTTAATTCAATATCCTTTGGAATCGTAATTCCTCCCGGACAGGCGGTAACTTCAACAAGAGAACTTGCTGCTTGGGGATTGTCTGGAATAGGATTTACAATAATCCCTGTTAAATAGGTGAACTGATTTTTAGGTGGTTCTACCGTTACAGTAGCGGTGCAAGAATTAGAATTACCATTAGTGTCCACGGCAGTTAAGGTTGTTGTAGCTGTATAAACATTTGTTGATTCTTCAAAAACGGAAGGTTCAACACTTAAGGATATAATTCCACAAGCATCGTTAGAGCCATTATCAACATCCGATGCTTTGATTGTTGCTTTTCGGGTAATGGCATCTACCACAACTACAAAGTTTTGACAAATCATTGTTGGCGGTGTATTATCTACGACAGTTACTGTGGCTGTACATTGATCACTATTTCCAGTATCGTCAAAAACCGTAAAAGTTACAATTTGTTGGCCAACCTCATTACAAGTAAATGAGTTAGGGTTGACGGTCATCTTTACTATTCCACAATTGTCAAAAGAACCGTTGTCTAGTTCAAGGGCAGAAATATTAACTATACCGTTTGGACCTAATACCGCAGTGTAATCTTTACAAACAGCTTTGGGACTTTGGTTGTCCATAACTGTAACTAATTGGGTAGAAGTTTTGGTTAGTCCAGAATTATCTGTTGCTGTCCAGGTAACAGTGTTTGTGCCAACATTTAATGTTGCGGGTATAGCTACCACTGAATTTACACCACAATTATCAGTAGCAGTGGGTTTTGTAAGTTGTGAACTTTCAAAAGTACAGGTTCCAAAATCGGCACTTACATTGATAGATGGTAAAGTTGCTATCGAAGGAGGTTGGTTGTCAACAACGGTTACTTTTTGTGTCGAAGTGTTAGAAAGTCCAGAACTGTCTTTTACTGTCCAGGTAACGGTGTTTTCACCAAGTACTAAAATTACAGGTGTAGCTAACACCGAAACCACACCACAATTGTCATTAGTAGCTGGTTTTGTAAGTTTTGAACTGTCAAAAGTACAGGTTCCATTATCTGTTGTAACGTTGCTGTTAGCTAGAGTCTCAATGGAAGGTATCTCGTTGTCAGTTACCCTTACGATTTGATTACATGGAAGGGAAGTGTTTCCTGCTTCATCAGTAGCTGTCCAAACAACTGTGGTGTTTCCTGTAGGGAATAAATGAGTAACTGGGTTAATTGTGATACCACCTAATTTTGCAGTAAATCTAAAGTTTCCTGTGATAGTACAGTTGTCAGTGGCGGTAGGAGTTCCAAGTGCAACTGTTGTTGTACAGTTACCTGCTCCGTCATTATTAGTGTTAGCAGTTGCAGTTGCAGGACAGATTATTATTGGCTTTGTAACATCTTTTAAAGTTATAGTAAAGCTGGTTGTTTTCGTATTTCCGTTACCGTCATTGGCAGTAATGGTGACAAGTTGGGAAGTGTTGTGTCCGCTGATTACCGTACCAACTGCAGGCGATTGAGTTTTAATAATGTTTCCAACGGCGGTGCAATTATCAGCTGCAGTAGTCAATCCTGTATAATCCGGTATTGTAAAAGAACAGGAAGCGCCAACATTTTCGTTTTTATCGTCAATTGCAGTAAGGGTTGGTTTTGTGTTATCATCTACTGTGATATTTTGAGTCACATCAATAGAATTTCCATTTCCATCGTC
>CAZTLN010000019.1:0-5311 GCA_964614445.1 uncultured Flavobacterium sp. | reverse complement strand
GCGATTGAGTTTTAATAATGTTTCCAACGGCGGTACAATTATCAGCTGCAGTAGTCAATCCTGTATAATCCGGTATTGTAAAAGAACAGGAAGCGCCAACATTTTCGTTTTTATCGTCAATTGCAGTAAGGGTTGGTTTTGTGTTATCACTGATGTTAAAAGTTCTGGTTTCAAAATTGGTAGCCGAGGAAGTAGTAGTTATTTCAAGAGAAACTAAATATTCTCCAATTATTGTAGGAGTGAAAGAAGAAGTTGTACTGTAGGTATTATCAGCTAATGTACCTGAATTTAATGTTGTAATTATACTGTTTGGGTCTCTGACTTTCCAAGTGTAAGTTACATTTGTTTCGGTTCCATCGTAACCTCCTTCAAGGGTAATAGTCGAACAGCCTTCAGTTGTGATTGGATTTGTAATTGGATTTGTAATTTCGGTATTTACATTACCTCCGGAAGCAATTACTTCACCAAACGTATATATGTTTCCTGGGGCACCAGTACAAACAGCATATTTGTTTGTTCCTATAAATATTGCATTGTTATTGTTACATGAACTAGTTATAATGGATCCCCCATTTTGAACTTGTAATATACTTGTGCTCGGTAATTCTAATCGAACTTTGGTCCCAATGAAATTTAAGACACCTCCATCAATTTCAAGATTTGATGTTGATAATCTTACTGTGTAAGGAGTTACGGGGGGATTAAATGTTAAAGTTCCAGACACTTTAACAGATCCCATATTAAGCGTTAATAAATTAGAGTCAATTGTAATTGTGCTTCCTGAAAGTATAGTTACGTTATATGTTCCAGAGTTTTGTCCAGGAAATGAACTCGAACTTACCCATGAACCACCATCATATACCTCCCAAGTCGATGCTGATTCCCAGTTTCCTGAAGATGATGATCTAAAATCTCCTGTGTTTTGACTAAAAACCGTTTGTAAACTGAAAAATACTGTTAATATTAAAAAGTAGGTTTTTTTCATTATAAATTCATTTTTTCAAATTTTTCATTTGTCCTAATGAAGACCACTTACTGATATTTTTTAGGCGATTAATTTTATAAAATGAATTATAAAATTCTTTTCAGATACAATCCTCTTCTTCAGAGACCATAAAGAAAGAGGGTAGTAGTATGGATTTGATAAAGTAAAACAGACTTTTTACTTGAGATAACCATTGAGAAAAATTTAGGGTCTTCTATCAAATTTATGGCTTTATTCACTAAATCATTTGTTAAAAATCTTTTTTTCGATTAAAGTAGTTTAACAATCGATTAACTACCTATTTCGATTTTTTTGATATTTATCTGCTTTATTTTGATAGTGTTACGGCAATTTTTTTATTCGGTAAGTGGTAAAGTGGCAGTGTTTTTTAATTTGTTGATTCCTTTTACCGAAACATAAAACCAAAAAATTGTAACATTAACTTACTTTTTTAATTAGTTTGCAGGTTGGGTACGGGGCTGTGAAGATGCATCTTAGTAAACCTAAAAGCAGACTTAAATAAAGTTTTAAAGTTATTTTGAGTTTGAAAAGTTGCCAAACAACTGATTAAATGGTTTTAAAGCAAGTTATATTTATTTGTGTGAGTAAGAATAATTGAGCGAACTCAAGGAAAATGATTCTATGACGTAGTATGACTAAACGGAAAATTTCAAATATATATTTAAGATTTTACCTGTAGGAATATGTAGGGCAACCAAAGCATTTGAGGTCTAAATTAGCCTGATAGGTTAATCCAAATTCAAAAACTCCTCTGGTATGACTTAATTTTGATAGGTTGGCATCATAAGACATTCCAAAAATAAAATGTTCGATTTGTAAACTTACAAATGGGTTTACTGAAGTAAGCAGGTGGCTTTGGTCGCTTTTTCTGAAGGGGTTTAATGTTGTTGTGGCTCCAAATGTCCAGTTATTGAAAATTAAAGCTGTTCCTGTGTCCAACCTATTGTACTCACCCTGCTGCATATAATTTAGGGACAGTAGCATTTTACTATCTTCCGGTAAGATTACATTCATTCTATGGTTAAATAGGTAGAATTCCCATCCCCCATGCACAGAAAAAAACATTTCAAGGGGTACGTTCTGTTCCCCAGTAAATGAAATATCAGGTTTATTTAAATGCTTTAAAGAAGCACCTAGCCATAAATCCTCTGTGTCAAAAATAAACCCTGCAGAAAAATCAAAGTAATTAATATCTGAATTGATGAGGCTTGGGTCTGAACTCGGTCCCATAATTTCACCAGTTGTTGGGTTAATTTGGTCTTCAAGTATTAAACCATTAAAATTGAAATTCTTTCTTCCTAATCCCACCTCAATTGCCGGCCTAAAATTCCAATTGTTATTCAGCTGAATTTTGTAAGAGTAGGCTCCGTTGATTTGGGTCAGACTATATTTTGTGAATTTTTCTCTGCTGCTCAATACGGTTACTCCTAATCCCCCATTCAATCCGGTGGCATTATTTGCAAAGAGAAAATCGTTGTCGATTTGTCTTAATTCATTTGGCCATTGTGTGCGGTGAACTGCTCCTACATGCCAATCCTCCAATAATCCTGTGAAGCCCGGATTTAATGTTTGCGGAAACAAATAAAACTGCGTAAATACAGGGTCTTGAGCAACAAGTCTGCTTGATATGGTTAGTATTAGTATTAAAAGGGTTCTTTTAATTTTCATTTTCAAACTGTTATTTTATTAATACAAACGGATGTATCATTTCAATATTTCTGTTGTAAAAAGTTGTTGCATAAACTTTGTAGGTGTAATTGCCATTTTCGGCGGGAACGCCATTTATTTTTCCATCCCAACCTCTAATGGTTTCGCCTTCTTCTGAAAATATCAATCCTCCCCAAGTGTCATATACATCAAAACGAATAGTCTTTAGTCCGCGGTGTACAGGTCTCATAAAGTCATTAAAGTTGTCATCATTCGGGGTAAAGGCATCCGGCACTTCCAGTACATAACCTTTTTCAACTTTTAAGGTAATTGTGTGTACATATACACAACCATAAGGATAGGTAACGGTTTCCGTGACAATGTAATTACCAATTGCATTATAAACATGGCTTGGATTTTCCTCATTTGAAACGGTTCCATCACCAAAATCCCAAAGAACCGAAATATAATCTCCGGTAATGGTACTTGTAAATTGTATGGGGTCGATTATAGAATATATTCCGTAAGTTGAGTTTGCATAAGAGCTGGTTTCAAATGAAAAATTCCCTAATTGCGGCAGATCCACTGTCAGAGTGTAATTCATTGAGCAGCCATTACTGTCTGTCGCTGTGAGGATAACGGTTCCGTTTATGTTGGTGTTCATTATTTCATTGTTATTACCACTGATATTACCACTTGACCAGGAGATTTGATATGGAGGAATTCCACCTGAGATCACTGCTATCGAAGTTTGGTCAACGGTTCTATTATCACAATCAGTATTTATCGAGGTGTTTACTGCTATCGAAATAGGTTGCGGGCGTATAATGGAATAAGAAGCTGTTTTTAAACAACCTCTAGAATCCGTAACAGTAACAGAATAATCACCATTTACTATGTTGGATAAATCTTCTGTTGTGGCACCATTTGACCAATTAAAGCTAAAGGGGGGAGTTCCACCCGATACAACCAAATTAATAGCTCCACTATTTGCATTTGTACAATCCAATGCATTTTGAACGTTTGCAGATAAAACTAACGGCTGTGGTTCTACAATGATGAAAGTTCTGTTGATGTAACATGGAGTGCCATCAGAAATATTAACGGTATAAGTTCCGGGGCCTAAATTATTTCTGGAGGTACCTGCAGTACTTCCATCAGACCATGTTAAGGATAGTGGTGCTTTTCCTCCTATTAAATTCAATATAATACTGCCGTCATGTGCTCCAAAACAAGAAATGTTGGTTACAATTGGGTTAATCGTAAATATTGGAGCTTCTTTTACAAAGATTGAGGTGGATTTTATACATCCATTTGAATCAGTGATAAGAACGTCGTAGGTTCCCGCAGCTAAATTGTCTTGAAAAAATCCGGTGCCCAGATTACTCCATAGAGCTTGGTATGGAGCAGTTCCTCCGCTGATGTTTAAAGTAATCGATGCATCATTTGCTCCGTAGCATGTTATATCAGTAATTACCGGGCTAATAATTATGTCATCCGGTTGAGTTACTATTAAGTCATAAACTGTCTTAGTGCCTCCATTTGCATCGGTAATATTCACATTGTAGTTGCCGGCAACAAGTCCCGTAAATTGTGGGTTAAGGTCAGAAGAATCCATAATAGTCTGGACTATATTATTGGTGCTATTTAGTAGGGTGTAATCATAAGGTCCTATAGATTCTTGTGTAATTAAGATGCCCACAGTTCCGTTGCTCTCTCCAAAACATAATAAATTTGTGTTTAAAGCAAGATCTTGTTGCACCAAAAGCTCTGGAGGTTGGGTTAGTACAAAATTTAAAATTATAGGCTGGCAGTAGCCATCAGTAATTGAAACAGAGTAATTTCCTGCTATCAAGTCTGATTGATCCTCTGTATTTGAACTGTAGCCATTAGGCCCTGTCCAATCAAAGGTGTAATTTTCAGATCCTCCGCTCACTGTAAGATCTATTGCCCCATCATTTCCTCCATAAACGCTTACATTGTATCCATTATAATTTGATAAAATTCCAGAACCCGAAAATGTTGGGTTTACTTTAATCGTGTATAATTCATCACTTCCGGTGCATGATGAACCATTATTTGTAAAAGTGGCATTTGCAAAATATGTAATAGTTAGTGGAACGTTAGTTGAATTTATAAGATTTTGTGCAGGGATTGTATCTGTTCCTGAGGCAACCGCTCCCGTTATTCCGCTAGGAATGCTCGCGATCCAATTAAAGGAAATTGAACCGGGAATTGATGTGCTCAATATCACCTCTTGTGTGGTGTATTCATTACATATGGTTTGATCAGGAATATCGAATATAACCTTTGGTTTAGGGTACACATTAATTGATACAGTAAATGGATTTCCGGGACAATTTCCCGAATTTGGTGTAACCGCGTAAAGTATAGACTGAATGGAGGTACTGGTGTTGACAAGGGTTTGACTTATATCGGTTCCTGTTCCTGAACTTGCCCCGCTAATATCCGGATTATCGCTGATTGTCCAGGAGTAGGTGGTTCCAGCAGGTATAATGGTGCTGTTATCTGGAATATTATTTAGCGGTTGTATTGTAAAGCTTTGGTCACTACAAATTATTAATGATTGATTGCCCACTGCAGGTTTTGGCTCCACGGTAATAGTGTATGTAAAAGTAGCACCCTGACAGGCAGAAG
>CAZTLN010000018.1:0-51497 GCA_964614445.1 uncultured Flavobacterium sp. | reverse complement strand
CCTAATGTTTTAGATAACGAGAATAAGCGTAAGGTGGTTCGTGGTGGGTCTTGGAAAGATGTGGCTTACTTCCTGCAGGTAGGGACTAGAGATTTTGAATACAAGGATTCCGCCCGAAGTTTTATTGGATTCAGAACCGTTCAGGACTATATGGGAACCCAAAATACGGGTAATACCACGAGAAGAAACAGATAAAGAACTAACATAAATTAACAAATATTAAAAATTAGAATTATGGCACTATTACCTCCAAAAGTTATGAATTTCGCCTACGGATTTGGCGCAGCGGTTGTTATTGTGGGAGCATTGTTTAAACTGCAACACTGGCCTGGTGCTAGTATAATGTTGATTGTAGGACTCTTAACCGAGGCTTTGATTTTTGGGCTTTCGGCTTTTGAACCAATACCAGAGGAGATTAATTGGAAGGAATATTTAGAAAAATTTACTTGGCCTGGTCCTGGTAAGCCTTCTACAGGGGATGAAGAATCCTTATCAAAAAAATTGGATGCTATGTTAAAAGAGGCTAAAATTGATGGGGAATTAATGGTTAGTTTAAGAAACAGTATTCAAAATTTCGAATCGGCAGCTAAAGAGCTTACGCCTTCTGCTGATCAAAAAGCGGGAACCATGAAATATACGGAAGAGTTGTTGCTGGCAGCTGCTCAAATGGAGGCCTTAAACGGATTGTATAAAGTGCAGTTAGAAAGCGCTAACAGAAACGCTGAAGCAAATAAAGAAATTGCTGAGAACGCCACTAAGTTGCAGGAACAAATGCAGCAGATGACAACGAATATTGCTTCACTAAACAGTGTGTATGGTGGTATGCTTTCGGCAATGAACAACAGAGGCTAAGCGAATTAGTTTTCATAGTAACCAATAATAAAAACTAGTAGAATATTATGGCAGGAGGAAAATTAACGCCAAGACAGAAGATGATTAACCTGATGTATCTGGTTTTCATCGCAATGTTGGCCCTGAATATGTCTAAGGAGGTCTTAACCGCCTTTGGATTGATGAATGAAAAATTTGAAAGTGCAAATAAAAGCGCCTCTGAAAATAACAGTGCTATGCTGGGTCTTTTGCAGCAAAAGGCATCAGAAGATCAGCATTATGTGGAAGCTGCATCAAATGCTAAAAAAGTTGCAAATATTTCAAAAGAATTTTACGATTATTTGGAAACTTTAAAAGCGGATGCTACTAAAGGATATCAAAAAGAAGCATCTAAAAAAGATACAATAAAGAAGTTTAATTATGAGGCAATGGACAAAAGTGCCTCCATTGATGAAAGTTGGTTTAACGGCGAAAAATATTCACCCAAAGGGGATGAAATTATAGCTCATTTCAAAAAATATGTTGCTGATATGAAAGTTACGATTGGTAATGATACCAAATTGAAAAGTATTTTTTCAGAAGTGGCTTCAAAATTCGCTACCGATGACGAAGTAGACAGGGAGGGCAAGTCAATAAAATATTTAGATTACCATTTTAAGACCTATCCTGCTATCGCATCACTTGCAAAATTAAATTCTATGCAGAATGATGTAAAAAAAATTGAAGCTGATGTTTTTAATGCATTACTGGGGAAAGCTGCTATAGATATTACGAAAATATCTAATTATCAAGCTATAGTTGTTTTAGATAAAAATGTTGTCTTTTCTGGTGAACAAGTAACTGGTAAGGTGGTTTTAGGAAGATATGATGAAAGTACCGTTCCTACTAGTTTTCAGGGGCCTGGAAAAATTGTAAACGGTCAGGCAATTATTAATTTGACTGCCGGTGGAATTGGGGAACAACAAATTAAGGGGAAATTCACATTTACCGAAGATAATAAAACAATTCCATTGGATTTTTCTGGAAAATATGTTGTAGTACCTAGACCAAACTCTGCAACGGTTTCCGCTGATAAGATGAATGTGGTTTACAGAGGGGTACCTAACCCAATGTCTATTTCTTTTGCTGGAATTTCAGACAGTGATGTAAAAGCCTCTGCACCGGGTTTAACTAGGGTAGGTAACGGTAAATATAATTTGACTCCGGGGGCCGGGAATCAAGTTGTTGTTACGGTTTCCGGAAAATTACCAGATGGTAGGGTTGTTTCTGATAGCAAAGTGTATCGAATTAAGAATTTGCCAAGTTCGGAAGGTGCGTTTGGTGGTGAAACAGAGTCAGCAAGTGGAAGTTTGAATCGTTTAGGAACCGCTACTTTAAGTGCTAAATTTCCAAGTGATTTTGATTACGATTTGAGATTAGATGTAACTAGGTTTTCATTTAAAGTGCCTGGAAGGGCAAGTATTGACGTGGTTGGTAATAGATTAAATGCAGAATGTCAAAGGTTGATTGCGAATTTAGGCAGTGGTACCATTGTTAAGTTTTCAAATATAAAGACTAAAGTTGTTGGATCTGACGCAACAGGTAGTGCATCGAGTGTTACATATGAAATTAGATAATAGGGTTTTGTTAGTATTATAAGACTATGGTAATGAATATAAAAAATATTGTATTTTTAATTAGTTTTCTTTCTTTGGGTCTAAATGGATTGGCGCAATCTAATATTCTGAATGCAAAAAAGGTGGAAGATATTGGAAAAAAATCTGATGCTCAATTAGCTTTAGATAACGACAAGCCATTGGAATACGGTTATGTAGATGATCGAGATATCTTGATGAGTAAAATGACTTGGGAAATCATTGATTTGAATGAAAAGATTAATTTTCCTCTTCTTTATCCTTTAGATAAAAATTTAGGTTCCGACAGACGTTCTCTTATTAATGTGCTTCTGGATGGACTTAGAAATCATGAGTATGATGCTATATATAATGATTCCTATTTTAAGGAACCATTAATAGTGGATGATGTGAATAATTTGTTTAAACAGAGATTTCTTAAGGCTACTGAAGAATCTTGTCAAGCATTTGATGCTCTTGGTTATGCTGTGAATAGTAAATATAGTCCTTCTAATCTTTCAGAAGAAGATGTAAAAGAGCTTAAGGAATTGTTGCATAGTGATGACTATTTTGATCATAAAGAATACACAAGTCGGGATATAATACAATACAGAATTAAAGGATTATGGTATTTTGATAAAAGACAAAGTGAATTAAAGTATCGCTTATTGGGAATTTGTCCAGTTGTTGAAGGATTTACGCCAGAAAATTGTAGTGATTTAAATAATAAAAATAAGAGTGATCAGGATTCTGAAAATGATGGCCAAAGTGTTAATGTAGGAGATCCGGATTTAATTGAATTGTTTTGGGTGTTTTTTCCTGACGCAAGGGAGGTGTTACATCACGCCACTGCTTTTAATGACAAAAACTCGTCCAAGCCAATTACCTTCGATCAAATTTTGAATGCCAGAAGATTTAATGGTTTAATCTATAAGGAAGAAAATGTATATGGTGACAGGCAAATAGGAAAACATGATCAGGAAGATTCCCGCGGAGGATATGTGAATGATAATGCGTTAAATCAATTATTGGAAGCAGAGCGAATTAAAGAAAAAATACGCAATTTTGAGTCGGATATGTGGCAAAATTAATTGTGATAAAAATAGATTCAAATCAAAAGCCTTTTAAACATTTGTTTTTAAGGCTTTTTTATTCTTATGGTTTTAAATATATTTACAAAGTTTTCAACCTAACAAAATTATTATATTGATGAAAAAATTATACGCTTTGATTTTTCTAGCCCTATGTGGTGGTATACAAGCTCAGTGCATAGCAGGGGATTGTGATAATGGGGAGGGTACCTACCTTTACTCCGATAAAACCAAGGTTGTTGGTTCATGGAAAGACGGAAAGCCAAATGGGAATTGCCAGGTCTTTTACGGAAATGGAGGAAATTATACCGGTCAAATGCTGGAAGGTAAATACAATGGTCAGGGAAAATATGTAAGTGCTCAAAATGTAATATGGGAGGGTAATTTTACAAACGGTTATCTTAATGGTGAAGGTAAAGAAATTCATCCGGATGGGGTAGTTTATGAGGGGCATTTTGTTAATGATACCCTTACAGGAAAAGGGACAATAAAATACAGTACGGGTGCGGTTTACAAAGGGGAGATTATTAATTTTATGAGATCAGGTAAAGGTGTTTACACTGAAATGAATGGTGATACTTTTGAGGGGAGTTTCAAGGATAATGCTATTCATGGTGATGGGATATGGAAATATGCTAAAGGTGGGACACTTGTAGGTACTTGGTTTGAAGGAAAATTTATATCTGGTCCCAGCTCTAAATCAAAAAATTCAAATATCCTGCAATTGGATTCAAGTCAAGGTGGGATTTATGAGGTCAATGTAACATTTAATAATGTTTTAAAAATTGATATGATTCTTGATACCGGTGCCGCCGAAGTGTATTTAACTCCGGATATTGTTTTAACTTTATTCAAGGCAAAAACGATAAGTGATGAAGATATCCTGGAAGGAGGCTTTTTTATGGATGCCAGTGGCAATGTTAATAAAAGTGTGCGGTTTAATATGAAGGAAATTAAAATTGGCAATATAACAGTTGAAAATGTAAGTTGTGGTGTGAATACTAAATTAGACGGTGTAAATTTACTGGGATTAAGTGCTTTAAGTAAATTAAATAGAATGTCTATTAATTTTTCCAATAATACGCTCGAGGTGGAATAAGTTATATTCCGATTGATACTGAATTCCATCATAAATGATCGATTATTTCATTATAGGTTGTGGGCTTGCTGGGATTTCATTTTCAGAGGTGGCCTTGAAAAATCAAAAATCTATTCTGGTTTTAGATAATAATTCTCAAAATTCTTCCAAGATTGCTGGAGGCTTGTATAATCCTGTAATTTTAAAAAGGTTTAGCGAGGTATGGAATGCACAGGAGCAGTTGCTTTTAAAAGATCAATTTTATTTGGAATTGGAAAATAAAATCAAAAATAAATTTGATTTTAGAAAACCAATTTTAAGGAAATTCTTTTCCATAGAAGAGCAGAATAATTGGTTTGCTGCTTCAGATAAACCGAACATGGCACCATTTTTATCAACCGTCATAGTTTCAAAGAAATATGTGGGCATAGATTCTCCATTTAATTATGGTCAGGTATTACAAACCGGTTATGTAGATACTGGTCTGCTTTTGTCGGAATACAGAGAATATCTCAAAGATAATAATCTTTTTATGGAGGAAACTTTTCAATATGACTTATTGAAAATATTTCCGGAATATATAGAATATAAAGATGTCCGGGCAAAACATATAGTTTTTGCCGAAGGTTTTGGTATGCATGCTAATCCTTATTTTAATCACTTGCCTCTGGATGGAACTAAGGGTGAGCTTTTTATTATAAAAGCTCCTAATTTGATCCTGGATGTGATTGTCAATACAAGTGTCTTTATCCTACCGTTAGGTAATAATTTATACAAGGTAGGGGCCACCTATAATTGGGAAGATAAAACTGAAACACCCACAGCAGAAGGTAGGCAGGAATTAACAGATCGAATTAAGGAAATTATAAACTGTGATTTTGAAGTCGTTGAACATTTTGCAGGGGTAAGGCCTACTGTAAAAGACAGAAGGCCTCTTGTGGGTTCACATCCAAAATACAATAATGTCCATATCATGAACGGACTGGGGACGCGAGGTGTTATGCTAGGTCCGGCTATGGCTAATGCCTTGTTTGAAATGATTGAAGAGGGGACACCTTTGGATAAAACCGTAGACATCAATAGGTTCTTGCCAAAAAATCAACGTTAATAATTTACTTCTTAAAATTTGGGTCGTAAGAAACGAACATGTTTATATATATATTTCTCGACCATCTTAGTACCAATGGAAATAAAATAGCAAGTGTGGCCACTATTGCTATAAATGCAGTTTTGAGACTTGTACCTATAAATACATAGGAAATTATAAAAGCGGCAACGCCAATAGCTACATTTAGGGCGTAACTGACATACATGGCTCCATAAAAAAATGAAGGTTCAATTTGATATTTTAGGCCGCAATGACTACAACTTTCATTCATGTTAAGGACATGTCCTAAATGATAAGGGTTTTTATCCGTGTACATGTTTTCATTCTGGCATTTAGGACAACTTCCTGTTAAAATGCTATTTAGTTTCGTTCCTTTTTTTAACATTTGCAAAAATTTTTTATCAAAGGTACAGGATTAGTTTTTGTACCGATGTAACAATAGTCACAAAATATGCTTAATATACATAATTTATCGGTTTCTTTTGGAGGTACATACTTGTTTGAAGAGGTGACTTTTCGATTAGGAGCCGGAGACAGAGTGGGCCTTGTAGGGAAAAACGGTGCTGGAAAATCTACAATGCTTAAAATGCTGGCTGGAGATTTTGCCCCTGATTCTGGAGTGATTTCGCAAGAGAAAGATATTAAAATAGGTTTTCTTCGACAAGATATAGATTTTGAAAAAGGAAGGACTGTTCTCGAGGAAGCCTATGAAGCTTTTGTTGAAATTAAAATAGTCGAGAAAAAGCTTGAAGAAATCAATCACCTATTGGTTACAAGGACCGATTATGAAAGTGATGCATATGGCAAATTAATTGAAGATTTATCCGATTACACCCACCGCTATGAATTGTTAGGAGGATACAATTATGTGGGAGATACTGAAAAAATCCTATTAGGTTTAGGTTTCAAAAGAGAGGAGTTCAATAATCAGACTGAAACCTTTTCGGGGGGATGGAGAATGCGTATCGAACTGGCTAAGTTGCTTTTGCAGAATAATGATGTTTTATTACTGGATGAGCCTACAAATCACCTTGACATCGAAAGTATTATTTGGTTGGAGAATTTCCTTCGTAATTATCCTGGAGTTGTAGTAATTGTTTCCCATGATAAAATGTTTTTAGACAATGTAACCAACCGAACAATTGAGATTTCTCTTGGAAAAGCATATGACTTCAATAAACCGTATTCTGAATATTTAGAATTACGTCAGGAACTTCGCGAAAAGCAATTGGCGACTCAAAAAAATCAGCAGAAGAAGATTGAAGAAACCCAGAAGTTAATTGACAGATTCCGATATAGTGCCACTAAATCTTCGATGGCACAATCTTTAATTAAGAAATTGGATAAAGTTGAACGTATAGAGGTGGATGAGGATGACAATTCAGTGATGAATATTTCATTTCCGGTGTCCAAAGAGCCCGGTAGAGTGGTTGTGGAGGTTGAGCATGTAACTAAAAAGTATGGCGACAAAACCATATTGAAAGATATTAGTTTATTGGTAGAGCGTGGCAGCAAAATTGCTTTTGTGGGTCAGAATGGTCAGGGAAAATCTACCCTTATTAAGGCTATAGTGAATGAGATTGAGTATCTGGGGGCTATCAAACTTGGACATAATGTCCAGTTGGGTTATTTTGCTCAAAATCAGGCCGATCATTTAGATGGAGAATTGACTTTGTTACAAACTATGGAAGAGGCAGCTTTGGATACTAACAGAATGAAAGTTAGAGACATGTTGGGAGCATTCCTGTTTAGGGGTGATGACGTGGAGAAAAAGGTTAAGGTACTTTCAGGAGGTGAGAGAAACCGCCTGGCGCTTTGTAAATTATTGTTGCAGCCTATCAACGTTTTGGTTATGGATGAGCCTACGAATCACCTGGATATTAAATCAAAGAATGTACTGAAAGCGGCCCTACAAAAATTCGGAGGTACCCTGTTGCTGGTTTCTCACGACAGGGATTTTCTGCAGGGAATGTCCAATATTGTGTATGAATTTAAGGACCAAAAGATTAAAGAATATTTGGGCGATATCAACTACTTCCTAGAGCAGCGTAATATGGAGAGTATGCGTGAAGTTGAGAAAAAAGAAGTAGTGAAATCCTCCGGTCCGAAAGAGAATAAAAAAACTTCTTACGAAGATCAAAAAAAAGGAAAATCCTTGCAGAATAGGTTGAGTAAAATTGAAAGTCAAATCAGTCAATTGGAGAAAGATATTCAAAATGATGATAAGATGTTGGCTTCTAATTATGACAAACATATTGAAGATGCCTCTTTCTTTAAGGCCTATTACAAAAAGAAAGAAGACTTAGATCAATTGTTACTAGATTGGGAACTAGTTCAGGAGGAAATAGAAGGATTATAATTATTGAACTAGCTTTTCAATTTTATACTTTTTATATAATTAAACCAGTTTCTCTGGAATGTAAAATAGCTTCGCTGCTTTTTTTAAAATAGCATACAGAAATCGAAAGGCTTTCTAAGTTTTGAAGTGTTTTGATAACTTTCGTTTTTTTATGTTTTCCGGTTTGCCTGATATAGATGGCTTTGACGGTCAAAGGGAATATTTTGCCTATAGCTTCATATAAAAAAGGATCTTGCTGGGAATCATCTCCAATTAACACATATTTAAGGTTTGGGTAAAACTCAAGTATGTGTTTTATCTTTTCAAATTTATGGTTATGGCCACCGCGACCAGTCCAAACAAAGTTTGCTAAACTGGTTTTTATATCTTTTAAAAGTAAAACTGCCTTTGGCAAATTATTTAGTTCCGTAAATTTTACGATAAATCGGTAGAGATTCCATTCGCTACTTGAAACATAGAAAAATGCGTTCAATTCGTTTTCATTGTTCCTGCCAGACTGGCTTAACGCCTGGTAGTGTGTTGCAACATCCTCGAAGATTTTTCTGGAGGTAACATTTCTAAACAATAGATTATAAAGCTTCTTAATGGGATTTAGGGTATATGAAACTAAAAATGTATCATCGATATCGGATATTATACCTAAGTGATCCTTTTTTGGCCTAATGTAGCTTTCTTTTGTTGATATTTTTTTGTTCTTATAGATGATGCTTACCTCATAATCTACCCAACCATATTCTTTCTCTCCTAAGGGAATACAAAATTTAAAATAACCATCAATAAGAGTTTTAGTGCGAACTTCGATATTATTGTGTTTTAAGTAAACATCAGCATTAGGCCATGTTTTCATTCGGAACATACTTATAATGGAACTTGCGTTTTTAAAATTTTTATTTTGGAAATCGTATTCTTCTGTTTTTGTTGGTTTAAAAACATGCCCCATTACGATCAATTCTTGCTGATTTGCATACCCTCGATATAATTTTAAAATTGGCTTCATTTTGATATGATTTCTTTTGAAGTATCTTCTAAATTAATTAAATTTAGTTAAAATAAGAAGTAAAATGTTGAAAAAGAATGTGATAATGGTTGTTAATCCCGTATCCGGAGGTAGAGATAAATCTGGGCTAATTCAAGCGGCAGCACATTACGCAAAAAATCATAATTTGAACTTCATATTGTATGGGACTACTGGATCAAATGATGGGGAAAAAATCAAGGATTTGTTCAATAAATTCCTACCGGAAAGGGTAGTGGTTGCTGGTGGGGACGGCACAATACGCTTGGTTGCCCAGGCTTTGGAAAACAAAGATTTTGTTTTGGGGATTATTCCAGCAGGATCTTCCAATGGTTTGGCAACAGATTTGTGTTTGGTTAAGCCACTAAAGGAAATTTTGAATATTGCATTTAATGGCCATTTTATTGAAATGGATGTATTGCAAATAAATGGTAAAACTTGTCTGCATTTGAGTGATTTGGGCTTAAATGCCAAATTAGTTGAAAACTTTGAAAAAAGTACTGTAAGGGGAAAGTGGGGATATGCATTGCAGGTTTTTAATACTTTGCTAAAAGCCGGACGCCCTTTCGAAGCAATTATAACAGCCGATGATAAAATTATCGAATGTAAGGTTAGGATGATAGTGGTTGCTAATTCACAAAAATACGGTACGGGAGTAGTGATAAATCCCACTGGCCTTATGAATGACGGTAAATTTGAATTGGTAATCTTGAAAAACCTTAATTTGATAATATTTGGGAAAATAATAACAGGTAGTATGCCTGTCAATCCTGATGATATAGTGATAGTCTCCACTGATAAGGCTATTATAAAATTAAATAGGCCGGTAAGTTTTCAAATTGATGGTGAGTACTGTGGAACGGAAACAGAATTAGATGTTTCCATTTCTCCAAACAAGATAAAGGTTGCTGTACCTTAAAGTGCTTGATTTTTGATAAATGGATTTCTTTGTTTCCATTGAATTTCAGGTTCAAAAAAGCCAAAAGCTTTTGGTACCAAAAGATTTATTAATGGATTGTTGTGTTTTATAAAACCAAACATCGGAACGGCTTTTGCGCCCACAGAACTTTTAATTTCAAGTGCAGTTCTTGCAAAAATGATGCGGGAAAATTTTTTGTTGATGCAATAATTAATCATATCGTATAGCATGTTTAAATAAAGCATTTTTTCGCGCTGACATTTTTCGTCATACCCCAAAAAGTAAGTGTCTATATCTGCGCCGTTTTTTATCAAAGTATTAAAGCCAATTAATTCATTGTTATTGAAATAACCATAGAAAAGAAATTTATCTTTTAAGGTTTCTTTGAAAAAATGAAAATGATTTAAAGGTAGGTGAAAAGTATTGAAAGGGGCATTTCTGGCTACATTCATATATAGTTGATGTATCCTCAATTGGTGATTTTGAATTTCTTCCAAAGATAATTTTCTTTTTGTAATTCCTCCGGCTTTTTTTCGGGCTCGTTTGTATTGATCCCGATACTTTTTAGATTTGCTTTCTAGGTAATTATCAAATGTATCCCAATTTTTTTCTACCTGAAAAATCATATTTGGTTGTGTAGAAAAACGAAAAAACGATTTAAAATCCAAATGTTTGAAATTCACCAAATTAGTATCATAAAAATCTTTGAAAATTGTGAGATGAATTTGGTTTCCTTTTTTTGAAAATGTTTTTTTTAGTTCATTTGCTGCCTCATTGAGCAAAAGGACACCTTTCTTTGTAGGTAAATCGTTGCCGAAACAAAAACTGTTTTGACCTGTTAGCATGTTGTTCCCCAATATCAAAACATTTGATACAAATCTTTTAAAAACTAAGTTTCTGAATTTTGATTTGAGTAGATGATCCCGTTCTCCAAAAGAATCTACTCTACTAAGGTCGATAAATTGCGAGATGGCGATTCCTGCCAAATTGTTGTTGTAAAACAGGCCGATAAAATTACAACTCATATTGGAGGGTGCAGAAAATTCAAGTATCTTTAAATAGTCTTTGGATAGAAATATGTTGTTCTTAGCCAAATTGTCCCATGATTGAGGAAGATCTTGGGTGCTGTCGTAAATCGTAAATGAAAAATTGGCGTCCAACATTGCATGTAATAAATAGCGGTCTAAAATACTATTTATAGTTGAGCTGATTAAGTATGAAAGGATTTTTAACTTAAATTTTTAAATAAAAATGGAAATATACAATGAAGAAACAGTAAAACCCTTTTTGGTTGATTTAGAAAATTGGTCGTTTATGGAAAATGGAATTCAGAAAAAATTTGCATTCAAAAATTTCAACGAGGCACTGGGGTTTATCGTCAGAGTGGGACTTATGGCAGAAAAAGAAAACCATCATCCGGAATTATATAATGTATACAATAAAGTAAATATCAGACTTTCTACTCACGATGCAAATGGAGTCACTGATAAGGATCTTCAATTGGCAAAGATGATTGAGCGTATTTTATAAGAGGTTCTCATCTTTATTTTTTTGATGAGAACCTTCTTTTTTAGGTGCAAGAACAGATTATTCCACCCATTATGGTAAAACAAACGGTCCAATAACCGGAATTAATGATTATATATCTTGCGCTTTTTCTTTCGAAAAGTGCATTTGTTCCCAAAATAGGTAGTGCTATAAAAATTCCAGCTAAAAAACCATGAAGAGCTCCGTGTTTGAATGTTCTAAAAGCTGAGCCATAGTCTGTCATAAAAGCCGTAAATGATGGCTTGGCATTCTCAATATCTCCTCCAATCATACTTATAGCTCCTGATTGATGAATAGTTATTGTGTTTAGACTTAAGGCAAGTAATAGGGCAAAAAATACTGCCATTCCAAAAATTAAAGCCATGTTGGCTCCTTTCATTTTTTCTTCCGACAATTCGCATTCCTTCATCCAGATGTTGCCAAAGACTTTAGGATTGTACCATATGAAGCCAATTGGCAGCGTAGATAAGGCAGCAGTTAAAAGGGCTAAAAAATTGATTTCCATATTGTTAAATGTTTAAGTTAATAATTCAAATATAATGAAAATTTTATACAAGAAATTTCTATTTTAGTAAGAAAAATATGAAAAAAATTATTAAAAAGATGTATTTTGTCGATTTAATTTGTAGATAAACTTTCCTTAAACTACATTTAGTCAACCAAATTCAATAGTATTATGAAAAATCAAATTGCCCTATTTTTTGCAGTTTTGGCTTCTTTCTCAATGGTGGCCGGTAATTCACTTTCTGATAAAGAAATACTTTTAAAACTTTACAAATCCACTAACGGAATTAATTGGAAAACAAAATGGAATTTGTCCTCCCCAATGGCAAGTTGGTATGGTGTAAAAGTTGAAAATGAGAAAGTTATTTCCATAAATCTGCAGGACAATAATCTTGTTGGAGAATTGCCATTAGAAATTGTCTATCTTGAGTCGCTTAAAGAGTTGAATTTTCATAAAAACAGTATTTCGGGAGTGATACCCTCAAAGATTGGAAATTTAAAAGAATTGGAAGTTTTAGATTTTTCCTTTAATTCTTTCAACGGAATAATTCCAAATTCGATTTCCGAATTGAAAAATCTGAAACAACTGGAATTGTATATGAATCAACTTTCCGGTAGAATTCCAGATAATATTGGTCAATTACAGGAATTACAGACCTTATCTGTTTTTAATAATGAATTGGTTGGTGAAATCCCAAATTCTTTATACCAAATTAAAAGTTTGAAAACTCTTTTGCTAAACAGTAATAAATTTGAAGGTAAACTAAGTCACGAAATCGGGAATCTAAGTTCATTGGTAAACATTAGCCTTTTTGAAAATAATTTTATTGGTCAGGTGCCAATGGAATTAGAAAATTTGAATAGTTTAAAGGAAATGAATATTTCTTATAATAAATTTAAAGGGTTGGTCTCCAGGAAATTAGCTAATTTAGATGCATTAAATATGACAATGGTGAATGATAAAGGTGTCGCTTATCTAATGAATGTGGTAGATGATGTTAAAAAGGGGTTTATCGCTGCTGAAGATTGATGATAATTTTCTCTGGATGCAATATGATTTGAGGAAAGAGATCACCAGTAAATAAGGTAAAAAACAAAAAAGCTGTGAATGATAATTCACAGCTTTTTTGTTTTCTAAAATTTTAGATCGATTAATTTTATACTCCACTGAAAGCGCTGAATCCTCCATCGACCGGAAGCACAATTCCTGTGACAAATTTTGATGCATCACTGCAGAGGAATTGAATAGCCCCAACAAGTTCATCCGGTTCTCCAAATCGCTTCATAGGTGTATTGTTGATCACTTTTGCTCCTCTATCGGTGTAAGAACCGTCTTCATTGGTGAGTAGTCTCCTGTTTTGATTCGCAATGAAAAAACCCGGAGCAATAGCATTGACTCTTATTTTTCCGCCAAATTTAGTTGCCATTTCCACAGCCATCCATCTCGTGAAATTTTCCATAGCTGCTTTGGAAGCGGAATAGCCAACTACTCGAGTGATAGCCCTTGCCACGGCCATTGAGGAAAAGTTTATTATGGAACCTTCCTTTTGTTTTGACATAACTTCGCCAAAAACTATTGAAGGTAGTACGGTACCATTTAAATTCAAATCGGTAACGGTTTGAAAATCCTCCATGGCCATGTCAAAAATTGTTTGATTTTCAGTAATAGTAGCCCCAGGAAGGTTTCCCCCCGCAGCGTTTAATAGAATATCAATTTTTCCGTGAGCTTGAAGAATTGCCTCTTTGGCTTCCTCCAACGATTTTTTGTCCAATATATTTGTTGCAAAACCAATTGCTTCATATCCCTTTTCTTTCAATGGTGCAATGGTGTTGTTGATTGTTTCCTGATTTCTTCCTAAGATTACAATTTTTGCGCCTGCGGCAGCTAAATGCTCTGCAATTGAGCTTCCGAGTACACCAGTACCACCTGTTATCACGGCAGTTTTTCCTTGGATATCAAATAGATTCATATTGTTTTATTTTTATAAACTAGGGTTGTATTTTGGGACGAAGTTATGAAACTTATTTTATTATTATTTATTTGGAAGTGTTTTTAAAACTTTGAATTTCCAAAGCATACTGAGCAATGTAATTAGGAAGTTTCAGTTAATAAAATAAATCGACTACTTCCTGGTTTCTGGCTTCGGCTCTTTGCCAAAATTTGGAAATACTAAATATTGCCAGCTTTGAAGAAGTTGATTTAAAGACCGGGTATTATTTAAAAATGGTTCATCACGTATCTGTAGGCCTTTTCAAAAATATGTATTTAATGAGTATTTAAAATAAGATGTTAATAATGTTAAATGATTTATTGTCACATGAACCGATTTCATCTTGCTTGTTTTATTTTGAAAAAGTTACATTTGCAAAAACAAAAACAAAACTAGAAATTAAAATGTTGAAAAAATTATTTGTTGCGGCTGTTGTCATGGCTGCGTTTCAGAGTTGTTCCTCGATAAAAAAAGATGCTAAACAAAAAGAGTCTTTTAGAGACTGGGCTAAAACTCCGCCAATGGGATGGAACAGTTGGGACTGTTTTGGGCCTTCTGTTGTCGAAGAAGAAGTAAAAGCCAATGCAGATTACATGGCTGCTAACCTGAAAAAGTTCGGCTGGGAATATGTCGTTGTAGATATTAGATGGTATATTGATAACCAAACTACAGGGCATTACAACCCTTATCAAAAATCAGATTTTATTTTAGATCAGTTTGGACGTTATATGCCGTCACCAAAACGTTTTCCATCGGCAGCAAATGGTGCTGGATTTAAACCTTTGGCCGATTATATTCACGGTTTAGGGTTAAAGTTTGGTATTCATATCATGCGAGGCGTGCCTAAAGAAGCTGTTTTTAATAAAATGCCGATTAAAGGGACAGATAAAAATGCAGCAGATATTTACTCAACTGACTATGAGTGTACCTGGCTGCAGGATAATTATACGGTGGTAGCCGGTAAACCGGGGGCACAGGAGTACTATAATTCGATTTTTGATTTATATGCTTCCTGGGGATTGGATTTTGTAAAGGTTGATGATTTGTCTCGTCCCTATCATAGTGAGGAAATTGAAATGATTCGAAAGGCCATTGATCAAACCGGTCGTCCAATTGTATTCAGTATGTCGCCGGGTGCCACGCCTGTAGAAGAGCATGCACATGCAGCAGCTCATGCAAATATGTGGCGAACCATTGATGATTTTTGGGATAACTGGGCTCAGCTAAACTATTCATTTGAGAAATGTGCAGAATGGGCTCCTTATATTCAACCGGGTGCATATCCTGACGCAGATATGCTACCTATGGGTAAATTTATTCGCGGCGAAAGAGCAACTAATCGCTATACAAAATTTACTAAGGATGAGCAATTTACACTGATGTCTTTGTGGACAATGTTTAAATCGCCTTTAATGTTTGGAGGTAATATGCCGGATAATGATGATTTTACAAATTCATTGTTAACCAATACTGAAGTACTTGAAGTTCACAGCAATTCTGTGAATAACAAACAATGGTTTAATGAAAATGATATCATAGGTTGGACTGCAGATGATCCCTCAAATGGGGATAAAATTGTGGCTGTTTTTAACAGTGCCGGAGATGGATTTGTGGGAACAAAAAACCTGTTGTATCGAAGTGGAACGGTATCAAGGTTGACAGACGATTTCGGTGAAAATATTGATATTGAATTACCTGCCGGAAGCAAAAATTTGTATTTGATAGTTAATGACGGGGGTGATGGTTTTGCGGCCGATCATGCTGACTGGATTAACCCAAGAGTTTATTTGGCAAATGGAGATACTGTACAATTAACTGATATGAAATGGGAAGATGCTTATGCTGGTTGGGGAACTATAGCCTTAAATAAAAGCATCTCAGGTGGAGAGTTGAACATAAAAGGAAAAACTTTTCAGAATGGAATAGGAACGCATTCTCAGTCAATTATTCGCTATAAATTGCCTGAAAACTGTGTGCGTTTCAAAGCTTTTGCAGGTCTGGATTTAGGAGGTACAAGCCAGGTAGGTGGTGCTACAGTTGAATTTATGATATCCACGGTTGACCCTGCTCCTCGTGATGAAGATGCAGTTGCTGTGCCGGTTAATCTTAATGAATTAGGGTTTTCAGGTAAATGTAATATTAGAGATTTATGGCAGAAAAAGGAACTGGGAACTTTTTCAGGTTCAGAATTTGCTCCAACTATTAACTATCATGGAGCTGGGATGTACCGTATTTCTAGGGTGACGAATTAAAATGTGCGGTATTGCGTTAACAAATTCATTTTTTTTGTCTGCATAAACAACAAAAAAGCAACTCCGTCTAAGAGTTGCTTTTTTGTTTTATTAGGTTATAATTTAATTATTATGTTAAAAATTTAATTTTTAAGTGTTCAAATAACATTTTATTTTTTTTTGCAATAGGTGGTTACTTATATTTGTGCACTTATCGATTTAATTTAGGAGTCATTTTTAAAAAAATATAATTAATTCGATTTTGAAATCTTCGCAGGTGCAGCGATTAAGTTTTTATGGAATTTTTTTTTAGAATAGGTAATTTTTAATAGCATAATAATGATTAAAAGAGGTTTATTTTCTTTATTAATTTTATTTTTTGTTTGTTTTTTGTCAAACAAGGTTTCATCACAAACAACCACCGGACAGGAGTTTAAAGATTGGGCTCTGACACCGCCAATGGGCTGGAATAGCTGGGATTGTTTTGGTCCTTCAGTTGTGGAAGCTGAGGTAAAAGCAAATGCCGATTATATGGCAGCCAACCTCAAAGGTCATGGATGGGAATATGTTGTTGTTGATATTCGTTGGTACGTGGATAACCAAACTTCAGGCTTTTATAACGCTTATAATAATTCTACTTTTATTTTAGATAGTTATGGCCGTTATATGCCTTCACCAACTCGTTTTCCTTCTGCGGCTAATGGTGCCGGATTTAAACCTTTGGCTGATTATATTCATGGTTTGGGTTTGAAATTTGGTATTCACATAATGCGCGGTGTGCCAAAAGAGGCTGTTTTTAATAAAATGCCAATTAAAGGGACCGGATTCACCGCCGATCAGATTTATTCTGATCAAAATTTATGTGGATGGTTACCGGATAACTATACTGTTGATAGCACTAAACCTGGGGCTCAGGAATATTATGACTCCATTTTTGAATTATATGCTTCCTGGGGGCTTGACTTTGTCAAGGTAGATGATCTTTCACGACCATACCACAAAGATGAAATTGAAATGATTCGCAAAGCCATAGATAAATCGGGAAGACCTATTGTGTTTAGTACATCCCCAGGGAAAACGCCTTTGACTGAGGCTGATCATGTTAAAAATAATGCAAATATGTGGCGTCTGTTTGATGATTTTTGGGACGTTTGGGATGATTTAAACAAAGCTTTTGGTATATGTGCTGATTGGGCGCAATATACGGCTCCCGGGTCTTGGCCTGATGCTGATATGCTGCCTATGGGTAAATTTATCAGAGGGGAGCGCGCTATTAATAGGTATACTAATTTTACTCATGATGAGCAGTATACACTGATGACACTTTGGTCTATTTTCAAATCTCTATTGATGTTTGGCGGTAATTTACCGGATAACGATACGTTTACAAATTCTTTAATATCCAATGATGAAGTTCTCGAAATGCATAGAAAATCTGTAAACAATAAAGAATGGTTTAATAATAATGAGCAGATTGGCTGGACGGCTGATGATCCTGATAGCGGAGATAAATTTGTGGCTTTGTTTAATAACGGAGGCGATGGTTTTGTTAGTACAAAAAAATTATTGTTTCAAAGCGAAGTCGTATCAGTTAATACCATAGGTAATGGTACTAGTATTGATGTGCAGATTCCACTTGGCAGCAATCAACTTTATTTAATAGTAAATGATGGTGGAGATGGTTTTTCTGCCGATCACGCCGATTGGATAAACCCAACTATTTATCTTGACAATGGAAATACTGTCCGTCTTACCGATTTAACATGGGAATTTGCGACCTCAGGTTGGAGTAGCGTAAATATAAACAAAAGTGTTTCCGGTGGTACATTGACAGTGAATGGTCAAACCTATACAAATGGACTTGGAACTCATTCAAAATCGGTCATTTTGTATAAAATTCCTGAAAATACGGTACGATTTACTGCCTTTGGCGGTTTGGATGTTGGTGGAACAAGTCAAGGTATCGGATCAACTGTGCAATTTCTTGTTTCTAACGAGGATCCTACGACCAGAAGTGTGGAGGTTAACAATGCGGTTGTAAATACAGGTAGAATTAGTCGAAGTGTGAATAGGGAAGGTAAGAATATTGAAGCTGATATTACGGGAGCCTCTAAACTATACCTGGTTGTTACTGATGCAGGAGATAATTTCAATTATGACCATGCCGACTGGGTGAAGCCAACATTAGTTAAAGATAATGGAGAGTCCTTATTGTTGACTTCTCTAAACTGGGTTAGTGCAAGCAGTGGTTGGTCAACAGTGAAAAAGAACACAAGTTTAGATGGTAATCCATTGAAGATTAATGGGGCTACATATGCAAATGGTTTTGGGGTTAATGCTTATTCCATAATTGAATTTGACCTTCCTGCTGGTTATACTAAGTTTACAGCCTTATGTGGATTTGATGACGAGGTTCTTAATGCTGCAAATGGGGTATCGATAGAATTTATGGTGTTTACCGAGAATCCTTCAATTGCCCCACCCGTTGCAATTCCACTTGATTTAATGGCTTTAGGATTTGATGGGGATTGTGTGATAAGGGATATGTGGATGAAAAAGGACCTTGGGACATTTAAGGGGGCTGAATTTACTCCGTTAATTAATAAGCATGGAGCTGGCTTATATCGTGTTTCTGCTGCAGGGCCAGTAAGTGAAACAATTGTAGCGGTAGCAGATGAATTGATTTTGGATCAGGGGACCACTATTTCCAACCTAGTTGGTGGAGGACCTAGTGTTCTTGCTAATGATACCTACCAGGGAACCAATACTCTAACTGCGATTTTGGTTGGTCAGCCCAACCACGGTCAAGTTGTGCTGAATACTAATGGTACCTTTAGTTATATACATGATGGTTCTAAAACCACTTCAGATAGTTTTAGTTATAAAGTTTCCGATGGGATATCATATAGTAATACTGTTAATGTTGATATAACAATCAATTTGATCAATCATAATCCAGTTGCGGTTATCGAAACAATTTTAGTTAATGAAGGTACGGCTGCCACAACTTTAGTCGGAGGCGCAACAAGTATCCTTGATAATGATACTGATGCTGATGGAGATACGTTGAATGCTGTTTTGGTAAGTAGTACAAGTCATGGAGTGTTATTGTTAAATCCAAATGGTACATTTAATTATGTTTATGATGGTTCCGGAGTCTTAACCGATAGTTTTGTTTATAAAGCAAATGATGGAAATCTTGATAGTAACGAAATGACGGTTGACATAGCAATCTCTTTGCTGCAATTGCCTAGTAATAATTTCTCCATTGAAACGGTATCTGAAACATGTGCAGGTAAAAATAATGGGCAAATAATTGTAAATGCATTAGAAAGTCGCAATTACACTGCAACAGTTAATGGTGTTGATAAAGATTTTATATCAAAAAATTTGACTTTAACCAATCTGAATCCAGGAAATTATGAGGTTTGCATTCATGTTGCAGGAACTAGTTTTGAACAATGTCATAATGTGGTTATTAGCGGTGGGGCAACTTTAACCGCCAGGGCAGTAGTGGGTGATAGAAAAGTTACTGTCGAAATAACTGAAGGTACTTCCCCTTATGAGGTTTTTGTTAATGGAGAATCGAAATTTGAGACAATTGATTCTAATTTTTACGTTGAGGTGCAATCGGGGGATTTATTGGAGGTAAAAACTGCAAAATCCTGTGAGGGAATTTATTCAAATAAGATCATAGGCCTTGTAGCAAATAATATTCTAGGTTATCCAAATCCAACAACAGGGGTTTTTCAAATCGCAGTTCCAGGTCCAAGAATGGAAGTAGATGTTGAAGTTTTAAATGCGGCAGGCCAACTTATCATAAAAGGTACCTATCCGGTGTTAAATGGAACAATAAAGTTGGATATAGAAAAAGAGCCTGCAGGAGTTTATTTAGTTAAGGTGTTTGTAGATGCCACTGCAAGTATTTCTATAATCAAAAAATAAAAATCAATTTGATATTGTTCTGCTGAAACTATAAGGAATGTTTGTTTTCAGTCGAATTCAGATTGGAGAAAAAGCTATTAGGTTGGTTATTCTGAGAGTAGGGATGGAAATATATTTTCATCCCTACTTGTATTTATATTGGATTATAAGATGTTGAGGGAGTTGTAATAATTAGGTTAAAAATAATGTAGGGTTTTTATTTTCCCCATTTTAATTTATTGTATATTTCGCCGATTTTTATTCGGAAAATTGCTTTGATTTTGGTATTGCTTTTGTTTATTGCATTTTATTATCAGGTGTTTTTTCATCCAAATAATTTTAATTTAAAAACATGAAAAAAATAAAAATTTCCTTATTTGCTATTTTCTTGTTTGGTTTCGCTGCAATCGGACAGAATAAAACCGACGTTAGTTTGTTTATGAAAGCAGATAAAATAAGTTATTTAACTGATATCGGATCTGAATCCGGTGATTTGTATCAGACCATAGGGCATCATGGTCCAGCAGTGGAAAATGAGTGGATGGCTCTGCGAATCTATTTTAGTGAAAAAGCGGCTATAGATGTTTATTCGAAGGCTAAACCGGGCTTGGAGTTAAAGGGAGCTCATTGGTATCCAACCGCTGAGCAGCAGAAAGAAGGATGGGGTGCCGATTATTATAAGGTTGGTCCTACAGTTGGCTTAGGAGGTATTCGTCTTTGGGATGGTGAAAAGGTGGTTCCCCTGAACCCCGTAAGTAATCGATTGGCTCGAGTAGGAAAAACCGATTCAACTTCATTTATGGAAATGATTTCTCGAGGTGTTCCTTATAAAGGTAAAAAGGTGGATATTCTTGTTAAGGTAACCGTTTATTCAGATAAAAGAGATGCTAAAGTTGAAGCCTTTAGTCTTGGAGGAGAAAAGGTGCAATTTGTTACGGGAGTAAATTATTTTAATGGATTTGAAACAAAAAGAGGGGTAGATTATATCGCTGTTTGGGGAGAACATCCTGAGGATGTTGCAGCTGAAGTTGTCGGGTTAGGTGCTGCAATTATGTATAACCCTAAAGACTTTGTTTCTGCTAAAGATGATGGATCTCAGTTTTTGTTGATTTCTAAGCCGGCCAAATACCTAACTACAAAGATAATAGCTTCCAGCGCAAGGGAGAAGGAATTAAATACCTTAGAGAAATTAACCTCATTTATAGAAGGGAAATAGTATAAACTTTGTTTGTTAATGACATTAAAAAGACGAAACTGTTTTAATCAAAAAATAGTTTCGTCTTTTTTTATCTCAAAGTTTAATTCATAATTAGTTCTTTATAGAGTTAGAATTAAATGCTGATTTATTAGCAATTAAAAGTAAAAAAAGTATGTTTTTAAATAATTATTATATATTAGCGATCCGATAAATATTATATACTTTTTTTGTGTTTAGTGTTTATTTATACATAATTTTTAAAATTCAATTTATTTTATTTGCATATCAAATATTTAAAAGTATATTTTTGTAATCGATTACATTTGTTGTTTTTCGCACACATTTTGAATTTAAGATACATGTAAATTATTTGTTTTCAGTATTTTGATTTGTTCTTTAACCTGAAAAGGTGTTTTTTTAGATTTTGTAATGGATGAAATAGGATCCATTTTTTGTTTGAATATTAACTACTTTATAATAAATTTTAATTATGAGCCAAACCAGTAAAGCTGTGGGGAATTACAGATGGGCAATATGTTCATTATTGTTTTTTGCAACAACCATTAACTATTTAGACAGACAAGTTCTGTCCTTAACGTGGAATGATTTTATCGCTCCGGAATTTCATTGGACAAATAATGATTACGGTAATATTACTGCCCTGTTTTCAATTTTTTATGCTGTTTCTCTACTTTTTGCAGGGAGATTTGTTGATTGGATGGATACAAAGAAAGGATTCCTTTGGGCAATAGGAGTGTGGTCACTGGGAGCTTGTTTGCACGCTTTCGCTGGTATAGCCACTTCTGGAATAATAGCAGGTGATTGGTTTGTAGGTTTTGAAGGAGCAAAAGCAACCATCAGTGCTGTGGAGGACACCGCCTTGGTTATTAATGTAAGTGTGGCATTGTTTATATTCGCCCGTTTTGTATTAGCGGTTGGAGAAGCAGGTAACTTTCCGGCTGCTATTAAAACAACAGCGGAATATTTTCCTAAAAAAGATAGGGCATTTGCAACCAGTATTTTTAATGCCGGTGCTACGGTTGGAGCTTTGGCTGCACCAATAACAATTCCTTTTATTGCTAAGGCTTATGGATGGGAAATGTCCTTTATCATTATTGGAGCTTTAGGTTTTCTTTGGATGGGTTTTTGGATTTTCATGTACGATAAACCGGAAAATCATCCAAAGGTTAGTGCTGCTGAATTAGAATATATTCAACAGGACGCAATAGAAGATAGTAAAATTGAAGGGTATGTTCCTGAAACATCTTCCAAAGTTTCGCTTAAAGATTGCTTCAAATACAATCAAACATGGGCCTTTGCATTTGGTAAGTTTATGACTGATGGTGTGTGGTGGTTCTTCCTGTTCTGGACTCCTGCTTATTTGAGTTCTGTTTATAATATGGATTCTACTCAGGCTGCCTTCCCTTTATTTGTATTATATATGATTACTTTGTTGTCTATTATTGGCGGTTGGTTGCCAACTTATTTTGTAGATAAAAAAGGAATGAATCCATACGAAGGTAGGATGAAAGCCATGTTGATTTTTGCATTTTTTCCTTTGCTGGCATTAGTGGCTCAACCATTGGGTTATATATCCTATTGGTTGCCGGTTTTAATTATCGGTATTGCGGGTGCTGCTCACCAGGCTTGGTCTGCTAATATCTTTACTACGGTGGGGGATATGTTTCCTAAAAAAGCTATTGCTACTATTACCGGAATTGGTGGTTTAGCTGGAGGTATTGGTTCCACGCTTATAAACAAGGGTTCAGGTATGTTATTTGATTATAGTAAGAATACCAATATGGATTTTATGGGATTTCATGGAATTGAAGCCGGTTATTTTATAATATTTTCAATTTGCGCCGTTTGTTACCTTATAGGTTGGACTGTGATGAAGATGTTAGTTCCAAAATACGCTCCAATAACAGATTTATAATTGATATAAGCTCTTCTCAAAAACAGAAGAGCTTATTTTTTTAAAAGCCTGTTAATTAAAAAATAATTATTAACTTAATTTTAATTAAAAAAACAAAAAAAAAAGATACCTTTGTAATCGATTACATTAAAAACACTTATTATGACTAAATATAGCTCTAGATATGCCTCTAGCCCTCAAGCAGTAAAACATTATGATACTAAACAATTAAGGGATGAATTCCTGATTGATGATTTAATGCAGGAAGATGAAATTGTATTTGTTTACTCTCATTATGATAGATATATTACAGGTTCAGCAGTTCCTGTGAAAAAAGAGCTTTCTCTTGAAACTATCGATCCGCTTAAAGCTCCTTATTTTTTAGAACGTAGAGAAATAGGAATTATAAATGTGGGCGGCAATGGTAGTGTTGTGGTGGAAGGTAAAGTCTATGATTTAGGTTTAAAAGATGCTTTATATATTGGAAGTGGATATAAAGAGGTTGTTTTCAAAAGTGACAATCCTTCAAATCCTGCTAAATTCTATATCAATTCAGCTCCGGCTCATACGGCTTATCCTACAGTTAAAGTTAGTTTAGAAGAAGCTAATAAATTGCATCTTGGATCTATGGAAACTGCAAATCATAGAACGGTTAATCAAATGATTATTGGTAGTGTGGTAACAACTTGTCAATTGCAAATGGGAATGACAGAATTGAAACCCGGAAGTGTTTGGAATACTATGCCTGCTCACGTGCACGATCGTCGTATGGAAGTTTATTTTTACTTAGATATTCCGGAAAATCAAGCGGTTTGTCACTTTATGGGAGAACCTCAGGAAACCAGACATATCTGGATGAATAATCATCAGGCAGTTATATCTCCACCTTGGTCAATTCACTCTGGTTCAGGAACGAGTAACTATACTTTTATTTGGGGAATGGCAGGAGAAAACCTTGATTATGCAGATATGGATGTTTGTAAAATAACAGACTTAAGATAAATAATAACCAAAACTAATAAATAAAAATTATGTCAATTAACCTTTTTGATTTAACAGGAAAAACTGCACTTATAACAGGTGGGGTACATGGTTTAGGAATGGCAATGGCTAAAGGACTTGGCCATGCAGGAGCAAAAATTGTAGTAAACGATCTTTCACAAGAAAATCTGGATAAAGCAATTGCCGAGTACAAATCGGTAGGAATCGAGGCATACGGGTACGTATTTGATGTAACCGATGAGGAGGCAGTAATTGCCAGTATTAAAAAAATTGAAGCAGATGTGGCTCCAATAGATATATTGGTTAATAATGCCGGGATCATTAAAAGAACTCCTATTATTGAAATGGAAGTGAAAGATTTTGCAGCTGTAATCAATGTGGATTTGATTAGTCCATTTATCGTTTCTAAGAATGTGGTTAAAGGGATGATTCAACGAGGTGGAGGAAAAATTATTAATATTTGCTCTATGATGAGTGAATTGGGTAGACAAGATGTTAGTGCCTATGCAGCGGCTAAAGGTGGTTTAAAAATGTTGACTAAAAATATGGCTACAGAATGGGCTAAGTTCAATATCCAAACTAACGGAATAGGACCGGGTTACTTCGCGACTAGCCAAACTGCTCCAATTAGAGTTGACGGGCACCCGTTTAATGAATTTATTATCAGCAGAACGCCAGCTAACCGTTGGGGAGATCCTGAAGATTTACAAGGTGCTGCTATTTTCTTGTCATCAAAAGCAAGTGATTTTGTAAACGGACACATTCTTTATGTTGACGGAGGGATACTTGCTACCATTGGTAAGCCATCAAACGAGTAATAATATTCTAATAAATTTGTAATGAGCACTAAATTCATAAACGATAATTTTTTATTAGAAAATAAATATGCTGAAGAATTATATCACAATTATTCAAAAAATCAGCCAATCATAGATTACCACAATCACCTGAATCCTCAGTTTATTGCAGAAGATAAAATTTTTGATAATATAACAGATGTATGGATTAAAGGCGATCATTATAAGTGGCGTGCAATGCGAACTTTGGGGGTTAACGAACAATTCATTACCGGAAATGGATCTGATAAAGATAAATTCCTTAATTGGGCAAAAACAGTTCCTTATACCATGCGTAATCCTTTGTACCACTGGACGCATTTGGAATTGGCCCGCTATTTTGACATTTACGATTTATTAAACGAAAAATCGGCTGAAAAAATATACGAAGAAGCTTCAGCCAAAGTAAACTCGGCTGAATACAGCACACAAAATTTGCTTCGCAAAGTAAATGCTGAATTCGTTTGTACTACTGAGGATCCAATTGACAATTTGGAATTCCACCAAAAATTGGCTACAAGTAGCTACGAAGTAAAGGTTGGTACAGCTTTCAGACCTGACAAAGCAATTTTGATTTCAGCTGACGGTTACAACGAATACATTGACAAATTGGGTCAAGTAGCCGGTGTAACAATCAATACTTACAATGATTTTTGTACTGCGTTAAGAAACAGAATTGACTATTTTGACAAAAACGGATGTAAACTTTGTGACCACGGTTTGGATCAGGTTTACTTCGAAAACTATACAGAAAGCGAAGTTGCCGCCATCTTCAAAAAGAAAAGAGAAAACGCAACATTGACCAATGAAGAAGCTTTGAAATTCCAAAGTGCCGTATTGTTCTTCTTGTTTGAAACTTACCACGAATTTGGATGGGTACAACAACTTCACTTAGGTGCATTGAGAAACAACAATGCCCGTATGCACAGAATCTTGGGGCCTGACACAGGATGGGATTCTATCGGAGATTATCCTCAGGCACAAAAATTGTCCGGTTTCCTTAACGCATTAGACAGTAAAGATAAATTAGCAAAAACTATCATTTACAACTTGAACCCTGCCGACAACGAAGTAATGGCTACCATGATTGGTAACTTTAATGACGGAAGCGTTAGAGGAAAAGTTCAATTTGGATCAGGATGGTGGTTTTTGGATCAAAAAGACGGTATGACCAAACAATTGAATGCCCTTTCAAACATGGGATTGATTAGTTGTTTCATCGGAATGTTGACTGATTCTAGAAGTTTCCTATCATTCCCAAGACACGAATATTTCAGAAGAATCCTTTGTAACCTTTTAGGTGATGAAATCCAAAGAGGTGAACTTCCGAATGACATGGAATGGATTGGAAAAATGGTTTCTGACATCAGTTATAACAACGCCAAAGAATATTTTAAATTCTAACATTTAGAAACAAAACAAAATATTAATCATTAAAAAGTTCAGGTTTGAAAAAAGTTGTCACTTTTGGAGAAATTTTGCTAAGGCTGTCGCCACCAAGCCATTTAAGGCTTACTCAGGCTACGTCTTTTGATTTGTATTTTGGTTGTGCTGAGGCTAATGTTGCTGCTTCACTGTCAAAATTCGGACTTCCGGTTAAATTCATAACGGCAGTTCCTTCAAATGAACTTGGAGAATCATCATTGAGTATGCTACGCTCTTTTGCAGTAGAACCTATTGCTTTAATTCAAGGTAAAAGACTCGGAATCTATTATTTTGAGCAAGGAGCATCCGAAAGACCCGGAAAAGTTGTCTATGACAGGGAAGATTCTTCCTTTTCAACCTTAAGAAAAGGAATGATTGATTGGGAAACAATATTCAAAGATGCCGAATGGTTTCATTGGTCAGGAATCACTCCTTCCCTATCGCTTGAATTGGCAGAATTATGTGAAGAAGCATTACTTGTTGCCTCACGAATGGGATTAACCATTTCAGCCGATTTGAATTACAGACCTACTTTGTGGAAATACGGTAAAAAAGCCAACGAAGTAATGCCAAACTTAGTAAAACACTGTGATTTATTATTGGGTGGTATTGATGAATCCGAAAAAGTTTTAGGAGTGCCAAAAAATGATTCTGATACCGAAGATATTGTTTTTGCCAACTGGATGAAAGCCTTTCCTAAATTAAAGAACATAGCATCTACTCATCGAATGGATGCTAACGCTTCTTCTAACGGAATTAGTGCTTCATTATGGAATGGACAAATTTTATTAAATTCAAGAAGATACAATATCTCTCATATCATTGATAGAATTGGTGCCGGAGATGCATTTATGGCAGGAATCATTTATGGATTGATCACTTGGCCTGAAGATCATCAAACTGCACTTGAATTTGCCGTTGCGGCCACTTGCTTAAAACATTCAATTTCAGGAGATATAAACTTGGCTACCGTTAATGAAATTAAAGCACTAATGGGAGGTGCTGGAGGCGGAAGAGTTTCGAGATAAAAAATAAAAAAATAATTAAATAACTAGTATAAAAATTAATAAAAAATGGGAAAAAGAGTAGTAACATTTGGTGAGATAATGTTAAGATTAGCACCACAAGGATTTTTAAGATTTTCACAAGCGGACAATTTTGATGTTGTATATGGTGGAGGAGAATCTAATGTAGCAGTTTCATTGGCAAATTATGGTATTCCTGTTGATTTTGTAACTCGTTTACCAAAAAATGATATCGGAGAATGTGCCATGATGGAAATGCGTAAAAGGGGAGTTGGAGTTGATAATATTGTATGGGGTGGAGAACGTTTAGGAATTTATTTCCTTGAGACAGGAGCTGTCTCAAGAGGTAGTAAGGTTGTTTACGATAGAGCACACTCTTCTATGTCTGAAATCCAACCTGGAATGATTAACTGGGAAAAAGTTTTTGAAGGTGTTGAATGGTTCCACTGGACTGGTATTACTCCTGCAATTTCTCAAAGTTCTGCCGACGCTTGTTTAGAGGCTGTAAAAGCTGCTAGCAAATTAGGTATTACAATTTCTACCGACTTGAACTACCGTGCTAAACTATGGAAATACGGTGGAGATCGTGAAGCTATCATGACTGAATTAACATCTTACTGTGATGTAATTTTAGGAAACGAAGAAGATGCTGAAATGCACTTCGGAATCAAACCGGAAGGATTAGCAGTACAGACTCATGGGCACGATGTTAAAGCCGAAGCTTTCTTATCTGTTTGTCAACAAATGATGGCAAAATTTCCAAGAGCTAAAAAAGTAATCACTACTTTAAGAGGTTCTATTTCTGCTTCCCATAATACTTGGGCAGGAGTTTTATACGATGGTAAACAAATGTTACAAACTCGTCAATATCAAATTACAGATATCGTTGATAGAGTTGGTGGTGGTGACTCTTTCATGGGTGGTTTGATCTACGGTTTATTGACTTACCCAGATGACGACCAAAACGCTTTGGATTTTGCCGTTGCAGCTTCATGCTTGAAACATACAATCAAAGGAGATGCTAACCTAGTAACAGTTGATGAAGTAACTAAACTTATGGGTGGTGATGCTTCTGGTAGAGTTGCTAGATAATATAGGGTCATGATCGTAGATACACTAAAAAACGGACCTAAATACGCTGGTTTACATCCTTTGTTTGCAAAAGCATTTGATTTTATGAATCAAAATGACATTGCAGCCCTTGAAAACGGAACAATCCAAATCGAGGAAGGTTTAAAAGTAATTGTAAGTACTGCAAACGGAAAAACCAGGGAAACAAGTTTAGCTAAATTTGAATGCCATGATAAAAATATCGACATTCAGGTTTGTGTAAAAGGATTGGAAACTATTGCTTGGAAGCCAAGAGAAAAGTGTGTTATTCCTAATGGAGACTATAATCCGGAAAAAGATGTGCGCTTTTTTAATGATACTCCCGATATGGATTTCCAATTGACAGATGGACAGTTTGTGATATTTTATCCAGATGATGTTCACGCTCCAATGATAGGAGAAGGTGAAATCAAAAAATTGGTATTTAAAGTTAAAATCTAAAAAAAATGAGTAAAATTCAAAATGTAACAGATGCAATCGTAAAGCAAGGGATGCTTCCTTTATATTTCAATGCAGATGAAAATGTAACAATTGAAGTATTAAGAGCAATTTACAGAGCTGGTATCAAAGCGGTTGAATATACAAGCCGAGGAGAAACTGCTTTGGCAAACTTCACTAAAATGGTAGAAGTTCGTAATGCCGAAATGCCTGATTTATTGTTAGGGATTGGAACAATTAAAAATCTTCAACAAGCTGAAGAATATTTAAAAGTAGGAGCCGACTTTTTCATTAGTCCAGGTTTTGTTCCTGAGGTTGCTGCATTTTTAATTCCTAAAGATGTGTTGTATAGCCCGGGTTGTATGACACCAACAGAAATTATTGCAGCTGAAAATGCAGGGGTAAAATTTATTAAACTTTTTCCTGGAAATATGCTGGGGCCTGATTTCCTATCAGGAATTAAAGATATTTTTCCAAACTTAAGATTTATGCCAACAGGAGGTGTAGATACTACAAGAGGAAATATAGAAGGTTGGTTCAAAGCGGGAGTTTCTGCAGTTGGAATGGGAAGCAAATTAATCAGCAAACAATTAATGGCTGATAAAGATTATGCGACTATTGAATCAGAAACTAAAACTGTTTTGAGTTTAATTCAATCTATAAAATAATAACATCTGTTCGTTTTCAGTTTAAAATTTTTATAGACTGGAAAAGAATGTCAATAGTATGATTATCCTATTTGCTTTAAACGGTTTTAAACTTTATCCAAAACCGTTTAAAGTTTTTGGTTAAAATATTATGGTAGAAGGATTGCTTTTCAACAAAGTTTAAGAGAATAAATTTGAATAAAGTATCCCTGCATTGATTAGAGCAAAAAGAGCCACAAAAAAGAAACGTATACGATTAAATAAGATGGAAAAATTAAATAGAAAGAATAGAGGATTAGAAAAATTAAATCCAATAAAAGTAGTGCAATTTGGTGAGGGTAATTTTTTAAGAGCATTTGTTGATTACGCTTTTCAAAGATTAAATAATGAAGTTGATTTTAATGCGGGTATCGCTATGGTTCAGCCATTGAAAGATGGTATGGTTAACATGATTAATGAGCAAGATGGTCTTTATACCTTGTTTATGAATGGAATCAAAAAAGGCGAAAAAATTCAAGATATTCAGTTGATTACTAATGTTGTTAAGGCAATTAATCCCTACAGCAATTTTGCGGATTATTTAGCATTAGCCAAAGAAGAAGAACTTCAATTTATCGTTTCTAATACAACTGAAGCTGGAATTGAATTCCTTGATACTGATACTCCTGATATGCAACCTCCAGCTGCATTTCCTGCTAAGTTAACTGTTTTAATGTATGAAAGATTTAAACATTTCAACGGTGAGGCGTCAAAAGGATTGACTATTATTCCTTGTGAATTAATTGATTACAATTCAGAAACACTTAAAAAATGTATTCTTCAATATTGTGAATTATGGAAGTTAGAAGAAGCATTTGTAAAATGGGTTTCAGAAGCTTGTACTTACCATAGCACTTTGGTTGACAGAATTGTTCCTGGTTATCCAAGAGCTGAAATCGATGATTATAACAGCAAATTAGACTATCAGGACAATTTGATTGTTGCTGCCGAACCATTTTTCCTTTGGGCAATAGAAGGCGGTGAAGACTTGAAACAAAAGTTGCCATTTCACAAAACAGATTTGAACGTTAAAATTGTTGATGATATTCGTCCTTTCAAAATGATTAAAGTTCGTATTTTGAATGGCGCCCATACAGCAATGGTTCCTGTTTCATTATTATTCGGTAATAAATTAGTAATGGAAACGGTTAATGGAGATTTTACCGGACCGTTTGTAGATAATGTTATCAGCGAAATTAGCGAAACACTACCGATGGATAAAAATGAAATAACTGCTTACGCTGAGGAAGTAATGGATCGTTTTAAAAATCCTTTTATTAAGCATGCATTAGCTGATATCGCTTTAAATTCTATCTCAAAATTTAAAGTAAGAGTTTTGCCTAGTTTGTTAGGATATTACAATACGAATAAAAAGTTACCTACTAGTTTGACTTTTTCACTGGCATGTTTAATTCAATTCTACAAAGGAGTTTGGAATAATGAAAATCTGCCTGTGAGAGATACTCCTGAGTTGGTTGAAGCATTCAAAAATGCTTGGGAACTTGGAAGTATAGATTCAATTGTAGCAACAGTTTTGGCTAATACAGATTTTTGGGGTGAAGATTTAAATAAAGTTGACGGACTTTCACAAGCCTTAGTGCTTGCTTTAAATGAAATTGAAACCAATGGCATAGAAAAAGGCTACATCAATTTTTCTCAAAAAAATTAATAAAGAAATAATAATTGAATTATTAAGATGCAAAAGAAATTAATAAAAGTTGATCCTACGGATAATGTGGCAGTTGCACTGGTAAATTTGACTGCAGGCGAAAGCATTCCGTTTGAAGGCAATGATGTTTTAGTATTGTCTGATACTAAAATGAAACATAAGATTGCAATGAAGGATTTTGAAGCCGGCGATAAAATCATTATGTATGGTGTTATTGTGGGGAAAGCAAGTCAAAAAATTGCAAAAGGAGATGTAATTACTACCGGTAACGTAAAACATGAAAGTGCTAAGGTAACCGGTAAAACAGAGACTATTGGTTGGGATGTTCCAAATGTTGATAAATGGAAAGACCGCACCTTTATGGGGTACCACCGTGAAGATGGTCAGGTTGGAACTGAAAATGTTTGGTTGTTTTTCCCATTGGTTTTTTGTGAGAATAGAAATATCGAAATATTAAAGGATATTTTCGAGAAAGAATTGATGAAACCAAAAGAGAACGATTATCAATTATTGCTTCGTTCTTTGGTTGCTTCAGAAAAAGGGGGAGAAGAAACTGCTGATAAATTGAACAATACTAACTTATTTCAGAATATTGAGGTGAAATTTATCACGCACCAAGGTGGTTGTGGAGGTATACGTCAGGATGCACATAGTTTGGCCAAATTATTAGCAGGGTACGTAAACAATCCAAACGTAGCCGGAGCAACGGTATTGAGTTTAGGTTGTCAAAACCTGCAGATTTCAATCTTTAAGGAAGCCTTAGAAGCAATTAATCCAAATAATAAAAAACCGGTATTAATTTACGACCAACAATCTATTGGTACAATCGAGGCGATGTTAAGCAGTGTGGTTAAAGATTCTTTCGAAGCTATTAAAAAAGCAAACGAATTACAAAGAACTCCCGCTCCGTTGTCTAAATTAAGAATAGGATTAGAGTGTGGTGGTTCTGACGGTTTTTCGGGTATTTCTGCAAATCCTACATTAGGTGTTTTATCAGATAAATTAGTTGCACTTGGAGGAACTACAATTCTTTCTGAATTTCCTGAATTATGCGGAGTTGAACAAGAATTGGTAAACCGTTGTATTGATGATAAAGACGGTCAGCGTTTCTTGGAGTTGATGAAATGGTATGAAAAAACAGTTGTTGATGCGGGATCCGGATTTGATATGAATCCTTCGCCAGGAAATATTAAAGATGGTTTGATTACTGATGCCATGAAATCTGCAGGAGCATCTAAAAAAGGAGGAACCTCGCCAATCGTTGGGGTTTACGATTACGGTGAGTATATCAATGAACCTGGATTTACGCTATTATGTACACCAGGAAATGATGTGGAATGTACTACTGCAATGGTAGGTTCAGGTGCTAATATGGTGTTATTTACCACAGGTTTGGGTACTCCAACTGGAAATCCGATTGCACCGGTTGTGAAAGTGTCATCTAACTCAGAATTGGCTGAAAAAATGTCGGATATAATTGATTTTAACACCGGAGGAATTATCAAAGGTGATAAAACGATTGAGGAAACAGCCGACGAAATGTTGGAATTCATTATTAAAGTGGCAAGTGGCGAGATTAAAACCAAAGCTGCTATATTGAATCAAAACGATTTTATTCCTTGGAAGCGAGGAGTATCTCTATAAAAATTGTTTTTAGTTTTTTTATTAAAAAGGGAAGGGTGTAAAAATTCTTCCCTTTTTATATATTTTCAATTCTCGCCGATGACTTTCTAACTAAAATATTTGGCTTTAATACCACATTTTTTTCAGTTTTTAATTTATTTGGGTTGTCCATCTGTTCCAAAAATACTTTTGCTGCCATTTTTCCCATTTCCAATGGTGACTGGTCCACTGATGAAATTGTTAATTCCATGAATTTTGTGAATGGCTCATTTCCAAATCCAAATACACAGAACTCTTCCGGAATTCGGATCCCTTTTTCTTTGAGTTTTTGAATGGCCCCCAAAGCGGCAAAATCACTGGTTGAAAATATGGCATTCGGCGGATTATTGAGTTTAAAAAGCTGATCCACTGCCTCTCTTCCTTCATCAACATTACTTTTAATAGGAATGATATAATCTTCATTAATTGCAATGTTATTGTCAAGTAATGCTTGTATGTAACCCTGATATCTATTTTCGTAAATTTCAATAGATCGATCTCCCGAGAAAAAAGCAATCTTGTCACATCCCTGATTAATCAAATGTTGGGTCGTTTGATAAGAAGCCTGGAAATCGTCAATAGTAACCGAGCTCACACCTTGCATGTCTTTTTTCCTGTCAAAAAATATTAGAGGAATATTGTTCTGAACCACACGTTCAATATATTGATTGCTCTCCTTAGGAAGATTAGAGATAGACATTAGAATACCATCAACCTGGGCATTTAACAATGTATTGATATTTTCCAGTTCCCTGTTTTTATCCTCATGAGTTTGACAAATAATGACCTGATAGCCCTTAGGATGCAATTCTTCTTCAATTCCCCTAATCACTGATGCAAAAAAATTGGTATTGATTCTGGGTACAATTACTCCAACATTATTGCTTTTTCCACTTCGCAATGCTTGAGCCAATTTATTTTGCTTATAATTCATTCTTTCAGCTGTTTCCATTACCAATTTTCGGGTACTTGCACTGATTTTTGGATTATTATTCAAGGCTCTTGAGACTGTTGCTGCGGTGATGTTAAGTTCCTTAGCAATATCGTATATTGTGGTTTTTTCAGTCATTATGGGTAAATCTATGGCGGTAAAAGTACTATATTTTTTATTAATTTTTTTCTTTAGTTATTTATGAGAAGATTTGAATTTGAATTAAAAATAATTTTCTTCCAATTAGTTGGCTCAAACTAATAATTGAATACCATTAAACGGCAGGAATGTTTGATTTAATTTTGTTGAATTAATAATTAAAAAGGTCTTTCTTATTCAATAATAAATGTCTTTTTTTACAGGGTTTGTATTTTTAGTTTTAAGTGGTTAAATTAAAAAAAATACTTTAGTTTTGTGTAATCGATTACATGTTTTTTTGTAATTCTGAAAAAAATTAAATCAAGAAGCATTAAAAAATAAGTTATAAAAAATAGTCAAATTATGAAGAAAATTGAAAGGAGATTTCAACTAGGATCGACAGGAATATTTTTAATAGGCATCGCTAGCTTCCTTTTATCATGTGCGGTCAAAAAAGAAATAGCGGTTGCTATGGATCCTTGGAAAACAATGAAACAAATTGAGAAAAGTGTTGTAATTCCAACTTTTCCCGATAAGACATATAATATTATAGAATATGGTGCTAAAAGTGGAGGAGAATTTGATAATTCTGAAGTGTTTAAAACGGCAATATATAATTGTTCCAAAAATGGCGGCGGTACTGTATTAGTGCCTCGCGGTAAATATTTAACTGGACCGATTCATTTAGAGAGTAATGTGAATTTGCATATAGAAGAAGGAGCAGAGGTTCTGTTTTCAAGAAATCCTGCTGATTACCCTATTGTGCTGACTTCATTTGAAGGAACCGAATTAATGAATTATTCTCCGCTTGTTTATGCTCGCAATAAAAAGAATGTAGCAATTACGGGAAAGGGGACTTTAAATGGACAAGCTAACAATGAATTTTGGTGGTATTGGTGTGGGTCAAAACGATATGGATGGCAAGAAGGTAAAGGCAATCAGAATGATCCTCAAAATCGTCAGCGATTAGTGGAATCAGCTGAGCAGGGAGTTCCTGTGTCTGAAAGGGTTTATGGTCAGGGAGGATTTTTAAGACCCAGTTTTGTAGAATTTTTGGAATGCGAGGATGTGTTAATTAAAGGTGTGAAAATTGTTAACGCTCCATTTTGGGTTATTCATCCGATGAAATCAATAAATGTAACCGTTGACGGAGTAACTGTTGAAAGTCACGGACCAAATAATGACGGTTGTGATCCTGAATATTCCAAAAATGTAATTATTAAAAATTGTTCGTTTAATACAGGAGATGATTGTATTGCTATCAAATCCGGTCGGGATGGCGATGGTAGAAGAGTGGCAATGAAAAGTGAGAATATTATCGTAAAAGACTGCATGATGTTGGATGGCCATGGTGGAGTGGTTATGGGTAGTGAGATTACAGGAGGAGTGAGTAATGTGTTTGTTGAAAATTGTATAATGAACAGTCCTAATTTAGACAGGGCAATCCGAATAAAATCCAATTCAAAAAGAGGAGGGCTTGTTGAAAATGTATTTGTCAGAAATATTAGTGTAGGCCAGGTAAAAGAGGCTGTTTTGCGGATAAATATGTTTTATAACGTATATGGAAATCAAACAGGTACTTTTATTCCGCAAGTAAAAAATGTAAGTCTGGAAAATGTTACTGTCAAAAATGGTGGCGAATATGGAATTTTGGCTAAAGGTTATCAGGAATTGCCGATTGAAAATGTAACTTTCAAGAATGTAACCATTGAAAAAGTTGAAACTCCATTTTCAGTTGAAAATGTCACCAATTTAAAGTTTATAAATACCTTTATAAATGGAAAGAAAATGATTAATCCTGAAAAATTATAAGAATTGGTGTTAGACCTAAACAAAGAATTAAAATAGTAATAGTATAGAATTATGAAAGCAAACCAATTTATTTTCACCCTTATTTTAATCGGAACTCTTGGTTTTACATCTTGTAAATCAAAGCCGGTTTCGGATTCAGTCAAAAAAGAATTAACGTCTGCCAATTTAAAGTGGTCTAAAAGAATGGCATTAACGCTGATGATGAGACACCCAAAAGCTTATGAGATTGACGATAGAGATACACCAAAATGGGATTACGTCCACGGTTTGGTTTTGACTTCAATCGAAGAATTGTATAAAAAAACAAAAGATGAAAAATATTATGATTACGTTAAAGGTTATGCAGATGCTTTAATTGACGATAAGGGAAATATAGCTACTTATGAAATCGAGAAATACAATATAGACATGGTGGTTGCGGCCAATATTTTGTTTGCTATTTATGATAGAACAAAAGAAAATAAGTATTTGGTAGCAATGCAAACTATCAGACAACAACTAGATGCCCATCCAAGGACTCCAAGCGGAGGTTTTTGGCACAAAAAGATCTATCCAAATCAAATGTGGTTAGACGGATTGTATATGGGGCAACCATTTTATGCTGAGTATACTAATAAGTTTGAAAACGGAAAAAATCTGGATGATGTGGCCAAACAGTTTGAATTGATCGAAGCTAATGATAAAGATTCAAAAACGGGATTATTGTATCACGCTTGGGATGAAAGCAGAAAAATGCCTTGGGCAGACAAGATTACAGGAAAATCACCTAACTTCTGGTCACGTTCCCTTGGGTGGTATGCCATGGCAATAGTGGATGTATTGGACAATTTTCCAAAAACTCACCCTAAACAAAAAGAGTTGGTAGGCTATTTAAACGAATTGGCTGTTGCTTTAGAGAAAATGCAGGATAAGGAATCTGGATTGTGGTATCAGGTAACTGATATGGCAGGCAGGGATGGAAATTACCTTGAGGCCTCAGGGTCATCCATGTTTGCCTACGCCCTTGCTAAGGGGGTGAACAAAGGATATTTGCCTGCCAAATTTAAGGATGTTGCCAATCGTGCTTTTGATGGTTTAACCACTCGACTTATTAAATTTGATGCTGATGGTGGTATAACACTTACCCAGGCATGTCAGGTTGCGGGATTAGGTGGAAATCCATATAGAGATGGATCATACGAATATTATATTAATGAGAAAAAGAAAGATAATGATCCTAAGGCAACAGGACCATTCATTTTGGCTGCAATTGAATTGAACCGATAATAATGGTTCAAGTCTGAAATTTAACCAATTCACATTTTTTCTATGAGATTAAAAAAGCAAGCTTTTGCCATTCTAATGGCACTAATTGGTTACCAATATTTAACAGCTCAGATAGATCATGCTTATTCAAATGTATGGGTCGCCGACAATGGAGATGGTACCTACAAAAACCCCATTCTTCATGCTGATTATTCGGATCCGGATGCAATACGGGTGGGAGAAGATTATTATATGACAGCTTCTTCATTTAACTGTGTGCCTGGCTTACCCATACTGCACAGTAAAGATATGGTTAACTGGGAATTGGTAAACTATGCATTGCCGAAACAGCCTCCATTTGATGTTTTTGACAAGCCCCAGCATGGAAATGGAGTTTGGGCTCCATGCATACGCTATCACAAAGAGGAATTTTATATTTATTATCCTGACCCCGATTACGGAATATATATGGTGAAAACCAAGGACCCAAAAGGCAAATGGTCCGACCCAATTTTAGTGAAGGAAGGAAAGGGAATTATCGACCCTGCACCCTTTTGGGATGAGGATGAGAAAGCCTATTTGGGTTTTGCCTTTGCTGGAAGTCGTGCAGGTGCAAAAAGTTTGCTGGCGGTCTGCACAATGAATTCAGAAGGGACCCTGGCAAATGATGATGCGGTGATGATCATAGATGGACATCTTGGCGAAGCTACCATTGAAGGACCAAAGTTTTATAAGCGAAACGGATACTATTATATTTTTGCTCCGGCTGGTGGAGTTCCTACCGGTTGGCAAACAGTGCTGCGTTCCAAAAATGTGTTCGGTCCATATGAAAAAAGGAAAGTGATGGATCAGGGTAATACACCTATTAATGGACCACATCAGGGGGCTTGGGTACAAACTCAGTCCGGGGAGGATTGGTTTTTTCATTTTCAGGACAAAGGTGCATACGGCCGTATCGTTCATTTGCAACCGATGAAATGGGTAAACGATTGGCCGGTTATAGGGGCTGACCAAGACAATAATGGTATTGGTAACCCAGTGGAGGTATATAAGAAACCTAACGTTGGTAAAACATTTGCCATAAAAACGCCTCCCGATTCGGATGAATTTAATGAACCAAAATTGGGTCTGCAATGGCAATGGCATGCCAATTATCAGGTTTATTGGGGTATGCCTACTTCTTTGGGATATTTCAATATGTTCTGCCGTCCAATGCCCGATAAAGCTATCAATTTGTTTGATGTTCCTAATGTTTTGCTGCAAAAGTTTCCGGCTAATGAATTTACTGCTAGTGCAAAATTGACTTTTGATTCCCGATTCGATGGAGAAAGTATTGGTTTTGTGGTAATGGGCTTGGATTACAGTATGATCAAAGTAAAGCAAATCAATGGAGAATTATATATTTCTCAGGTTGTCTGTAAAGAAGCCGACAAGAAAGGTTTAGAAAAGGAAGGTAAGGCTGTTAAACTGGGCAATAATAATTTATACGTTAGGGTAAAGGTGAGGGAAGGAGCAATTTGTAATTTTTATTACAGTACTGATGGGGAAAAATTTCATGCTATAGGCGAAGAGTTTATAGCTAGGGAAGGAAAATGGATTGGGGCAAAGCTTGGATTCACCGCTCTTAGAGAAGGTACAATTAATGATGCGGGTAGTTTAAAAATAGATTGGTTTAGATTCGAAAAATAAGATATGAAAAACTCTTTAATGAAATTGAAAATAGAATGGTTTTTGTGTTTATTTATAAGTTTGAATTCCCAGGCACAGGTACTAAATAAATCCTGGAAGAATATTACGGAGTTGGATAATGATTCTTGGTTTGCGTCGGGCGAAGCTCAGGCGGTTGCCGAAAACGTTCTGTTGTACCAAAGAAACATTGGCGGCTGGAATAAAAATATCCAAATACAAAAGCCGCTATCTGATAATCAGAAAAAAGAATTGTTGGAACTTAAAAAATCAACAGCGGGATGTACCACCGATAATGGGGCAACCGTTCAGGAGATGCTTTTTTTATCAAAAATATATAAACAGCAGCCTGACGATAGATATAAAATAGCCTTCCTTAAAGGCTTGGATTATTTGCTTGAAGCGCAGTATGAGAATGGAGGTTGGCCTCAATTTTATCCCCTCAAAAAAGGATATTATACGCATATTACCTACAATGATGACTCGATGGTTAGAATACTTTCACTGATGAAAGAAATATCAGGAAAATCTGGTTTCTATTCTATTCCAGTTCCTGAGGAGTATGTGGAAAGAGCTAAAATAGCCTTTGCGAAAGGAATAGATTGCATTCTGAAAACCCAATACAAACAAAATGGTGTGTTGACGGCTTGGTGTGCTCAACACGACGAAAATACACTTTTGCCCGCTAAGGCACGTGCTTATGAATTGCCGTCTTTGAGTGGTAAAGAATCTGCTAAAATTGTGTTGTTATTGATGTCAATAGAAAACCCCTCGTCAAAAGTTATAAATACTGTTCATAGTGCAGTAGCCTGGTTTGAAAAAGTTAAAATTACAGGATTGAGAGAAGAGCGGACAATTGTAAATGGCAAAATAGTAGATAAGAAAATGGTTAAGGATCCTGATGCAGCTGTTATATGGGCAAGGTTTATGGAATTGGAGGATAACCGCCCTTTTTTCTGTGATCGAGATGGAATTAAAAAATACTCTTTAGCTGAAATTGGTGCAGAGCGCAGGAATGGTTATGGGTGGTATACGGATGAGCCAAAAGAAGTATTGAAAAAATATAAAAAATGGGAAAAAATATATCCTAAAAAATCCGCAAACAACCCTGTAAAGGATGAATATAATGTTGTGGTGGCTCTGGATGGGACCGGAGACTATATCAGTATCCAGCAGGCAATTTATAATTCACCCTCTTTTCCGTACAAGGAGGTTAAGATTTTTATTAAAAACGGCATCTATCACGAAAAAGTGAGGATTCCGGAGTGGAATACAAATATTTCGCTGCTGGGAGAGAGTAAAGAAAATACCATTATTTCGTATGATGATTATTTTTCTAAAATCAATTTGGGTAGGAATAGCACTTTCTACACTGCAACAGTTTTGGTCGAAGGGAATGATTTTAAAGCGTCTAATTTAACAATTGAAAATACTGCCGGACCCGTTGGGCAGGCGGTGGCCTTGTCTGTGGTTGCCGATAGAGTTAAGGTGACAAATTGCACGATAAAAGGGAATCAAGATACTTTGTACACTTCTGGAGAAGGATTTAAGCAATATTATAAAGATTGTTACATTGAAGGAACCGTGGATTTTATTTTTGGCAGTGCTACAGTTGTTTTTGACCATTGCGTAATTCATAGTAAAAGCAATGCTTATGTGACCGCCGCCTCAACCCCGCAAGGAATTAAATATGGTTTTGTTTTTATGAATTGTGTGCTTACTGCTGAGCAAAAAGCAACGGAAGTATTCCTTGGAAGGCCGTGGAGAATAAATGCAAAAACTGTTTTCCTTAATTGTGAATTGGGTAATCATATTCGAAAGGAAGGTTGGAATAATTGGTCTAAACCTGAAGCCGAAAAGGCGTCTTTTTACGCTGAATACAACTGCTCAGGTCCAGGTTCCCGGGCAAAGGAAAGGGTTTATTGGTCACATCAACTGACAGACTCGGAGGCAAATGATTATACCTTGGATAATATATTAGGTGGTTCAGTTAGCAACGCTGATTGGTATTTAAATTCTAAATAAAATTGTATGAAAATTAAACTTTTCTTTTTTGTATTATTTGCAGCAACTTGTAGTGCGCAACAAACAACAGTTTATACTATTGGTGATTCCACTATGGCTAATAAATCCAATCCAACCGAAAATCCTGAACATGGATGGGCTCAGGTTTTACAGCAATTTTTTGACAATTCGGTGAAGGTGGATAATAGAGCTGTCAACGGTCGCAGTACCCGAAGTTTTATAAATGAAAAACGTTGGGACTCTGTAATGGAGACTTTGACAAAAGGTGATTATGTCTTCATACAATTTGGACATAACGACGAAAAGGAAAATAAACCGAGCGTTTATGCTAATCCTCATACTGCTTACCGTCAAAATTTGATTCGTTTTGTTTTGGATTCACGATCCAAAGGTGCCACTCCAATCCTGTTTTCATCTATTGTGAGAAGGAATTTTAATGAGCAGGGAACATTGGTAGATACCCATGGTTTATATCCAATGGAGGCAAGGTTGGTGGCTTTGGAATATAATGTTCCTTTTATCGACCTTCAGTATCTAACCGAACTTTTGGAGGAATCTTATGGAATTGAAGGTTCAAAAAAATTGCATTTGCATTTCGAAGAGGGAGAGAGTTCATTTTATAAAACAGCCAAACATGATAATACGCATTTGTCTTTATTGGGAGCAACAGAAATTGCTAAATTGGTGGTAGAAGAATTAAAAAAGAGCAATTTGGATTTAAAAAACCATCTTAAATAATGGGTATGAAAAACGCTTTTTTTTGTTTTGTAAGCATCCTTTTCATTAATAATCTTTGGTCTCAAGAGAATCGAAAAAATCCAGAAGTTGAAATAGCCGGCATTGTTAATAGGATTCAATTACCTTCAATACCGCAATATAAAGTAGACATTTCCCGATTTGGTGCAAAAGGTGATTCTCTGACTAATTGTAAGCCGGCTTTTGATAAGGCCATGAGAGCTTGTCAAAAAAGAGGAGGCGGAACGATAGTAGTCCCAAAAGGTATTTATACGGTTAATGGACCTATTCATTTTGTCAGCAATACCGAATTACATTTAGAGGAGGGGGCAAAAATTCGTTTTGGTTCCAATCCAAAAGATTATCCTTTGGTTCTGACCAGTTGGGAAGGAACAATGCTGTATAATTACAGCCCCCTGATTTATGGAAATGAGGTTCAAAACGTGGCCATTACCGGAAAAGGAACAATAGATGGTGAGGCCAAAAACAGCTGGGTGAAATGGAAGCCGCTTGAAGAAAAAGATAAGCTTTTAAGTAGAGAAATGAATCATAATAATGTTCCTGTTAAAGAAAGAATATTTGGGGAAGGGCATTATTTAAGGCCACAATTGATTCAGTTTATAAATTCAAAAAACATTCTGCTTGAGGATATAAAAATAGAAGATTCGCCGTTTTGGTGTGTGCATTTATTGAAATCAAAAAGTATAAGCATTCGCGGATTAAGGTATTATGCCCAAAACTACAATAACGATGGTATCGACCCAGAATATTCCAGCGATATCCTGATTGAAAAAGTGCAGTTTGACAACGGAGATGACAATGTTGCAATTAAAGCAGGAAGAGACAACGAAGGGCGCGACAATTCCGCACAACCTTCAGAAAATATTGTGATCAGAAATTGTGAATTTAAAGGATTACATGCAGTTGTAATTGGTAGTGAGATGTCTGCAGGTGTGCGTAATGTTTTTGTTGACAACTGTAGGGCTCGAGGCTATTTGAAAAGAGGAATTTATGTGAAGACGAATTCCGATCGGGGCGGCTATGTGAAAGACTTATATTTTTCGAATATTAACTTAGGGAAAGTTGAGGATTGTATTTTCATTACAGCCAACTATCATGGTGAAGGAAGTGGCATGTATCCGTCTAAAATTTCAGATATCTCCATATCTAATTTAAAATGTGAAGTGGCTTCAAATTCGGCTATTGTAATAGAGGGGTATCCTGAAAGAAAAGTGGAAAATATTTTTCTAAATGGGATTACAATCGATGCTGCAAAAAATGGTATGTTTTTAACGAATACCGAAAACGTAAATTTAAATGAAATTACAATTGGGGATAAAATTGGTGTGCCAAGTGCTGTAAAATAGTATTGGTTGTCATTAATTATCTTTTGATCAAGAATATTTAAATTAATCAATTTAAAAAAGCTATTATAAAATAGCTTCAGATTAGTGGAATAATGTTTAATGAAAGCAGCTGCATTTTTTTGTAGGTGCTTTTTTATTTGATAGGATATTGCTTTCTGTGTTAAAAATGCATTCTTTGTTGATTAAAAATAATTTTCGTTATCAATACTGTTCCGACGATTAAGGATCTTCAAATTGACCTGATTCATATTTTTATTTAATTTAATTATTTTTTTAGACTTTATAAATTTCTTTAAATGTCATTAAAATAATAGTATCAATTGTTTATAAAAAGATTATGATTTTTAAAATCTTAAATAATTATGTTGTTTTTTTTGATTAATTAAAAAAAAATAAAAAAAAACTGCGGATGTTGTCACCCTGATTCGTTTTTTTTAAAACTAAAGATTTATATGGGATTCACACAAAGTAAAAATCAATTTATACCTGGTGAAATATTCTGGGCTTGGGGTTCTACTGAATAATTTGCCATAAAAAATAATTTGATAATAATAATTACAAACAGAAAATAATAAAAATTAATATAAACTTAATGTAAATTTTATGAATAAAAAATTACTCTTAGCGTTTGTGTTTTTTGTCTTTTTTATGCCAATTTCCTTTGGGCAAAAAATAGATGTTTGGGACTTTGGTGCCGAGCAGCTTGATCCCACGCAGTATGACAATAAATTAGATGAAGCCACTATTAATTCATGGTTTGTTGGGATTGCAGCTGGTTCAAGGACTGATCCACCAACCATTACTCTACCTACCGGTTTTTCGGTAGGTGCTTTAAGTTGGGTTGGAGGCTCTAACGACAGATTGAGAACGTTAAATACTAATCTTACTCGTTACGATGAAAGCCTTGGGGACGCTACTGGATATACAGGTAGGGTTTATCAAAATGGTACCACCACGGGTAGGTATATGAGTTTGACTGTGAGTAAAGATGACGAAGTAACTGTTGCTATGATTCAGCAAAATGGAGTTGGGACTGTTCACTTCCAATATGTTGCGGATCCAACTTTACAAGATGAGACAAATGTGGTGGGTACAGCAGTGACCGTACTAAAATTTGTCGCTAAGGCAGATGGAGAATATCGTATTTATTCGGATGGAGACAAACCGAGTTATTACAGAATTTTAAGAAAAGCAGCGGGTTCTGGGGTGCAATTAACAACACCGACTATAACTAATTTCAATATTTCAGATAAAGTTGTAGGAGACCAGGCGTTTACATTGACTGCACCAATATCAGACAGTGATGGAGCATTTACTTATGCAAGTAGTGATGCTAATGTAGCTACAGTAAATGGAAATGAAGTAACTATCGTTGGTGCTGGAACAGTAACTATCACAGCTACTCAAGCGGCTACTGCAACCTACGCTGAAGGTAGTATTACTGCAACATTGACAGTAACTCTAGCACAACCAACACTTACGAATTTTGCCATAGCAAATAAAGTAGTAGGAGATCAGGCATTCGATTTAACTGCACCAACATCCAACAGTGACGGAGCATTTAGTTATGCAAGTAGTGATGCTAATGTAGCAACAGTAAATGGAGCTACGGTTACCATAGTAGGTGCTGGAACAGCAACCATTACAGCTACTCAGGCAGCAACTGCAGCTTATGCTGAAGGAAGTATCACGGCTACCTTAACAGTTACGGCTGCGGTAAGTTCAGCTAAAGTAGATGTTTGGGACTTTGGTGCCGAGCAGCTTGATGCAAGCCTGTACAATAATCAAGTGGATGAAGCTACGATCAATGGATGGTATCCTTCTACCATTGTACCAGGTACCCGTACATCACCAACTAGTAATTTTCCTGCTAGTTTTACAGCTGGAGTTTTGTCTTGGGTAGGAAACGGTTCAGACAGGTTAAGGACCACAAATACTAATCTTACTCGTTATGATGAAAATGTTCAAAATGTAACTTCTTATACAGGTAGAGTATATTGCAATGGTGCGCCTTCAAATGGGACTACGGTTCCTACTAACCGTTTCATGCGAATCGCATTAGATAAGGATGATGTTGTTACTATAATAGGTAGAGTTGATGCAGCAGGAGGGACTTTAAGTTTTGTAGATGAAAACGATCCAACTTTGCAAAGTGAGTCTTTGGAGATGACAGCTGTTGACGCAACCGTTACTGAGGCCATATTTACAGCTAAAAGTACTAGTACTTTTAAAATATATTCGCCAACGGGTAAACTAAGTTTCTTTAGAATTTTAAGAAAAGCAGCGGGTTCTGGGGTGCAATTAACAACACCGACTATAACTAATTTCAATATTTCAGATAAAGTTGTAGGAGACCAGGCGTTTACATTGACTGCACCAATATCAGACAGTGATGGAGCATTTACTTATGCAAGTAGTGATGCTAATGTAGCTACAGTAAATGGAAATGAAGTAACTATCGTAGGTGCTGGAACAGTAACTATCACAGCTACTCAAGCGGCAACATCAACCTACGCTGAAGGTACTATTACTGCACAGTTTAATGTTGCTATCCCTGCCACTAATCAAAACGTTGGCTCGGTAGTTTACGATTTCAGAGGTGATGCCGGAGCTGCCATGATAAGTGCGGGTCTAAGTACAGATGGATTACTTACTTTAGGAGGTTCCTATAGTCAACATAATAATAGTCCGGCAAGTGCCTATGGGCTTGATATGAAGGTAAATGCTACCATTAGCTTACAGGTGGCCGGAAGCTGTACAATAAGATTTGTTGGATCCAAATATTCAGGACTTGATGTGCAGGGAAGTTCAATTGCTGATGGAGATTTAGGTACTCAAGTAGGGAAAGTTATCAATGACTTAGCTGACACTTTTGATTTTGTATACTCAGGGTTGCCAACAACACTTGTGTTTAAAACTATAGCCGCGACAGGTAATGATTTGTATTTACCAATAATAGAAATGATACCTGCTCAGTTAGGTAAAGATTTTGCTGCAGCAGAAAAAAATATTATTTATGATTTTGATCTAAGAAACAGTAGTATTTATGCCTCTGGGGCCGGAAACCATGTTGAAGCTGGGCTTATGGTTGTTGATGCAGGATGTTGTAATGGTTTAGGTTTAAATGGAACCCAACATGGAATCACGTTTAAGGACGGAAATACTATAACACTTCAGGTGGCTGGAAACAGCTATATTAAAGTAGCTACAGATGCTTATTCAGCTGGTGCTATTTCTGTTTCAAGTACAACGGGAGCTTTCAATGTGACTTCTCAAAGTAATCTTGGTACAACATATAGCGATGGCGCTCCTTCATGGATAGAATTTTTGTATGTTGGTGCTCCGGGAACAGTTGTTTTAGGACACACTGGCGGTGGTACAACTTATTTACCTTACGTTCAAATTGAGCCAATACCTTACGCGGTTTCATTGAGTTCCTATGTTCAAAAATCCGGAACCGTTAGTCTTAATGGTGTGGATATCAATCTTACTTCTGGCGCTACAGCTTCTGACAATGCAGCTATTACAGTGAGTAGTGGTGTTGTGTTAAAATCATTGGTAGATAATGGTTTTGTAGCAATTGATCTTGGAGGTAGTGATTTGTCGGCCATTACTCCTACAGTTTCAGGTGGTATCGCATCAGCAGTTATAAATGGAGAGAATCTTGAAATAACCTATGCTGATGGGGCAAATGATCCTAAAAATTATACAATTAAATTGTATGACAATAGTTACTTGCATGGTAAATCAACTTATAGTTTTACGGGAGCAGATGGTGCAGCCTTAATTGCGGCAGGACAGAGTACTGATGGTTTACTGACATTGTCAGGAACATACAGTCAACATAATAATGATCCGGGAAGTGCATATGGTTTGGACATGAAAGTTAATTCTAAAATTAATCTTCAAATAACAGGTAGTAGTGCAGTAAGTTTCCTTGGATCTAAGTATACTGGTTTAAAAATGGAAGGAACAGCAACCACGGCAGGAGATTTAGGGACTGTGGATGCCAGGGTAGTAACTGATTTGGTAGATACCTACGAATTAGTATATTCAGATCCAGCACTTAAAAAATCTGGTTCGACGATTTCATTCCAGGCAATTGCAAATACAGGTAACGATATTTACTTACCTAAGTTGGATATCATACCTGCTCAGATGGGAGCTGCTTATTTGAATGCTGTAAAAAATATACCTTATTTCTTTGATTTTAGAGATGGAAGTATTATTCCAACCGTTACTAATGGTCAATCAGGAATAACTAAAGGTTTGGTTGAAATAGTAGTAGGTTCAAGTAATGCCTATGGTTATAATGGAACACAACATGGTTCTATATTAAAAACAGGTAATCAAATTAAACTTCAGGTTGCAGGAAACTCCTATATTAAAGTGGGAGGAAGTCAATATTCCGGTGGAACAATTGCAGCTTCAAGTGCAACGGGTAATTTTGAAATACCTACAAAACCTGCCGGAACTGCTGGTAACTTTGGAAATGATGGGGATACTGTAGACTTCCTATATGTTGGGACTGCAGGTGTAGTTACCCTTGATTTTACGGGGACTAATTACGTGCCATATATCGAAGTGTCACCAATTCCTTATGACGTTAATTTAACGCCTTGGGTTCAGAAAGCAGGTACTGTAACTATAAATGGAACTGTAATAAACTATACTGCTGGTGCAGATGTAAGTAGCAATGCTACAGTCACTGTAAGTGCCGGTACTGTAATTAGTGCTACTAATACAAATGCTTCTATAAGTATTGATTTAGGAGGTAATGCTTTATCAACCTTTAATCCTGAATTGACAGGAGATATCGCTTCTGTAGCAGTAAACGGTGATGTTTTGAGTTTAACATTTGGTACTCCTGATTCAGATCCAAAATCTTATGATATAACTATTACAGATAATAGTGTAGCAGTTCAGGCTGATCCTGGAGCGACGTATACCTATAAATTTTATGATGGTTCGGAGTTGCCTCAAACAGGATATGCGACCTTAAGATATGATACTTTCCCAACTGGTGATGGTATAGTAACTATGAACAGTAATACAGCGGATGAAGCAGGCAAGTTTGGTTACCACGATGCCGCTCATGGAGGGGTATTCTTCCCGGGGAATTCATTTGATATCATTGTGGCAGGTAATGCTATTGTAACCTACATAGTTGATACCTATGGTGTGGCTACCGATGCAGTTCTTGAATTTACTGATTCCGGAAACAATGTTTTAGGTTCAATTGCAGCTACTAATATTGGTGGAGCCGATGGATTCCCGGTGAGCTTTGCATATCAGGGAGCAGCTGGGAAAATTACTGCAACGCTAAAAAGTGTTGGTTTCCCGACAGCTGAAATTTATATTCACGGTATGTCTATTGAGAATGCGGCTTCTATAGTGTCATCTAATGGTAAAACTGATGTTTGGGATTTTGGTGCTGAGCAATTAGATGCTGATTTGTATAATAATAAATTGGATGAAGCTAAAATTAACAGTTGGTATGATAGTGCTATAACTCCTGGAACAAATGGTAAAGTGCTTCCTTCGTTTACAGAGGGTGTTCTTAGTTGGGTTGGTGGCTCTAACGACAGATTAAGAACAGCAAACACTAATCTTACCCGATACGATGAAAATCTTGGTGGAGCTACTGGTTATAGGGGTAGAGTTTACCAAAATGGTACAACAACTGGTCGATATATGAGTTTGACTTTAAGTGAAGATGATGAGGTAACTCTAGCAATGTTAACACAAAGTGGCACTGGTAATATTCACTTTCAATATGTTGCTGATCCTGCTGCACAAGATGATCAGGTTGCTGTAGGTAGTACAGTGACTGAATTGAAATTTGTTGCTAAGGCAGCTGGGGTTTATCATATCTTTGATGATAAAGACAAACCAAGTTATTTTAGAATTTACCGAAAAGATGCCATATACAAAACTGTAACAGGTAATGTTGATCTTACTCAGGCTGCCGGAATTCCAAATGGGTATACTATAGTATTTACTAATCAGGCAGGTAAGTCTTGGACAACCGCACCGTCTGGAGGTAGCTACTCGGTAGATTTACCGCAAGATTATACTTACGAGTTAAGTTTAAAAGATGCTAATGGTTTTGTAATTAGCAGTGGAACCACACTGGAAGTTACAGCTGCTACAACAACAGCTGATATTTCAATCCTGGCTGTAGAATTATATACAGTATCTGGTAATATTACTGGATTAGGAACTGATGTATCAAAAGTTAGTTTACAATTTACTCCTGTAAGTACTAGAGTATTTATGCCGCAAGCAATTGTGAACGCCACTAACGGAACCTATTCAGTTTCCTTAGAGCCAAGTATCGGGTATACTATTACTGCCGAGGGAGTTAATGATTATTTAATTACAAATAATACTTTAACCATTGGAACTGCTGATCAATCAACTGATTTAGTTTTTGAGAAAAAACCATTACACAATATCACAATAAACGCTCCTGGATTGGATGCTACTCAATTGGGTAAATTGCAATTGACATTTACTAATTTAAATGAACCTGGATATGTATACAGTTTTGCTGATGTTTCTTCGGTAGGTTTACGTGATGGTGTATATAAAATTGATTATGCTGGTTTAGATGATTATCCGGTTCAATTAGCATTAACTTCAAATTTAACTGTAGCAGGAGCAGATAAGACAAAAGACTTGGCTTTCGATGCAGTTACCAACTGGAGTTTTGATGATAAAGTTATTTTTAATACCGACACGTCATACAAAGGTTTGATATTAAGCGGTCTTAAAAATGAAGTTGCCAAAGGTCATCTTACAGGTGGTACGGGAAATACGATTCAAGTACCTATTAATCCTGGAGAAAAAATGATTGTTTCTTATTATTATACAGCTGATTTTACCATTGAAGGAGAAATTACGGCAGTAACTAGTAGTAAGAGTACTTCTTTGATAGAACATGTTGAGTATGTCTATCCGGGAGATGTTGCAGGCTTTGCGACAATCGTCATGGGAGCTGGACAAAGCACCACATATATAACAAATATTGAAGTTGTGGCTGCTGTAGATTATTCACCAATTATTACAGTAGGTGTGGATAAAGATTATCAAACTATTAATGAAGCTTTAGCAGCAATTTCTAATATGGTTCGTCCAAATGATGAGCGTGTTACTGTGGTGATAGATCCTGGTAATTATGAAGAAATGATTGTGGTGAAAAGTCACAATGTAACATTTAAAAATGCATCTTCAATGCCAAGCATTGCGCTAATTAATAAAGGTGTGGATATCGATGCAAATGCAGTTAGAATTACTTCATATTATGGGTACGGTTATAACTACTATAGTCAAGGTTCCGATAACAAATGGCATGCTGATGTATTAGCTGTCAATAAAGCTAATGGATATCAGAATTATAACAATGTATCTGGTACAACTAATGCGTCTTATTGGAATGCTACTGCTGTTATTGCCGCAAATGGTTTTATAGCTGAAAATATTATTTTTGAGAATTCGTTCAACCAATACATTTCACAAAAGGAGGCAAACGATATTGTTGTGGCTACTGCTCAAGCCCCTACGGGAGGAACAAGACCAACGGATTATGGTAATGTAACAGTACAAGATCGTGGAAAAGGATTTGTTGAGCGTGCAGCAGCAATTGCTATACCGAATAATACGGATAAAGTGATTTTAAATAATTGTCGTGTTGTAGGTCGTCAGGATTCTTTCTACGGCGGTGTTGGAGCGAGAGTAGTGGTTTACAAAGGTGCTATGATGGGTGCGGTAGATTATATCTTTGGAGGAATGGATGCGGTGTTTTATAAAACTGATTTTGTTCTAAATACAAGTGATTCATCCAGTGATGCGGCTTATATTACTGCAGCGCAACAAAGTGGAGGTAGAGGTTATTTGATGTACCAATGTCATGTGAAATCTACTATACCTGGAGTTGAAACTGCTTCTATCAATGGGTCTAAACCAGGTTATTTTGGACGTCCTTGGTTAGCAAATTCAAGTGAGGTGGTATTCTTTGAAACAACAATTGATGAATCTACCTATCCGGGTTCTGAAGGAACATCCTTAATTTCACCAGTTGGATGGACAAGTTCTCTTGGAGGTGAATCAACGAAAATGTATGAGTATGGTACTATTGAGATTGCATCAGGGGTTAATAATTCAGCTAATCGTGCATCTTGGTCTACAGTTTTAGAAAATCCAATTTTAACTGATGATGTGGAAATCACAACATTCAATTTTACAAAAGGGAATGATGATTGGGATCCAATTCCTTCACTAGAAACAATTACATCATTACCAAATAATACGTTCAGTGTTAAGGTGAATAGTGCAACATGTAACGGATTAAGCAATGGTTCTATTACTGTTGCTTCAA
>CAZTLN010000017.1:0-57002 GCA_964614445.1 uncultured Flavobacterium sp. | reverse complement strand
CATAATCTGCAAATCCTAGGTTTGAACTCATGTGTAGATGTGGTTTTTAAATTAATATAATAGTTTCAAATAAAATTATTTTCATATTCCCTTCCTGAGTTTTTTTTTACTGATATTCCCAACAAAAAAATCGATTCCATAATATTATACAATTATAATCGGAATGGACACAGACAGGATTGTAATCACATAATATATAACAAACAATCAACTTCCTAAATAATCCTTACAAAAAATACCAACAATACTATTATATGACAGGATTTTTAGAAAATTAAAAAACCAAAAGTAAAATAAAAATGCATATCTGTATTTTTTTTTAAATTGTATTATTTACATTTAATTTTAAAAACTACATCAACTGTTTGATAATCAGGGTTAAACTATATCAATTACTGTTAATAAATTTTTATTGTACACCGATCAAAAACGAGATTAATCAGCATTTTCTGTCACGTATTATTAAATACACTCATTTTCACGACGAAAACCACTTAAATCCCCCTCCTAATCCTAACAACAGTTACATTCAAACATTCCAATAACCTACTGATTAATTATACCATAAAAACACTAATGGGAGATAACAAATCGATAATTTACTGACAAACCTTAATTCTTTCCTTAAAAGAAACATTAAGGGTATTACCTCCCTTTTTTTGAACTCAATATTAGGTTCAATCATAAAACACCTACTATATATCAACGAATTCTTTTTTATAGCTATCCAAATCAATCAAAAAACCACAAACTCTTCTTAATTTTAATATTTTCACTACTACCCCCCTATTTTTAATACCACATACCTATAATAAAATCATTTTTTTAGCGAATTTTAATCATTTTTTATATAATAAAAAGTTAACAAAGGTAAAAATATAGGGGGTATTGATAATTTTAACATTATGAATCCTGTAAAAAAACCAATCTTAATTTGAATTTTCACCATTATTTCGAACCCATATTCCTTAATTAACAAATCTTCATGTTTTAAGAAAAAAAGTCTTGTTTTTTTGCCGTTTACAAACATAAAGTTGATAATTTCGCATTAAACAACAACAATAATCCAAAAATTAACAATTATATAGTATTTTCAAGATTACAGTAAGAATCCCAAAGAACTCAAAAAATAGTTTGAAGAGTTTTTTTTATAAGCACAAGAACAAATCAAAAAATAAAAAAAAAAGAAATTTAATAGGACTTTATAAGGAAATTAAAAAATAACAAAAAAATAATTATAAACTTTTTACCACAAATCATTTTAAAAATCATTTACTATGAAAAAAATCGAAGCAATTATTCGAAAATCGAAATTTGATGAAGTAAAAGACGCTTTACATCAAATTGAAGTCAACTTCTTTACCTATTGGGATGTAACAGGTGTAGGGAATGAAAAACAGGGACATGTCTACAGAGGAATAACGTACAGCACAACAGACATCCAGCGACGATATATATCTATCGTTGTTTCTGATCCGTTTCTCGAAAGAACAGTTGAAGCAATATTAAACGCCGCTGGTACGGGATTGGTTGGAGATGGAAAAGTATTCGTTTCTGAAATAAACGAGACATACAGAATTAGAACTAAAGAAAAAGGTACAGACGCAGTTAACTAAGCTAACTGAAATTAAAAATTATACTAATAATAAAAATATATACATATGGATACGAATGCTGTTTTAGATTTAATGTGGGTGTTAATCTGCGGAATTTTAGTGTTTTTTATGCAAGCCGGTTTTACCTTAGTGGAAGCTGGGTTTACAAGATCTAAAAACACGGGAAATATTATCATGAAAAACTTAATGGATTTTGCCATAGGAAGTGTTGCTTTCTGGGCGATAGGATATTCATTAATGTACGGAGACTCCATTAGCTCCTTGATAGGAACCCCAAGTTTATTTTTTGACAGTGCAGCAGATATGCACAGTTTATTTTTCCAAACTGTATTTGCCGCAACGGCAGCAACCATAGTTTCAGGAGCCATTGCTGAAAGAACAAAATTTACTACCTATTTGTTTTTCTCCCTTTTGATGACACTAATAATCTATCCTATCTCCGGAAGCTGGGTATGGAACGGTGGTGGTTGGCTAGCTGAAATGGGCTTTACTGACTTTGCAGGATCGACGGTAGTGCACGCTGTGGGTGGATTTGCCGCATTAATCGCAGCTGCCATGGTAGGACCCAGAATTGGAAAATACAATACTGATGGCTCTTCTAATGCGATACCAGGACACAACATTACATTAGGTGCCCTTGGGGTATTCATTTTATGGCTCGGATGGTTCGGATTCAACCCGGGTTCACAGTTGGCAATTTCAGGTGACAATGCTGTGGCGGTTGCCGGTATTTTCATCACCACCAACCTTGCGGGTGCAGCAGGTGCATTAGCAGCAATGTTTGTTACCTGGATGACCTATAAAAAACCTGATATTTCGATGACCTTAAACGGTGTATTAGCAGGATTAGTTGGAGTAACTGCAGGTTGTGCCGCTGTAAGTCCGATGGGTGCATTTTGGATTGGTTTAATCTGCGGAGTAGTTGTAGTATTCTCAATCGAGTTCATTGACAAAAAACTAAAAATAGACGACCCTGTTGGAGCAGTTTCTGTTCACGGTGTTTGTGGAGCATTGGGAACAATCTTGGTAGGTGTTTTTGCAATTGACGGAGGATTACTTTACGGTGGTGGATTTGATAAGCTATTTGTTCAATTAACCGGAGTGGTTGCTATCGGAGCTTGGGCAATGTTGACTACATTCATCGTGCTTTTTATCCTTAAACAACTTATGGGATTAAGAGTAACCAAAGAAGAAGAAATCGACGGATTGGATATTCATGAACATGGGTCAAATGTTTACAATGACTAATATAGTCTTACAAAATAAAAAAATGCCACAACTTAGGTTGTGGCATTTTTTTATTAAATCAGATAAATCCCATCTTCCTTTATGTCAATTAATTTCTCTTTGTATAAAGATCCTATGGCTTTTTTAAAGGTTTTCTTACTCATCTTGAGGACTGTTTTTATATCTTCCGGGTGAGAATTATCATTTAACCTCAAAAACCCGCGACTGGCTCTCAGCTCCTCCAGTATTTTCTCTGCATTAGGCTCAATATTGGCATAACCTTGCTGTTGCAGTGCCACATCAATTTTATGATCAGGTCTGATATTTTTTATATAGCCGCGTAAATGATCTCCCGTTCTGATACTTTCATCATATACCTCATCTTTATACAAAAGACCCTTATGTTTTCCGTTTACAATCACATTAATCCCTAAATCGGTTATATGAGAAACTATCAGGTCAACCTCCTCTCCTTTCTCAACCGTAATTTCGTCATTATTCAAAAATTGATTGGTCTTGCTCGAAGCAACTAAACGATTGGTTTTTTCATCCATATATAGGTATACCAAATAACGTTTTCCCTTTTCCATCGGTCGCGCCTGTTCCTTGTACGGAACTAAAACATCTTTTTCCAAACCCCAATCCATAAATGCCCCTATTTTGTTTACATAATTCACTCTTAAAAGTGCAAACTCATTTAAAGCAATATACGGTCTTAGAGTAGTTGCCACAGGACGTTCTTCATGATCTAAATAAACAAAAACACTTATATCCTGCCCAATTTCAAACTCTTTGGGAACATACTTGTTTGGCAAAAGTACATCGTGAACACCGTCAGGATCATTTTGAGGATCACATAGAAAAAGCCCAACCTTAGTATCTCGCAGTATAGTTAACGTATTGTATTTCCCTATCTCAATCATTGTATTTTTTTGTTTTTAGCTCGCAAAGGTACAAAGATTATACGAAGTATTATTTAGCTTCTATCATTAACATTAAGCTTTTCTGAAGTGAGCACTTACGTACTGATAGCAAAACTTTTGATCTATCTTTTCTTTATAAGAACCACATCATCAACCAGACAAAATGAATCAGCAATTCCATCAGCATAAAACCCTGCGGTAATTTTTCCGTTTTTGACCGGTATATCAAAAATACTGATGGTTTTCCAGCTTTCGTTTTCGCCATCAATTTCATAATTATATTCTGTCCCATCAGTTGTTGCAAACATTCTCAGATTTTTAAATCCGGTGCTATTTTTCACTCTGGCCGTCAGGGTGTACCACCCGTCGTCCAAGTTCACATAAGGCGTAGAAGTTACTTCCTGACTTACTTCTCTCTTAAAATCCACCTTATCCGATATATTCAAACTCTTTTCTCCAATTACCTCTTTTCGATCCGGTTCTGAATTAAAAAAATTCAAAACAGGCGAGCTTTCATCCTTTACCCCTATCTGATTCCCCTCTATTACGACCGATTTCCAACCCGTTAGTTGCTCCTGAACAGGTTTAAAGTTGCTCGGAATTTTATTTCGGTCGGCCTCGAAACTCCCATTCTTGATATAATTGTTATCAATACCAACTTCCCACTTTCCGGTTTGAATATCAAAATCCCACGAACTTAGCGAATTGAAATAAGGAGTTTCACTATCGAATGAAAGAGGTACCCATTGGTTATACCCAAGCCCATTACCCGCAAAATCAGCCCATCTGTCACCACAATAAATTACTGTTTCAGTACCCTGTCCTTTTACATTAACAAAAAAACCGGTCTGAGTGATGTGCCCATAGTCATCCTTAGCACCATTCATGACCTGCATGTCGTTTTTAGGCAAGTAGGGGCCTCTGATGTTACTGGCAATCAAATAATACGGATAAGAAGAATCCCAACCGTATATATTTGATGCGCACATATAATAGTTCTCTTTATATTTAAACAAGCAATTCCCTTCCCTGCTTTGACCCTCAAATACTTTATTACAATCCAATAAAGTAACCTGGCCATCTTTTACACCTATTTCGGATACATAAATTTTATTACGGCCCTTTCCGTAGGAATAAACCAAATAAGATTTGCCATCATCATCGGTAAAAACGGTTTGATCTCCCGTATTGGAAGTTCCTATTCTGGACTCCATATTTATCTTTTGATGCCAAATAAAGTTTCCAGCCGGAGTATCAGAAAGCAAAACCAAAACCTGACTCCCATGCTGAACAAACATCGCATATTGATTAATTTCTTTTATGTAAGCCACTCCTAAACGCCCTACCCAGGTTCTTTTGCCGTCGGGAAACGCATCGGTAGCTTTGAATACATCTGCCTCAAAGCTCCAGTTTACCAAATCTGTCGAACTGTAACAAGTAACCGATTCGAAAGTACATTGCTTGAAGGTTGTAGACGGATCACTTCTGTATTTTTCGGCTTCCTGATAATGAACACCGTACCAGTAATATTTTTGTAATCCGGTTTTTGGATCCAGAAAATTAAATATACCTCCACCCTGACTGTAAATAGGCAGACCTTCCTTTGTATCCCAAAATATATCGTTTTTTATATTTCGATGCTGTCCTTCAACCTCAGCAAATAGAAAAACAAAAAACAAAAGAAACGTAAACGAAATTATTTTTCCTAAATTAAATCCAATCCTCTTTTTTTGAATGTGGTTCATATTCCTATCTTTTTTGCTGTTTTGTTCTTTACCCTCCAAATGCAATAATCATGTATACTTACTTTTTGATAGTATAGTATACCTTTCTAACCACAGGAATCCCCCCTGCGGTTATTCCTTCTAAAGCCACCTTTACTTTGGTTTCAACCTTGGTATTAAAATAGCTCACGGTTGCTTCACCCGATTTATCTGGATGCACGTATGGACTCCAATACAAAGTATTTCTTACCGCCAAACTGTTATTAATTTCCTGTTGTGGATCGTTAGGAATTGGGGAATAAAAATTTCGGGCAATATAAAAGCCATCAATCTCCTTTTGAATAGAATTCAGAGTTTCTTTTGATCTATTTCCTGTATTGGGTTTCGTATAAATAGCGATAAATCCGTTAGCCGCTTCATTACCAAAAAAAACCTCTGCCTGCTGCCCTTTAATAACTTCAATTTTTTCAACATCCTGTGGTAGCAAGACGTCAATCTCTTCTTTAAATGCTGTATTACCATTAAGTACAAAAAGGGGAGGTTCTGAATTTCTAAAAAAACGAACCGTATCATCGGACAGAATTACACCCGGAATCTTTTGAACTATCAGCTCGTAAATGGTAGAGTAGTTTTTAGCATCCTCATCAGCTATGTAACTATTTTCAGGTATTCCAAAATAAGATCTCGAAGTACTTTTCTTTTTAGCCATTATGGTTACTTCATCCAAAATATTTTCAGGTTTTACTCCAAAAGCCACATTTTTTTTGAAAACATTTTCAGCTACAATTCTTGTTTTTTCGGACCAGCTACTTAGTTCATCCTTAAAAAAAACTTCTAACGGTTGTTGTTCGATTGTGTCCAATAATATCTCACCCTTAAATTTACCTTTTTCATTTGCCGAATTCAAAAACATTTTTGTTTGGCCTGAAAACATCATACTTTCAAATTTAAAACTGCCTGTCTCGTCAGTAATAGCGCTGAAAAAATTCCTACGCTTTTTATTAATTAGGGCAAGAGTCATATTCAAATTAGATTTAGGTTTGTCGCCAAAAAGTTGTTTTACCCTACCAGAAATTGTAATTCCTTTTTCTACCTTATAACTTTGTATATTATTCAGAACCGGATTTGATTTCCAGATAAAATCTCTCCAACCCTGCGTAAGCAACAAATTATCCAAATGCTCCAATCGTTTCGGGTTTGTAAGATCAAAATAATAAGCCGGGTGATGAACCTTCCCCCTGATATCAGATTCCATTAAAAAATACGAACTTATGGTAGACTCAAAGTCATTATCTTCCACTCCATTCAGATCGGTAACACTCAGGGAATAACTGGCTGACTTTAGTGCTCCGGTTTTGGATTTTGAACTTACATTTACAATAGCTTTTTCATTAGGTTGGTAAATGTTTTTATCTGTGGTAAGCTGCACTTCCAAATCATGTTCTTTCTCTATAAAAACCAAACGCTCACTTTGCGGTCTGTTTTGAGCATCAAAAAGCGTAATCTGACTTATCCCATCTGGAGTTTGTTCTTTTGGTAATTCAAATGAAAAACTATTTTCAGTTAAAGTTTGTGTTATCTCCAAATAGGATATCCCTTTTCCCTGGCATTTCACTCGCAAAACAGCCGCAGGATTTTGCACTAAAGTAGCCGTATTACTGCTTATTGTTATTATATTTCTTCCCCTGAAAACTCTGTATCCCATTACATAGCCGAATTTAGAAACGGATGGAAGCTCTTTCTTTATTTCAACACCAGATTTAGTTTTGATTTTGGCATAATATTTTTTCCCTTCCAAAGGAAGCAACTGTAATTTTCCCATACCATCATAGACACTTTCAAACGAGGTAACCGACTCATCATCGGAATTAAATATTTGCCCGGAAACCTCTGCCGGATTCCCGCTACTGTCAACAGCCTTGAATCCTATTGAACTAACTACATTCTCTACCAGAGAACCTCCTTCCGGAAAAAAATCAATCTGAAAGCCATTATCCTGCGCTCCTGCTTCTGGTTGACTTACCACCTTTTTCCTGGCAGTACCCACATTTGCAGCTGACTTGGCTTTTGATTTATCAGGTTGAGCATGCATTTCATACACATCCAAGACCTCGATGTTTTTTTTGAAAACAAAATCTTCCCCGAAATTCCTGTTCCAATTCGTATATGCGCGCAGCTGATACACGCCCGGCTTAATCCCGAGCGAATCTGCCAACTGAAAATCACCATAGCCCAAACCCATCTCTATATTGGTCTTGTTTCTGGCAATAAGCTGCGAATTAGGCGCGATTAATTCAACATATAATATATTACTGTTATCAAAAAGCAGATTATTGGAAGCCCTCACATCGTATGCTTTGTACCAAAGATCATCCCCTATAAAATATCTTGTCCTGTCCGTATGGAGGTATATTTTCTCTATATCAGCTGAAGTTTTTTTATCTTGAGCTCTCAAACAACTACCAAACAATAACAGGATTACAGAAAAAAAGATGAAATATTTACTGTTTTGAAAACCAGCTTTTTTCATATAAAATAATTTTATTTTTAATATTTAAATCCGGCTGAAGATAGAGAAAAATACTATTGGTAAAACGGCTGCAAAATATTTTTATTCTGGCCGTTTCTTTAGACCAATTTGAGTAATACTCCAAGGTGTCCTATGTTAAAAAATTCAGGTCAACTCCTTAAAATATTGCAATAAAACCCCATTATTATCGCGAGTCGGAGTAAAAATCTCAAGTATTCCTGGGCATTCATTTGTTGCATACAATTGCTCGAGTCCATATTCCAAGCTTTTTTCATCACTTGCAATACGGTAATTCAAACCATGCATTTTGGCCAAATGTTCAGCAGTCAGACAATGCGAGGTTTCAAAATAGGTGTTAAAAACCGCTGTTTCCTCATGACCCGGCAATATTCTGAAAATACCTCCTCCTCCATTATTTATTAAAATAATTTTAAAGTCGTTTGGTATATAGCTGTTCCACAAAGCATTGTTGTCATAAAAGAAACTGATGTCTCCTGTTATAAAAACAGTCTTCTTGGCCGATGCTGTTGCAGCACCTATAGCCGTAGAGGTACTGCCATCAATACCACTGGTACCGCGATTGCAAAAAACCTCAATGGAAGGGTCAATTGAAAATAATTGCGCATAACGAATAGCTGAACTGTTACTCATTTGCAATTGGGAATTCTTTGGTAAACTTTTGATTATAATATCAAAAGCAAGAAAATCCGAAAAGGCTGTTTTTGACAAATAAGCCTGATGCCTGTCTTTCCTGATTTCCCTGATAGTATCAAATTTTTTAGAATAATCACTCTCAATTGGCTTTGCTGCTGGCAATAATGCCCTGAAAAAATGGTTTGGACTTCCCTCAAAATGTTTGGTCAATGCATCAAAGGTATCATATGCTCTGAGCTGATCGAGATGCCAGTGATGGTTGGGCTTGTATTTACGTAAAAAAGCCTTGATACGTTTGGAAACGATCATTCCTCCAAATGTTATCAGAATTTCAGGCCTTAACTCTTCAAAGTCCTCAATGGTAAAAGGAGTAATGATGGTGTCAATATTAGAAATAAAACTTGGATGATTTAGGTTAGAGGTCATTTCGGTCATTACCACTACCGAATGGTCATTGGCAAGCTTTGAGATCAAATCTTCGTCAAGACTGTTAGGATCGTTGACACCGACCAAAATCAATTTTCGGCTGGCATTGTTCCACATAGTAGCGTAATCCTCTAAGTCCACCAAACCATCATGCGGTTGTAAATTGTTAAAGTTTTCCAGCTTTACATCCACCGTAAACTCAGAAACGGTTTCATACAACGGTTCTTCAAAAGGAGCATTAATATGAACAGGACCTTTTTTATATTGGGCATAATCTATGGCTTCATTTATTTTTAAATCATTTTGTACCGAAGCTTCTTCGGTTAAATTGGCATTGTACAGGGAATGATTCTCAAATACATTTTCCTGACGGATAGTCTGACCGTCTCCAATATCGATTTTAGTCTGCGGTCTGTCTGCAGAAATCACCACCAGCGGAATCTGACTGTAAAATGCTTCGGCAAATGCAGGATAATAATTCAACAGAGCAGAACCGGAGGTACAAACCACCGCAACGGGCTTTTTTGTTTGTTGAGCAATGCCAAGGGCAAAAAAAGCCGCACTCCGCTCATCGGCAATACTGTATGATTTAAAAAATGGATTGTTGGCAAAACCAATCGTTAATGGGGCGTTGCGGGAACCCGGAGAAATTACGATGTTTTCTATGCCTTTGGCTGCACAAATCTGAATAATGCTTTGCGCCAAAGGTTTCTTGGGATGAATCATTTCTTATTTTTATGTCGAAAGCAAAGTTACAAAGTTGGAGCACTTTTTCATCCAGATTATGTCTATTTTTCTTAAATTTGAGATAAATGCTTTTCAAATGGAGATTAAGATTAGACCCGCCGTATTTTCTGACTTAGATACAATTTTAGAAATCACAAATCATCAAATACTCAACAGTACCTCAATATATGATTATGAAACCCGTGATTTTGAATTCCAGAAGGCTTGGTTTGAAAAGAAAAATGCTGATAACTTCCCCGTGATTGTTGCTGAATTTGAAAATGCACTCATAGGCTATGCCACTTTCGACATTTTCCGCCATAAGGCAGCTTTTATGTATACGGTTGAACATTCTATTTATGTTGCCGAAGAATTTACCGGAAAAGGAGCCGGTAAAATGCTTTTAGAAGCACTTATAAAGATTGCAAAAAAACAAAAATTACACACCATGATAGGCGTTATTTGCACTGAAAACACCAACAGTATATCTTTTCACGAAAAATTCAATTTTAAGAATATTGGAATTCTCAAAGAGACTGGATATAAATTTGACCGTTGGCTTGATGCGGTTATCATGCAACTGATGCTATAAATCAAAAAACGGTTTGCATTTTGGAAACCGTTTTAATTTATGATTAGGATGAATTCTACTCCTCAATCCATTTAATAATTTCGGGAGCATCAGGTTTTGTCTTAGAGAAATACACTGCAACTAATTTCCCATTTTGGTCAATCAAGTATTTCTGAAAATTCCATTTTACCTCTGAATCTTTAAAGCCATTTTTAGATTTTTGAGTTAAAAACAGATAGACAGGATCCATATCACTCCCCTTGACAGAAATCTTACTCATCATCGGAAAAGTAACCCCGTAATTCCTTTTACAAAATGTCGCTATTTCCTCATTACTTCCCGGTTCCTGACCCATAAAGTTATTAGCCGGAAAACCAACCACCACAAATCCGCTGTCTTTATACTTATCATATACAGCCTGCAGTTGCTCGTATTGTGGGGTATAACCACATTTAGAAGCCGTATTGACAATCATTACCTTTTTTCCTTTGAGCTTAGCAAAGTCAAATAAATCACCGTTGATATCTTCAACTTTAAACTGATGAATGGATTTTTTGTCAGCTTGTTGAGCATTTGCAGCTACTGTTAGCAAACCAAAAATCGCAAGGGTCAAAATTAAGAACTTTTTCATGTTGATGTTTTTATGATAAAAATAAGGATTTTATCCATGGTAAAACAGGGCGTATAAAAAAAGGCTCAGCCCAGCTGAACCTTTTAATAATATTTTATTTCTTGTAATACTTTCTGTATTTCGGATAGGTTATTGCTCCTATCAGCGCTATGGTTCCCATGGAATAATAAATCCAATTCAGCGAATGTGCTTCTCCGCTGGCATAGGAGTGCAATCCAACCAAATGAAAATTTACCCCGTAATAGGTAAACAAAATAGAGATGAAGGCAAACATGCTCATCAGATTAAACACCCACTTGCCTCTTAAAGATGGAACAAAACGGGCGTGAATTACAAAGGCATACACCATGATACTGATCAAGGCCCAAGTCTCTTTAGGATCCCAACCCCAGTAACGTCCCCAACTCTCGTTAGCCCATTGCCCTCCAAGGAAGTTCCCAATGGTAAGCATAATCAAACCAATGGTCAAGGCCATTTCATTGATATAAGTAAGCTCCTGGATATTTAAATCCATTTTAGCTTTGTTCTTTTCATTGGTAAAAAAGATCAATACCAAAGCCACAAAGCCTAATATCATTCCCAAAGCAAACGGACCATAACTGGCGACAATTACAGCTACGTGAATCATCAGCCAATAAGAATTTAACACAGGCTGCAGATTAGCAATTTCCGGATCGATCCAATTCATGTATGCCGCCATCAATATCATTGCGGTTACAAAGGCTGATGAGGCAACAGTTAGTTTTGATTTGATGTCAAATGCCAGTCCGAAGAACATGGTCGCCCAAGAGACGTAAACAATTGATTCATATGCATTACTCCAAGGCGCATGACCCGAAATGTACCATCTCGCAATTAGTCCCGCAGTGTGCATAGCAAACAAAATTCCTATAATACTATGCATGGCATTTACCAGAAATTTCAGAATCCTGGTCTCTCTGAAAATTTGTAGGATACTGAATAGCAACATAAAAATAGCAGCGGTCAGATACCAATAAGGCAGTTTCTGAAACACATCATATTTGTTGTATAAAATCTCCAGATTTACTTTCTCTTCTGAGGGCAGCACTTGTGCTCCAAACTTCTTTTGGAATCCGTGCAGACTGGCCAACAGCTCATCGGCACTTTTATAATCCTTAGTCACCGCAGCATTACTCAATGTACCGAAATAAAGTGGCAAAACACTTTTTGTGTAGGTAGAATCCATTCCCTTAAGACCGGAATGTTCCACCTCCAGATACGAAATCCATTTATTATTTGGATCATGCGGAACAGGGAAAATCTTTAATATGCTTCCGCTTAAGGCAGATTCCATCAGATTTACTTTCTTATCCGTCTCCACAAAATCTTTTTCAAACTGATTTGGGTTGGCTGCCTGATAAGCCTCTTCTAAGTAGGGAGCCAATTTATAATTTCCTTTTTCGTCAAAGAATGCAATGAAAGGAGCATATTTGGCTTTGGAATCAATTCCAATGATTTTGCGTATACTGTCATTTCCACTTTTGATGTAAATCAAAGGAACCTCTATCCACATTTGAGCGTACTGTGACATGGATAAAAATACCTGATCAGAATTCATCCCTTTGTATTCGTTGGCATGACTAACTTTTCGAAGCAATTCAGAAGAAAAAGTATTGATGGGCTTCATCCTACCTCCGGCATCCTGAATGACTAAGCGCCCAAATTCGGCAGCATGTTTTTCTGAAACTTTATATTGCTGAATCAGAGAATCCAATTCCTTTTCTGACGGAGCTGTTCTCATATGAGCTGCACCCTCGGTATGCACATCGTGCTCATGATCGTGGCTGTGATCGTGTTCCTGAGCAAAACCGTTAAGACTAAACAATAAAACCAAAATACCAATCATTTTGGATTTTTTGTTTTTCACCACTTCCAGTTTGCGCTTTAAATCGGCGAAACGGGAATCTTTAACAAACATAATCGCCATAAGCGAGAAGAACAGCAGAAAATAACCGGCATAGGTAATATTGGTTCCCCAGAAATCGTGGTTTACTGAAAGGACTGTTCCTTTTTCGTCCGGATCGAAGCTCGACTGAAAAAAGCGATAGCCTTTGTGGTCTAATACGTGGTTCATATAAATGCGGGCGTCAAAATTCTCCTCAGGATCCTGCACCGTCACCTGACTCTCAAAAGAAGAATAACTCTTTTCTGTTCCCGGATATTTCTGAGCTATGAAATCGTTTAACTGGATTTTGAATGGCAGTTCATAGACTTTACTGCCGTAGAACAGCGAATATTCCAGTTTGCCTATTTTCACGGTTTCCGGTTTTCCCTGCTTTCCTTTAGAACCCAGCAGCGTTACCACTTCTTCCCCGCCTTCGGCTTTTATTTTTACCACCAGGCCGTCCTCACGCTTTTTATTCTTGTAGTCGTTAGTTGCCTGATAGTCTTTCACTCCTTTAATTGCCGGCTCCGGAAAGACAAAACGCATATCCCCAATGGTATAGAGCGAGCGCATCATCAAAGGCTGCACGGCATCGGCAGTGACTGCCCCCTGCAGTTTGTCGGCCATGCGCATAAAGTTCCCTTCAAAAGGTGTCTGGATGGTATATTCCTGACCGTCAAAACCAATATTGATGGCACCATCAGTAGGTTTGTTCAGGGCAAAAAGTACATTGTGGATGTTCTGCACCTCCCCTTCTTTCAGGAAATGCTCCTCACGGCCTCCGCCACCGGCTTCCACCAACTTCAGATACAAAGTTCCCTTCTTATCTTCCCTGATGTATTCCTTGGCTCCCATGATATAGTTGGCATAGTCTACTTCGAAAGGTGTTCCGGCAAATTCTCCCCTGATACTGAAATCATTATCAGTTACCGGCGATAACAAAACCGCTTTTTCAAAAACCCTGCGCTTCATCTCTTCCTTGTATTCGCCGTCTACAAAAACGGTCAGGAAGGTCTTGTCTGAATAAAACTGATTTTCGGCAGCCCCTTCACGGATAGGCATCACCCCCTCATAACTGATGTAGCGGGTGATAAAAGCCCCTAAAAGTATCAGGATAAAAGCCAGGTGCAAAAGTAAAGTTGCCCATTTTTCTTTTTTCAGCAACTGATAGCGTTTGATATTCCCGAGGAAGTTGATCATAAAAAATACCATGATGCCTTCAAACCACCAACTGTTGTAGATTAGGATTCTTGCGGTATCAGTATTGTATTTGCTTTCTATGAAAGTTCCCGTAGCCATGGCTATTGCAAAGCTCAGAAAAAGAAAGGCCATTAGGCGGGTAGAAAATATAAAGGAAAGTATTTTTTTTTCCATTTACAGGGAGTTTGGTTTTGTTTTAAATCGCGGCAAAAATACTTAAAAATGTTGAGTTCTTTGAGTTTAACAATCGTTAATTTAATTGAAAATTAAGCCGAAAACAAAATAAACAAAAGGCATATAAATCAATCTTCTCGACGATTGTTTTTTGAAGACTCCCCTGTTTCACTATTTTATTTATTTCAAATTTAATCTCAATAAAGCACAAAATGAAGACGACACAATCTCAGAAAAGACCAAAATATGGTACACAAAATTCTTGTAGGAATTTTCAAAAATAACTCCTAAATTTAATAGAGGTAAAAAAAAAGCAGCATTATTGGTTTAATACTGATATTCAATCTGAAAACCAAAAGAGTCCTTTTGATGATTTGTAAAAAATAAAACTGAATTCGAGTTGAGCTAATTCAACAAAAAGACGTTGTATATGCCCAACAAAAAGACTAAAAACTGAGTATATAAACAAGTTGGCATTAATTCAAAAAACTAATAGATGAATACAGTATTATACAAGAATAATATTCGCTATACTGAGAAACAATTCTCTAAAGAGTCAGAAATAGAACAATTAGTCGTTGATAACGCACGACCACTTTTTGGACAAAATGCTATCTACGTTGACGCAAAAAAGAAAATTGACAATAAAGCAATTGGTGGAGTAATTCCTGACGGTTTCCTTTTCGACCTTTCGGACGCCAAGAACCCAGAGTTCTACATTGTAGAAGTTGAATTGTCAAAACACAACTTCTTCAATCACATTTTCCCGCAAGTGACTAAATTCTTTGCTTTCTTTAAAAACTCCGGCAGCCAGGGACAACTTATCGAGAAACTATACGAAATATTCAGCACTGATGATGATTTGCGAAAAGAACTTAAATCAAAAATCGGCAATAAAGAAGTATTCAAATTCCTTAAAGACTCAATTGAAAACAGTCAAAATATTCTGATTGTTATTGACAACGAGAAAGCGGAGTTTCCCGAAATTATTGAAACCTACACAGACACTTGGGGAAAAATGGTTAAAGTTGCCATTCTTAAAGAGTATCATGGACAAAATGGAAAGTCAGATACCATTTTGACAATGACACCTGACTTTGAAAATATTGAGAACATTGACATAGTTACAACTGAAGCTGAACAGCCATATCAACTAACTGCATATACAGAAGATTTCCATCTAGACGGGGTTGAAGATAACATCAAGGAACTTTACAGAAAACTAAAGGCGGAAATGACTGCACGCATTCCAAATCTGACCTTCAACTCTCAACGTTATTACATATCCCTTCGCAAAAAAAGAAACTTTGCATTTCTGAAGGTCAGAAAAAAGAAGCTTGGAGTAATTGCTATGACAAAAGAACAGGTTATCCGAGAAAAAGTACCAAGCTACAACATTACTACTTTAAGTGAAGGAGTTCAAGGTTTTTATAATGGAGAATGTGCCAGAATTGATATGACAGACGATAAGGGATTAAGCGAAGTGCTTAACTTACTTACAGAGATTCAAAAATGAAAAGCACTAATGCCAACATCGTGTATAGCACATACCCTTAGGGATACGTGCCATACACACAACCATTAGGGCGTAAGCATAAAAAAAACCTCAAAATGAGCATTTAATACTTGAAATCATTAATCTAAAAAAACCCAATATGAAAAAGATTATTAGTATCACGACACTATTCATTTTCAGTTTAATTCCAATTATGACTTTTGCTTCAGACAATGCTCCGAAAGCAAATTTTGGAATTTATGGTATTCAACGTTGTAGCTCAATATCTGAATATCAAAAATATGTAGGTCAAACAGTTGTTTATGTTCCTAAAGAAACACCAACTTACTCAGACAAAATGTTTGGTGGTCAATTCAATCAAAAGTATGTAATTACTAAAATATCAGGTAACAATTCACGTATGACATTTCTACTTACCGAAAGAGATGGCAAGAAGAAAGTAAAAATGGTTGTATATAATGACTCCATATCCTCTATTTGGGATGTCTTTTGTATAACAGACTCTTATTCGATTCCACTTCTTCTAATAGACAAATTTGATAATGATAAATCAAAACATATTGGAAAATCCTTTACAAATGACAAAGTCATTACAGAATATAAGTGCGTCGATGTAATTATGAAAGCGAAAAAACCGGAATACTCGTTTTCAGATGTGCCTTACCCCACTCAACATTTTGTATTAAAAAATTCAATAACTGGAGAAGAAAAAGCCTATCCTGCTGAAAGTGCAGAAACAGATTGTTTTTCTGAAGATATTAGTGGTAAGTATATTTCATCTCTTACTAAAGTAGAAAAACCAGCAGACGAAACCGTAAGATATGGAGAAACAAAAGTGGAAGAAGTTGGGGGAATAACAAAATACAGATATATTGATGACTTTATTGACATTCTAATTTTTGGCAATAGTGAGCAGTTTAGTTTCTTTTTAAAAAACGTGTCACAAAACTCCTTGAAGTTAGTATGGAACGAAGCAGCTTTTGTTGACTTTAATGGAACAACATCTAAAGTAATGCACGTTGGAACAAGGTATTCTGAAAAGGATGGAGAGCAGCCTTCGACAACAATAATAAAAGGCGCAAATATTGAAGATGTTGCTGTGCCGACATGCAAAATTAGATATAGTGATTTTACTAAAATATGGATGACAGATTCAATGTATCCAAACACTGCTGATACTACACCTGGTGATTTAAAACTAATGCTTCCAATTCAAGTCAAAGAGGTTATAAATGAGTATATTTTCATATTTAGAGTAGACTGGGTATACAATCATCCAGAACTACTAAAAGCAAACAATTGAAAAATGAAAAAAAAATAAATGCCAACCCCTAACAAAGTATATATTGCAGGGCGGGGTTCGGTGGTACGCGAACTGCGGATTCTCGTTTCGCAGTTCCATGTCCTACCGGACAGGAACGCTCTCCGAAATCCGCCCCGACAACATGTAACAACCATTACCTACCAGCTGAAATAAAAGCCCCCTCACTCCTTAAAAGCCATTCCACCATTTCATATTTTTAAGAATTTGTTTTTTTAACCCAAAGACAGCATACTAAATCAAAGTTGTTTTTACTATTTACATCTTACAGATACAGAAAAAAATGCAAAAAATCACGTACAAATAAGCGTCTATATTTTTTTTGCATGAAAATACTTATATGTAAGATTATTTAAAAGTAAATATTAATACATTTGGTTACAGACAAAGCCAAATCATAACTGACCTACAAACATGAGACTAGCCACACGCAAAGACCAAAAAATAGTAGCTGATATTATCACAGAAACATTTATGAATAATCCGGGTGTCAACTGGATGTTCTCTGAAAGAGGAAACAGAGCAAAAAAAATCAGCCGACTTGCCGATTTTGCCTTTATAAAATGTTATAATCGTAACGGAGTTTATATTTCTTCCAACGGAAAAGGTGTTGCGCTTTTTTATAGAACTGACAAACCAAAATTTTCATTATTAGAACTTTATTACCATTTAAGATTCGGATTATTATCTATCCAGTTCAGCAAAATTCCTGAAGTTCTTCGTAGGGAATCCTTTCGAAACAGTAAACGCCCCAAAGACGAACCATACTATTACTTCTGGTTCCTGGGTGTTTTAAAAGAAGGTGCCACTGCCGGATTTGAACTAAACAAAGAATTATTAGCAATGGCAAAAAAAGAAAACGTTCCGGTATATCTTGAAACTACCATGGAACGAAACAAAGAAATCTACGAACGAATGGGTTATGAAACTTTCGACTTTTGGGAGGATGAATCAAAAGGGATTAAATTTTGGTTTTTAAATTCAGGTAAGAAATAGACACTCATAATTATGGCAAAAGATTTATTATACAACTTGAATATAGAAAACGGGGCATTTGGAAATGTAGCCCGTGAAGGTCATGGTTATATCACATTCCCAAAACTGCAAGGCCCCTTGGGTCCGAGAATGAATTTCAATGGTAAAGAAAAGATCGTTTGGAGCCTTAATGACTACCTAGGCATCGCAACCAATCCGGAAGTCCATTCAACCGATAAAGAATTGGCGGCTAATTATTCCATGGCTTTCCCGATGGGTTCCAGAATTATGTCGGGAAATCTGGAAGAGCATGAGGAGCTTGAAAAAGAGTTGGCTCGTTTTGTAAACAAAGAAAGTGCCATTCTTTTCAATTTTGGTTATCCCGGAGTAGTCTCTACAATAGATTCCATTTTAAGGAGACAGGATATTGTAATCTACGATGATGAGTCTCATGCCTGTATTGTTGACGGTGTCAGATTGCATAATGGGAAGAGAATGTCCTTCAAGCACAATGACATAATTGACTTAGAAAACAAACTCATAAAGGCCACAAAACTTGCCGAAATTTCTAATGGTGGAATTCTCGTAATAAGCGAGGGTGTTTTCAGTATGCGTGGGGATTTGGGAAAACTTAAGGAAATAGCGGCATTAAAACCAAAATATAGCTTCAGGCTTTTTGTAGATGATGCACATGGATTTGGCGTACTTGGAGCCAATGGCGCCGGAACCGGGGAAGCATTGGGTGTTCAGGATGACATTGACTTTTACTTTGCGACATTTGCAAAAGCGATGGCGTCTACCGGAGCTTTTCTCGCTTCAAAGAAACAAGTAATCGAGTACTTGTATTACAATGTCCGTTCGCAGGTTTTTGCCAAATCTCTACCTATCGTCACCACCAAAGGAGCGATTAAACGACTTCAAATCATAAAAGAAGGCACTGACCTGAGAGCTAAAATGTGGAAGAACACGAAAATACTACGAAATGGTCTAAAAAACATCGGTCTTAAAATTGGAGAAGGCGCCTCCCCTATCACCCCTGTCTATCTGGAAGGTTCTCTGGAAGAAGCCCGAAATGTACTTATTGACATCCGCGAAAACCATAACATCTTTTGTTCCGGGGTAATTTATCCCGTGGTACCAAAAGGTGTGATTCTTTTTCGATTGGTTACAACCAAAAACCACACATTACAGGATATCAATGAGACCATAGAAGCCTTTAAAATTGTTTCAGAAAAAATGAAAAGTGGCTACTATTTAGATTTAGTTAAGGCTGCTGCTAGTGGTCCATCCTAAACGGTTATGGTAACAGGACAACCGAAATATACACACACGTAAGCACAAAAAGCCTGCAACAAATTAAAAGTCCTTTTGATGATTTGTAAAGTATGATCTATTTATTTGAAATGAAATAAAGTATGATAGTAACCATACATGTCTATCCAAATCTGGATAGCTTTGTATGGTTTAGTCATACATATAAACAAGTTACCTACCAGCTAAAATAAAAGCCAGCTCAATTCACTCCTTATAAAATTTAACAACATCTTTTTGCCCCTGACTGTTGCTGTAAACTGCCAAATATACACCTGCTGCCAACTGTAAATTACTGATATCTACCTCGACTTCCTCTGCCCCAGTGCTAAGATGCAGCGCATAGATGGTATTGCCTAATATATCTACAATCGCAATTTCTTGCTGTCCCTTCAGGTCAGAATAAGACAAAAGCAGCTTCATTTGGTCCTGCACCGGGTTTGGATAAACCAGTAATTTATCATTTACGCTATCGGATGTTTCAGTAAATGCCCCATTTTTTAAGGCAATTCCTTTGGCCACGGCTGTTCCGTTTATAGGAGTTCCCATTAATATAATCTCATTAACCCCAGCATACGGACTATCTGGCATTGACAATCTAAGCTTGCGTGCATTGATATTTATTTCGTGAAGCTTCCATGTATTGAAAGTATTTAAGGGTTCCGTAAATAAAGGAATCCATACAGAATTTTGTTCATATTCCACATTAAAATTATACGTTGAATGAGTGTCATGAATATATATTTTGGTGATATGATATTCCTGCTGTAAATCTACTTCAGTGTAGTAAGGTCCTCGACTGTTATTGTAATAGGGTTTCCAGTTAATACTTTTAGGGTGCTGATTAAGTTTAGGATTTACATCAAGTTGTTCATCAAACAAGTACAAAGGGGAATCCACGCTACCTCCGGGAACCAAATCTTTCACCATATTAGTTGTAACTACAATTTGATTTTCCAATGGTTTTTCGATTACTACCGGTACCGGTAGCGTCATAACAGGATAACCAAACACTAAAATCTCATTCACACAGGCATAAGGACTCGATAACATGGTAAAACGAAGGTATTTAGTTACAACGCTCAATTTATGTCTTTGCCATACTTTATATTCATTGAGATCATCAGTAAGCAGAATGGTCCAATTTAAACCATCATCACTTGTTTCAACTACAAAATCATAGGTACTATTCATGTCATGTAAGGCAATCTCTGTAATATGGTACTCGGTTCCTAAATTAACAACGGTATGATAAGGTGCTTTGGTTTCATTATAATATGGTTTCCAAGATTCGCTTATGGGGTGCATATTGGCTTCGATATCAATATCCTGTTCATCAAACATATATGTTGGCGGATAAACACTGCCCCCTGTCACTTTATCTGAAATCATGGATTTATTAATCACAATTTGTTCGGAATCCTTCAGTATGGGATAACCGTAAATCAAAACTTCATTCACACAAGCATAAGGGCTTTGATACATTGAAAAACGCAGATATCGCGTTTCGACAGCGGTTTCATAAGTTTTCCAAACCTGAAATTTATCACAAGGCTCTTTAATTAATGTAACCCAATCAGAACCATTGAAATATTCAATTGTAAATTCGTGGACATCATTCATGTCATGTAATTTTATTTTTGAGATAAAGTTTACATCACCTAAATCTACAGTCGTATGATAAGCATCTGCATTCATAACATAGTAGGGTTTCCAAGACTTGCTCAGCGGATGCTCATTGGCATCAGCATTTACCTTTTGCTCATCAAATAAATAAAGAGGCGAATAGACGCTGCCCCCTTGCACATTATCTGTCACCATATCGGGAGTAATTACAAGCTGTCTGGCCGTAGTTTCCGGATCATCATATGGAAAAAACTCGGGACCACTTGTAGCTCCCATTCCCAGATACTCTACAGCAGTACCCTCTGCTAAGGTGTAGTCATTAGCTGCAGGATTAACAAACTCAATTCCGGCTACCGGTCCCAAAGTATTACCAGATATCACTTCATTATCTACATTATTTAAATCTTTATAAAAAAGGATGTTTGTATCATAAATATTATCTGTAATTTCTATCGCATTGAACTCATTCATATTTCTAATTACCTCACTATAGTTCAAATCTTTAAAATAATTATTCTTTATGGACATGGTCATTGTAGTATCAGAGATATACCTATTATCTATAAACATCCCTCTGTTGTTTTGAATGAAATTATGGAACACATGGACATCACCTTTGCCCATATTTATAACCCCAAAATAAGGAGCAGTCATAATAATATTGTTATAAACCAAGGCAACAGAGTTCCCACCAATTTGCAGGTTATTCATTTGGTAGTCTGTCCCCTCCAAACCTGAATTAATAAGAGTATTATTATAAACCTCTGCCCCTTCAGTAGCATTGGCTATTTGAATGGCTTCGCGTCCAGTATTCCTTACTATATTATTATATATTTTAAGGTTTCTAAACTCCATTCCAGGTGACTTGGTTTCCCCTATATACATTCCTTCAGACACATTTTCGATAAAGCAATCGTGGATTATTAAATTATCAAAAACAGGATATGGTACCGGTGGATTCCCACCATAATCTTTCTTGGCATCAATACCGAAAAATCCATCATGGCTAATCTTAATATTTTCCACTTCACAGTCAGAACTGAATTCTATCAAGGCCAATCCCGCTTGCAAAGCACCGAGTTGAAAGCCATAACGGAAGCCGGGATGCCCCTTACCACTAAGTTTTATGTATTTACAACTTTCAAATAACAAAGCACCCCAGGCATTGTCACTTACCCCATCTATCTTAACCTGGCCACCTTTATTGACAACCACTACAGGTCTGAGGCTATCACCCTCAATAAATTGAAATCTTAAGGGCTTTGTTCGCGTAGATGAAATAAAAATCGTATCCCCGCCTATTACAGGTCGACCTAAATATGCCTCATTTATAAAATACGGAGAATATTCATCTAGGGTTATATTTTTATTTTGTTGGGCATATATTAAGGTCGGGAAAACAATAAATATTTTTAGAAAAAGGTTTGAACCCAAAACAGATAAAACTCTTTTGAAAGATAGTGTGCCCATTTGATTCTTATTTAATTAGACGAGTGACATTTAAACACACATGAAGTTACAAAATGTTTCGACGAATAGCAACCAGGGTCGGTAAATAAAATCGAATTATCATTTAATATCGATTAACTGTCTTTCAATAACAAGACTTTGCTATTAAAAAATGACCAATGCATTACTACAAATTTCTTCAACCAACTTAGCAAATAAAAAAACGAGTAATAAAAAATGAAATTTAGCATAATCCAAATCTTCTTATTAAGCTATCATTCATTGAAGAACCTTTCTTTTTTTAGAAAGCCCTTTTTATTGCAAAACCGCTTTTCTTTCTTCATTTCGGGGATATCGAAATCAATTTAAAAATAAATTCCATCTATACATTTAAACAAGTTGTTAATAATTCCAATGACAACATCTTGTTTTATAAAACAGGGTTTCCAATATTTTTTTTTTAGTTTTACACCTTCAAAAAATTAATTACTAATACAACACAAACATTTATGCAAGAAGTTAGCAATGTCGTAATAGAGCAAAAAGAGCTTATTTCGGCGATTGACACTGTATGGGTTGCCATTTGTGCAGCTATTATTTTTTTAATGGAAGGTGGTTTTGCCATACTTGAGGCCGGATTTGTTAGATCAAAAAACACCATGAGTATTATTGCCAAAGTAATCGTAGACGTAATCTTTGGAGGTTTAGCATTCTATTTAGTTGGTTTTGGTATTGCATATGGTCAATCCAACGGATGGTTTGCTTTTGATACAGGAATTACTACTGATGATTTAGGATTAAACCTTACTGTTTCCAATAAATTATTCTGGTTTATCCAACTTGGATTTGCAGTTGCCGCGATATCAATTGTTTCGGGTGCTGTTGCTGAACGTATGAAAGTATGGGTTTATGCCTTTTTCGTATTTATCTTCTGTGCAGTGATGTATCCATTGGCAGCCAACTGGGTTTGGAATCCAAACGGATGGTTAAAATTGCAGGGGTTTAACGACTTTGCAGGATCGGCAGCGGTCCACGCCATGGGTGGATTTGCGGCTTTAGCGGCTGCAATCGTTTTAGGACCTCGTTTAAATAAATATGATCAAAACGGTAAGCCCGTAGCTATTCCCGGACACAACCTGCCATTAGCAGCTGTGGGCGGATTCATTCTTTGGTTTGGATGGTTTGGATTTAACCCTGGCTCAACCCTGGCGGCTGTTGGCAACTGGGAACTGATAGGAATTGTGGCTACCAATACCTTCCTAGCATCTGCTGCAGGAGGATTATCAACCATGTTATATACCTATTTCAAATACGGTCAAATTGATATTACTATGACAATCAACGGAGTACTTGCTGGTCTTGTAGCCATTACTGCCGGGTGTGATGTTGTAGACGCTGATTCTGCCATCATCATCGGATTAATTGCGGGAATATTAGTGGATATGGCCGTGGTATTTATCGACGGTAAACAAATCGATGACCCTGTTGGTGCAATAGCAGTACACGGAATAAACGGTTTATTCGGAACCCTTGCAGTGGGATTGTTTGCTACAAAAGGCGGACTATTTTTCGGAGGCGGATCAGATTTACTAGTTGTTCAGGCAACAGGAGTACTTGTCATTGCCTTGTTCTCTTTCAGTTTAACTTTCATCATCATGACAATATTGAAAAAAACTGTAGGTGTCCGTGTGAGTCGTGCTGAAGAAACTGTGGGTATTGATGCCGTTACTTTTGGTGTGGAAGCCTATACTACATTTGAATAATAATGATTATAATGCTAAAAAATAAAAAATTGTAAGATGAAAAAAGTAGAAGCTATTATAAGACCATCAAAATTGAAAGCGGTTCAAAAAGGACTAAAAGAAGCGGATATTCCGTGCCTGACTGTAGTTCCTGTTAAAGGATCCGGCCTTCAAAAAAGTTATTCAGAGCGATACAGAGGAACGGAACAATCCATGATTCTGCAAACTCGTATCATGATAGTTTGTGTCATAAGTGACCATAATTTAGAAAAATGTATTAATGTTATTAAGGACAATGCTTCAGAAGGTCAGGTGGGTGACGGTAAAATATTTATCTACGATGTAATGGACGCTATACGTTTAAGTACAGGAGCAAGAGGAAATGACGCCATAATCTAGGTATTATCGCTATAATATAATATTTTCAGGGCTATAATTTTTAAAATTATAGCCCTTTTTAATTATGTTTTTTTGCGAATCATTGATACATTTGAAATTGAATATTCTGAAATGGAATCTTGAGTTTTAAAATTTAAAAAAAAAATGAAGGTTACAGATGAACATAATGAGCGCATCGCAAAACTGACTTTTGCCTCGGTTTACCCCCATTACCTCAGTAAAGTGGAAAAGAAAGGACGCACAAAAGAGGAATTGCACCAAGTGATCAGCTGGCTTACCGCTTACGACGAAGAAAAGATCAAAGAAATTATTAATGAGCAAATGACTTTCGAGACTTTTTTTAAAAATGCAAATTTGAACCCCAAGGCTCACTTAATTCAAGGGGTAATATGTGGCTATCGTATTGAAGAAATTGACAATAAATTAACCAGACAGGTTAGGTATCTGGACAAACTGGTAGACGAATTGGCCAAAGGCAGAAAAATGGAGAAAATATTAAGAACCTGACATTTATTTTTTTACATCCTTTAAAAACAGTCCTTTTCTCAAAAAAACCAGGATGGAGACCATTGCAAATAATTATTATAATTTGTAGAAAAAATCAAAATATATTTCCTACCTTCAATAGCATTTTTCATTCAAAGCTGCTAAAAACACTAGTTTAGATATTAAAAAAAATATTTCTATTGTAACAATAGAAATATTTATTGAGCTATTGTCGCAGATTATATTTTTTTTACATGAAGAAAATAAAACATATCTATTTAGTAGCACTTAGCCTTATTGCGATCTCAATTACAGTAAGCTTCTTACTATCGCAAAAGTTCACTATCAAAACTTTGAATGATGCGAACTTGGTAAATGTTGCCGGCAGGCAAAGAATGCTCTCCCAAAAAATCAGCAAGGCCAGCCTAAAACTTCTCAATACAAATGATTCCATTGTGTTTGAAAAGAACAAAACCGAATTAAAAAATGCAGTGAAGATATTTATAAAGGCCCATTATACTCTTCAGCATGGTTTCGGTGAATTTGGCATCAATTCCGTAGACAACTCTGAAACCATCATTTCTCTTTTCAGAAAAATAGATCAGCCTCATAAAATAATTTCCCAGGCAGCACTATCCTTAGGAAACAATATCACTTTCCATACCAGACATGAAGAAAGCTGGAAAAAAGAAATAGAAAAAATATTGAATTATGAAGACCAATTTTTAGTCCTCATGATACAAATTACGGATCAATATGCTTTTGAATCAGAGCAAAGGCTACAAACCCTTATTAATCTGGAAGGTTCCCTATACCTTTTTTCAATTTTAATTCTGCTAGCCGAAGTCTTTTTCATCTTTTTACCCGCTTTCAGAGAACTAAAAAGAACAACACTGCGTCTTATAGAAAAAGGAAAAGAACTTGAAAAGCAAAGGGTACGAAAAGAGTATATCGAGGAAATTGAAGAAAAAAACAAAAAGTTAGAAAAGTACACCTATATTACCTCTCATGACCTGCAGGAACCACTAAATTCTATCATTTCCTTTTCGACTTTTCTGGAAGAAAGTAAGGATAAATTGGATGAGATAGGACAAAAAAGTGTAGAGGTAATAAAAGAATCTGCTTTAAGAATGAAAGACTTTATCCGTTCCTTTTTGGAAGCTTCAAAGCTAGGTAATGACAAAAGTAAAAAAGAAATAAATTTTAAAACACTGCTTAATAATCTCAAAACCGATCTACACGATTTGATAAAAAATAAATCGGCAACGATCGAATATATGGGTAAACCTGTAAAAATATTTGGTTATGAATACGGTATATCTAAATTATTCCAAAACCTTATCGTAAATGGCATTAAATATACAGACAAAGAAACGATTCCTCATATTGTAATAAACTGCGAGGAATCGCAGGACTTCTACCAATTTTCAATAGCCGATAATGGTATCGGAATTGAAAAGGCTCATTATGATAAAATATTTGAAGAATTCGGCAGACTTCACACCCGTGACCAATATTCCGGCACAGGTTTAGGCCTTTCCCAATGTAAAAATATTGTTGAAATGCACGGAGGGAAAATATGGCTGGAATCAGAACCAGGAAAAGGGTCTATATTTTATTTTACAATTTCGAAAACCTAAATTTATGAAAAATCCGGCAATCATATTCCTTAAGGCAATTGTCATATTGGGAGGGCTCACAACGGCAATCGCCTTGATTTACCTACCCCAAATTGAGGGACGGGCGGCAAATCTGGATTTGCTGAGCATTTATGCAGACCCTTTTATCCTGTACATTTACGTAGCCTCAATTGTATTTTTTATGGCACTGTACCAGGCCTTCCTATTACTTGGTTATTTGGGTCAAAATAAAACCTTCTCCACCGCAGCCGTTTCATCTATCCGAAGCATAAAACATTTTGCATTAGCACTTGTTGTCTTAATTATACTTGCAGGCGTTTTTATAATACTATTTCACCATCAAGATGACGACCCTGCCGGATTTCTTGCTCTTTGTATTGCAGCAACATTTATTGCTATAATCGTTGCAGCGGGTTCATCTATCTTGGAGCAAGTTTTCAATAAAGGACTGAAAATCGAAAACACATATGAAGATCTTCTAAAATAAATAAAACAAAAGTTCCTCTTCAATTTGATCCAACAAAACAACAAAAGTAAATGGGTTAGTTTTTAAGCTTGTTTTAAAAAAATATTTTCTTTTAAACAGCCACAATCTGGATTACAATCCATCAGTGAAAATATTCTATTTTAGCTCTATGAATCTGATATTAAAAAATTAAGAATATGAAAAATATATTATTTCTGACAGTACTTTTTACCAATATTTGTATTTATTCGCAACAAGAAACACAAACAGAAATTGGTCGTAACGAACTAAAAATCAATGCAGGGACCCTTCTAGCAGGAATGCCGGAAATCACTTATGAACACATTTTAAACAGTGAATCTGCCCTGGGTATATCCTTAGCTTTTTCCGCTGATAGTGCCATCGATATCAATTTTATGGCAGTTCCCTACTACCGAATCTACTTTGGTACCAAAGAAGCTGCCGGATTTTTTATTGAGGGTAATGGCGCCATTATTTCTGATAATATAAATAATTGGGAAACAGAAATAACCGGTGAAACAGGCGACAAAACGGGCTTAGGTTTAGGTTTGGCTATCGGAAACAAGTACATGACCAAGAGTGGTTGGATTGGTGAGTTTACCTTGGGTATAATTAGAAATTTTGTTAATACAGAGTATATAAATGACGCTTATGGCCGTGTGGGTCTCACTATTGGAAAAAGATTTTAAATTTAAAGTCTACCCCAAACAATTTACAAAGAGAATACAAGGTAATTTTTGACGGATAAATCTGAAAAAACACCATTAAGATCTTCATGAAATAAATGAACTCTAAATATCATAATTTCATCGTTTTCGCAGTTACAGTCTCCATAGGAATTGGCGACTTTTACCCCGTAAATATCATTTTAGAGTTTAATTAAAATATTTTGAATATATCATAGCCAAATAATCCCGATTTATTAGAGAATTATGCCCTAATAAAAAACTTAGCCTAACTAATTTATATTTTCGACTATTTATCAGCAAATGGCAAAAACTAAAAATCTGGTTAAAATTCACCTAGCCGTCCTACTCTTTGGCCTTGCGGGGTTGTTTGGAAAACTTATCAATCTTTCATCAACGATGATTGTACTTGGCCGGGTATTTTTTTCCACAATGGCAATCGCCGTTGCTATTTATTTTTTTAAAATTCCTTTCAGATTAAGACAAAAAAAAGATTATCTTCATTTATCCCTCCAAGGCTTATTACTGGCTCTACACTGGATTAGCTTTTTTGAAGCTATTAAATTATCCACGGTCGCCATCGGATTGCTAACCTTTTTAACCTTTCCGGTTTTCACAGCCATGCTCGAACCTTACTTTTCAGGACAGAAATTTAAAGGGAAAAATTTGGTACTGCCCATCATTTGTTTAATTGGCGTTGGCCTGGTAATTCCTAAATTTGATCTTAAACTTAATTTAGTCCAAGGCGCTATATATGGTATTGTTTCGGGCTTCACCTTTGCCATCCTTTCCATATTAAACAAAAAACAGGTAGCCAACTACCCTGGCCTCATAGTAGCTTTTTATCAGGACTTGACTGCAACAATAATACTATGCCCCTTTTTGTTTTTTATGGACATTTCATTTAATTCAAATAATATATTTTCACTTGCCATACTGGGAATTTTGTTTACCGCTGTTTCTCACGTACTTTTTATAAACGGCCTGAAAACAGTCAAAGCTAAATCAGCAGCTATCATTGGATCTTTAGAGCCTTTCTACGGAATTATAGCTGCTGTCTTTATATTGCGGGAGGTTCCTAATTTAAATCAAATTGCAGGCGGCTTAATTATTTTATTTGCCACTACTTTTGAAACCATTTCATCAAAATATTCGACTAAAAAATAACATTCCACCTTTTGAAAAACAGTTAAAAATTCGACAATTATATTTTTTTTTCATTTGAAATAACCATCACATCAAAGAAAAGAATACATTAGCAATCTTAACATTTAAAGAAGAAGACATGAAAAAGGAAAAAATATTTTTATGGACCGCAACAGGTATAATTGCGCTACTTGAAGGAGTGATGCCTGCCTTAACCTCGCAAAGCGAACTTGCAAAAGAAGGAATCAGACACTTGGGTTATCCGGAATATTTCGGAAATGCTTTAGTTATTTTCAAAGTTTTGGGTGTATTAATATTACTACTACCACAAATCTCAAAACGAGTTAAAGAATGGGCCTATGCCGGTTTTGCTTTTGATTTTATTTTCGCAGCAATCAGCCATGGAGCCGTAGACGGAATTAACGTACAGACATTTTTTCCACTAATTATATTGGGAATATTAATGATCTCCTATTTCTATTATCACAAAGTGGAATCTTCAAAGTTAAATGCTTAAAATTCTTTAGGGATTTTATTACCATCTGAAATTTGGATACAAAATGAAAAACATTTTCCTTCTTATCACTTTTTGCAGCTTTGCCACAAGTATTAAAGCGCAGCGAGTAAAAGACTCTATCGCAATTCGTTTATTACTTGAAAAAGAATCTGCTACCTGGCGATCTAAGGACAGATAGGGCCATGCATCCTGCTGGAAAATACGTCCCTATAGTAAAATATTAGATCAACGGGAGATGGTAAGGTTCTGGACATTCCTCCAACACTTATGATAAACACACCTGAAGATCAGATGGGACAGGGAGGATATTCAAAAAACACAAACTACAAAATGAGTATAAAAGGCAAAAGAGCTTGGGTAAGTCATGATGAAGAATCTGTTTCTGAAGATGGCAAAAAGCACTTTTTCAAAGGAAATTAGCCTCTTAGAAAAAATAAAAGGCCAATGGAAGATTGTTGGTCAATCCCTTCATTTTTTCAAATCCTGAAAAAAACTAATTTTCCAATATAAGCAGCTAATTCAGAATTCGAAAAGTCCCAATTAAGTATACTTGCTGATGAAAAACATCCTACTATTTCTCTGTTCAATAATTATCGCATCTTCATGTAATACCAAATTAACTCAGGAAAAAATGGTAATTAATAATGATATGATGGTTAGAATAGCTGAGATAGAAATTTATCCTGAATACCTTAATGAATACATTTCTATACTGAAAGAAGAATCTGAAGCTTCTGTAAGGATAGAACAAGGTGTAATATCAATTTACCCGATGTTTGAAAAAGAAAGTCCTACTCAAATAAGAATTCTGGAAATTTATGCCAGCAAAAAGGACTATGAATCCCACTTGCAGACCCCTCATTTCAAGCATTATAAAACTGCTACCTTACATATGGTAAAAGGTTTAAAATTAACAGAAATGACGGCTATAAATCCAGAAAGCATGCCAAAAATCTTCAAGAAGCTTAAGTCAGGTAAAACGATGCCTTAGAATACTTTCTGTATTTAAGAATTACCATACCTATTATAGCTTCTTGGCTTCATTCCAAAAAACATCCATTTCAGCCAATGTCATTTCCATTAGAGGTTTACCCAATTCATTGGCTTTTGCTTCCAAATATTGAAAGCGTTTTATGAATTTTTTATTGGTTCTTTCCAAGGCATCTTCAGGGTTAACATTAAGAAAACGACCGTAATTTATCATAGAAAATAAAACATCTCCAAACTCGGATTCAATAGCATCCTGATCTCCGCTTTGGATTTCTTCCTGTAATTCCTGCAACTCTTCCTGTACCTTATCCCAAACCTGATGCGGCTCTTCCCAGTCAAAACCTACTCCTTTTACCTTGTCCTGAATTCTGCTTGCCTTAACGACGGCCGGCAAACTCCTTGGTACTCCTTCCAAAACCGACTTTTTCCCTTCCTTTAATTTGAGTTTCTCCCAGTTTTGTTTCACTTCTTCTTCGTCCTTAACCTCAACATCGCCATAGATATGAGGATGACGGTGGATTAACTTTTCGCAAATTTCATTACATACATCAGCAATATCAAAATCATTGGTTTCACTACCAATTTTTGCATAAAAAACTATATGCAATAGTAAGTCACCTAATTCCTTTTTGACTTCCATTAAGTCATTATCCAAAATAGCATCTCCCAATTCATAGGTTTCCTCAATGGTTAGATGCCTGAGAGATTGCAGGGTCTGCTTTTTATCCCAAGGACATTTTAGACGCAAATCATCCATAATGTCCAACAATCGCCCAAAGGCTGCTAACTGATTTTGTCTTGTATTCATAGTAATGGTTTTAGGTAAAAATAAGAAATCCTGTGTACCATCTTAATCGTACACAGGATTTTTATATCATTCAGAACCGATTATTCTGCTGTTTTTTTTCCTTTTTTTGGTTTATCGGTAGAGGCTGCTGCTTCTGCTGTAACTGCTTCAGCTACTTCTTCGGCAGGAGTTTCCTCAGTTAACAAACCTTTTGACTGCAATAGGTTGTACCAGTTTAAAATTTTCTTGATGTCAGAGGCATAAACTCTTTCTTCGTCATAATTTGGCAATATTTCTTTAAAATAGGCAGCCAAAGTACCATTGTCTTCTTTGTGAGATATTGCAGGACCTTTGTTTTCTTTTTCAGCAATACTTGCCATAACTTCTCTCAATGGCTTTTCTCCTTCATAGGTGTAAACCGATATTTCAGACAGCAAACTCACATTACTTTTTAAATTCACTGTGATTTTTTTTCCATCTGCCAATGATTCTGCCACAAAGCCGGTACGGGTTTGTAATTTTAATACGAATAAACCAGGTTTTCCCGAAATGGCTAAAACTTTTTCTAAATTCATGCTTTAATAATTATTAATAAAATTCAATATTCCTTAATATTGGGTGTATTTGAACAAAACAGCCGGCTTTTTACCGCTCCCTTTTTTTATCGGCCTTTTTTACCGAAAAACTTCATGCGGTAGTCCTGAAAAGTTTTACCCTCAATAATATTCTTTAATTTGTTCTTGATCAAACGTTTTTTAAGAGATGAAATTTTGTCGGTAAACAGAATTCCCTCGATGTGGTCGTACTCGTGTTGAATGACTCTGGCGATTAATCCGTCAAATACTTCTGTTTTCATCACAAAGTCTTCCTCACAGTATTCTACAGTTATTCTTTCCTTCCGATATACATCCTCACGAATATCAGGAATACTTAAACATCCTTCGTTAAACGCCCATTCATCCCCTTCTTCTTTGATAATCTTAGCATTTATAAAAGTACGCTTGAAACCCTTTAATTCTTTTTGTTCAGTAGGATTTAAATCTTCATCATCACTGAATGGATTTGTATCTACTATAAATAAGCGTACGGCTAAACCTACCTGTGGGGCAGCAAGACCAACTCCGCAAGCATTGTACATGGTCTCGTACATGTTTGAGATGGTTTCTTTCAAATTAGGATATTCCGCCGAGATGTCCTCTCCTACTTTTCTCAAAACCGGATCACCATATCCTATAATAGGTAAAATCATTTTTTTTTATATTAAAAATTAATCGCTCAAAAAGGCCAAAACGCCTTAAAATTAGCGCTGCCAAAAATAGTAAAAAAATAGACAAGGCTTATTGCGAAATGGATAATTAGTTTTTTTTTATCTTTTACCAGTAAATCAAATTCAAATACCCTAGAGATAAATCGTACAATTCATAACTTTGTGTACAACAAATTCCACATGATCTCAAAAATTCAAAAATTCATAGACAGTACCGAATTCACCAACGCCATTAAAATTGCCATTGCAGCAGTGTTACCCGTAGTACTGTTTTCCTATTTAGGGAATTTTCAGATGGGATTCACCATTGCTTTGGGGGCTTTTTTCACATATCCGAGCGACATACCCAGTAATCTAAAACACAAAATAAAAGGATTATTGGTCAGTATTCTGATTATTTCCGGTGTTAATTTATTGATTAATCTGAGTCATCCCTATGTCTGGATTTTTTATCCCGTATTTATCTTTTTAATTTTCAACGTATCCATGCTCTCTGTTTATGGTCAGCGTGCTACGATGGTATCGTTTTCGGCCCTGCTTTCTCTTTCGCTAGCTTTTGCTCATCTCAACACAGGAATTGAAATTTTTAAATATGCAGGTCTTTTACTGTGTGGAGGTTTGTTTTATATGATCATATCAATCCTATTCTTTTATATCAGGCCTAATCGCTATATCGAATTGCAACTATCTGAATGCATGCGGCTAACTGGAAAATATCTTAAACTTCGAGGTGACCTATGGGAATTAAATTCAGACAGAAAAAGCATCACTAAAAAACAATTGTATTTTCAGGTAGAGCTCAATACCATTCATGAAAATATAAGAGAAATTCTCATTAGCAGCCGAACCACCTCAGGATCATCGGGTCAAAACAGAAAGATGCTCCTCCTCTTTATTTCATTGTTGGAAATAATGGAACTCGCTATTTCTACTTCGTTTGACCATAACAAACTGCATCAGATATTTGATAAGTATCCCCGGATTTTAGAAACTTATCAGGACCTCGCCTACAACCTTGCAAAAAACTTAAAAGACCTGTCTCAAAGTATCCAGGATAAAACTCCATATGCAAGCAGGCAAAACCTTATTGACAATCTAAATAGATTTGAAAATACTATTAGTGATTACAGAAAGGAATTGCATATCGATACAACTTCCGAAGAAGTATTAATGCTTATCACCATGTTGCACTATGCGGAAAAGCAAGTAGAAAAAATTAAAACTCTGGAAAAAGCGTTTACCTCCACGGTGCATTCACAGGACTTAAAGGGAAGAGACCAGGATATAGAAAAATTTATTAAACAACAATATTACCCTTTAAGCACTTTTGTACAAAACTTTAGTTTTTCGTCTATTGTTTTCAGGCATTCGTTGAGAATAACACTAACTATTCTTGCAGGTTACTTCATTGGAAAAATACTTCCTTTCCAAAACGTCTATTGGATTATGCTTACCATCGTGGTTATCATGAAGCAGGGCTATGGACTGACCAAGCAGCGTAGTTTTCACAGGATATTTGGGACTCTGCTGGGCGGCATAATTGCCTTCGGACTGTTATCTGTAATCCACAATCTTTATGTAATAAGCAGTCTGGCTATTTTAGCCATGATTTTAGGTTTTTCCTTCAATCCTACCAATTTCAAAATCGGAGCTACATTTATTACCATTCACGTCATTTTTATTTATGGAATTCTAACTCCAAACATCAGTCAGGTAGTTCAGTACAGAATTCTGGACACCATCGTTGGGGCTTTACTTTGCTTTTTAGCCAATTATCTCCTTTGGCCTTCCTGGGAATCATTAAACATTCACCGATATATCGAAAATGCGGTTGAAGCAAACCGTAATTATCTGAAACAAATTTCAATATATTACAACAGGAAAGGCGAAGTTTCAACGAACTATCGATTAGCAAGAAAACAGGCTTTTATCGAAATCGGCAATTTAATGGCATCGTTTCAAAGAATGCTTTTGGAACCAAAATCAAAACAATACAAGGTTGCACAGGTATATAAATTAACCGTGTTGAACCATTCTCTGCTTTCGTCTGCGGCTTCTTTGGGCACCTATATTCAATCTCACGCCACCACTGAAGCTTCTGAGGCCTTTAATGTTGTGGTAGATAATGTTATACAAAATTTAGAGCAGGCTATGGCTTTGTTAATTGAGGAAAATATACTATCTGTTTCTGAAAATAAAACCAGTGAGTTTAATAAAAGACTCACCGAGCTAAAAAATATCAGACTGAAAGAATTAAAAATGCAGCAACATCTCAAAGAAGAAGAATTTCAGCAAAAAATACAGGAGGCTCAATTGGTCATAGAACAACTGGTATGGCTTACTAATCTCTCTGAAAATATTTTAAAAACCACCAAGATCCTAATGTCAGTAAAAAAAGAATCCCAACAGTAATTACCGTTAGGATTCAGAATATATTTTTTTGTTGTCTAATTTACAATTTTAGAACTTTGGCTGTATGTTCTCTTACAGATTTCAACAACTCAGGATTTTCATTTAATTTTTGACCAAATGAAGGAATCATTTGTTTTAATTTTTCCTGCCATTCAGGAGAATTAAACTGATCCTTATAACATCTTCCCAAAAGGTCTATCATTATAGAAACTGTGGTTGATGCTCCAGGTGAAGCTCCCAAAAGCACTGACAAAGATCCATCGGCAGTGGTAATCACTTCGGTGCCAAATTCTAGAATTCCTCCTTCCTTCTCATCTTTCTTAATAACCTGAACCCTTTGACCTGCGCGTTCTAACTTCCAATCTTTACTTCTGGCACTTGGCACATATTCTCTCAAAGCCTTAATTCTGTCTTGAGGCGATTGACGTACTTGTTCTATAAGGTATTTTGTCAATGGAATATTTTTGTATCCTGCAGCAAGCATCGGATAGATATTACTCGGTTTAAGAGACTTTGGCAGATCAGAATAGGATCCTGTTTTCAAAAATCTTGTTGAAAAACCGGCAAAAGGACCAAAAAGAAGTTCTTTTTTACCATTAATCATTCTGGAATCAATATGTGGTACAGACATTGGAGGTGCACCTACACTGGCTTTTCCATATACTTTGGCTTCGTGTTTTGCTATGACCTCAGGGTTAGTACATTTTAACCATTGTCCGCTTACAGGGAAGCCTCCATAACCATCTCCTTCAGGTACATTAGCTTTGTTCAGCAAAGGCAATGATCCTCCACCGGCACCGATGAAAACAAATTTGGTAAATACTTTTTTCTTTTGACCTGAAGCTATGTCAGTAACCTTTATTCTCCACAAGCCCGATTTACGTTTGTCAATTGCCGTAACTTCATTACCGTAAAAAATTGACACTCCGTCTAAAGTCATTAAATACTTAAACATCTCTCTGGTCAATTCCCCGAAATTCACGTCGGTTCCTATTTCCATATTAGTTGCAGCTATCTTTTCAGTTACCTTTCTTCCTTCCATTACCAGCGGCATCCATTCCTTAATCTGATTTTCATCAGTACTGAACTCCATCTCGCTAAACAAAGGATTTGATTGAAGTACTTCAAATCTCTTTTTAAGGAAATCGACATTTTTATCTCCCCATACAAAACTCATGTGAGGAATACCCTTGATGAAATTTTCCGGTGAAGAAACCATGTTTTTTTCCACCATATAAGCCCAAAATTGTCGGGAAATTTCAAAAGATTCCGCTATACTGATGGCTTTTTTTGGATCTACACTTCCGTCATCCTTTTGCGGGGTATAATTAAGTTCACAAAAAGCGGAATGCCCTGTTCCTGCATTATTCCAGGCGTCAGAACTCTCAGCAGCAGCATCATCTAATCTTTCAAATATTTCAATAGTGAGGTCAGGTTGTAGTTCTTTGAGAATCAATCCCAAGGTTGCACTCATGATGCCGGCACCGATAAGTACTACATCAGCATGTGATTTTATAGGTTTGGTAAACATATCAAAAATTTTGGGTGCAAATATACTCCATAATTTTGCAAAAAAAAACCACTATTTTGCACTGAAAAGTTAGAAAAATCAAGGAGTAAAATAAACACCAACTAAGCAATAGAAGCGTTTCAAATTTTAATCATCAAAATGGTTTCCTATTCAAATAATCCTGCAGCATAATCGTCGCAGAAATTTCATCAATTAACGCTTTATTTTGGCGCTGCTTTTTTTTCAAACCAGCATCAATCATTGATTGAAATGCCAGTTTTGAAGTAAATCGCTCGTCAACCCTAATCACCTTCATTTCCGGAAAATGATTACTGAAGTGAGTCACAAAACCTTTTATGATTGAAGCACTCTGCGAAGGAGTTCCATCCATTTGCTTTGGTTCACCAATTAGGACAAGCTCCACTTTTTCTTTCGAAAAATAATCTTTCAAGAAATCTATAGCTGTTGAAGAAGGTATTGTGGTCAACCCCGAAGCTATTATCTGCAATTCATCAGTAACGGCGATTCCTGTCCTTTTTTGTCCGTAATCTATCGCGAGAATTCTAGGCATTTGTATTTTTTTTCAAAGGTAATGAATTAATGCAAGTGCAAAAATGGTATTAGTAATCCAAACTTTAGAAAAAACATCCTTTTCAGCTTTTATTTAAAAAGCCTATATTTGCGAAAAATTTAAAAACCATGAGTACTTTACAGACAATTATAGAATCAGCTTGGGAAAACAGGGCTTTATTACAAGAAGAAGCTACAGCCAATGCTATCAGAGAAGTTATTGAATTATTAGATTCCGGAAAATTACGTGTTGCCGAACCAATCGGAGACCAATGGCAGGTTAACGAATGGGTAAAGAAGGCCGTAGTTATGTATTTCCCTATCCAAAAAATGGAAACTTGGGAAGCTGGTATTTTCGAATACAATGACAAAATGTTATTGAAAAGAGATTATGCCGAAAAAGGAGTACGTGTAGTTCCTGGTGCATCTGCACGTTACGGATCTTTTATTTCCAGCGGTGTAATTATGATGCCGAGTTACGTAAATATTGGTGCTTATGTTGATGCCGGAACCATGGTTGACACTTGGGCAACCGTTGGAAGTTGTGCCCAAATTGGTAAAGACGTTCACTTAAGTGGTGGTGTTGGAATTGGTGGTGTATTAGAGCCGTTACAAGCCGCTCCGGTAATCATTGAAGACGGTGCTTTCATCGGTTCTCGTTGTATTGTTGTAGAAGGAGTTCACGTAGGCAAAGAGGCAGTTCTTGGCGCCAACGTTTGTTTGACTGCTTCAACAAAAATCATTGATGTAACCGGAGACGAACCAGTTGAAATGAAAGGTTTTGTTCCTGCTCGTTCAGTAGTTATCCCTGGAAGTTATACTAAAAAATTCGCTGCTGGTGAATACCAAGTTCCTTGTGCCTTAATAATAGGAACACGCAAACCATCTACCGATTTAAAAACTTCTCTTAACAATGCGCTGAGAGAATATGATGTTGCAGTGTAAAGCTGTAATTTTAAAACAAAGAACAATACTATCTAAAAAACATTAATGGGTTATTCTATTCGACTTATTGGAAGAAAGAAAAAAAAAGCAGAAGATTTACTTTTTGAAATCACATCTATTCTCGAAAAAAACAATATCAATTACTGCCTTGAAGGAGGCACATTATTAGGTATTTACAGGGAAAACAGGCTCCTGCCTTGGGACAGCGATGTAGATTTATCCATTCTGAACAATGAGCTAAAGAATGTAGATTTGATTTTAACCCCATTATCAGATAAAAAATACAGAGTCCGAGTTCGCAAATTTGAGAATGATGACTTTATTTTTAAAAAGGATGATATTAGACTGATAAAAGTCCGAAAAAAATATTTTTTCGGACTTTTTAAAGGTTCCGTTTGTTTGGAAATTTTCGTGAAATATCCGCACAAAAACGACGTTTTTTGGAAGGTTGCCGATAAAACAATGGCAGCTCCCAAAAAATTTTTCGAGCATTTCAAAAAGATTCATTTTCTAAATAAGAAATATCTCATCCCCTTACAGACTGAGGAATATCTAAGTCACAAGTATGGGAATTGGAAAGTTCCTATGAAAAATTGGAATGCCGCTACAGACGAACTTTCCATCATTACTAAATAAAATAATTGGTCATCCGGTTATTAAAAAAAAAAAAACACTCTTATGAAAATTATTATTCTTGCTGCAGGAATTGGATCCCGTCTTGGAAATCCTTTTCCTAAACCGTTAACTCCACTAAAAAACGGAAAATGCATAATGGAAACTCAAATTGACAACATAACTTCTAAATATAGTATCGATGATATCAATGTTGTTGTAGGGTTCAAAAAAGATTTGATAATGGAGCGTTTTCCGGAACTAACTTTTATTTACAATCCTTTCTTTGACCAAACCAATACCTCAAAAAGTTTATTAAAAGCCTTAAAAAAAAATAAAGACCAATCTGTTTTATGGTTAAATGGAGACGTAGTTTTCGACCAATTAATCTTAAATCTGCTTGATCCTTTTATTAAGGCGAACCAATCCTTCGTAGCTGTAAACACCAGTAAAGTAGCCGATGAAGAGGTTAAATACACACTGAAAAACGGTTTTATCGATGAATTATCAAAGACCGTAAAAAACGCTCTCGGAGAGGCTGTTGGGATCAATTTTATTTCGTCAAACGATATTCAAGATTTCATCAACAGACTTGAAGAATGTGATGATAATGACTACTTTGAACGAGGTTTGGAATTAGCGATTGAAAAAGACAACATCAAAATACTGGCTGTTGACATTTCTCAATATAACTGTATGGAAATCGATTTTGTGGAAGACCTTGAAAACGTCAACAAAACTCTCTAAGGATGAAGTGTATCTTATTTTGTCAAGACAACTATGCATTCGGAATCTTCGAACCTATCAGGACTTATCTAAAAGATAACGGTCATGATTATATTTGGTATGTCCGCAACAAAATAATAAACGACTTTCCATTTTTGAACGACAAACATACCTCATCGATTTCTGCTCTTGTAGATTACCAAAGCGATGCTATTTTTGTACCCGGAAATGAAGTTCCTCATTATTTGAGAGGTCTGAAAGTTCAAATCTTTCACGGATTGGCAGGAGAGAAAAAAGGACATTTCAGAATTCGCCATTATTTTGATCTATATCTTACCCAAGGCCCCTATTTTACAGAAAAATTCAACGAACTAAAGTGCAAATACAAAGACTTTGATGTTATTGAAACAGGATGGCCTAAGTTGGATATTTATGGAACCAACCGATTCATTTATGAGAAGCAAAAAGAGAAATTATTGAGCGATTATGGTGCAAAAAAAATAATTCTGTATGCTCCGACATTTTCTCCCAAATTAACCTCCGCTCCCTTCGTAAAAGACGAGTTAAGAAAGTTATCTGATAATAATGATTACTTAATCTTAATGAAGTTCCACCCGCTCCTGGACGAAAACTGGCTAATGGAATATCAAAATCTTGCTGAGGAAATACAAAATATAGTCTTCGAACAAGAAAAGAACATTGTCAAATTTCTGCTAATGGCTGACCTGATGATAAGTGACACGTCCTCGGTAATATACGAATTCCTGTTGCTTGACAAACCGGTGGTCACATTTAAAAACATCTCTCAATCCATCCTTTGGGACGACAGTCAAGATTATTCTCAACTCATTTCTTTAGTAGAAAACAATCTTAAAAACGATCCCTTTTCAAGCCAAAGGAAATATATTTTTGATAACTATCACCCTTATAACGACGGAAAATCATCCAAAAGGATGGTCGATGCAGTTGAAAATTACATAAAAGCAAATGGAGTTCCTGAGAAAAGAAAGATTTCGCTTTTAAGAAAATTCAAAATCAATTCGATTTTTAAGAAATAAAAATCCTTTTATCAACTAAACCAAAACTAGGACTTCCCGAATTTCATCTTCTTTTTCAGGCGTTTTTTCCTGTCAAAACTCTCCATAAACAGGTTCGTTTCCTGCCACATCTCATCAAATATTTCCTGGTATTTTTTGGCAGTATAAAATTTAGAATATTCCTCACTCATTAACGAGATCATCTCTTTTTTTGGGGTAAGTCTTCTGAAATTTTTCATCCGCTGATGAAAATTCATCAAATTATGAAAATTCATTCTGTTCAGATCCACTAAATAAAATCCATATTGCCCGTCCTTCATTTTTTTTATAAGTGTATTACCCGGCGAATGATCCAGAAACTCAATACCTTTTTCGTGCAATTCGAAGGTGAATTTTGCAAACTGCCTTAATATGTTTTCATAATCGGGATAATCCGTGTTTGTTATGAGCTCCCTGTAGGTTAAATCGGCTTCAAAATGTTGGCTCACGTAATAGCTATCTCTCAATCCAAACCAATTTGAAATTTCCACATATGCGATTGGTTGTGGTGTCCCTATTCCATTTTCAAGCAATCTGACAGCATATTCGTATGACCTTTGGGCTTTAGATTTTCTAAAATACCTGTAGACTATTCTGTTAACAAGGTGTGGTTTTTTAAATGACTTAATATTTATGATCATGCCATCCAATTCAAATAATTTGATAATATTCCGTTTACCATTCCCAAAAAGAAGACCGGAGGTTTTAAAATTTTCAATCATTCGCAGTAGATCCGGCGTCTGCTTCAGAAAATGTGAATCGGTTTTAATAATCATCTTTTAGTTATTTGGAAAAACAAAGATATATATTGGCACGAACTATTCCTATGCTAAAGATGGAGCTTTCTGCTAATCCTTTTTTTATCTGCCCCAATACTTTTAATTATCATGATTATTATTTGTTACTTTGTAACCTGATTTTGGAAGAATTTAAATTAGAGAATCCCCAATGGAAAATCTTAACGAAGAAATAGTCAGAGCCTACGAAGTAATTAAAGAAGGTGGTATTATTCTCTACCCTACTGATACAGTTTGGGGTATTGGTTGTGATGCTACAAACCTTGAAGCAGTTCAAAAAATTTACAATTTAAAACAACGCGAGGAATCAAAAAGCATGATTGTCTTGATGAATGGTGAAAAAATGATTTACAATGTTTTTAAGGATATCCCTGAGGTTGCCTGGCAAATAATTGACCTTTCCGAAAAACCCACCACTCTGGTTTTGGACAGCCCAAGAAATGTTGCTTCAAATCTAATAGCTCCCGATAAAACACTAGCTATACGACTTGTAAAAGAACCTTTTTGCTACAAATTATTAGAACGAATGAAAAAACCTTTAGTTTCAACTTCTGCTAATATCTCGGGGCAACCCACTCCGAAAAGTTTCAAAGAAATTAGTCCCGAGATTATAAAAGGTGTGGACTATGTTGTAAATTTGCACCGCGATAAAATATGCCAGAATCCCTCAACAATTATTAAGTTGACTAACGATTCTCAGGTAAAAATAATCAGAAAGTAAATTCAAAAAACCACTGATTAACTAATAATAAATTAGGAAATTAGTGGGTGTATAATAATGAACTACAAAAAGGCATTAAATAACAAAATATTCGAAGTTATTTCACAGGCATCCCAGGAGCTTAACATTGAAAGTTATGTCATTGGAGGTTTTGTGAGAGATTTAATATTAAGTAGGGATTTCAAAAAAGACATTGACATCGTTGCTGTAGGAAGCGGAATAGAACTTGCTTTAAAAGTTTCAGAATTACTTCCCAAAAAACCAAAAGTACAAGTATTCAAAACCTATGGCACAGCCATGCTGCGTTTTGAAGACACCGAAATTGAATTTGTAGGTGCCCGAAAAGAGTCTTATCAATTTGAAAGCCGTAATCCGGTTGTCGAGAATGGAACATTGGAAGACGATCAAAACCGTCGTGATTTCACTATTAACGCGTTAGCTTTATCGCTTAATGCGAAAAATTTTGGAGACTTATTGGATCCGTTCGACGGATTGCAAGACATGGAGCACAAAACTTTAAGGACTCCTTTAGATCCGGATATTACTTATTCTGATGATCCTTTACGAATGATGCGTGCAATCCGTTTTGCAAATCAATTGAATTTTCAGATTGAGAAAAGTTCATTGGAAGCCATTTGTAAAAATGCCGAACGCATAAAAATAATTACCGGAGAAAGAATTGTCGATGAACTTAATAAAATCCTCTCTACCGAAAAACCATCAATAGGATTTTTATTATTATACAAAACAGGTTTACTTGATATTATTTTACCTGAGTTAACTGCTCTGAACCAGGTTGAAGAAATTGACGGTCAAACCCATAAAAACAATTTTTATCATACCTTGGAAGTTGTTGACAACATCTGCCCGAATACCCAAGATGTATGGTTAAGATGGGCAGCATTGTTGCACGATATCGGAAAAGCACCAACCAAGCGTTACAATAAAAAGCAGGGATGGACATTTCATGGTCACGAATTCTTAGGCGGAAAAATGGTCAAAAAAATATTTGAGCGTCTTCACATGCCATTGAACCAAAAGATGAAATTTGTTCAAAAAATGGTTACCATGAGTTCGCGCCCTATTGTTTTATCACAGGATATCGTGACAGATTCGGCTGTAAGACGGCTAGTTTTCGATGCCGGTGACGATGTCGAAAGCCTAATGACACTTTGCGAAGCGGATATAACCACAAAAAACCCCACAAAATTCAAAAAGTATCACAACAATTTTGAAATTGTACGAAATAAAATTGTTGAAGTGGAAGAACGTGATCAGGTTCGAAATTTCCAACCTCCTATATCAGGAGAAGAAATAATGGAAACTTTTAATTTAAAACCATCACGTGAAATCGGAATTTTAAAAGAAGCCATCAAAGAAGCCATTCTTGAAGGGGAAATTCCAAACGAATATGAAGCTGCTTTTCAATTTATGATGAGAAAAGCCGAAAAAATTGGATTGGTCAAAGCTACAAACTAACGCGTAACAATGAAACAAAAGAACAAATCGGTTATTATCTGGCTATTATCAGGCTGTGTATTAATATTTATTATGGTTGTGGTGGGAGGAATTACCAGACTTACTAATTCCGGTCTTTCTATGACTGACTGGCACTTAATTACCGACACCTTACCCCCGCTCTCTGAGGAAAAATGGCAAGAGGCTTTTGAGCAATATAAACAATTTCCGGAATACCAAATAATCAATATCCATAATGATTTCACGCTAGCCGACTATAAGTACATCTATTTTTGGGAGTGGTTTCATCGTTTTATAGGCAGAGCTATTGGAATAGTTTTCATTGTCCCTTTTATCTATTTTTTAGTTCGCAAAAAACTGGATAAAGCTACTGTAAAGAAATGTGTTGTTTTGCTGGGATTAGGCGGTCTACAGGGATTTTTTGGATGGTTTATGGTAAAAAGTGGCCTTATCGACAATCCGGATGTAAGTCATTTCAGATTAGCCCTGCACTTAACCACGGCTTTTATAACATTCGCATACACCTTTTGGGTCGCTTTGGATTTAATTTACCCGGAAACAAAACCAGCAATACTCTCCTTGCGAACCATTTCGCGATTTGCAATGTTTTTTTTATTGCTTCAAATAATTTATGGAGGCTTTGTTGCCGGGCTAAACGCGGGCTTAATCCACAATCATTGGCCCCTAATGAGTGATGGTCAATTTATTCATGATAGTGTATTTTTAGAGCAAAAAAATTTATTCCTGAGCTTTACAGAAGGAAAGAGCGGAGTCCAATTCATACATCGAACTTTAGCATATGTTGTTGTAGGAATGATGCTACTGCTTTATTTCAAAAGCAAAAAAAACGTTTTGGAGTTAACTCAGGTGAAAGGTATAAACACACTTGTATTTTTGGTTTTCTTACAATTTGCCCTGGGTGTATTTGCACTACTTTATGGAGTTCCATTATGGCTTGGTCTGGTTCATCAGGTCAATGCGTTTTTCCTGCTATCGGCAATGACTTTTACGCTTCACCGATTGTCTAAATAACATCTTTTAGCTATATTTATGTGATTATACTCCATTTTCATATAAATGTCAAAACTTGAATCAAAAGACAGATTTCTTGATTTATCCGATTATGGTAGAACTGTCGGAACTATTATTGCAAATGCATTGAAAAACACCTGGGTAACCCCCATTCACATCACTTTAATTTTTGGCATAACAGGACTAGTTGCTGCTTATTTTATTTTGAAGAAAGATTTTTTTGCTGCCGGACTGTTCATCATCTTAAAATCAATTCTCGATGCGGCAGATGGGGAGCTGGCAAGAATAAAAGTAACCCCATCCTACACCGGAAGATACTTGGACAGTATTTTTGACTTTATTCTTAATTTTTTGTTTTTGTTAGCAATTTGGTACATATCAAAAGCAACAATAACCATTTTGATTACAGCCTTTCTATGCATGGAAATGCAAGGCACCATTTACAACTATTACTATGTAATTGTCCGAAACACAAGCAAGGGAGCAGACAAGACAAGCCAAATATTCGAATATGAAGCCCCCAGAGCACTACCCGGGGAAAAACAAAAATGGGTTTCTTTATTATTTAAAACATACAAATTATTATACGGCGTTTTCGATAGCTTAATCTACCGCCTTGACCAAGATGCAAATCATGTAAAAGAATTCCCGAAATGGTTTCTTACCTTAGTTTCCCTATATGGTCTGGGTTTTCAATTACTTTTAATAGCCTTTTTACTTGCTTTAGGTTGGATAGAAATTATCCTACCATTTCTTATTTTTTATACCGCTATAATGCCGATTCTAATAACTATTAGGAAAGTACACCTAAAATAAAAGAGAGAAAAAAACATTATTTCTCCTCTCTTTTAGACAATAATTTACAGAAAAATCTACTTCTTAAACTTAATGGAACAACCTATGGCTTTTGTAGTTTCGGGATTAGGGGATTTTCCTTTTTCTAGCGCTGCAATAGCATTTTCAAGGAATCTCTCCTTTACCTCTGTTGCGCTATCCACATTATCGTCGATAGCCCCTATATATTTTACAATTAAGTTTTTATCCAGCAAAAACACATGAGGGGTTTTTGTTGCGCCATATTGAGGAAACACTTTTTGTCCTTCGTCAACCAAGTAAGGAAATACAAATCCCTTTTCTTTAGCTCTGACTTTCATTGCCTCATAACTATCTTCAGGAACCATTTCGGCATCATTGGGATTAATTGCCAGCAAAACATACCCTTTGTCTTTATACCTTTTTGCGACATCATTAATCCTGTCCTCATACTTTTTAGCAAACGGACAATGATTACAGGTAAACACCACAATAAATCCCTTAGCATCCTTAAAACCAGCCATGCTGTACATTTTCCCATCAACCGACTTTAAAGTAAAATCAGCTGCCTTATCCCCCACTTTGTATCCGGAAGTAGGAAAAACAGTAAATGAAAGCAGAAAAATAGCACTCAGAATAAACGAAGAAGAAATAATTTTCATATTAAATATTTATTGGTTAATACTAGCATTCACGAATTGAAGAAGGTCCTCATAACTCGAAAACATACGTTCCTCAAAGATTTTTTCCCCTTTTGTTTTAATTAAAGTCGCGGGAATGGATCCGGACCAATTTTCATCAACCATCGATAACCATGTATTATAATCTTTATCTGTTAGAGCAACGACTTCGGTTTTAATTGATTTTTTCTTTAAAAAAGGCACTAATTTAGTTTCGTATTGGTCTTTAAAATCAAGACTAATCAGAACAACTTTTAGTTGTTTATTTTCTGAATTTAATTTCTCAAAGTAAGGCAATTCTTTAACACATGGTGCGCACCAGGTTGCCCAAAAATTGACAATATAAATAAGGTTTTCATCACTTAAAACCTCACTTTCCAAATTCGAATATTTTTCAAAAATAGCAGGATTTTGAGAAACTGCTACCTTGGAAAACAAACTAAAAAACAGGACAAAAAATAAATACTTGGGGGTCATTTTGTGTTTTAATTTATAACATCTAAATTACAATTTTATCCATTTAGAATACTAGTTCCATAAAAAAAACATCTCATATGGAGATAACAAGTTTCAAATTAAAAGAGATTTTCGAGTTCGGAATTTCAATAAAAAAATACAGCAAAACAACTTTAGATTATACGAAAATAACACAAATATCCCTCTCTGAATAAATATAAAAATGAAAGAAAAACAACTACACCACAACACAAAAAAGAGAAAAAAATCCATTCACTAATTATAGCAATCAGAACTCAAATCGGTTTTTTAATTCATAAACCGGAGCATTACTTTAACATAGTTTTCAAACAAAATTACCCAACATAACTTGACAAAAAATATATTTTTTTACAAAACTTATTTTACAGATAAAATCTCCTGATCCAAGTTTGAATTATCGAAAAAACACTAACATAGACCCAAAAAATCATCATAGACAACATCTATTAAGAAAACTTAATTTACTGTTTACCAATATATTAAAATACTTTATTTAAAGCTTCTAATAACAAATAAACAACACCTTTAAAAAACCAGAAAACAACATAACAATAATACTATTTTATAAAAACCTAACAAATTAAAAACCTAACAAAAACAGATTACCTAAACAATTACTTTAAGTAATTACAATCTTTGTAAACTTCAAACAAAACAACAGAATTACAATTACAATCACTATTTAAACAATCACTCCCCTAAACAAAAACTTGTCACAGGAAATTAAAAAAACATTGTTCCTTTTTTTAAAAAATGAAAAAAATTAATAAGTCAAAAAAGCAAACAGAAACCTAAAGTTTAAACACTATATTTACTTAAATCAATTCCAATTTTTATGAAAACCGAAAAAGAAAAAATGAAAGCCGGCGAATATTACCTTGCAGCTGATCCAATTTTGGTAAAAGAACGAAGAAGAGCAAAAAACCTTCTTCATAGGTTAAATATTATCGAGTACCGAATGACAAAAAAAGCCAAAGAAATCATTCAGGAATTAATTCCAAACTCAGGCACAAATCTATATATCGAACCACCTTTTCATTGCGATTACGGATCTAATATTTTTTGCGGTGACAATGTGTATTTCAATGTAAATTGTGTAGTGTTAGATTGCGCCGAAGTCAAAATTGGATCAAACGTTTTTTTTGCTCCGGGAGTCCAGTTATACACTGCCACTCATCCTCTCGATTCAGAACTAAGGAAAACCCTCGAAAACGCATTAGCCATTTCTATTGGTGACGACTGTTGGATTGGAGGCAACACTGTTGTCCTGCCAGGAATAAAAATAGGAAAAGGATGTGTCATTGGCGCAGGATCGGTTGTAACCAAGGACATTCCTGATAACTCACTCGCAGTAGGTAACCCAGCCAAAGTGATTAAAAAATTAAATCAGGCGTGATTTTGATTCTGATTTTTATGTTTCTTGCACCAGCCTAGTAAATAGCTGTCAAAATCTTATCAACAAATCATCTCGGTTAAAACCGAATTCAAAAATTATATTTTACCTTTGAGCTTTCAAAAAAACAACAGACTATGGTTTATAAATTCAGAGTTATTCTAGATGCAGAGGAAGATATCTTTAGAGATATTGCAATACTTGACGAGGACACCCTAGAAGATTTACACAATGCTATTTTTAATTCTTTTGGATTTGACGGCATGGAAGTAGCCTCTTTCTACACCTGTGACGACACTTGGAATCAGGAAGACGAAATCCCGCTTTTTGATACCGGAGACGTTCCCGGAGAACAAAAAATCATGAGCGACTACAGACTTTCAGACATACTCAACGAAGACAATACCAAGATTATTTATGTTTATGATTTCATAAATATGTGGACCTTTTTGGTGGAACTAGCCGCAATAGAAGAACAAGCTGCTGGACAAACCTATCCTGAAACGCTGTTTGCTCACGGAGATATGCCTGCAGAGGCCGTTGAAAAAACTTTCGAAGCAGACAACGACGATGATTTTTATGACGAATTTGAAGATGGCCTGGATGACGACGACATGGATATGTTTGAAGGAGACGACAGCTACGAAGATTACGGCTTTGAAGAGAATTGGAATTAGAAAAATAAAACCACAAAATTTAAAAAGCCAAGATTTAAGACTATAATACCGTCGTTATCTTGGCTTTTTCATCTAAATTATCTAAAATAATGATCAACTTATTCAACACCCACATTGAAACTCTTTCTATTCACAGAGTAGGTAATAAAAGTCGCAATGAGGCGATTTTTTTATCGGAACAACCATACAACCTTCAAGATGAAATTCTGCCTCTTATAAAGGAATTTTTCCTAAAACCATTTAGAGAAAAAGAAGAAAACTATTTCCAGTTTGCCCATGAAGTAGATTTGGACTATAACGATATGTACAAATATGCCACCGAAATATTCGAAAATCCCAGTCTACTGCACGAATCATCAAAAAAGATTACCAAACACCTCTTTGAACAATCAAATCATCCACATATTAAAAACGGAGAAGTTTATGTTGCCTATTTAACCAATATCAATATTGACAATAATGTAGTTGATGCATTAGGTGTATTTAAAAGCGAACTGCAATCAGACTTTTTACAATTTGAAGAAAACGGTTCTAATCTGGAAATGATTTTGCAACAAGGTATCAATTTAAATAAATTGGACAAAGGTTGCTTAATTTTCAATCACAAGAAAGAGGAAGGATACAAAATACTTACCGTAGACAGCAACCGATATGATGCTCGATATTGGTTAGAACATTTCTTATCGGTAGATGCTTTTGAAGACGAAAACTTTATCACCAAGAAATATTTAAAATTCTGCCAAAATTTTGCCAAAGACGTTGTTTTTCCGGCCGAAGACAAAAAAGAGGAAGTTATGTTCATGAACCGCTCCGTAAATTACTTTGCCAAAAACGACCAGTTTGAAGAATCCAATTTTCTTAACGAAGTAATAGATAATCCTGACCTTATACCGGAATTCAAAAATTACAAGGTCGACAAAGGAGAAAAATACAGCATTGAAGACGTCACTTCTTTTCCTATTGCAAATGCAGCTGTAAACGATGTCAGAAAATCTATTAAAAACGTTATTAATCTCGATACCAACATTCAGATAAAAATGGATTTTATAAACCCGGAAACTGCTGAAAAATTTGTAGAAAAGGGCTGGGACGAAGAAAAGCAAATGTACTATTATCTGGTTTATTTTAACAAAGAACAAAAATCGTAAAGCACAAAAAATCAAGGCTTTAATCTCCAATTACTTAATCGTAATTGGAGATTTTTTTTGCTTAATCATATTTTTTTGTATTATAATTTTTACATTTTATATTTAAAAATGCATTTCGTCGATAATTTTAATCATTTTAACCTCAAATAATTACATTTGAAAGTATTTGCAAAATAAAATCTTAAATCTTTAAATTAATGGGAATGATTGTGGCTACTAAAGCAATTAAATTTAAAATCATGAGCAAGAACTTAATTTGCCATTTTTTTGGCCATAAATTTATTACCACAAGAAAAATAACCCGCCAAATAAAGGAATATAATTGCGAAAGATGTAGTCTTGAATTAACTGATGATGAAAATGGTAATTTAACGCTTTTAACTCCTGAACTTAGGGAAGCAAATGAAACCTTAATTAACTTCCGAATAAAAAAAGTATCCTAAAGCAAGTAATCAGAAGATGCATCAGTATCTCAGTTCACAGTTGCAAATAAAATTCTCCCCTTACTAAAACCCAGCTTTGAATAGATTGGGATACTTATAATTTCTGGTTATAAATTTAAATGCGGCATTTAGAACATTTCCCATTGATATTGCATTTTTAAAATTCATATCATGGGTATATCGATATAACTCTGTTTTTAATTGCATAATATGGTCATCGGGAGCTATGACATCATAAGACATAATTTTCAATAGTTTTTGAATACGTGTTTCAGCAGATATAATTCTCTTGGCAAGTGCTGCTCTCTCTTCATTTTTATATTGTTCAATTGAACTTTCCTGCAATTTTTCCTTCACCAATTTAACCATCGGATAATTTTCTTTAAAAAACTGAGGACGATATATTTTAAAATTACCCTCGTAGCATTGCTGGTCAAAATCGATTGGTCGTATTTTATACACTACCTGATCAAAATCATGAATTGGAATAACCACATAATTGTAAGCCCTCATGTCCCCCAATAGCCTAATCATGCACCTTTCATTAAACTTGACAAATTCCTTTGCTATCTGCGATTTTTCAATCTCAGTACAGTTATCTAACAGTGTATCAATAAAAACATCACCGGGGATACCAATAATATGTTCTTCAATCAGGGTATCATTAAATACTAAAAAATTAATTTTATCAGGAGACAGTATATGTTCCAATTCCAAACCGTATATACGAGATGCATCAGCTTTTTTGATGTAAAAATGTACATAATTATCATTCAAAACGTTTCTAACTTTTATTCTAAAAGGTTTAGAATTTCCAAAAGTGCAATAGTCAATTGCATCTACATTTAGAAACTTAATAATCTCAGAATTCCCATCAGAGTGCAGTAAGGAATAAATCTTCTTCAGATTCAAATCTATTTCGCTCCGTTCAGAGTCCGTATAAAAAACCCTTGCCCACAAAGTATCATGGTCTGACTTATCAAAAACACTTACAGATCCAGAAAAGCGCATAAGATCATCATATGAAATCGAAACTTTTGAAATACGGTCAAAACGCTCCAAATAATCCTGTAATGAATCATTTATGGGGTAGGTTATTTTTTTGAAAAGTATAGTAGATTCTTCCATTGCAGATTATTTCCACAAATTTACGCTAATTTAATTTAACCCCCATAAGAGACACCACACTTGACTTTTCACTCTACATCATATTTTTATTTTTTTTTTTAGTTTAAATTATTAATAAAATGAGAATTATAGTAAATTTGATAGACTATGCACTATTTGAAGCACCTAAAATTTATCGTATTTCTTTGCTGTATTACAACCCTAATGGCGGCACAATCGATCATTATTGATGATTCTAAAAACGCAGTTGAACTGGTAAACACCCTCACAAACAATAGTTCCTGCGCAATTATTTCAGGTCAGAACTTAAGCGGAAACAATAGCACACCCACTAAAAACAGTTACGGATATTTTAGCAATACCAATCCGAATTTTCCTTTTAAGGAGGGAATTGTGTTAAGCACATGGGGTAGCAAAAATTCTGAAGGTCCTTTTTTAAGGGAACCAATTAACGGCCCGAATAGTGGCAGCTCTAGCTGGAAAGGAGACACCGATTTGGAACAGGCCTTGGGTATCACCAACACGACTAATGCCACTACATTAGAATTTGATTTTATTCCCGTTACTACCAATATAAGTTTCAATTACCTATTTGCTTCGAATGAATATTTAGATAACTTTCCTTGTAATTATTCAGACGGCTTTGCTTTTTTGATAAAAGAGGATGGTTCAGATAGTTATGTTAATTTGGCTGTGCTTCCTGGTACAGCAACTACAGTTTCCTCTCAAAATGTGCACCCTACCATACCAACATTCAACAGCACTACAGGTCCCAAACCAGGATGTCCGGCTCTTAACGAAACCTATTTCGGAAACTTTAATACCGATGTCTCAAATTCCAGTCCGATTAACTATGCGGGCCAAACAGTTGTCTTAACAGCTCAAACCGATGTTACTATTGGAAAAAAATACCATATTAAATTGGTAATTGCTGATCATAATGGGGAATTATACGATTCCGCTATCTTTCTTGAAGCCAATAGTTTTACTGCCAAAGTGGACTTGGGTTCCAATCAGCTACTTTCTGAAGGAAATGGAATATGTTTTGGTCAGGACTATACTATAGACACGAAACTACCCGCCTCCTATTCCTATTATTGGTTTAAAGACAACATCCTCCTACCCGGAGAATCAAGTCCGACTTTAACCGTTACTCAGGGAGGCAGATACAAGGTTGAAGCCACACTTAATCCTTTAAACTGCGTTGCGACTAACGAAGTTACTATTGAATACACTCCTGAAATAACATTAAAAAACACCAGCTTACTACAATGTGATGAAAACGGTGATGGAATTACTACCTTCGACCTGAATAAAGCTGATATCCAGATAATAAACAACAATTCAAACCTTAGTAGCATCAACTACTTTGAATCTATGGCCGAGGCAATTGGCGGCACCAACCCTATTCTTAACAAAAGTAATTACACCAATAAATCGCCAAATCAAAAACTTATTGCTAAGTTAACGGACGGATATGCATGTCCTTTATATGCTGAATTGACATTACAAACTCCCAATAACACCATTAATCCTGTTCCTGCCATAACACAATGTGATCAGGATAATTTAAAGGATGGTATTTTTGAATTTAACCTAAATTCAGATGTTACACCTATTTTATTAAATGGTTTAGCAGCTGGCTTAGCTGCAGAATACTATAGTACTTCAGCAGATGCCTACCGTCAAAAAGACATACTGCCCAATTTATTTAAAAACAATATCCCCTATCAACAAACAATCTATGCACGAATAAATAATGGAGCTGATTGTTATATCATAACAGCAATCCCTCTTGAGGTTACTACTTTTACTCCTTTTGATAATTTAGAAGAAACGCTTCCTCTTTGCAGTAATACAAACATCAATTTGGAAGTAGATACCGGATACCAAAACTATTTATGGAGTACAGGTGAAACATCAAATACCATTACAATAGATACTCCAGGAGATTATTCGGTAACGATAATAAATTCTGCAGGTTGTGCAGCAAAAAAAGTTTTTCATATTCAAAAATCAGAAATTGCGACAATCAATGAAGTTGAAATAAAAGATTTTTCAGGAAATGACAATTCTGCACAAGTAAAATTTTCCGGTACCGGCAATTATGAATTCTCCCTTGACGGGATTAATTTTCAGGAATCACCGGATTTCAATAACCTTTCAGCAGGAGCTTATTCGATTGTTGCAAGAGACAAAAACGGATGTGGCCTTTCTGACTCTTTCACATTCACCATTTTAGACTACCCACACTATTTCACTCCTAATGGAGATGGGTTTAATGATACTTGGCAAATCAAAAACCTGGATAAATTACCTGCCTCAACCCTGTTAATTTACAACCGTTATGGCCATTTGATAAAAAATATCAGTAATACAGATTTTGGCTGGGACGGCACGCTAAATAGTAATCCTCTTCCAGCTGATGACTATTGGTTTACTTTAGTTTTTAATGACGGAAAAATAATCAGGGGACATTTCACATTAAAAAGATAGTTTTTTTCACAAATCCTTGATAATACAGAGTGTAAATTAAAAAGATATCTTTTTTTTGATATTTTTACGCCATGAAAAAAACGATACCACTATTGATATTCCTTTTGAGTATTTGCACTCATGCGCAGTTTAGCAAAACACATTACATACCCCCTATTGTTGCTCAAAGTTCAGGAGTTGATCCTGGTGATCATTATATTTATATTTCTACTCCAAACAAGACAAATGTCAATGTGAAAATTATTGAAATTGGAGGAACTATTGTAACGGGGGTAGTGAACAACACCACTCCATTTATATACAGTATTGGTGTTGGTATTAATACCCAATTATTTACTTCCAAAACCAAAATAGGAAAAATCACCAATAAAGGATTTATTATTGAAGCCGAAGATTTAGTTTACACCAGTGTAAGAACTAATGCAGGCCCGGGCAACAATGGTACCTATAATCATGCAGGTGGCTTGGTCTCTAAGGGAAATAGTGCTCTTGGTAAAGAATTTAGACTTGGGGCAATGGCTAATCCAATGTTGGACAATTCTCTTTTAAATTTCGGCTCAATCCTTGCTACTGAAAACAACACCTCAATTACCATATCAAATATTGCAGACGGAGCAATTCTCACAGACGGAACCGTAATCAGCGGCCCGATTACGGTAAATTTAAATAAAAACGAAAGTTATGTTTTGGCATTGGAAAACAACAGCAGTACTATTTCCAATAGTTCTAAAATCATAGGAGCCTTAGTAAATTCTGACAAACCTGTGGTGGTAAATTCAGGTTCATTTGGTGGAAGCAATAGTATCCAAACAAACAATAATGGCAGTCCAGCAGGTCGGGATGTCGGTTTTGACCAAATCGTTCCATTTGAAAAAACAGGAAAGGAATATATCTTTGTAATGGGAGCCGGAACAATCGAACTTGAAAAAGTACTTCTGATTGCGCATAAACCAAACACCATCATATACCTTAATGGAAATAACGGAGTGCCTTATGCAACTCTTGCTAATCCGGGTGACTACGTGTTTATAGATGGCACACAATTTCTAAACAAGAACTTATATGTGCTTAGTTCAGAAGATGTATTCGCATATCAAGCCACAGGAGATAGCAAACCTGCCAACCAAAACTTATTCTTCGTCCCGCCACTAAATTGCTCAACACCAAACGTTGTAGACAACATTCCTCTAATTCACAAAATTGGTAACGTTACATACAGTGGTGGATTAAACATCGTAACAGAAAAAGGAGCCTCAGTTCTAATTAACGACAATCCTATCAATACAACTCCAATGGGTATTACGGGTAATCCCAATTATGAGAGATACACCGTTAATAACCTTACCGGAAATATTTCCATCAAATCTACAAAGCAAGTATATATATCCTATTTTGGGACAAATGGTGCCGCAACCTATGGTGGGTATTATTCCGGGTTTGACACCAAACCTGAAATTACTTCTGGTGCTATTAATATAGGTGCATCATCCTGTATACCTAATGTTGAACTAAAAGTAAGTTCTATTAGTTCATACGATTCCTTTGAATGGTATTTTAACAACATGCCTATAGCCAATTCAAACAGCAATTCATACAAACCAACACAACCCGGTTACTATCAGGTTAGAGGTAGTATTTCAGGATGTGGGACCACTGTCATGTCAGACATTATTCCCGTAAGTAATTGTCCTGACGATAATGATGGAGACACTACAAATGTTAATATCGACATTGACAGAGATAATGATGGTATATTAGACTGCACTGAATCATACGGCAACCAGGATATTAATATTTCTGATTTTAGTGCCGGTGCAATTTCGGTTGGAAATTATGTAAACTCATTTACTGGCGTTATATCTACTTCAGCAAATGCCAGTGTGACACCTTTTGTAGGTGAATCTGATGGTAGTTTTATTACAGATGTTCCTGCTGGTAAAAATAATTTCACAAAATACAGCATGTCATTTTCAAAACCGATAAGCATTGGTTTAGAGTATGTTTCAACCGCCAATTCATCAGATCTCTTGAACGCAGATGCAGAATATATTTTATCTACTGATGTCGACAAAACCATAACTGTTCTTAACCCTAGCAACCAATTATTAATAGACACTAATTACGATGGTATTTATGAAAGTGGAATTACTGAATATTCCTCCTTTGAAATACACTTCCAAATAAATGGTGTTACCCCAATAGCAGCAGGAACTGGCAATTTTAAATTCTTGACTTATTTGGCTAATACTATAAATTTTACCCATAAAAATTTATCAGATCTAGCAGCAAACAAATCTACTCTCAAATTATCTGCAACATGTGTACCAAAGGATTCAGATGGTGATGGGATTGAGGATCTGTTAGATCCTGATAGTGACAATGATGGTATCCCAGATGTAATTGAAGCCCAAAGCAATAATTTTATTCCTTTTAGCATCACCGATGTTAATAAAAATGGATTAAGTGACGCTTTTGAACCAGGTTTTGTGCCTTTTGATAATGACAAGGATGGAATTCCGGATTATCTAGATTTAGATAGTGATAATGATGGAATTTTTGATTTAATTGAAACAGGAAGCAACAATACCGACACAGATGGCGATGGAATTAAAGATTTTCGTGAACTTGATAGTGATAATGACTTATGTCCTGACACAATTGAGGCAGGGTTTACAGATGGCAACAATGATGGAATTTTAGGTGCTACAACCCCTCCTGCTATAGATTTAAATGGTGTAGTCACAAGCAAAACAGATGGATACACAACACCAAACCCAAATTACAAAACGGCTGCTCCAATTGTAATAACTTCTCAACCGGCAGCGACACCAACTTGCGAATTACAAAACGTATCAATTTCAGTAGCAGATAATGGAGGATGCACTTACCAATGGCAGTATTCAGCTGATGGGAATACATGGAATACAATAATAAATAATTCCGTTTACTCCGGAGCTACCACAGGAAGCATTTTAATAACTTCCGTGACAAAATCCATGGATGGTTTTAAATACAGAGTTATATTGAATAAAATAGGAAATTCCTGTGGCTTAATATCTAGTGAATCTACATTATCCATACTGGACCTACCTAATGTTAATAATACTACTATAGTACAGTGCGATACCGACTTAAATCCTGACGGAAAAACATTTTTCAATCTAACGGTAAACAATGATGTCATTTCGCCAAA
>CAZTLN010000016.1:0-59521 GCA_964614445.1 uncultured Flavobacterium sp. | reverse complement strand
TCTAATTTTGTCATCCAACTTGCCTTGTCAGAGAAGTCGATGTAGGCCTCATCAATCACAATTAAGCCTTCAAATCTTTCCAGTAAAGCGGTAACACTTTCTTCAGAAAAAGAATTTCCGGTTGGGTTGTTTGGCGAACACAAAAAGATCATTTTTGTATTTTCGTTCACCTCCTTTAAAATGGATTCTACCTGAGGTTGGAAATCTGTCGTAAGCAATACTTCTTTGTTTTCGACCGCATTCAAATTTGCCAAAACCCCGTACATACCATATGTTGGCGGAAGCGTAATAACATTGTCTCTGTTTGGTTCACAAAAAGCCCTGAATAACAAATCCAGTACTTCATCACTTCCGTTACCCAACAAAATTTGGTTTGTCGCTATATTTCTGTATTTAGCCAGGACTTTCTTAACTGTCATTTGTTGCGGATCAGGATAGCGATTTACCCCGTTTTCAAATGGATTTTCGTTAGCGTCCAAAAATATCATTTCGGCCGTATCAAAGTCTTCGAATTCATCACGAGCCGATGAATAAGGTTTCATTTTTGCGACGTTGCCACGAACCAAATTATTTATTTCAAAGTTATTTTTCATTTTCAAGAGCTTTTAATCGTAAGCTAACTGCATTTTTGTGGGCCTGTAATCCTTCAGCTTCAGCCATTATTTCGATGGCACTACCAATGTTTTGTATTCCTTTAGGAGATATTTTCTGGAAAGTCATTGACTTGTTAAAGCTATCCAGATTTACTCCGCTATAATTTTTTGAATATCCGTTTGTCGGTAAGGTATGATTAGTCCCTGATGCGTAATCACCCGCACTTTCAGGAGTATAGTTTCCAATAAATACCGAACCCGCATTGACGATGTTGTCTACATAGAATTCATCATCAGAAGTACAGATTATGAAATGTTCCGGACCATATTCATTGATAAGTTCCAAAGCAATTTCTTTGTTTTCAACATAAATCAATTTCGAATTTTCAATTGCTTTTTCAGCTATTGCCTTACGCGGAAGTAAATCTAACTGTGAATTGATCTCTTCTTCAACAGCGTCCATTAGCTGTTTTGAAGTTGAAACTAAAATCACCTGACTATCGGTTCCGTGCTCAGCCTGAGAAAGTAAATCTGAGGCTACAAAAGCAGGAACTGCAGCGTCATCAGCGACCACTAAAAGTTCTGACGGACCAGCAGGCATATCGATAGCCACCCCATATTGCGTAGCCAGTTGCTTGGCCACAGTTACATATTGATTACCGGGACCGAAAATTTTATAAACTTTCGGAACAGACTGAGTTCCGAAGGTCATTCCCGCTATCGCCTGGATTCCTCCAACTTTCATGATTTTGGTTACACCACACAAGTGCGCAGCAAATAAAATAGCTGCATTGATGTTTCCGTTTTTATCCGGTGGCGAACACAAAACAATTTCACTGCATCCGGCAATTTTAGCTGGTACAGCAAGCATGAAAACTGTGGAAAACAAAGGTGCTGTTCCACCCGGGATGTACAAACCAACCTTTTGGATAGGTCTCTTTTCCTGCCAACAACTCACTCCTTCAGCCGTTTCTACACTTACTGCCTTAGTTTTTTGAGCCGTATGAAACTTTTCGATATTTCCATGAGCCAATACAATAGCCTCTTTTAAATCATTTGGAAGCGTGTTTACTGCCTGCTCAATTTCAGACTGAGTAACTACCTGGTTTTGAACAGTAATGCCGTCAAATTTATTGGTGTATTTTGCGATGGCAGCATCCCCATCTTTCTGGACTGCAGCAAATATCTCTTTTACCGTCGACTCAATATCGCCTACAGTTTTTGTTGGTCTTTCCAAAATGGCTGACCAGCTTTCAGGAGATGGATTGTATATTTTTTTCATCTAAATTTTACAATAAAATCAAGAGTCAAATCTTGTATTACTTAATAATCATAAAGCATTTAAAGCGTTCTTTGAACTTTAAAGAACCATTTTTTCAATTGGACAAACCAAGATACCTTCTGCACCAGCTTCTTTCAACTGGTCAATTACTTCCCAGAATTTGTCTTTTTCGATAACAGTGTGAACACTGCTCCATCCTTCTTCAGCCAATGGCAAAACAGTTAAACTGCGCAATACCGGCAAGATTTTACCAACGGTTTCTATTTTGTCGTTAGGCACATTCATCAAAATATATTTTGAATTACGAGCTCTTAAAACCGACTGAATTCTAAATTGTAGAATATCGATAAGTTTTTGGACTTCTGGAGTTACCAATGGTGACTTTGCCAATACGGCCTCACTTTTTAATATTACTGCTACCTCTTTTAAGTTGTTTTTAAATAGGGTACTTCCGCTTGAAACAATGTCAACAATAGCGTCAGCCAATCCGATATTTGGAGCAATCTCAACTGATCCTGAAATTTGATGAATATCTACATTTACTCCAAAAGAGTTAAAGTAATTAATTACAGTATTTGGATAAGAAGTTGCGATACGCAAACCATCAAAATCCTTCACTGAATTATACTCAAATGCCTTGGGTACAGCTACACAAACCTTACATTTTGAGAATCCTAATTTTTGAACAACCTCGATGTTCTTTCCTTTTTCAATTAATAAGTTATCACCAACTATAGCGATATCAACTACACCATCAATTAAATATTGAGGGATATCTGAGTTTCTCAGGTAAAATACCTCGAGAGGAAAATTAGAAGCCTCAGCTTTTAGTTGGTCTATTCCGTTATTTATAGAAATTCCACAATCTTTTAGAATTTGAATACTTTCCTCATTCAAACGTCCTGATTTTTGAATCGCAATTCTTAGTTTACTCATTTTTTTCTTTTTTACTTTAGTTCAATTTATTTGATTGAGTACAAAAAAGGTTAATAAAAAACCCGTTTGAAGTACTCAAACGGGTTCTATTTATATGATTATTTACACACATAACATTAACACATCGCTTGAGAGCAATAATGAAAATGATGATGATGCAATTGTTTTGATAACATTATAATTTTGTATTAATCTAAAAATCTGCTGCAAATATAATAGATAAAATAATTACAAACAAAATTTTAATTTAACTTAATGTTGCTAAATGATTAATTACAATTATTCATCATGATCCGTGGATTCATGAGATTCATATTTATGACCCATTGGCTCATTTCTGATTTCAGTGTGACGAATTTCCCCACCGGTTTTCCCAACATTTACCGCTAAAAAAATTCCAACTGCTGCCAAAATCAATGAAAAATAGGAAATCAACTTTGCTTTTGCATGATTTTTAATGTTGGCATACAAACCCATAATTGATATAAATCCTAAAAGATATACAAGGACTGCAAATTTTTCTGCAATCTCTTCATGTTCATGTATAACATGATGCCCTACAGAGGCCATTTCTTCTACTATTTCCTCTGCCCCATGGCCTGTCTTAGCACTAACTAAAGTGCTAATAGAAGCTATTATAAAAATAAGGTAAGCAGTGTTTTTTAAGGCATTATTTCTGTAAAAAATTCCTCCAAGCAATATAGCAAATCCAAATATTAAACCGATAATTGGGAAATGGTTCACCAGTAAGTGTAAATGTGCTTCATTCATAATTTTCTATTATTTAAGGTTAGATAGTATTATTTGTATTCCCTTTTTTGACTTTTAGTTTAATAGATCAAAAACACCTTTTGTTAAAATTTTTGATTTTTTATCAAGATTGTTTTCGCTTAATATTTCTATATAATTTTCATTAAATGCTCCTGTTTTTACAGCGATTTTTCGGAATTCAAAAGTTTGGTTTTTATATGCTGTTAAAAGGAGGATATAATATTTATTATTTTCAGAGATAATTGCTTCTTTTGGAATTGCTAGAAGCTCTTCGCTATCAACGATAATTTCAGCTTCAACAAACATTCCGGACATCATTTTTTGTCTAATCCCTTCTTCTAAATGCCCATGAATATTTATAGTGCGATTATCTCCTTCAATCGATTTACCCACTAAATGAACTTCTGCATTATAGACTTCTTGGGAAATTTCAGGCACAATAAATTTGATTTTTTGTTCTTTTTTTATTTTTAAAATATCTTTTTCAAAAACAGCCAGTTCGAGGTGTAAGTGATCCGTTTGAACTATTTCCATCATCACATCAGTCGGCTCTATATGCTTTCCTAAATTAATATTCATGATTGCAATATCTCCTGTTATGGGAGCGTAAATAGATATAACAGCTGTTAATTTGCCTTTTTCAACCTCTGCAGGATTGATGTTTAAAATCTTTAATTTCTCTTTTAAACTCTGATACATTCCTTTGGCTTTCCGATATTCGCTTTCGGCTTTCAGGTAGTTTTTTTGCGAAGAAATATTTTCATTATACAAAGTTTTCTGGCGTTCATATTCGGTTTTCAAGTAGTCAATTTGCTCTGCCACTTCAAGATATTCCTTTTGAATATCAAGGAATTCCGTGTTTTCCAGGGTCAGAAGAACCTGCCCCTTCACTACTTTGTCACCAACTAACAGATTGGTCGATTTCACATACCCTCCAATAAAAGAGGTAATTTGAGCCCTGTTGCTAGGTGGAACGTCTATTTTTCCTGATGCATTTACCGTCACATCGAACCTTTGATAAGAAGGACTGGATAATTCCATGGCTCCCGATTTAAATTGGGAATCAGTTATTGTGATAACATTTGATTTATTGTCATTCGGCGCTATCTCTTTGTTTTTACAAGAAAACATCAGGGTTGCCAATATCGCCATACAGATTAGCTTTTTCATTCTTTAAAATTTAGGTATTGATAATCCAATTGGGTTAGATTATACTGAAGTACATTGTCTAAATACTCCAATTCAATCATCGTGGCATGATCCACACTTTGTATATACTGAAAGAAATCTATTTCACCTTGCTGAAAACTTCTGCTGGCCACTTTTAAAATTTCTGCTCCGAGTTTTTTTCCCTGTTGAAGGTAGTAATTAATGGCTTCCTGGTGTTTTAACACTTCATTTTTTTTCTGCTGCATAAAACCACTAATTATTTCTTCTCTATTTTGCCTATTCTCTTTCCAAATCGCTAATTCTAAATTTGCTACTTTTGTTTTTGAAAGAATTCCTGAAGAAAGAATTGGTATTGCTAGTCCAACCTGAAACCCATTCAGTGATTGTGAAATTCCTTTATTGGTACCTGAAAAATATTCGAAATGTAAATCAGGTAGCCATCCCTGTTTTTGCAGTTTAATCTGCGACTCATAACTGCTGCTAATTTCATTAAAATAAGCCTTATATAAATCAGTACTTGCTTCCACACTTTTAGCTAATGCATCCAAAACTGGTTCAATTACTTTCGTTTTAATTTCAATATTTTCATTGGTTTGAATTGTATGAAGAAGTAAATTATATTGAGCTTCTTTATCTTTCTTGATTTGAATAAGTTTCAAGGAAATCTGTTTTGCTTTTGACTGTGCAGTAATTTTTTCCAGATAATTTGTCTCCCCCAATTCAAAACGACGACTACTTGCCAGAGAAAATTTCTGATACAAACTATCCAAGTTTTCAAACAACTTTTCTTGATTTTGAAAATAGACAATTTGATTATACAATTTGGAAATCTCCAAACTAATTTTGTTTTTTTCTATTTCATAAAATATTTTATTCTTTTCAAATTCAATTGTATTAACCTTCTTTTGCACCCCATAAACTGTTGGAAAAAGAAAACTTTGCTGGATACCAAAGACTGTTAATGGCTTATCATTGTATGCAATGTTATTTCGATCGTAATTGTAGTAAAAATTGGTTTTATCGAATGAGAAAGAATTATTTATATTGGCTTGACTTTTCGTAACCTCAAGTTTAGCTGCTTGTAGACCCCTATTATTCTTAATTCCCAAATCAATCAAATTTTGTAATTCGGAGGTTGTGGTTTGCCCATAACTAAATGAAGTAATGACAAAAAATATTATCAGATAGGCTTTTCCATGATGTATTTTAAATTTTGCTTTCTTAAGTTCTTTTGCATCAAAAAGTTTATATAAAACCGGCAATACAATCATGGTAAGAACGGTAGCAGTAAATAATCCTCCTATAACAACCGTTGCCAGAGGTCTTTGAACCTCCGCTCCTGCCGAACCCGAAATGGCCATAGGCAAAAAACCTAAGGCAGCGGCTCCAGCTGTTAACAATACAGGTCGAAGACGATCTGCAGTGCCTTTTATAATTAATTGATTCAAATCCTCTGTTCCGTGGTGCTTTAGTTCTTTAAAATGTTCTATAAGTACTATTCCATTTAGTACAGCAATTCCGAAAAGAGCAATAAATCCTACACCTGCTGAAATACTGAAAGGCAAGTCACGAATCCATAAAAACAAAACACCTCCAACCGCCGACAAGGGTATAGCCGAGTAAACCATTAAAGCCACCTTAACAGATCCGAAAGCAAAATACAACAAGATGAATATCAAAAACAAGGCTATTGGTACCGCAATCATTAAGCGATCTTTTGCATTTTGAAGATTTTCAAATTGTCCACCATACTGAATATAATAACCTTCTGGTAGTTTTACTTTGTTTTCAATTTGACTTTGAATGTCATTTACGACGGATTGCAAGTCCCTGTTTCGTACATTAATTCCCACCACAATTCTTCTGTTAGTATTGTCTCTCGATATTTTAGCAGGTCCCTCGCTGTATGATATAGTAGCCAATTCTTCCAAGGGAATTTGATCTCCATCGGCAGTTGAAACAAATAACATTTTGAGGTCTTCGATACCACTTCTACTGGCTTTATCCAATCGGATTACCATATCGAATCTCTTTTCTCCTTCAAAAACATTTCCCACCATTTTACCGCCAAAACCCAAAGCTATGATTTCATTTAAATCTGAAATATTGAGTCCGTAACGGGCAATTTTTGAACGGTTATAAACAACACTCATTTGAGGAAGTCCCTCTGTTTTTTCAATTATGACATCCGATGCTCCTTCTACATTGTTAATGGCATTTTTGACTTCAAGAGCTTTCTGTGCTAAAATTTCAAGATTTTCACCAAAAATTTTCACAGCTACATCGGAACGTGTACCCGAGATTAATTCGTTAAAACGCATTTCAATGGGTTGTGTGAATTCAATTTCCATATTGGGTATTTCCTTTTCTATGGCTTCTTTTATTTTATCTGCCAATTCATCTTTTGTGGTTGCCGAAACCCATTCCTCTTTCGATTTGAGTTTTACAATGATATCACTTTCCTCCATACTCATGGGGTCTGTAGGAACTTCAGCTGCTCCAATACGACTAACAACCTGTTCCACTTCAGGAAATTTGGATAGAATAATTTTTTCAATGTTGGTAGTTGTGGCAATCGTTTTTGAAAGTGAAGTTCCCGTTTTTAAGACAGGCTGAATTACAAAATCACCTTCGTCAAGGGTGGGTATAAATTCACCACCCATAATGGAGAACAATACAATCACGGAGATTAATAATCCGGCGGCCGTCCACAATACTTTTTTAGTATTATTCAAAGCCCAGTTAATTATTGGCAGATACCACGAATTCAATTTCTTAATTAATTTATTGGATAAGTTGTTTTGATTTTCCTTTTGCGGTTTTAAAAACAATGAAGAAACAACGGGTACATAAGTGAAGCATAATAGCATTGCTCCTACTAAGGCAAAGCTAAAAGTCATGGCCATGGGTTTAAACATTTTGCCCTCAATACCTGTAAGTGATATTATTGGAATAAAAACGATAAGAATAATTAATTGCCCAAAGATCGCCGAGTTCATCATCTTAGAAGCGCTTTTAAAGGTAATTTGATCGATTTCGACTTGTTGCTCTTCTTTTGAAAGGGATACTAAATTATTTGCTTTTGAGGAAATCTGAAAAGCAATAAATTCTACAATAATAACCGCTCCATCGATAATTATTCCAAAATCAATGGCACCCAAACTCATCAAATTGGCATCAATACCAAAGATATTCATTAATGCAATTGCAAAAAGTAAACACAATGGAATCACAGATGCCACAACCAAACCAGAACGCCAATTTCCTAATAGTAAAACAACCACAAATATGACAATTAAGCAACCGAGAATTAAATTTTCAGCCACTGTAAAAGTAGTTTTTGATACCATGTCGCTACGTTCCAAAAAGCCGTTGATATAAATTCCTTCAGGAAGGTTTTTCTGAATTTGTGCAATGCGGTCCTGCACTTCATTTATCACTTTTTTGGAGTTTGCTCCTTTTAACATCATTACTTGTCCCAAAACCTTTTCTCCCTCGCCATTGCCGGTAATGGCTCCAAATCGATTTGCATAACCATTCCGAACTACAGCAACATCTTTAACATAAATAGGTATTCCACCAGTATTTGAAACCACTATGTTTTCAATATCATCCAATGTTTTTACTTTACCCTCAGCACGAATGAAATAACTTTGATTTACTTTCTCAATATAAGCCCCACCGGCTATACCGTTGTTTTTTTCCAGTGCACTGTAAATAGCAGTTGTGGTGATATTCATGGCTTTGAGACGCGAAGGAGAAATTGCAATCTCATATTGCTTCAAAAAGCCTCCCCAGGTGTTAATTTCCACTACACCGCTAATCCCTGATAATTGTCGTTTAACCACCCAATCCTGAATAGTTCTTAAATCAGCAACGGTATACAAATTCTTAAATTCGGGTTTAACCTCAAGAGTATATTGATATATTTCTCCCAAACCAGTAGTTATAGGCCCCATTTGAGGCGTGCCAAAGCCTTGAGGAATATTCTCAGAAGCTGCTTTTATTTTTTCAGCAATTAATTGGCGTGGTAAGTAGGTTCCGAGATCGTCGTCAAAAACTATTGTAACTACGGATAACCCAAATTTTGAAATGGAACGAATTTCCTGCACCCCGGGTAAATTGGCCATTTCAATTTCAACTGGATAGGTAATATATTGCTCAATATCCTGGGTAGAAAGATTTTTTGAAGTGGTGATTATTTGCACCTGATTGTTGGTCACATCTGGAACAGCACCAATGGAAACCTGAAAAACCGAATAAACACCAAAGCCAAAAACAGCAAGCACCAACAAAATGACTATGAGTTTGTTTTTTAAACTAAAGGCAATTAATTTCTCCAAAATGTTGATCTTAAATATTAAATGTAAAAATATATTATAAATATAAGACTAATCTTAAGAATCTCTTAAGGCATTAAAAAAGATTGGAAAAATCAAACAAACTGAAGTTCCTTCATTTTCTTCACTTCTAACCTCCAGTTTTATATTTAACCGCTCGCAATATCTTTTTACGATAGATAAGCCCAAACCGATTCCGTTTATTTTTAAATCAGCAGCTGATTGTGTTCGATAGAAAGGTTGTAAGACTTTTCCAAGCGCTTCTGAGGGTATTCCTATACCTTTGTCAGACACTTCCAATTTCAGTTGATCAGATTGTTGAAAAACAGCAATGTTAATCTCGCTATTATCAGGAGTAAATTTGATTGCATTACTTATCAGATTATTTACAATCATAAACAACAAATATCGATCAGTATTTAAATAATAGTCTTTTTCTAGTGGGGTATAAATACAAATATTTTTGTGAGTAATAAGATTATCATACCTCGCGACTACCTCCTGTATCAATCCCTTGATGGGAAATTTTTCTTTATGCAGTGATTGATTTTGATAGTCATTTCTGGCTAGCAAAAGCAGTTGGTCTACCAAAAGGTTTAACCGGTTAACTTCTCTTATACAATAATTTATTTTCTCCTGATATTCTTTCTGTTCACGTGGTTTCCTAATCAAAACTTCCAATGTTCCTTTTATAACCGTTAGAGGTGTTCTCAATTCGTGAGAAGCATCAGAGGTAAATTTCTTTTCTCTTTCAATAGTCGTTTCAATTCTGTCCAGAAGTTGATTAATGGTTTTGGAAAGCACATAAAGTTCATCTTTTGTATGAGGCAAAGGAATTCTTGAATCTAAGTTGTCTTTGGTTATGGCATTTGAAGTATTGATTATCTCATTTATTGGTTTTATGCTCTTGCCAGCCATATATCGAGCGATTAAGAATAAAAATAGCAATATAAGGGGGAATGCTATCCAAAGCGTTTTCGATAAATTATCCAGTACCAGTACTGCTTCCTCTAAAGACATAGCTATAATAATATATCCCACTATCTGCCCGTGCTCAAGGATAGGCACCTGAATTTGCCGGATTTTATTTTTAAGTAAATGGCTGTCAAAGGGAATCAGGTTTTCTGCCTTTTTATTAAAAAACAATTGATGCTTTTTTAAGTTGGGTGATTTACCTAAAATAAATTTCTTAGAATCAATAAACTGAATAAAAACCGGGTTTACATCTACTGTATTATGCTCTCTTTCCTCCCATTCTTCTTTGTGCAACATATAAAAATTATGGTCCTGAATACCAATTTCAGCCAAATGCAGCTCAACTTCCTTAGATAAATCTAAGTCTACATGACGGTAAATACTTTGTTTAACAATAGAGAAAATAGTATAAAAAACTACAAAAATTAAAAGGGCTGTAGTTAAAATATAATTTGAAGCTATTCTGTTTTTAAAGGATAATTTTTTCATGCCCTCTATTCAATTGCCATATAACCTACACCACGAATGGTTTTGATGTAGTCTTCTTCTATCTTCAAATTTAATTTTTTTCTGATAGCATTCATAAAAACATCTATTACCCCGGTATCGTAATCAAAATGAATGTTCCAAACATCTTCAATAATCTGGTTTCTCGTACAGACCTTTCCTTTGTTTTTAACTAAGTAATAGAGAAGTTCAAATTCTCTTTGTGTTAGGGACACCTCATAGCCATTTACCTCCACAAGATGTTTAGATAGATTTATACAAATGGATCCCAGTTTTAGAATTTCTTCATCGCTATTATGCCGGAAATGAACTTTAATACGTTCTACCAATTCATCAAAACTAAAAGGCTTCTTGATATAGTCATTGGCCCCGGCTTGAAGTCCTTGAATAGTTTCCTGAACGGTATCCTTAGCCGTTAAAAAAATAACAGGAGTCTTTGAATCACCTTGCCGAATAGTTTTACACAGCTCGAGTCCGGATACCTTAGGTAACATCCAATCCAGTAAAATGAGATCAAAGGAGTTATTTTTAATTAATTCTAGTGCCTCCAAACCATCAGAAGCGGCAGTAATTACATATCCCTCCTCTTCAAGTCCCTGTTTCAGAAATTGCATAATACCTACTTCATCTTCGACAATTAGTATGTGCATGTTGTGCTAATTAATCCAGAATAAATTTAAAACCGAAGGTACCGATATTAGCCCTTAAGCCATCTGTTCTGCTATAATGATTTAATCTTAAATCAATGGATTTTAATCCCAGAACAAATAATTTAGCCTGTTCAAAAATATCCGTATAGGTGAAGCCTACTCCATACATAGAACTGTTAAACTTTGATAAGTCGTAATCAGAGGTATAAAAGCGTTCCGTGGAAAGATGCGTTTCATAAGGAGCAAAATAATCTGAAGCCGTTTGTGTATAGTAACGGTAGATAGGATAAGCTGTAAAAGTACTACTTAGTTTTATTGGTAATTCGATCGAGGCCGTATGCGCCTCTATACCCCAATCATCTTCGTAGTACCTGTAATATGTTTTTGCAACCACATATTCGTTCAGATAGAAATTTAATCTGGCACCTACAGGTATTTTGAAGCGACTGCCTGGTAAACGCTCACTGTCATCTGCCAATTGATAAACCCCTTTGTTTGCAGCTGTCTCATAGAAAGGAATATATTGTGCCTGGCCGATGTAGTAATTTGCCTTATCTGCGAAATATACCCTTTGATATGGCGTCGAAAGTTGTCCTTCCTGCTTTAAGATATCCATAAATAGGGATATCTGGATTTTCTTTGTCAATATTTGCGAAAAAGAAATGGAAGCGGAGTACGAATTCCTGTTAGGATTACTGTAAGGCTTAAAAGCTGAAGGGAGGTAGTCTGAAGTCACAAGCCCATTTTGATCTAAAACAGACACTCCATTAAAAAATCCCCTATTTTGGAAATCCAGGCCATAGCGGTCATATTCATGTAATTCTGTTGGGTATATAGGTCGCCACTGGTCAAGATAAGCATTTGCCTTTATTCCTATTTCTGTATTCTTCTCATTAAATAATTTAGTTATTCCACCACCAAAACCAACAGATGTATAATCATATTCGTTCGAAAAAGAAACATCAGCATTCCATAGTGTATTTCTGTTGTCTGAACTATGACTGTAATTGGCGGTGAAGGATACCAGTTGGTCGCTTTTAGAGGCTCCAGATGATGCCTGCCAAGGTGTTCCGTAAGGATCCGTAGCTATTCGATCTTTATTTCTTGCCGGTTTGTCATCATCATCATCATCACCGTGACCAGATGCACCTGTGGCATTATAGGGGTTAATATTACTGGAAGAAGCTGAAGTGTAGGCAGAAATACCCACATCAAAAGTCAAAACATCATCTTCATTCAAAGGAACGGCTACGACTATATTAGATGCTCCATCTGTTAGTGATTCAGAACCAATTCCTCCGCTTACTGCCGAATTCGATCCATCCTGATTATATAAACTAAGAAGGATATCTACTTCAGTTTTTTCGAGCACACGTTTCTTAAAACTCAAATCATTGGCACTTTCCTGTCCAAATGCAGCAATGTTTATTGCCAATATAAATATGAAATAAAATAGTTTTCTCATCAGTTTACTTAATTACAACCACAGCCTCCTCCTGTTTTACCACCATTAGCTCCGGATGCTGCCTCACGATAAACGTGAAATGTTGTTTCGTATTTTTCGGCCGATTTAGCAGCTAATTTCATATCCGGATCGTTGATATAAACTTTTTCATATTCTTTAACCACCACACAAGATTGCATTGAAATGATTAAAATTAAAAACCCAAGAAACTTATTCATTTTGGTATTTTTTTAAATCAATATTGTTTGAGGAAAATATTTTTCCCTGATCATCTACATAAATACATTCTACTCCAGGTAACTGATTTACCAGATCAAGTCCGAAATCCACTCCAAGAACAAATATTCCTGTAGCAAGAGCATCAGCCAGCTCAGTGGATTTTGCAAAAACAGTTACGCTTATAACTCCGGTAGCGGGATATCCTGTGCGGGTATCAATAATATGGGAATAACGAACGCCGTCAAAGTTAACAAACTTTTCGTAGCTACCGGAAGTCTCTACTGCACTGTCTTCTATAGGGAAAGTCGCAAAAATTTTGTCCTTATTGAGCGGATTTTTTATACCAATTTTCCATTGTTCCCCATTAAGTTGTTTGCCCCAGGTATTGATATCTCCGGAGATATTAACAATTCCTGCTTGCACACCTTTGGCAACAAGCATCTCTTTAATTTTATCTGCAATATACCCCTGACCTATTCCACCTAATCCTAATTTCATCCCTTTCTCGCTCAGAAATACTGTTGAGTTGCTGGTGTCAAGAATAATTTTTTTATAACCTACCTTTGAAACAGATTTCTTGATTTCTTCTGGAGTTGGCATCTTGGTCATACTCCCGTCAAATTTCCAAATCTTATCCATAGAAGCATAACTGATGTCAAAAGCGCCCTCTGTCAATTCAGAAATTTTTATGGCTCTGCTTAATAAATCAAAAAGTTCCGGTGATACTTTTACAGGCTTTATGCCAGCATTTTTATTAATTTCGGAAACTGGAGTCGTAGGAATCCAATCGGATATTAAGTTTTCAATCCTTGAAACCTCTGCCACAGCCATGTCGATATAGTGATTAGCCTGAATAGTGTCATTAGCAACCACAATCATCTCAAAAGGACTTCCTAACATAGATAAAGTCCTCCTGTGAGTTACTTGTGAATAAGAAATAACGGTAATTAGGAATAGAAAATACGAAATGTGGTATCTGGTCATTTTACTTCAAATAAAATTCTAGTAGGCCTATATATTCTTTTGGAGAAACATTTTTATAGCTGGTTTTTCCCAAAACCTTTCCAGTAGCATCCATTATTACCACAAGTGGAAACATTCCTTCTCGATTATAAATTTCAGCTAATGCCTCATTTTGCTTTATTAATTCAGCATCCAACTGATTTGCCTTTTTTCTTGGAAAGTCAGCTCTTTGCATTATTAATTTTGTAGCTGAATATGCTTTAAATTCTTCCGACTGCCAAATCATTTTGTCTAGTTTAATACAAGGAGCGCACCAATCAGAACCCGAAAAAACCAATACGATAGGTAGCTGTTTTTCAGCAGCTTCTTTTTTTGCCTCTTCAAAATTAGTTTTCCAATTTTGAGAATATCCTATTGAGGTCATTATTAATATTACCCCTAATATCTTATATTTCATTTGTTTACAATTTTTAAATTGAACACATCCACATGCCTTCTTATTCAAATTAGTTTTGCACCAAAAATAAGGATTTAAAGGACCTTTGTTGCAACTAACTTATTTATTAAGCGAAAATTAAGAAATATTTCTTCACAGAAATATTATGCGTGATTATACTTTCATACGCTTTGAAATAGTTAAAAAATCAGTTTTGCAGAAATATCCAGAAATATGTTACCGTCAGAAAAAGTTTTTATTTTTGGTTTTTGGCCGTTACAACAAACCATTGTATTTCCTAATGAACCATTCCAGACTGAGAAAAACGGATACCATTATCAAAAGCCATTTCCAATCGATTAAGGGTGAGCGTTCCAAATGGTTTTTTTCTATGGTTTTAAAAGTATCGTCGTCCAATAAATCTTTTATTAATCGGTCAGTTTTATCTGGAAAAAACACTTTTCCTCCGGTTGCTATTGCCAACTGATTTAATCGATCCAAATCGGGATTGACAAATTGTTTTTCTATGTCAAATTCTAATATCTCAAACTGAGAGGAATAAGTTTCCTTAGAATTTATTTCTCGCACTGTAAAATTGTAAGTTCCCGCCTCTAACCCATCGAGATTAACCTTAAAAGAGTTATTTCCTTTTAGCAAATCGTAATTAATCTTTTTCTTGGTTTTATTATTTACAATTGTTATTGTCAGTCGTGCATTCTGATCGTATTCATAATTTTTATTAAAATGTTGAGCAGAAATTTCAATTAAATCTCCTGAATTGTAATAATTATTGTGGTTTACAACAAGCGACTTTCGACCTTCGGTAGTTGCCAAAAATTGAATAATCTTATCTATAAAAAGGTCGTATTTTTCATATGAATCATTGTCGGCATGGAATTGCATCCGCCATTTCCAACTATTTTCTCCCAAAAAAAACACAGTACGTAATTCCTGATTTTCAACAAAAAAAAGCAATGGGTTATCAGTATCAATAGTGTTGATTCTTGAACTAAGTAAAGATGTTACATTGCTATTTGTGCTAATTTTTCCAATCAAATTATTTAAAGGAGGGAAACTTTCAAAGCCGATATTATCAACTTCAAATATGTTAAAATTATTATTGAATTTTGCCTGAAATTCTTCATTTTGCTGACTAAATTTGAATGAGACATTGCTCTGGATCTTATTTAGAAAAGAGTAATCAGTATGAGTCCCACCTATAACTAAACTATTAAGACCTTGTAACTTGTTTTGCTCAAAAACAGGCATAAAAGCTGCTGTAGGCTGGTACAATATTAATACATTAACACTATTTAAATCCTTAATATTAATAGGGTTATATACATTTACTTTACGCTGTTCATTAGATTCAATAGCTCTTTTTAACGCTCCAATGTCTGGATGATTTATTGAACTTACAATCGCTACATTTGTTTTTTGATCTATTATTTCAACGACAAAATTCTTATTATTGTTTATAGTGCTTAGTTCTTTTTCAGATGATGAAACGGTAGCTTTGAAAATTTGGATTCCAACCTTCTCTGCCGGGAGAAGCGTATTAAGGATGACACTTTTTTTATCAGGTGAAAAAAATACACGTTGCTTTGCAAAAACATTTTTCCCGTTCAGAATTTGAAAATCAGCAGTTATGCTTTTGTTTCCTGAATACTCTAAAAAAACTTCCGCAGGAAATTTATTTTTATGGAAGGCGTATTTATTGACATTTATCTGACTTATTTTTAAATCTAAAACTCGGGTTGTATCTCCCAATACCAAAGGAAAAACCTTGTTGTTATTTTCAAATGAATAGACATAATCATTTCCGGAAGTTTGATTGCCATCAGAAATTAAAACTGTAGCTAGGGAATTCTTTTTGTTTATACTTTTTAGATTCTTCGCAACCAGATCAATATTAGTTTGAGATCCTGTAAAATTTGGATTGTTGAAAGCTTGAAATTCTGAATCAAATTGGTAGCTCTGAACTTCAAATTTTTCATTCAATTGCTTATTTGACTCTAGCTTACTTTGAAGTTTCTTGGCAATGTCGTCAGATTTATAAAACGAAATAGATTCAGAATTATCTACTACCAGAGCAAGGACAGGTTTTACCAATTCCCTTTGATTCCAAGTAATAATAGGATTAATCAACAAAACAAGAACCCCGAACACTGTCAGAAAACGTAAAAAAGCCAAAAGTAAATTCACTTTTGATTTACTTTTGGCCTTCAAGAAGTATTGATAAAACGATAAACCGATAGCTAACAAAAATGAAATAAATATCAGTAGCATCGTGTTTATAGACATAATTTTTATATTTTAAAACGAATTAAAAAGCAACCAAGTTGGTCATAATTTTTTAATTCATTACTTTATACTGTCATTAGGTAAGCATTCCACCGCACACATTCAGTACCTGTCCGGTCACAAATGAACTCATATCAGAACCTAAATAAAGACAAGCATTAGCAACATCCTCCACAGAACCACAACGTTTTAAAGGAATTTCATTTTTCCAACCTTGAACTACTTCCTCACTCAATTTTGCGGTCATTTCTGTTTCGATAAATCCGGGAGCTATGGCGTTACAACGAATATTACGAGACCCTAATTCTAGAGCAATTGACTTGGTAAAACCAATTACTCCCGCTTTAGATGCTGCATAATTAGTTTGCCCTGCATTCCCTTGCACTCCAACAACACTACTCATGTTAATGATTGATCCTGAACGATTTTTCAAAAATGTTTTTTGAACAGCTTTTGTCATATTGAAAACAGATTTCAAATTTACTTCAATTACATTATCAAAGTCATCTTCAGACATACGCATCAAAAGATTATCTTTTGTAATACCTGCATTATTTATTAATATATCAATAGTTCCGAATTCGGCTAAAATTGCATCCACAAGTGTTTGAGCCTCGTCAAACTTTGCAGCATTAGATTGATACCCTTTTGCTTTGATTCCAAGTGCATTTAATTCATTTTCTAAAGCTAAAGCTGATTCAACAGAAGAACTGTAAGTAAAAGCAATATTTGCACCTTGTTTTGCGAAAACCTCCGCAATTCCTTTACCAATTCCACGGCTAGCACCTGTAATTATGGCTACTTTTCCTTCTAAAATTTTCATATTCAAAAATTATTTTTTTATTCATTTCACACTGCTCTATTTTAAATGAGTAAAATATATTCATGAAATACAGCAGTTAAGATTTTTTTAACAGGACCCAAATATAGCAATAAAAACGGGCTGAAAAAACAACTTCCGAAATTATGCCAGTTTTTTGGTTTATTCAACACGAAGTTTTTAAAATACTACTTCGTATATCTGTATTAATAAAAAAACTTCACCGAAAAGGTGAAGTTTTAATACTTTAATGGAAGAAGTTTATCCTAATACTTCTTTTACTTTCTTACCAATTTCAGCTGGTGAATCAACAACGTGAATTCCATTCTCTCTCATGATTCGCTTTTTTGCTGCAGCAGTATCATCAGATCCTCCAACAATAGCACCAGCATGTCCCATAGTTCTTCCTGCTGGAGCAGTTTCTCCAGCAATAAAACCAATCACGGGTTTGCGATTACCATCGGCTTTAATCCATTTAGCAGCATCAGCTTCTAATTGACCGCCAATTTCACCAATCATAATGATACATTCCGTTTCAGGGTCATTCATCAATAATTCAACAGCTTCTTTTGTAGTTGTACCAATAATTGGATCCCCACCAATACCAATAGCTGTGGTGATTCCAAGACCTTGCTTTACAACTTGGTCTGCAGCTTCATAAGTTAATGTTCCCGATTTAGAAACAATACCTACAGTCCCTTTTTTGAAAACAAATCCTGGCATGATTCCAACCTTAGCTTCACCCGGAGTAATAACTCCCGGACAGTTAGGTCCGATCAATCTTGCATTTCTTTGTTTTACGTAGTTGTTAGCATGTATCATATCTGCTACAGGAATTCCTTCAGTAATAGCGATTATTACTTTAATTCCTGCATCTGCAGCTTCCATTATGGCATCAGCAGCAAAAGCTGGCGGCACAAAAATAATAGAAGTATCTGCACCTGCTTTCTCAACTGCATCCTTAACAGTATTAAAAACCGGAAGGTCTAAATGAGTCGTACCTCCTTTTCCAGGAGTAACACCACCAACTACATTTGTACCGTATTCAATCATTTGAGAAGCATGGAATGTTCCCTCACTTCCTGTAAACCCTTGAACAATTATTTTAGAATCTTTGTTTACTAAAACACTCATGATATATTTATTATGTGATTTTTATATTTGTGGAGCAAAAATAAGGTTTTGAAAATAAATTCCTGTGTTTTCTTATCAAAAAAAATGTGATTTATTAACCATAAAGGACAATATATACATCAGCATAAAATTCAATCTGAAATCCAAGCTGGCAGAATTCTACTTCTTCAGCTTTTCCAATATCTCAGGAATTTTTTTAATATTCGCCATTTGCTTCAAGGATTCCCGAGATTCCTGAATTGGAGTTCCAAAGTAAGTTTTACCACCAGCAACTGATTTAGTAACACCTGTTTGCCCCAACAAAACAGCTTTTTCCCCAATTGTTATTCCGCTGGTAGTACCTACCTGACCCCAAATTGTAACTTCATCCTCTATAACAACGCATCCCGCTATTCCCGTCTGAGAAGCTATCAAACATTTCTTCCCTATTACTGTATCATGACCGATGTGAACCTGATTATCAATTTTAGTCCCTTCACCAATTGTGGTATCACTGGTAACTCCTTTGTCAATTGTACACAGAGCACCAATACCTACATTGTCTTTAATTACGACACGACCACCAGAGAGTAATTGATCATATCCCTCTGCACGTTTTTTGTAATAAAATGCATCAGCACCTAAAACAGTTCCTGCATGAATTATAACATTATCTCCAATTACAGTATTATCGTAAATTGAAACATTGGAATGAATCATACAATTATTTCCTATTACAACATTATTACCTAAGAAAGTATTAGGTTGAATAACAGTACCTTCTCCTATGGACGCTGAATCGGCTATCGCAATTGAAGAGCCTCTAAAAGGTTTGAAGTAATTGGTTAATTTATTAAAATCTCTAAAGGGATCATCGGAAATCAAAAGAGCTTTTCCATCAGGACAACTTACTTTTTTATTTATAAGAACTATTGTAGCCGCGGAGTTTAAAGCTTTATCGTAATATTTAGGATGATCTACAAAAACAATATCTCCTTTCTCCACAACATGAATTTCATTCATGCCTAAAACCTCAAAATCTTCATTCCCTACAAATTCACAATTAAGTAAATCCGAGATTTCTTTTAAAGAATGCGCTCTTGTAAATTTCATTGATTGATAATTATTCTCCTTTTATGTGTTTACCAATGCTCTTTATTTCTGATACAATACATAAAATCGAGCAGTGATGTACTATTTACTCTTTTACACGCTCCATATAGGATCCTGTAGCTGTATCTACTTTAATTTTATCTCCCTCATTTATAAATAACGGAACATTAATAGTAGCCCCTGTTTCTACCGTAGCTTGTTTGGTGGCATTGGTAGCTGTATTTCCTTTCACCCCAGGCTCAGCGTAAGTAACTTCAAGAACAATTGAAGCCGGCATATCTACAGACAAAGGCAAATCTGTTTCAGTATTTATCTGAACCATTACATTTGTTCCCTCTTTTAATAAATCCGGAGCATCAAGAATATTTTTATTTATTGTAATTTGCTCAAAGGTCTCATTATTCATAAAATGAAACAGATCACCTTCGGCATATAAGTACTGAAAAGTGTGAGTTTCCACTCGTACATCTTCTATTTTGTGTCCTGCAGAAAAAGTATTGTCTAAAACTTTTCCTGTGGTTAAGCTTTTTAATTTTGTTCTTACAAAAGCTGGCCCTTTTCCAGGTTTAACATGTAAGAATTCGATAATTTTATAAATATCGTTGTTGTATTTAATACAAAGTCCGTTTCTAATATCTGCTGTAGACGCCATTTTCTTATTTTTTTTTATTTTAATGTTGACTATGAGATTCTCTATTTAAGAGTAACCATTTATTTTAATAATCTATTTTATTTCTAGTAGCTACCAGTATAACCTTTCATAATACCTCTCGATGAATTTCGGATAAAATCAATGATTTCATCGCGTTCTGGAGTAGCCTCCATTTCAGCTTCTATTATTCCTAAAGCCTGGCTGGTATTGTAATTTTTCTGATACAAAATTCTGTAGATATTCTGAATTTCTCTGATTTTTTCTGTAGAAAAACCTCTTCTTCTTAATCCAACTGAATTTATACCAACATAGGACAATGGTTCTTTAGCTGCTTTAGTGTATGGCGGCACATCTTTTCTGACTAAGGAACCACCGGAAATCATAGCATGGTCCCCTATACTGATAAATTGATGAACTGCAGCCAAACCTCCAATTATTGCGTAATTACCGACCTCCACGTGACCTGCTAAAGCGACACCGTTTACTATTATTGCATTATCACCAATATGGCAGTCGTGTGCTATGTGTGCTGTAGCCATTATTAGACAATTATTGCCAATTACTGTTTGTCCTGATGCAATGGTACCACGATTTATAGTAACACATTCCCTGATAGTACAATTATCACCAATAATTGCCAAAGAATCTTCACCTCCAAATTTTAAATCCTGAGGTACTGCTGAAATTACAGCCCCAGGGAAAATATTGCAGTTTTTACCGATTCTGGCTCCTTCCATTATAGTAACATTAGAACCAATCCAGGTTCCGTCACCAATAACAACATTGTTATGAATGGTTGTAAAAGGTTCAATAACTACATTTTTGGCGATTTTTGCGCCGGGATGAACATATGCTAGGGGTTGATTCATCTTTATTTGTGTTTTTTTATATTAAAGGAAAAACTTCTCTTGATGCTAAGAAGATTATTTTTCTATTTATGGTTTTTTAGCTATTTGAGCCATTAATTCTGCTTCGGCTACTAATTTTCCATTTGCATATCCATTAGCCTGCATATGGCAAATTCCACGTCGGATTGGTGTTATCAAATCACATTTAAAGATTAATGTATCACCTGGTAGTACCTTATGCTTGAATTTAACATTATCTATTTTCATAAAATAGGTTAGATAATTCTCAGGATCCGGTACTGTACTTAAAACCAATATACCCCCGGTCTGTGCCATCGCTTCTACTATTAGAACACCCGGCATTACAGGAGCGTCCGGAAAATGCCCAACGAAGAAGTTTTCATTCATTGTTACATTTTTCATACCAACAACATGATTATCAGACATTTCGATAATTCGGTCAATCAATAAGAATGGTGGCCTATGTGGCAACATTGCCATAATCTTATGAATATCCATCAAAGGTTCCTTGTTCAAATCGTATACAGGAACATGATTTCTTTGCTCTAGTTTGATCATCTTAGCCATTTTTTTTGCAAACTGCGTATTTACAAAGTGGCCAGGTTTATTTGCAATTACTTTCCCTTGAATCTTTGTCCCTATTAAAGCCAAATCACCAACAATATCAAGTAATTTATGTCTTGCAGCCTCATTTGGATAGTGTAGAGTAAGATTGTCTAAAATTCCATTTGGTTTAACATTTATGGTTTCTTTTCCAAATGCTGTTTTTAAATTGGCCATTGTCGATTCGGAAATCTCCTTGTCTACGTACACAATAGCATTATTTAAATCCCCTCCTTTAATCAGACCGTTATCCAGAAGAGATTCTAATTCATGTAAAAAACTAAAAGTCCTTGAATTAGCAATTTCAGTTTTAAAATCAGCTATATTTTTTAAGGTAGCATTTTGAGTTCCTAAAATCTTAGTTCCAAAATCTACCATTGTAGTTACTGTATATGTATCACATGGCATAACAAGAATTTCACTTCCGGTAGCCTCGTCTGTGTAGGAGATAACCTCTTTCACAACATAGACATTACGGTCTGCATCCTGCTCTTCTACTCCGGCTTTTTCCAAAGCCTCCACAAAAAATTTTGATGAACCGTCCATGATGGGAAGTTCGGATGCATTTAATTCTATAATAACGTTATCTAAATCACATCCAACCAAAGCAGCTAACACATGCTCTGGAGTTTGAATTTGCACACCTAATTTTTCAAGATTTGTTCCTCTCTGCGTGTTGACAACATAATTAGCATCGGCTTCGATTACAGGATTACCTTCAAGATCAACTCTCACAAAGGAAAAACCATTATTAACCGGCGCAGGCTTAAAAGTCATTTTAACTTCTTTTCCTGTGTGCAATCCAACACCTGTTAGTGAAATTTCTGTTTTGATGGTTTTTTGTTTAACCATTGTTTGCATTTTTTTGGTTTAGTATATATTTTTTTAAGTCGTAAAATTCGTCAATAATTTTTGGTAAATTTTTAAAATGAACAAATGACCTGTTAAAATCATTATATCCAAAGGCAGGACTTCCCTGCAAAACCTCATTATCTTTTAGATTTCTTCCAACGCCAGACTGTGCCTGAATTCGAACATTGTTTCCAACTGATAAATGCCCTGCTATTCCAACTTGCCCACCAATCATAGCATTCTTTCCTATTTTAGTAGATCCTGCTATCCCTGTTTGCGCTGCAATAACGGTATTTTCTCCTATTTCAACATTATGAGCAATCTGAATTTGGTTATCCAATTTTGCTCCTTTCCTGATAATTGTAGAACCCAAAGTTGCTCTGTCAATTGTGCTACAAGACCCTATTTCTACATTATCTTCAATGACAACGTTTCCAATTTGGGGGATTTTTTTAAAAGTACCATCGGAATCTGGCGCAAATCCAAAGCCATCTGACCCAATAACAGTACCGGCATGAATAATACAATTATTGCCAAGAACAGTGTCAGAATATATTTTTACCCCAGAAAAAACAATTACATCATTACCCATAATGACATTATCACCTATATAACAGCCCGGGTAAATTTTGACATTATTTCCCATACTTACATTAAATCCAATGTAGGAAAAAGCCCCTAGATAAAAATTCTCCCCATATTTAGTTCCTGCCGGCAAGGTTGATGGCTGTTCAATACCTATTTTACTGTTTTTTTTATACTGATCGTAAAATTCTAATAATTTCGAAAAGGCTAAATAGGCGTCTTCAACCTTTATGAGTGTAGTTTTTAATGCAGATTCAGGAACAAAACTTTTATTAACGATTGTTATGGTAGCTTCCGTAGAATAAATAAAGTTGGTGTACTTAGGATTAGACAAAAAAGTTAATGAGCCTTCCTTTCCTTCTTCTATTTTCGATAGTTTATCAACTTCCGCCTCTGGATTACCCAAGACTTCACCTTCTAAAACCCCCGCTATTTGCTCTGCTGTAAATTTCATTCCGACAAAAGTATAAAAAAATAGATTTTAAAAACCGTTTTTATATAAGTTGTTTTGGAAAACATATGTAATACTTAGTAACAGATTTTGATAATGATTTCAAATTAAGTTGATCAGAGGATTCTATTACATCTTCAACAGACCGGTCCTTTTTCAATATTCTGATTGGTTCCGCTTCTTTGTTATAAGCCTGATTTTTTATTTTACCTTTGAATATGAAATAATTAGTGTCAGCAAAACTCAAATTGTATTTTGCCGAAATCTTTTCCTTTAAAGGAACTAGATCTTCTGCAGCAATTTTATCATTTACTAACTGTATTTTCAACAAGTCCCGGTTTATTATCATCCTGCTCAAAGTGGCTAAAATATAATCCTCGTTTTTTTGCCAGGTCTTTAAAGCACTAATAATATCAAAATCGTCCAATTGTGAAAACAGATCCAAAGTTCCCGAATCAAACATTTCCAAATTAATTTTGTTTTTCAGAAAAAATTGTAATGGTTCGCTACAGGGAAGCTCAGCACCTTTAAGAGACAGTTCTTTTGCTCTTTTTAATATTTTCATCAAAATCAATTCGGCAACTAAGCTTGTTTTGTGCAAATATGCCTGCCAATACATAAGCCTTCTGGACATTAAGAACTTTTCGACAGAATAGATTCCTTTTTCCTCAATTACCAGAAAATCATCTACCACATTCATCATTTGGATAAGACGTTCCGAATTTACATTACCTTCAGCAACTCCAGAATAAAAACTATCTCTTTTAAGATAATCCATCCGGTCCATATCTAATTGACTTGAAATCAATTGCAGCATAAACTTCCTATGGTAATCACCTTCAAAAATTTTTATCGCCAAACTCAACTGTCCTTTGAATTCAATATTCAGTTGCCTCATAAACAATATAGAAATTTCCTCGTGATTTACATCATCAACAATACTTTTTTCCATGGCATGTGAAAAGGGACCATGACCAATATCATGAAGCAAAATAGCAATATAGAGTGCGTTTTCTTCATCTTCTGATATTTCAACTCCCTTAAAACGCAGAACATCAACAGCCTTCTGCATCAAATGCATACAACCTAAAGCATGATGAAAACGGGTATGATTAGCACCCGGATAAACCAAATAAGACAATCCCATTTGTGAAATACGTCTAAGTCTTTGAAAATAAGAATGCTGAATTAAATCGTATATCAAAGCATTTGGAATGCTTATAAATCCATAAATAGGATCATTGAATATTTTGAGTTTGTTTACCTGATTCACTAATAGTATTTTTAAAACAACAAATATAAAAATTAGATTCTATATGAAATAAGTTTAGCAGCAATAGAAATCTAAGTATAAAGACAAATGGGTGTTACAATTTAAATTTAGCTCGCTAATGAACATAACTCCAGTCGTGCCTTTATTACATTTAATTTCAAATAGCAACGGCACTTTACAGCAATTAAAAAAAATCAACACAAATTTTCAAAGAATGTTTTAACCCAATATTTTCTTCTTATTTTTATTGAGAAATCGTTTAAACTACTCTATTTAAAATAAACTAGCATTACAAAACTATATATCTTCACAATCTATTATTCAGAACTTCGTTATCAATATATTATTTCACAAAACCATTTGTAAAAAATTATGAATAAAATAAAAATTCTTTGGGTCGACGATGAGATAGAATATCTTAAATCACATATCATTTTTCTAGAGAAAAAAAATTATAATATCACCACTTGCAATAACGGTCGGGATGCTATAGAAATATTTGAAAAAGAGAATTTTGATATTGTTTTTTTGGATGAGAATATGCCAGGAATGAGTGGACTTGAAACCTTATCCGAAATGAAAGAAAAGAAATCAGCTATACCCATAATTATGATCACCAAAAGTGAGGAGGAATACATAATGGAAGAGGCAATTGGTTCCAAGATAGCGGATTATCTAATCAAACCGGTAAACCCAAATCAAATATTATTAAGTCTTAAGAAAAATTTAGATCACAGCAGATTAATATCTGAAAAAACAACCTTAGATTATCAGAAAGAATTTCGCAAAATAACGATGGATTTAGCAACTGTCAACAATTATGCAGATTGGATTGAATTATATAAGAAATTGCTTTTTTGGGAGTTGCAATTGGAAAACATAAACGATCAAAGTATGGTAGAAATACTCGAATCACAAAAGGTTGAAGCAAATTCTCAGTTTGGTAAGTTCATAGAACGCAATTATGAAGATTGGTTCCAACCAAAGACAGAAAAGCCAATCCTTTCTCATAATTTGTTTAAGGAATTAGTTGTTCCTGAACTTCAAAAAAAAGAAAAACCAATATTATTTGTTGTGATCGATAATTTACGCTACGACCAATGGAAAGCATTTGAGAGCGTGGTATCTGATTACTACAAACTAGAAAAAGAAACGGCATACTTTTCAATTTTACCTACAGCAACTCAGTATGCCAGAAATGCCATTTTCTCAGGATTAACCCCTTTGGAAATGGAAAAAAAATTTCCTGAATACTGGAAAAATGATCCTGATGAGGGAGGGAAAAATTTGTTTGAAGCTGAATTTCTTACAGCTCAGTTAAAAAGATTGGGATTGAATATCAAACAGGATTATTTCAAAATCACCAATCTGGCGACCGGAAAGAAACTGGCCGAGGGTTTTAAAGCTTTTAAAAACAATGATTTGTTAACAGTGGTATACAACTTTGTAGATATGCTATCCCATGCCAAGACAGAAATGGATGTTCTTAAAGAATTAGCTTCTGATGATAAAGCCTACCGCTCTCTCACATTGAGTTGGTTCAAAAATTCACCTCTATTGGAAATCATCCAACAAGGTCAGAAATTAGGTTTCAAATTATTAATAACTACCGACCACGGGACCATAAATGTCAAAAACCCATCAAAAGTAGTGGGAGACAAAAACACCAGTTTAAACCTTCGATACAAAACAGGACGTAGTTTAACCTATGAAGATAAAGATGTGTATGCAGTTAAAGATCCAAAAATAATTGGACTGCCCGCAATAAATATGAGCAGTTCTTATATTTTTGCAAAAAATGATTTGTTTTTAGCCTACGTGAATAATTACAATCATTATGTAGGGTATTACAAAAATACTTATCAGCATGGTGGAATATCGTTGGAAGAAATGATAATTCCTTTTTTAATATTAAACCCAAGGTAGACTAAACAAGGTGTAAACAAATCTCTCTATTACCAAAATAACAAATATGGAAATTATCTTTTCGATAGATGAAATTGAAAATATTGCCAAATCAGTGATCGAAGCAAATCCAAATAAAATAATACTTTTTAACGGAGAAATGGGGGCTGGTAAAACAACCTTAATAAAACAACTTTGTAAAACACTTGGTGTTACTGAAGCTACAAGCAGTCCAACCTTTTCTTTAGTTAATGAGTACGAAACAATTAATAATCAAGTAATTTATCATTTTGATTTTTATCGTTTAAAAAATGAAACAGAAGCATTAGACATGGGAGTTGATGATTATTTATATTCAGGCAATTGGTGTTTCATAGAATGGGCTGAAAAAATCTCGGATTATATCCCTGAATTACATTCTACAATAACTATTGATGTCCTTGAAAACGATAAGCGGCTTTTGAAATTAAGTTAATGTTTTAAATATAATATCAATAGTCCAATGCCTCTTTTGGTAAATATCTAATTTGAATATTCTTCATTAGTTAAGCTAAAAAAATAAATCATATTATATTAAATCACTTAGTATTTATTTTTAAATTTAAGAAAAGCTTGACTTTTAATCTTTTTATGTAATTTTACTTTTTACTTTTATAAAAGAGCAATGTCATTATATTTAACACCATTCACAAAGCAGCAACTTCTGCCTCAAGCAGAGAAGCTGGAGGTGGCTAGACAAAAAGGTGAACTATTTATAGGAATACCCAAAGAAACCAGTTTTCAAGAGCGTCGTATTTGCCTCACCCCGGACGCAGTTAACTCATTGGTTTGTAATGGACATAATATAATAATTGAGTCCGGCGCAGGAGAAAGCTCAAGTTATTCTGATAAAGAATACTCCGAAGCTGGTGCTCAAGTAACAAAGGATACCAAGAAAGTATTTGGTTGCCCAATAATTGTAAAAGTAGAACCTCCTACAGTGGCAGAAATTGAAATGATGAATCATCAGGCGATACTTATATCTGCTATTCAATTAAAAACCAAGAGCAAAGTTTATTTTGAAGCTTTGGCAAGAAAAAAAATCACTGCACTTGCATTTGAATACATTAAGGATGTAGACGAAACTTACCCAATTGTCAAATCATTAAGCGAAATAGCAGGCACCGCTTCTATTTTAATCGCGGCAGAACTGATGATTGCCAACGAATTAGGTAAAGGTTTACTTTTCGGGAATATCACCGGTGTACCTCCTACTGAAGTTGTTATTTTGGGAGCTGGAACTGCCGGTGAATTTGCCGCCAGAACAGCAATAGGATTAGGCGCAAATGTTCGCGTCTTCGATAATTCTATAACCAAATTGAGACGCTTACAAAACAGTCTCAATCAGCGTATTTTTACTTCGACCATACAGCACAAAACATTGATGAAAGCGCTTAGACGATGCGATGTAGCAATTGGCGCTTTACGAGGAATGGAGCGCTGTCCTGTAGTAGTTACCGAAGCAATGGTAGCTCATATGAAAAAAGGTGCCGTCATCGTCGACATAAGTATTGATACGGGTGGTTGTTTCGAAACATCTGAAGTTACTACCCATGAAAAACCTACTTTTTTAAAAAGTAACGTTTTGCATTATTGCGTGCCGAACCTCCCATCCCGCTATTCGAAAACCGCTTCCCTTTCGATAAGCAATATAATAAGTCCATATCTTTTAAAAATAGCTGAGGATGGTGGGTTTGAAAGTGCAATTCGTATGGATAAGGGTTTAAAAAACGGAATATATACCTACCATGGGATTCTGACTAATAAGACAATCGGTGATTGGTTTGATTTGCCAAACAATGACATTAATTTAATTGTATTTTAAACAAACTTTCAATTAATTTGCAAAAAAAATTATTTATGAAGTTTGTACAACGTTTTGCATATTATTTAATAGGACTTGTTATTGGTCTTTTCTTTGTTGGCTTGGTTTTTAGCGGCAAAAACACTAAATGTAACTATTTTCCAAACGCACGTGTATTAAACGATATTAGGAACAAACCTTTTGAATATTCACCTACAGCTTCAAAAATACTCAGTCAGACCTGGATTGATACCACTGATATCACAAATACTTTAAAATATGGTGATGTTAATTTTGACAGAAGCAGTACCGATTTTGATAAGGACAGGATTTATGTAATTGAAGGAAAAACAGCAAAAAATCAGGAATTTATAATGACCGTAAGAAACAAAGATAACAAGGCTGTTCTCGAAAATATTTTAAAAAAATAACAGATCTAGGTACTAAGTAAACCTAAATCTATTTCTAAATAAGCCATTTATTTCATTGAACTCAATGGCTTTTTTTATATCCCCCATTCAATTTCTTTTTTTTGAAACTCTTTTAAATACAAATTGGTTTTACTGAAATGCTTGTTTCCAAACCATTTGCCTTGATTTGCACTAATAGGTGACGGGTGACCTGCTTCTAAAACCAGATGTTTTTCTGCATCTATCATAGTTTTCTTTTTTTGGGCAAAAGTTCCCCATAACAAAAAGACAATATGCTCTTTATAATCGGAAATCATTTTTATTACCTGGTCTGTAAAACTGGACCATTTTATGTAGTTATGACTATTTGGTTTATCTTTTCGAACAGTTAAGGAACTATTCAGCAACAAAACCCCCTGTTTAGCCCAACTTTCTAAATTTCCGGAACTCGGAAAAAAAACAAACCCAAGGTCATCATTAATTTCTTTAAAAATATTCCTCAAAGAAGGAGGTATTTTTACCCCATAATTCACAGAAAAACACAAACCATTCGCTTCACCTTCCCCATGATATGGATCTTGTCCAATTATTACCACTTTAACCTCTTTGAAACTGCAATAATTAAAAGCACTAAAAATCTTTTCCTTTGGAGGGTAGCAAGTTTCAAATGAATATTCTTTTTCAATATTCATTATTATTTCGTTAAAATATTGCTTTTGGATTTCATCCGCAAGAATATTCCCCCAATCATTATTGAGATTCAAATTCATTTTTATTTTTTATACAAATTTCGTAAAGTTTGACAAATATCCACATTAAAATTTGCTAATGGTTATGAATAGGAATCTTTGTAACTTTGAGCCTTTAGAATTAAGCATCCAAAATGAGATCCATTACCCAAAAGACCCTACAAGATCTTCAATTCCCAACTATTCTTGAAACCATATCTGCTACATGCAATACGGATATTGGCAAACAAAAGGCATTGGAAATAATTCCTTTTCGAGAAAAAGAAGAATTAATGCAGGCTTTAGCTCAAACTTCTGAGTATCTTTCATCATTTCAAAATAACAATGCTATTCCGAATCACGGTTTTGACGCTATAACAAATGAATTAAAATTCTTATCGATAGAAGACAGCTTTTTAGAAGTAGGTAGTTTTAGAAAAATAGCTGCTTTATCTACTACAGTCAATGTTTTGCTGATTTTTTTAAAAAAATTTAGTGAATATTATCCCAATTTACACCGTAGGGCTACGCAGGTAGAATTTACTAAAGATATTATTACCTATGTTGATGCCGTTGTTGATAAATATGGAGAAATAAAAGACAACGCCTCACCTACTTTATTAGATATTCGCAGAAATATGAATTCAGTAAGAGGAAAAGTGAATCAAAGTTTTGGTATTGCTTTATCACAATACAATGGTCTAGGATATCTTGACGACATCAAAGAAAGTTTTGTTCAAAACCGCAGGGTATTAGCTGTATTATCGATGTATCGGAGAAAGGTACGAGGGACAATTTTAGGCAGTTCAAAAACTGGCAGCATTGCTTATATTGAACCGGAAGCGACCTTACGATATTCTCGTGAATTAAGTAATTTAGAATATGAGGAAAAAGAGGAAATTAATCGTGTTTTAAAGAAATTGTCGAACGAAATACGTCCTTTTTTACCGCTTTTAAAAGAATATCAGGAATTTCTGAGTGATATTGATCTGGTAGCGGCCAAAGCAAAATATGCAAGCAGAATAAATGCAATTCTGCCATCTATTACTGAGGAACGGCGACTTTATTTTAGAGATGCCTATCACCCTATTTTATATTTAACCAACAAACAAAAAAAAGAAATAACCCATCCGCAAACTATCGAATTAAAACAGGATAATAGAATTATTGTAATTTCGGGGCCTAATGCAGGTGGTAAAACTATCTCATTAAAAACAGTAGGATTATTGCAGCTGATGTTGCAGTCGGGAATGTTAATTCCGGTACATGAACGTTCTGAAACATTCTTATTTGATCGTATTTTGACAGACATAGGAGATAACCAATCGATTGAAAATCATTTAAGCACCTATAGCTACCGACTTAAAAACATGAATTATTTCTTAAAGAAATGCAACCGTAAAACCATGTTTTTAATAGATGAGTTTGGAACCGGTTCGGATCCTGAACTTGGAGGCGCTTTAGCAGAAATTTTCTTAGAAGAATTTTATCACCGTGAAGCGTTTGGAATTATCACAACGCATTATGCCAATTTAAAAATACTGGCAAACGAATTACCTTTTGCTACAAATGCAAACATGTTGTTTGACGAGAAATCTTTGGAGCCTATGTATAAATTAATATTGGGACAGGCCGGAAGCTCATTCACCTTTGAGGTAGCACAAAAAAACGGAATCCCATTTGGTCTTATTAATAGGGCAAAGAAAAAAATTGAGGTAGGTAAAGTCCGTTTTGACAAAACGATTGCTAATCTTCAAAAAGAACGCTCTAAACTTGAAAAAACTTCTCAAATCCTTAAAAAGGAAGAAATAAGAGCAAGAGAAGAGGGTAAAAAAATGGAAAGTATCAATATTAAAATAAAGCAAAAACTGGAAAGCTATCAGGAATTATATGATAGCAATCAAAAAACCATCTATATTGGTCAAAAAGTAGAAGAACTTGCTGGAAAATATTTCAACAACAAAAACAAAAAGGAGCTCATTGGAGAATTTTTAAAAATAATTGAAATTGAAAATTCTAAACGTAAAAAATCTACTGTTAAGGAGGATAAAGCCTTAATAGCAAAAAAGAAAGAAATAGTAAAAGAAGTTGCTGTCCAAGTTGAGGAAATAAGGAAAGAAAAAAAGGCTAAAAAATTAAAACCCGTTATTGAGAAACCCAAGCCTGTTCTAAAAATTGGTGACCGCGTCAGGATGATTGACGGAAAATCTGTGGGAACTATTGACTTAATTGAAAAAAACAAAGCAACTGTAAACTATGGTATCTTTACTTCTAAGGTAAGTTTAGATCAATTAGAATTAGTGGAAGCAAAAAAAAAATAGTGCAAAATATAAATTTACATAACCCTCAAAAATGTAAACATGGAAATGTACAAGCTACCTGAAAATAAAAAAATAATCGTATTTGACGGTATTTGTAATTTTTGTAATGGGGCCATTAATTTTATTATTAAAAGAGATAAAGAAGATATTTTCCGATTTGTTTCATTGCAGTCTAATTTGGGAAGACAGATTTCTAATAAGATTTCTGTAAATCAGCAAGAAATTGAAAGTATCATTTTATTTGATCCCGAGAAAGGATATTTTACAAAATCTGAGGCTGCTTTTAAAATAGCCAATCATTTAGGTATAGGTTATAAACTATTAAGTGTATTCAAAATTATACCTCTAAAACTAAGAAATAAAATCTACGATTTTGTTGCTCAAAATCGCTACAAGTGGTTTGGTAAAACTGATGCCTGCAGTATACCCGACGTCTATTCGCAAGAAAAATTTATAATTTAAAGGCCCTGTTTTTAGCAGATTTTTTAGATCAGTCGGAATAGATTTGGCTAATTAAAAGTCTAAATTTTAGAAGTAGTTTGCTGTTTTTTGACTAATGTTTGGAGCAACCTCACAGTGTTATTTATTCTATTAAGTGCAATCGTCGCTATGTTGTTGTTTATCAATAACTATAAGTAATGGAAAAATAAAAAAAGAGAACCTTATTTAGATTCTCTTCTTCATTTGATAAAATCAACCTCTTATTAATTTTCTGTATTTTATTCGTTTTGGTGTTAAGTCTCCTCCAAGACGTTTCTTTTTATTTTCTTCATAATCAGAAAAACCACCTTCAAAATAGTAGACTTCGGAGTTTCCTTCAAAGGCAAGGATATGAGTACAAATTCTGTCTAAAAACCAACGGTCGTGAGAAATAACAACGGCACATCCTGCGAAATTTTCCAAACCCTCTTCAAGAGCTCTCAATGTATTAACATCCAGATCATTTGTTGGCTCGTCAAGCAACAATACATTACCTTCTTCCTTTAATGTCATGGCAAGGTGCAAACGGTTACGTTCTCCACCAGAGAGTGTTGCAACCTTTTTATTTTGATCACTTCCACCAAAATTAAATCGACTTAAATATGCACGAGAATTTACCTGACGACCGCCCATCATAATTAGTTCCTGTCCATCGCAAAAGTTTTCCCAAATGGTTTTATTTGGGTCTATATTAGAATGAGACTGATCTACATAGGCAATTTTTACGGTGTCTCCTATAACAAATTCTCCACTATCTGGTTTTTCCTCCCCCATAATCATCTTAAATATTGTGGATTTACCGGCACCATTAGGACCAATTATGCCAACAATTCCGGCCTGTGGTAAGGTGAAATTCAAATTATCATAAAGCAATTTATCTCCAAATGCTTTCGCAACGTTTTTGGCTTCAATCACATTTGTTCCTAAACGAGGACCATTAGGAATATAGATCTCAAGGTTTTCATCTAATTTCTTTTGATCTTCGTTCAATAGCTTATCATAATTTTGTAAACGCGCTTTTTGCTTTGTCTGACGACCTTTTGCACCTTGTCGCACCCACTCCAACTCTCTTTCCAAATTTTTACGTCGTTTTGAAGCTACTTTTTCTTCAAGAGCCATACGGTTAGATTTTTGATCCAACCATGAAGAATAATTTCCTTTCCAAGGAATACCTTCACCCCTGTCTAATTCCAAGATCCATCCAGCCACATTATCTAAAAAGTAACGATCGTGCGTAACAGCAATTACGGTGCCCGAATACTGAGCCAAATGCTGCTCTAACCAAAGTACACTCTCCGCATCAAGGTGGTTTGTTGGCTCATCAAGAAGCAAAACATCTGGTTGCTGTAACAACAAACGACATAAAGCCACACGACGACGTTCCCCACCTGAAAGGTGCTTTATAGGTGTGTCACCTTCCGGGGTACGCAATGCGTCCATTGCAATTTCCAATTTGGTGTCAATTTCCCAAGCACCCAAAGCATCGATTTTATCTTGCAAGGCAGCCTGACGCTCCATTAACTTATCCATCTTATCAGGGTCTTCATAATTTTCAGGAAGTCCGAATAAATCATTAATTTGGTTGTATTCATCCAATACGGACATCGTTTCTGCAACTCCTTCCTGAACAATTTCCAATACTGTTTTTGTATCATCTAATTGAGGTTCTTGCTCTAAATAACCTACAGTATATCCAGGAGCGAATACTACATCTCCCTGATAATTCTTATCTACCCCTGCAATTATTTTTAACAAAGAAGATTTACCGGATCCATTTAATCCCAAAATACCAATTTTTGCCCCATAAAAGAAACTCAAATAGATATCTTTCAAAACCTGTTTATTGCTACTTGAGTAAGTTTTACTCACTTTTGACATTGAAAATATTACTTTCTTATCGTCTGCCATATTTCTTATTTTTTATTTATATACGTGTGACAAATATAATTTAAAAATAAAAATTTAAAAAAACAAGAGGTCTTTTATTAAAGTTGGTCTTAATTATTGTATAAATCTTACAGATCATCGATTTTTTAGGTTAGTTGTAGATATAATAAAGCAAAATTTTTTATTGTTTTTAGATTTACACAAACCTAAAATTATTAAGCTATGAAAAACATCGGTACTATTGATTTTTATGATTTTAATTTAGAAAAGGGAAAGCAACAAGATCACATTATACTTTCCTACGAATTATTTGGTGCTCCTCTTGGTACCGCTCCGGTAGTTGTTGTTAATCATTCACTTAACGCTGCTTCAAGACTAGGATTTGAGAAAAGTAGGTTAAGTAATCTTATAGGAAAGACCAAAGCCATCGACACTGATAACTATACAATAATTTGCTTCAATGTTCCTGGAAGTGGATTTGATAATAAAGAAAAGTCACTTATTAAAAATTATAAAGATTTTACCATTCGGGACGTGGCAAATTTATTTTGGGAGGGCTTGTTCCTTCTTAAGGTAAATAATGTATTTGCAATAGTTGGTGGAAATTTAGGTGGGGCCATAGGTTGGGAAATGACCGCTTTAGAACCAAATAGAGTTGAAAACTTCATCCCAATTGCATCAGATTGGAAAGTAACTGATCGCACAATTACCAACGTTTATATTCAGGATCAGCTTTTAAACAACTCTGAAGATCCTTGGACCGATGCCCGCTACTTTGCTAATTTGCGGTTCCGTAATTCTGAATTCATAAACAAAATATTTACACGAAAAAACCTTGTTACAACCTCTATTTTTAACATAGAAAAAATTGTAGCGCAAAAAAATAAATATCAAATTTCAGGCTGTCGTTTAATGAATTTCATTCTTTCGACAAATGATTTAACCCGCAACAGAGAAGACATCCTTTCTATAGCAAGTAAAATCAATGCAAACATCCATATTATAGGTATTGATGCAGATGGTATATTCCCGGCTAACGAAAATAGAGACACATTCCAAAAAATTCGTGCAGTAAAAACAAATGTTTTTTATCACGAAATTGAATCAGAATTTGGTCAAGATGCATATCTTTTCGAAACAGAAAAAATAGCAAGTATTTTAAAACCAATTTTTACACCTAATAATTTCTTAATTAAAAATAGGTTCAATTACAAATCTACAACAGGGAAATATCTATTTGGGTCATAGTAAAAAATAATATTACAATTTCCGATTTCAACAGCGGATTCTAAAAAAAAAAAAAAAAACGGGATGCTTCCTCTATTTATAGGGCATCCCATTTTTTTTATAACATTTAATACTACCGCAAGAAACAACTCCCTTTATAACACATTACAACTATAAAAAATTTTATTTCTAACCATCTTTATAATTACATTCGCTTATTTAAAAATATAATAAAGCATTTCCTTCAATAAATCTGCATTTGATAAAGAATTAGCCCCCACCCCCTTGCTTTTTATATCAATATCTCTTAATAATGTCACAATTTGACTGACTTTTCTCATTGGATAATTTTTCAGTGCCAGATCATATTCTTTTAAAAAATAGGGGTTTACACCAATAACAGAAGCAACATTTTTTGGATCTTTATTTTTTAACCCATGGTATTTCAACAATTGGACAAAAAAACCAAAAACTAAACCTGTGGTTACCACCATAGGATTATCTTTAGGATTATTCGCAAAGTTCTCGGCTATCGCATAGGCCCTAACCTGATTGCGTTCCCCTATCGCTTTACGTAATTCAAAGACGTTATAATCTTTACTGAAACCTATGTTTTCCTCAATATCTTTAGGAGAAATTACACTTCCCTTAGGTAAAATAATCTGTAATTTTTCTAATTCATTATTAATCTTGCTCAAATCTGTACCTAAAAATTCTACCAACATAGCGGCTGCCTTCGGCTCAATTCCATATTTTTTACCTGACAATACTCGCTTAATCCAATCTCCTATTTGATTTTCATATAATTTCTTACTTTCGTACAATATTCCCGACTTTGCAAGATTTTTAGTTATTTTTTTACGTTTATCAAGTGTTTTGTATTTGTAACAAAGCACTAAGACGGTAGTTGGCATTGGATTCTCGGCATAACTTTCTAATTTTTCAATGGTTTTAGATAAATCCTGAGCTTCTTTGACAATGACAACCTGACGTTCAGCCATCATAGGAAAACGTTTTGATATGGAAACAATCTCTTCCACGCTAACATCTCTGCCATAAACTACAGTTTGATTAAATCCTTTTTCTTCCTCAGAGAGAACATTTTCCTCTATAAATTCTGAAAGCTTATCTATATAATAAGGTTCTTCTCCCATCAAAAAATAAATAGGTTTAATATCACCAGCTTTTATTTCACTAACAATTTTTATGACTTCGTCCAAAATAAAATAATTTGATAATTTTAGAATTTGGTTATTTAATGAATTGAATATAGCTTTGCGTAATGCAAAAATTAAATTTTCAACTATATAACTTTCGGTTCAAAAATAACGAAAATAAAACGGCAATTTTTGATCCTATTAGAAAAAAATTTGTAATTCTTACTCCTGAGGAGTGGGTACGACAACATGTAATTCAGTTCTTATTAGAAGAAAAAAACATTCCCTTATCCCTAATTAATGTGGAAAAAGTTTTGCATATAAACGGATTGAGAAAAAGATATGATATTGTAGTTTTTAATTCAGATGGTTCAATAAACATTTTGATAGAATGCAAAGCCCCTTCTGTTCAAATTACTCAAAGAACTTTTGACCAAATTGCTCGTTATAACATGACGATGAATGCACAACTTTTGATGGTGACCAATGGCTTGGAACATTTTTTTTGCATGATGGATTTCGAAAACCAAAAATATCAGTTTCTTCCTGAACTACCCCTGTACACAAATCTTAAATTATAAAAACCAAAAGAATTACTTTGAAAAAAATTGCAGTAGTCATTCTGAACTGGAACGGGGTCAAATTACTTGAAGAATTTTTACCATCGGTCGTTGAGTACTCCCCGGAAGCAACAATTTACCTGGCTGACAATGCCTCAACTGATAGTTCGATAGATTTTGTTATTCAGAATTTTCCCACTGTTAAAATAATTGTAAACAAAAGAAATTTCGGATTTGCACAAGGGTATAATGAAGCTTTAAAAGAAATTGACGAAGAAATATTTGCTTTAATAAATTCAGATATTGAAGTAACAAAAGATTGGCTTATTCCCATTATAGAAACATTTGAAGCAGAACCAAAAACAGCCATCATTCAACCTAAAATATTAGATTATAAGAATAAAGAATATTTTGAATATGCTGGGGCTGCCGGAGGTTTTATAGACAAATACGGATTTCCATTTTGTAGGGGTCGGATTTTTGAAACTATAGAAAAAGATTTTGGGCAATATGATGATGAAATTGAAATTTCATGGGCATCAGGGGCATGTTTTTTTATTAGAAGTTCGGTTTACAGAAAACTGAGAGGTTTTGATGATGATTTTTTTGCTCATCAAGAAGAAATTGATTTGTGTTGGAGGGCATTAAATTATGGCTTTAAAATTAAGTACAATTATAAATCGGTGGTATTCCATGTGGGCGGCGCAACGCTGCAAAAAAGCAATCCAAAAAAAACCTTTTTAAATTTCAGAAACTCCCTATTAATGTTAGTTAAAAACGTCCCAAAAAGGGATTTAATATTAGTTCTAGTAACAAGAATGATTTTAGATGGTATTGCAGGAATACATTTTATTATTCAGGGTAATTTTGTACATTTCCTAGCTATATTAAAAGCTCATTGGTCTTTCTATCATTTATTTTCTAAGAATTATAAAAAAAGAACAAACGATCAAACATCTAAATATTATCAGACTCAGAGTATTGTTCTTAATTATTACTTAAAAAATGGCAAGATCTTTGTTAAATAATTTTAACAATATTTTATATCGAAAATTTAATCATTAAAACCTAAATTTGAACCTAATTAAAACTTAAAAAAGAATTATGAAAAAAATCGTTTTAGCCGCATCAGTGCTAGCTTTGCTAACTTCATGTGTTTCAAAAAAGAAATATTCTGATTTGGAGGCAAAAAATAAAGAAACTCAAGATTTATTAAACACTGCAACTGTAAAATTGAATTCTTGTCTTGAAGAAAAAGCAGGTCTGTCTGCAAAAGTTGAAGGTCTTAATGCAAGAATTGAAGGTCTTAAAGAGCACAATCAAACTTTGATAAATACCTCTAAAGAAATGACAATTTTAACAACTAAGGGAGCTGAGAATATTGAAAAAGCTTTGGAATCTATCAAAGAAAAAGATTTAAAAATCAACAGAATGCAGGATGCTCTTAACAAAAAAGACAGTGTAACATTGGCAGTAGTCACTAGCCTAAAAAGCGCTGTTGGTTTAAATGATCCTGATATTGAAATAAATGTTGAAAAGGGTGTCGTGTTTATTTCTATTGCTGATAAATTATTATTCAAAACCGGAAGTTATAATGTTAGTGAAAAAGCTAAATCTGTTTTGGCTAAAGTTGCAAAAGTTGTGAACGACAAACCAGATTTTGAATGCATGGTTGAAGGACATACTGATAATGTACCTTATATAGGAAATGGGGTTTTACTTGACAACTGGGATTTAAGTGTTAAACGTTCTACCTCGATTATTCGTGTTCTAACAAGTGAATTAGGAGTAAAACCAGCACAATTAATCGCTGCAGGTAGAAGTTCATATGTTCCATTGGTGGAAAATAATACCGCTGAAAACAGAGCCAGAAATAGAAGAACTAGAATTGTAGTTTTACCAAAGATCGATCAATTCTACGATATGGTTGAAAAAGAAATGAAAAAACAACAAAATTAATATCCCAATTAGTTGTACAGATAAAAAAATGTCCTGATAATTCAGGACATTTTTTTTATTAATAATGGAACATTAATTATTTCTAAATAATGTCCAAACTTCCTTTTCCTTCCCTTATTATTTCGGGTTCATAGCCAGATAAATCGATTATAGTGGAAGCCACATTATCACCATATCCACCATCAATTACTACATCAACCAAATTTTGCCATTTCTCAAAAATCAATTCAGGATCGGTTGTATATTCTATGACATCATCCTCATCATGAATCGAAGTTGAAACTATTGGATTACCTAATTGACGGACAATCTCTAAAGCGATGGAGTTATCCGGGACACGAATCCCTACGGTTGTTTTCTTTTTGAACTCTTTTGGCAAATTGTTATTACCGGGAAGAATAAAGGTATATGGACCCGGTAATGCCCTTTTTAAAATTTTAAAAGTTGCCGTATCAATTTGCTTCACATAATCAGAAAGATTACTTAAATCATGACATATAAATGAAAAATTAGCTTTTTCCAGTTTAACACCTTTAATTCTGGCAATACGTTCTAAAGCTTTCGAATTAGTTATATCACAACCTAAACCGTATACAGTGTCAGTTGGATAAATCACTAATCCACCATCTTTTAAAACCTTTACTACCCTATTAATAGCAGCTTCACTAGGTTTGTCTTCATAAATCTTGATAAATAACGCCATGATTTACTTTTTCTTATTTTTACTTTTCACAATTCCTCGTTCTGAAAAATCAAGACCCATTTGAATCCAATGCGATAAATCAGTTTCAGTTTTCAATGCTTCTTCTTCGATATAAACGAAGCCTTTCATTATCTTACCGGTAAAATTCATTGGCCTTACGTGGTTCTGCTCAAGTAGAGATTCATACTGTTCCTCTAAAACTCTTAACATCAATTCATTTTTTACAATTCCTAAACACATTTTATCATTAATTAAAAATGCATTTCCTCCAAACATTTTCTTCTCAATATATATTACATCTAATTGATTCAAAAGTTTCTCAATTTGAAAAGATAGAATTTCATTATAAGCCATTTCTACTAAATTTAACCAATAATTTCCAATTTCGCGAACCGTAATAGTAATTTTTTTATACCTCCTACCTCAAATTTTATTTCGGCTTTTTTATCGGCTCCTGCACCCTCCAGGTTTAATACCTGCCCTCTACCAAATCGTTCATGCATCACAATATTTCCTTGCGACAAATTATTATAAGGCATAGCAGTAGCACTAGAGCCAGGATTTGAAGACACCGGTTTTAATTTCCGAACGTTGAAATCTGATTTTGGAGCATTATCCGTCACATATTTCGGAGGTGTACCATTTGCAGGTTTAGCCAATCTTAATTTGGATTTATCAATATCTCCAAATATATCCTTATCAATCATTGGTCTAAATCGATATCCACTATCTACTATAGACAGATATTCCAAATATTCAGAATCTATTTCTTCAATAAATCGTGAAGGTTCACTATCTGTTAATTTTCCCCAACGGTAGCGGGACTGTGCATAGGTTAAATAAGCCTGATGTTCTGCCCTGGTTAAGGCAACGTAAAACAAACGTCTTTCTTCTTCCAATTCTGAACGTGTACTTATACTCATTGCTGATGGAAACAAGTCTTCTTCCATACCCACAATAAATACATACGGAAATTCCAAACCTTTTGCCAAATGTATAGTCATCAAAGCCACTCGATCTTCGTCACCGGTATCCTTATCCAAATCGGTAGCTAAAGCCACGTCTTCCATAAATTCAGCTAAAGAGCCTCTGGCTCCATCAATTTCTTTTTGTCCTTCTGTGAAATCTTTAATCCCATTCAAGAGCTCTTCGATATTCTGAATTCTGGCAATTCCCTCAGGCGTAGCATCTTTTTTTAATTCTTGCACCAAACCTGTTTTTTTGGAAACATGATCTGTAATAAAGAATGCATCCTGATTTTCATTAATCACCTGAAAACTTTGAATCATTATAACAAAATCCTGCAGTTTTTGCCTTGTTCCCGAATTTAATTTCAAATCTATCTTGTCAATATTTTGCATTACTTCAAATATTGACCTCTTATAATGATTGGCCGCCACGGTCAATTTTTCTACGGTTGTATCACCTATTCCGCGTGCCGGATAATTAATTACTCGAAGTAAAGCTTCTTCATCCTTTGGATTAAGGACCAATCTTAAATAACACAATACATCTTTTATTTCCTTTCGTTGATAAAAAGACAAACCTCCATAAATACGATATGGTATATCCCTTTTTCTCAGAGCATCTTCCATCGCCCTGGATTGAGCATTGGTTCTGTATAGAATTGCAAATTGACCGTTTGTTAGTTGATTTTGCATCTTTTGTTCAAAAATAGTACTCGCCACAAACCGTCCTTCCTCGGCATCTGTTAGACTTCGATGCACTTTTATTTTCGGACCAAATTCATTTGCTGTCCATACAACCTTATCTAATTTTGTCTTATTCTTGTCAATAATAGTGTTTGCCGCTTCAACAATATTTCGAGTTGACCGGTAATTTTGCTCTAATCTGTACGTATTAACTCCGTGGTAATCCTTTTGAAAATTAAGAATGTTGTTAATATTGGCACCTCTAAATGCATAAATACTCTGAGCATCATCTCCTACAACACATATATTTTGAAACTTATCTGATAATGCTCTAACAATCAAATATTGTGAATGGTTCGTATCCTGGTACTCATCCACTAAAATGTATCGAAAGCGATTCTGATATTTGGATAAAACCTCAGGGAACCGAGTTAATAATTCATTTGTTTTCAACAGAAGGTCATCAAAGTCCATTGCACCTGATTTAAAACAACGATCTACATAATTTCGGTAAATCTCTCCCATGCGAGGTTTTTTCGACATCGCATCAGCTTCTTGTAATTCAGGATCATTGAAATAGGCCTTAACAGTAATTAAACTATTTTTAAAACTGGAAATTCTGTTTAAAACCTGCTTGGGTTTGTAGATATCCCGATCCAATTGCATCTCCTTAATTATTCCGGAAATAGCTCGCAGAGAATCCTGTGAATCATAAATTGTAAAATTGGATGGATATCCCAATAATGCAGCTTCTGAGCGTAATATCTTAGCAAATACAGAGTGAAATGTCCCCATCCAAAGATTCTTAGCTTCACTTGAACCTACAATATCTGAAATACGATTTTTCATTTCACGGGCTGCCTTATTTGTGAATGTTAAAGCTAAGATATTGAATGCATCCACCCCTTGGTGCATTAAATATGCAATTCTTATAGTTAAAACCCGAGTTTTTCCCGAACCAGCTCCGGCAATAATTATCATCGGTCCGTCTTTTTGTAAAACAGGTGCTTGTTGTGCAGCATTAAGTTGGGAAATATATTTATCCATTGTAATTTACTATTTATGCAAAAATAAGTATTTAAGAATAAAATATTGCCCCTGCCAATAGATTTAAGGTCGATAAAACTGCATTGAAAAATTAATAATTAATCTGAAATAGTATATTTTTGTGAAAAAAGAAAATTTTAATGGAAACTATAAATTTCGTCCAAATATTAGCCTTTACACTTCCATCGGTAATTACAGCAACAGTGGCTTATCTTCTGTTCAATTCCCATTTTAGGGACCAACAAAATACCAGAAAATGGCTTGTGCAAAGAGACAACCAAAAATCTATTTTACCTTTACGTTTGCAGGCTTACGAAAGAATGACCTTGTTTTTGGAACGCATTAATCCTTCTCATTTAATTGTCAGAACCGCTCCCCTTTCAGACGATAAATTCGTTTACCAAAACTTGGTTATATCACAGATAGAGCAGGAATTCGAACATAATTTAGCACAACAAATTTATGTTTCAGAGAAATGCTGGTCGGTAATCCTAACGGCTAAAAATGCTACAAGTCAAATGATTCGTATTGCCGCAAATAATGAAAATATTAATAGTGCAGATGAATTAAGAGAATTCATTATCAGTGATTTACTAGACAAAATTTCGCCAACAGTAATAGCTTTATCATTTATAAAAAAGGAAATTTCGGAATTATGGTAGAGGCCCTTGAGTCTTTTTTAAAGCGTACTCAAAACCTTCATCCCACCACTCTTTCATTTTTTCTGCATTAAAAACAAGAGCATTGTGCGTCAGTTCTATAGGGGTATAGTACAAATTCAATTTTACATCGAGATTTTGAGCAGCTAATTTTCCTATAGTAATATCCTTTAATTGAACTTGCTCCAAAACAATTCCAAAAAGATTTAACATCAGGGAAAAGGGATTTTTTCCTATCTCTGTTATATTTTCCGGTGTTTCTGTTTCAAGTACAACCACATCTATTTCCTTGGCACCTCGCTTTATTGCTTCCATTATTGGAACCAAACTAGTAAAACCACCATCCCCATAATCATTATTATTTTTATTGACTAAACTCATAAAGGGAATATAATTGCAGGAAATCCATATCCAGTCACAAAAATCGTCGTAATCAAAATCTTTGATAGATTTATATTCTACCGCATTGGTACTTAAATTAGAAACAGTAACTACAACATCTATATCACAATTTTTTAAAGCATTAAACTCCATTAATGTGATGGATTTTTTAATCAATTTTTTAAGGTTTATACTTTCTCCAAAAGTTTTCTTTCGTTTTAAAAAGCTGATAATAATATTAAAGTGATTTATGGAGATTTTAAATATTCCGTTTTTATTTTTTATCTTAAAAGGACATCTATTAAAAATATTGGTTTGTTTTACGTTAGTAAATATGTTTTTTATTTTTTCAATTTTATTCAGAGCTAAATGAGGAATCAACAAACTTCCTGTTGAAGTTCCCACAAACAGGTCGTATTTTGCTTTTTTTTCCTGAAGTAAATATTGCGCTACTCCACCAGCAAACGCACCCTTACTTCCTCCACCAGAAATCACTAAAGCTCTCATATTATACAGTTATTTGCTACTTTAGCTTTCATTTAATAATCTTTGTAACTGAAATTGTTCCTCTTCATTTAATTTCAATAAAATATTTTGAAAGGTTTCTTTAAAAAAAGAATTTTTTAAAAGGACCCTTATGTTATCTCTACTGAATTTAGAAAACTGCCACATATGATGAGTTGTACCATTAACCAAATTTTTTAAAACTGTTTCATTGATCAATTGAAAGTAAATCAATTTTTCTAAAGCATTTTCTCGAATTGCAACTTCATACACAGGAGAAGAATAATTAATTAATTCTTGAATTAAAACTTGCTTATTATTAAGAAAATCTGTTGTTGAAATTGCCAATGACAACCATAAAATTCTCAAATTATAATCTTTAAACCCAATCCATGTACTAGTTTTTACCAAATAATTTACTCTAAATTTAGGGAAATTTTTCCAAAGATTAAATAAGGCTATTTCACGAGTTAAATACGAATTATCATCAAGCAACGATTCATATGGAATTCGAAATTCTTCCGGGATTTTAGAAAGTGAAAAGGCTACTGCTTGACGGACTATAACATCGTTACTCGCTAGAGCTAGCTCAAGAAACTTCTTTTTGTTTTCAAATTTTAAATTTCTAACTTCATTAATTACAGCTACCTTAACTTTTGAGGAACGATTATATTCAAGAATAGTTTCAAAATATTTTTCCTTTTCTGAAATTGGAATTGCTTTCCTTTCCTCTATTTCAATCAATTGTTTTACTATGTAATTCTCTTCTAATAAATCTTTTATTTTTTCAAAATTAAAATCAGAAGTTTCTAACCATTCTTTGCTATAATTTTCAGAATTAAAATCATCAACGTTTTTTACCTCCTCCAAAAAATCATTTGTGTTGACGGTTTTAAATGCATGATTATTAAGGAAATTTTTTATAGCTTTTTTGAACTTTTCCTCCCCAATACTCTCCTTTAGAAAAAAGAGCGTTAAAGCACCTTTCTGATAATAACTTAACGAACTGGCTTTTTCATTTAAAATTGGAATCGTATCTGTTTTTGAAGCTGCATTTACTTGCTTTGCCATCTCATAAAGCTTCGAATAATAATAATCAGCCCCGAACAAATCTTTTTCAGCTAATAAGGAAAAATAGGTCGCAAAACCTTCTTGTAACCAATGATGCTTCCCGTTTTCGGCAGTAATCAAATTTCCAAACCATTGATGAGCCAACTCATGTGCATCCACATTTGTGTAGCTGTTATCTGTGAAACCGATATCATCCACAACATATCTGTTGGAGAATAAGGTCGAAGTTGTATTTTCCATACCAGCATACAGAAAATCTCTGACTGGTATTTGTCGATAAATTTGCCATGGATAATCTACACCAATTTCTTTTTGCAAAAAATCAAATATTCTCTTCGAATAGCGATATGTAGATTCGAATTTTAAAGTATCCTTTTTTTCGATATAATATTCTAAAGGGATACCTGTTTCAGACATACTTGAATTTATCTGGAATTTACCAACAGCCAACATCAACAGATAAGAACTCATTGGTTTATCCATCTCATATTGCCAAAAAAATTTGTCTTCAACTTCAATTTTATTTTTCAAAACTCCATTTGAAATAACCTGATAATCTGAATCAAAGCTAATACCCAAATTAAAAACCAGTTTTTCATTGACATCATCAAAGCTAGGAAACCAATTACTGGTATTTTTTCCTTGCCCTTGAGTCCAAACCTGAAAATTATCATTGGGGTGATTCCCTATAAAATAAAGTCCTTGTTTCGGTTTGGCTGAAAAGTTAAAACTAATTTCATTTTGACCTTTTCTAAAAGGATAAATTATTTTTAATTGTTTCCCCGTATTTGAAAATTTAACATATCTATCATTTAATTCTACATTGCTAAACATCATTTTTTGAGCATCAATAGAGATGGTATCTATGGGATTTAAAACAGTGAAGATGTATGTAACCGAACCAGAAATAGCTTTTTCATTTGGTTCCAATTTTAAATTAGCAGATACCGATGTAAAGTCAACAAATTGAGATTGTTGTCCTATAGCAAAGGACCAAAATAGCAGGAAAATATATTTCATAACAACCAATTAATTAGTGACATATTTCATTTATTTCAGCTGAAAATCAATGTTTCAAATTATATGAGATATTTATATACTAGATCTAAAAGATTCGTTTCTCCGCACAAACATCTCTCTATTTAGTAACCTAGTAAAAACTATTTGGAAATAAATAATAAAAAAATCCAAAATCAAAACCTATAAATTAAGTGATGATTTTGGATTTACAATTATACAGGAATATAATTATAATTTTTTGGCATTTTTAACCTTTTGATCTGATATTGCAATCTCAAGTACCTCGCTCATTTCTTTTACGTAGTGAAAGGTTAAACCCGTTAGATACTCAGCTTTGATTTCTTCTATGTCACTTTTATTTTCATGACATAAGATAACCTCTTTAATATTAGCCCTTTTAGCAGCCAATATTTTTTCTTTTATTCCTCCAACCGGTAAAACTTTTCCCCTCAGCGTAATTTCACCAGTCATTGCAATATTTTTCTTAACTCTCTTTTGCGTATACAAAGACACTAATGAGGTCAACATGGCAATACCTGCACTTGGACCATCTTTTGGTGTTGCTCCTTCAGGCACATGAAGATGGATATTATATTTGGAAAGAATTTCAGAATCCAAACCTAAAATACCAGCATTAGCTTTTATATATTCTAGGGCAATTGTCGCAGATTCTTTCATAACCGTTCCCAAATTACCTGTTATGGTCATACTTCCCTTTCCAGGAGAAAGAAGTGATTCAATAAAAAGAATATCTCCACCCACACTTGTCCAGGCTAATCCTGTGACAACTCCGGCAACGTCGTTACTTTCGTATTTATCACGCTCCATTTTTGGAATTCCAAGAGCTTTTACAATATCCCCGTCAGTAACTTTTTTATTATACTCCTCTTCCATTGCAACAGATTTCGCCACATTACGAATTAATTGAGCAATTTTTGATTCAAGGCCTCTAACTCCGGATTCTCTAGTGTATCCTTCAACTATTTTTTCTAACTGCTTTTTACCAATTGTCAAATCTTTTGAAGTGAGACCATGTTCTTTTAATTGTCTTGGAAATAAATGTTGACGGGCAATCTCCACTTTTTCTTCGATTGTGTATCCAGACATTGTAATTATTTCCATTCTGTCTCTTAATGCAGGTTGAATAGTTGACATATTATTAGAGGTGGCAATAAACATTATCTTAGATAAATCGTAGCCCATTTCAAGGAAATTATCATAAAATGAATTATTTTGCTCCGGGTCTAAAACTTCAAGCAAGGCTGATGATGGATCACCATGACTACTATTTGATAATTTATCTATTTCGTCTAAAACAAATACTGGATTAGATGTACCCGCTTTTTTTAAACTTTGGATAATTCTTCCCGGCATTGCACCTATATAAGTTTTCCTGTGCCCACGTATTTCAGCTTCGTCTCGTAAACCACCAAGTGAAATACGAACATATTCTCTCCCCAGCGCCTCTGCAATTGACCTTCCAATTGAAGTTTTACCTACACCAGGAGGACCTGTTAAACACACTATCGGAGACTTCATATCATTACGCAATTTTAAAACTGCTAAATGCTCTATCATCCTCTTTTTTACATCTTCTAAACCAAAATGATCACGGTCAAGTATTTTTTGAGCACGTTTTAAATCAAAATTATCTTTTGAAAATTCATTCCATGGTAAATCAAGTAATAATTCCAAATAATTACGTTGAATACCAAAATCAGGAGCCTGTGGATTCATCCGACGCATTTTGGTTAGTTCTTTTTCAAAATGCTTTTGTGTCTTATCATCCCATTTCTTGGTTTTGGACTTCAAAAGCATCTCATCCATCTCTTCTTCCTGCGTGGAACCACCTAATTCCTCCTGGATGGTTTTCATCTGTTGATGTAAAAAATATTCGCGTTGCTGTTGGTCAAGATCAAAGCGAACTTTGGACTGAATGTCATTTTTTAACTCTAACTTTTGTAACTCTACATTCATGTAACGTAAAGTTTCTAAAGCCCTGTCTTTTAATTTATTAATAGCTAAAAGTTCCTGTTTTTCTTTAACTGTCAAATTCATGTTTGAGGTTACGAAATTAATCAGGAAGGATTGGCTTTCTATATTTTTAATTGCAAAGGTTGCCTCGCTGGGAATATTAGGACTTTCTTTAATTATTTTAACAGCAAGTTCCTTTATGGACTCTAAAATAGCAAGGAACTCAGTATCATTTTTTTCAGGTCTTTCCTCAGAAAAATCTTTTATTACAGCAGATAGATACGGTTCTTCATTAACTACATTTTTTATTTCAAACCTCTTCTTTCCTTGAAGGATTACAGTGGTAGTACCATCTGGCATTTTTAAAACACGTAAAATTCTGGCTACTGTACCTATTTTATTTATGTCATCATGATTAGGATCTTCGACATCTTCATTTTTTTGAGCAACAACACCTATAATTTTACCATTCGTATTAGCATCATCGATTAACCTAATCGACTTATCTCTACCGGCAGTAATGGGAATTACAACACCCGGAAACAACACCATATTCCTTAGAGGAAGAATAGGAACAGAATCAGGTAATTTTTCGTTAATCATCTCCTCTTCATCCTCCGGCGTCAATAGCGGAATTAATTCAGCTTCTGAGTCAAATTCTTGAAGTGACATATTGTCAATAGTATGTATTTTATTTTTTGACATCTTAATATCAAGTCATTTTGTCATTAAATCAACCAAAAATTTAATGATTTAGTTAATAGAATTATATTTTTATAATTGAATATCAATTACCTAAGGATAAAATGGTATTGACACAACCTATAAAGGACAATTTTTGTGCCAAGAAATTTTACAACAAAATCTGCTGTCATAAAATAATACTAAAACACAGACAATTCAATTTATACTCATTCTTTATTCGAGGTAAAAATAATTTTACAACCTCCCCCAAATAATAATAAAACTGTGAATCCTATAGTAAATATAGCTCATTCTTTGGTTTTTAGCAATACATTTCTTGGTATTCTTTGCAATAAAACAACCCCAAAGGCAAAAAAAACGGCTAAAAACACTACCGCAAAACGAGGACTTCCGGTTATTTGATCAATTAACCCATAAATTAACATCCCAATTACTATTCCTATTTTTTCTGAAACATCATAAAAACTAAAAAACGAGGCAGTGTCAAGAGTGTCAGGAAGTAATTTTGAATAGGTTGAGCGAGAAAGCGATTGAATACCCCCCATAACCAAACCAACCAAGGCGGCCATAACATAAAAATGAATAGGTAATACAATGTAATATGCAGTAACACATAAAATAAGCCAAATACAATTTAAGGCTATCAAAACAGGAATATTTCCAAATCTGGATGAGGTCTTTGATGTTAAAAAAGCACCAATAATCGCAATAAGTTGGATTAATAGAATACAGATAATCAGCCCAGTTGTACTTTGACTTTGAGACTCCCATAAAATTTCCTGTGCTCCAAAGTAAGTTGCAACAAGCATAACAGTTTGTACAGCCATACTGTATACAAAAAAACTAAGTAAATACCTTTTCAAAGCAATATTACCCTGTAATAACGAATATACCTTTTTTAATTCCTTAAATCCTTTAAAAAATATTTTTTCAGACACACTTCTTTTTACATCACCAGTTCCGTTAGGTAAATAAAAATAGGTGAATTGACTAAATACTATCCACCATAAACCAACTGTAATAAAAGAATAACGCATTGCTTTTACTGCAACCTCTTGTCCTGTCCCTTCTATTCCAAAAAAATCGGGTTTCAAAATCATACCCAAATTTATAACCAACAAAATTACGCTACCAATATAACCCAATGAAAAACCTTTTGCACTAACTGCATCTTGTTGATGTGGAAATGCGATATCTGGTAAATAGGAATTATAAAAAACCAAACTCCCCCAAAAACCTATCAAACCAAAAAAATACAATATCAAGCTGGAAATGATGTTCTCCAAATCAAACCAATATAATCCAATACATGAAAGAGCACCCATATAGCAAAAAAACTTCATAAAACTTTTTTTGTTTCCTATGTAGTCGGATATTCCAGAAAGTAGCGGTGAAATAAAAGCAACCACCATAAATGCACTTGCTGTAATAAAACTAATGAGGGCGGTATTCTTTACACTTAGCCCTAAAATTGTTATATAATGCGACTCTGAAAATAGACTTTCATAAAAAATAGGAAAAACCGCAGAAGTGATAACTAAAGGATATACTGAATTGGCCCAATCATAAAAAGCCCAGGCGTTTAATAATTTAGAACTTCCTTTTTCTAAGTTTTTTTTTGACATACAAATTTTAAAAATTATTTACCACTGGAATTAATACTAAGGCAACACCATTTCTAATTAAAGACAAAGCTGATTCCTAGGAATCAGCTTTCAAATTATAATATTCAAACAGACTATTTATAAATTTTCCCGAATTTTGCAGCAATACTTTTTGCTTCTGGAATTAAGGCTTTTAAATTAGCAATCCTGGTTGCATCCGAAGGGTGCGAACTTAAAAATTCCGGTGGTGCCTGCCCTCCAGCACTAGAAGACATCCTTTGCCAGAAATCAATTGCTAAGTCCGGATTGTAACCGGCAATTGCCATAAGTATAAGCCCAATTTTGTCAGCTTCAGACTCATGACTTCTACTGTAAGGTAACATCACACCAACTTGTGAACCTACTCCATAAACCTCTTGCCAAAGCTGCTTTTTCTCTTCGCTTTGTCCGCCCGTTGCTATAGCGACTCCTGCCGCTCCCAATCCTTGTAATTGAGCTGCACTCATCCTTTGCGCTCCATGATTGGCTAATGCATGAGATACTTCATGACCCAAAACGGTGGCCAATCCTGCATCATCTTTAGCTACAGGCATAATGCCAGAATAAACAACAATCTTTCCTCCAGGCATACACCATGCATTAACTTCTTTATTGTCAACCAATTTATATTCCCAACGATAATCTTTCAGATAATCATTGTGACCTAAAGAAGACAAATACTTTTCGGCAGCAATTTTAATTTCTGTTCCTACTTTTTCAACTTTTTTTGCATCTGCAGTTCCTGAAACGACCTTATTTTCTTTCAAGAATTCTCCATATTGTTGAAAAGATGAAGGAAACAATTCACTATTTGAAACAAAATTTAAAGTCTTTTTTCCCGTCACAGGGTTGGTCCCGCAAGAAAAGATCAATCCGAGCGTGATAAGTCCTATTGTTAGAATTTGTTTTTTCATTTTTAATTCATTTTAATCACCATCAAAAATACTACAAAAAGAAAGTTATATCAAGATCAACTCTTGTAAAAGTTAAAAATCTTAACCTATTTCCCACTTACATGCAATACATTAAATTCTTTTTCGACAACCAAGAAATGCTCCTTTTTAAATTTCGAAGACTCAAATTTAATTTTCTCATTATCCAATTCAACTGATTTTACTTCAAACGGTAATCCAATAAATTTTATTCTATATTTAGAATAATTTGTATCAAACTTACCTTCTTTATGCAATTGAATAATAACTTCGTTTTCTCTACCGGTCATTTGAAAAGACAAGAAACTAAATCTTCCTTTTTTATAATCATACCCATCCTGTGCATCTTCATAAACAACAGATTTTTCTTTTCCTTCTTTATAGTATACTTCTAGGGTCAATTCATCAAAATCCAATTCACCTACATATTGTTGTACTGGGTATTTAGGAATAATAGAACCTGCTTTAATAAAAAGTGGAATTTCATCAAATTTTGCATCCACCCATAGCTCTTTCCCTCCTTTAAACAACTTATTAGTCCAGTAATCGTACCACAATCCTCGAGGTATGTACATTCTTCTACCAAAAGCATTTGGTTCCAAGATAGGACAAACTAATATTTGATTACCAAAAATAAATTCATCATTTCTATAATGTGTTTGAATATCATCCTGATCATAAAACACCAATGGTTTTAACATAGGTACACCCTCTTCTATATATTGCCAGAACATGGTATACAAATAGGGCAATAATTCATACCTCAGACTTACAAATTTCCTTACAATATCGGTAATCTCTTCATCAAAAACCCAAGGCTCCTGATTGCCGTGATCACCTGATGAATGCGTTCTACAAAATGGATGAAAAACACCTAATTGTATCCAACGTGCATATAGTTCTCCTGTAGGCTGTTCGGCAAAACCACCAATATCAGAACCGGTAAAGCCCATTCCTGAAAGAGACATTCTTTGAACCTGAATGTTTGCTATCCAAAGATGTTCCCATGTTGCAATATTGTCACCCGTCCACGAAGAAGTGTACCGCTGTGCTCCGGAATATGCAGATCTCGTAATCACAAAAGGTCTTTTTGGAAATGTAAATCGCTTGACCCCATGGTAAGTAGCACGAGCCATCTGAGTACCATAAATATTATGGGCTTTCCTATGGCTACATGGATTTCCATCATAGTCGTGTCGAACATCGTTAGGGAAAGTTTTATTAGGTACCTCCATTACTGCAGGTTCATTCATATCATTCCAAACACCTTTTACCCCAATTTCAGAAACTAATTCCTTAAATAACCCTGCCCACCATTCTCTAACGGCTGGTCGCGTAAAATCGGGGAAATTACATTCCCCAGGCCAAACTTTACCTTTCATATACGGACCATCAGCTCTCCTACAGAAATAATCATTATCTAAAGCTTCTTTGTAAATCGAATATTCCTTATCAATTTTGATTCCAGGGTCGATTATTACAACCAATTTAAAACCATCATCTGATAGCTCTTGAACCATCCTCTTTGGATCAGGAAAATATTCCTTATTCCAAGTAAAACATCTGAATCCGTCCATATAATCAATATCAAGATAAATGGCATCACACGGAATTTTTAGTTCTCTGAATTTTGAAGTAACATCTTTTACAACACTCTCTGGATAGTAACTCCATTTACATTGATGGTAACCAAGTGCCCACAAAGGAGGTAACTCTGGTTTTCCAGTTAGGTCAGTGTATGCACTCACTACCCTATCCATTGTAGGGCCATAGAAGAAATAGTAATTCATTTCTCCTCCATCAGCCCAAAAACTGGCTACATTTCTTCTTTCGTGGCAAAAATCAAAAAAAGTTCTGAAGGTATTGTCAAAGAAAATACCGTAAGCCTGCTTTTTGTGCAAACCTATATAAAAAGGAACCACCTTATATAAAGGCTCCTGATCTTTTTGAAAAGCGTACTGGTCAGTAGCAAAATTTTCAACTCTTTTACCCTTTAAATTTAACTGAGTGGCTTTGTCTCCTAAGCCATAAAAACATTCTCCATCTTTAGAGGATTTACTCATTTTCACAATATTCCCACCAAACTCGTAACATTCTTCCCAATGAAATCCTAACTCATCCTCCAAAATTAAATTTCCTTCAAGATCATAAATGGAAGACCTTAAGTCTGCCTTTTGTATATGACAAACTATTTTGCTGGTAATTATTTCATAATGGTTTTCATCTTCCACAACTTTCAAATGATTGTATCCGTGAGTATGACTTTCATCAATGGCATACGAAAAATCATTGCTAAAATAACCTTTGGTCGTAAAACGAAAGCGAATTAAACTATCTCTCAAAACGGTCAGTTTCAAGATTACATTATTGTCTGTGTGAAAATATACTGAATCTACATCATGCTCAAAAGAAATAATTCTAGTTGGATATAAATCTCCTTTGTATTCTAATTCGGTATTTGTAATCATATTAATCCCTTTAAAATTATTGCAACATATCTTCTCAAACTTACGAAAAATCTTTGTTTTTGGTCTGAATTAATCTATCAAATTACGAAATCGATATATTTGACAATATGTCAAAAAAAAGACTGTTAATTACCAAATTAACAGTCTATTGTCTCATTTTTTTCAATATTAGCTATACTGCCTAAACTATAAAAATCATTTGTCTAAGTGATTTTAAAAATTGTAGCACTAAGTGGCGGTAATGTTAATTTTATAGAATAATCACGTCCTCCATATGGAGCTGATTCGATTTTCATTTTTTGGGAATTTTTCACGTCACTTCCTCCATATTTTTTTAAATCACTATTAAAAATTTCAGATAATGTTCCCTTAGCTGGAAGCCCAATTCTATAATTAGAACGAACAACCTGAGTAAAATTGCAAACAATGACCAAATCATCCTTTGAATTATTCCCTTTCCTTATAAATGAAATTACAGCATTTTGATGATCAGAATAATCAATCCATTCAAAACCTTCATGGCTAAACTGCTTTTCGTACAAAGCAGGTTCAGTTTTATATAATTTATTCAAATCTTTTATAGTTTCCTGTACACCGCTATGTACTTTATATTGAGTCAAATACCAATCAAGACTTCCTTGAAAGTTCCATTCATTACTTTGTCCGAACTCAGCTCCCATAAACAATAATTTTGTTCCGGGGTGAGCAAACATGTAACTATAAAGTAATCTTAAATTCGCAAATCTTTGCCATTCATCTCCAGGCATTCGCCCAGCAATTGACTTTTTACCATATACAACTTCATCATGTGACAAGGGCAACATGAAATTTTCAGTAAAGGCATATGTCATAGAAAAAGTTAACTCATTTTGATGGTACTTTCGATAAACAGTTTCCTTTTGAAAATACCTTAAGGTATCATGCATCCATCCCATCATCCATTTCATACCAAAACCTAAACCTCCGGCAGAAGTTGGCCTTGAAACCATTGGAAAGGAAGTACTTTCCTCTGCTATAGTTTGAACTCCCTCGTAATTAGAATATACAACTTCATTAAATTCCTTTAAAAAGCTGATAGTGTCTAAATTCTCTCTTCCACCATAAATATTAGCTTCCCATTCTCCTTCATTCCGCGAATAATCTAAATACAGCATCGATGCAACTGCATCAACTCGTAAAGCATCCACATGGTAATGCTGCAACCAAAAAAGTGCGTTGCTTATCAGAAATGATCGAACTTCATTTCTACCATAATTAAATACTAAACTTTTCCAATCAGGATGATAACCCTTACGGCGATCGGGATGCTCATAAAGGTGGGATCCATCAAAAAAACCCAGCCCGTGAGAATCATCAGGAAAGTGAGAAGGTACCCAGTCGAGAATCACGCCAATTCCTGCCTGATGAAATTTATCTACTAAACTCATAAATTCCTGAGGATTTCCAAATCGAGAAGTTGGAGCAAAATAACCAACCAACTGATATCCCCATGATGGATCATACGGATATTCCATCACAGGCATAAACTCTACATGGGTAAACTCCATTTCTTTTACGTAGTTAACCAACTCATCAGCTAATTCTAAGTAGGTTAGCAACCGATTTTCTTCAACATGACGTTTCCAAGACCCTAAATGTACTTCATAAACAGAATAAGGCCTGTCTAAACCATTTTGCTCTTTGCGGGACTTCATCCACTTTTTATCACCCCATTCATAAGCAAGATTCCAAACAACTGATGCGGTGTGAGGTGGCTTTTCACAATATAAGGCAAATGGATCAGCTTTCTCTGTTGTAACATTACCGTTATGGGATTGAATTTTATACTTATAGGTTGCTCCAATTTCAATATTTGGAACAAAACCCTCCCAAATTCCGGAAGAATCCCAACGAACAAAAAGCTCGTGCTCACCCTGAGTCCAAAAATTAAAATCTCCTACCACTGATACTGCAGAAGCCGATGGTGCCCAAACCGCAAAATAAACACCTTTTACACCATCCAATTCAATCAGATGAGCCCCCAGCTTTTCATACAATCTGAAATGTTTTCCAGCTTTGAATAAATCAATATCAAAATCAGTAAAAAGTGAATGTGAAAAAACCTTACTCATATAATTTTTTGTGTATCATTCTAAATTTTGGATTTAGAATCTTTTTATTACTATTCTTTTGCTCTCTAACCTATTTTAAAATCATCAGGTATAACAGCTCCTTTTTTAACAACAATTATTCCTTCTTTTATTGCGTAAAGTTCATTTGTTGTATTTTCCAAATGCGGACCTCCGTGGATATATACATTATTCCCTATTCGGCAGTTTTTATCAACCAAGGCATTGTTTATAAAACAGTTTTCACCAATTCCAATTAGTATTTTTCCATTTTTAACATCATTGTTCATTTCTTCAATCGACTGATAAAAATCATTACCCATTACATAACAATTTTGAATAATACTACCTTCACCAATTCTCGATCTAATACCAATAACAGAATTTTTAATTTCTTTAGCGTTTAAAATCGACCCCTCTGAAATCAAGGAACTATTCACAATTGTATTATGGAATTTAGCGGGAGGCAACAATCTTGGTCTCGTAAAAATTTTATTGTCGTTGTCAAACAAATTGAATTTTGGAACATCCGCAGTCAAGCCAATATTTGCTTCAAAAAATGAATCAATATTTCCTATGTCCGTCCAATAACCTTCATATTGATAGCTTAGAATTTTTTGGTTTCCAACCGCCTGCGGTATTATTTCCTTTCCAAAATCTTTTGTTTCAGGATTAGCCATCAAATCGACCAACAAATTTTTATTGAATATATATATACCCATGGATGCCAAATAATGCTTCCCCTCAGCTTTCATTTCATCACTAACATTAGATTCCCAAGTAGGTAAAAGCTCCTTAGCAGGCTTTTCGATAAATGATTCAATAAAACTTTCCTCATTTGTTTTTAAAATACCAAATTCTGGAGCATCTTTAGCATTAACAGGCAAGGTTGCGATTGATATGTCTGCTCCCTTATTGATATGAGCTTCCAGCATATCATTAAAATCCATCTGATATAATTGATCACCTGAAAGAATTAACGCATAATCAAAATCGTGATTTAAAAAATGTGGCATACATTGTCTAACAGCATCTGCAGTTCCCTGAAACCAAGTTGGATTATCCGGTGTTTGCTCTGCGGCCAAGATATCAACAAAAGCCTGACTGAATGCACTAAAAACATAGGTGTTTTTTATGTGAGCATTTAAAGAGGCTGAATTAAATTGTGTCAATACAAACATTCTGTAGATATCTGAGTTCATACAGTTAGAGATTGGTATATCAACTAATCTATATTTTCCTCCAACTGGCACGGCAGGTTTAGACCTTTTCTCTGTCAATGGATATAATCTGGAACCCTGACCACCACCTAAAATAATGGCAATGACGTTTTTCTTTTTTGGCTTCATATTTTATTAATTATTAAATTATACATCTCTATATATTCCTGACTTGCTTTTTCCCAGGAATGATCTGTATTCATTCCTTTCTCAATTATTTTTTTCAAATGCTCCTTTTCACTATACAAATCTACTGCCCTGTTTATGGAATAGCAAATATCATCCACCGATGCTTGATCATGACAAATTCCATTACCGTCATCCCCAAAATCAATCACAGTATCTTTTAAACCTCCTGTTCTTCTCACAATAGGAATTGTGCCATATCTTAATGAATACATCTGATTCAGACCGCAAGGTTCCACGCGAGATGGCATAAGTAAAAAGTCTGCTCCGGCATATATCTTGTGTGCCAATTCTTCATTATAACCAATATAGGTATTATAATTACCTTTGTAATCAACCAGCAAACCGTTTAATTGACTTTCAATATGAGAATTTCCTGAACCAAGGATTAAAATATTTATTTCTTTAAAATTTTCAGACAAAGCACGTGCTGCGGCTCCAGGAAGTAAATCTCCACCCTTTTCATCCCATAACCTTCCAATAAAACAAAAAAGTGGCTTACTTACATCTAAATCAAAAACAGAACATAATTCTTCCTTATTTCGTCTTTTTCCATTTTCAAAATCCTGTACCGAATAATTCTGTTTCAACATCTTATCAATAGACGGATCCCAAACCAAAGTATCAATTCCATTTAATATGCCTCGAGATTTTGGTCTTACCAGTCTAAATAACGACTCCAAACCATTGGCATAATTATTTATTTCATCAAGATAACTTGGTGAGACTGTAGTAACTGCTGCAGCACATTTAACTCCAACTGCCAATGAATTAATACAATTATCCCATTCTAAAACCTTTATATGTGTATGATCGAATTCGGGAAAATAATTCAATTTATCAAATCCAAATTGTCCCTGATATAGACCATTATGAATCGTAAGCATAACGGGAACTTTATTCAATTTCTGGTATTTTTGACCATAAAGTAACATAAAGGGAATTAACGCGGAGTGGTGATCATGACAGTTGATTACGTCAGGTATTATTTCGAGTCCATTATTAAACCATTCTAAAGTTGCAATTTGAAACCCTATAAACCTTTCAACATCATCTTCATAACCATATACTGCATCCCTTCCAAATAGATCAGGTATATCTACTACATACAGTTTAAATCCAAGTTTATTAGTTTCTTCCCTTAGGATTTTAAACGAAAAATTATAATTACCCAGTTCTATTTCATTTTCGTAAACCGGTAACCAACTATTATCTTTTTTGAATTTGGTTTCATATGCAGGCATAACAACCCTGGAATTATGTCCTGCTATGCTTTGGTATTTTGGCAATGCTCCAACTACATCGGCCAATCCACCAACCTTGGCAACTGGATAACATTCTGCACTAATGTGAAATATTTCCATTTATTAATTTTATTTTGTGATGATATTATAATTGTACCATTAAGACTAATAGCCTTATAATTACATTTTAAAAAGTATTGAGAATTTTAACAAATAATCATTCAAACCTTTTTTAAAATTAGTAAAAATTATACAAAATAAAACCAAAAATGAAAAATTAACTATATCATAAAAAACAAGAGCTAATATTACTAATTAGCCTCGAATATGGCCATTCTATTTACATTGTAGTAATATTATGATAAAACATAAGTTATACCATAAGTACATTTAATTCATAAAACCAGATGAACTTTCTTTTAGCCAACTTAAAACCCCAAAAAAAAAACTTTAAAGGGACCGATCAGATCAAAAAAGAGAGTCATTGAGGATAGAAACAAAAAAAAACAGTCTTTTCAGACCAACTTTCGAAAGACCCTAGGCAAAACCCTAACAGTGCGAGTTTAAAGGCAGCGACTATACAAG
>CAZTLN010000015.1:64012-71079 GCA_964614445.1 uncultured Flavobacterium sp. | reverse complement strand
AACCGACAACCATCAGTAAAAACATACAAAATAATCGGTGGTAAATTAAATCATTAATCCCTATATTTGCCGGAAATCCTACATTCATGAAATATTTTTTAGTATTCAAAAAAGTACTAGTTCTTTTTTTTATCATACTGCTAGCGTCCTGTGCCAGCAGAAAAGACATCGTTTATTATCAGAATATTGACGGTCTTGCTCCCAATAGTAATACAGCCTCCTACGAGATAAAAATACAGCCGGATGATTTGTTACTGATCATTGTATCTGCCGAAGATCCGGAAATTGCAGCACCTTTCAATCTGAAAACGGTGATGACCATGACCGATACCAAACTGGCTACGGGTCAGCAGATCAACCAGCAATACCTGGTAGACAGTCAGGGAAATATCGAATTCCCGGTGCTGGGGAAACTTAAGGTAGGCGGGCTGAGCCGCTCTGAAGTGATGGAGTTGCTGCGAAACAAAATAAGTGCCTACATCAAAAATCCCATCGTGAATATGCGAATCACTAATTTCAAGGTGGCGGTACAGGGAGAAGTGAATGCTCCGGGAACCTACACCATCAACTCCGAAAGGGTGACCCTGATCGAAGCCCTGAGTATGGCTAGAGATTTAACTATATATGGGCAAAGGAACAATGTGTTGGTTATAAGAGAACTCGACGGTCAAAAGACCTACAACCGAGTTGACCTCACCAAAGCCGATTTTATCAACTCTCCTTTTTATTACCTCGCTCAGAATGATGTGGTTTATGTTGAACCGAATAACAGCAAAGTAAACGGTGCTGCCGTAGGACCCAATACAGGGGTTTGGGTTTCCATTACCTCCTTGTTGATCACCGTTATTGCCTTAATTACCAGATAAGATGACAGAAAAATCATATATAGCAGAGTCTCAGGAGCAGGAGTTTAATTTAAGGGAAGAACTGGACAAATACCTCAGAGTATGGCCCTGGTTTGTGGTTTCGGCAGGGATCTGCATTTTTGCCGCCCTGATCTACCTGCGTTACACACTTCCAAAATACCAGGCAACCACCACGATTATTGTAAAAGACGATAAACGGGGAGGGATGCTCTCTGAAATGACTGCCTTTGCCGATTTGGGTCTGGCCGGAGGAGTGAAGTCAAATCTAGAAGACGAGATCGAAATCTTAAAATCCAGAACCCTGGTGGAAACCACGGTAAGAAAGATGGACCTGACATTAAATTTATCGGCTCAGGGTAATGTAATCAGTAATGATATCTATGCCAATCCGCCGATTTTGGTACAGCTACAAAACCGCACGGACTCTTTTTATGAGACTGCCATCCGCCTGGAATTTCAGGAATTGAGTGCGCATAGCTACAGTCTGAAAAATGATGTAGAGGAAGGAGGGGAGTCCAAACTGAAGCTGAAGAAAGAATACCGCTATGGGGAGCTCATGAGATTTCCATTCGGGGATATGGTCATTGGCAAACCGCTGCAAAACGGTCAGGCCAAGGAAATAGCTAATCCTATAAACATCAGTATCAGTCCGCTGAAAGCTGTGGTAGCATCGTATCGCGGTCGTTTGTCGGTAAATCCGTCTTCGAGTAAATTCAGCAGTGTGGTGGAGTTGAGCTTCATCGATCCCGTTAAGGAGCGGGCAGAAGATTTTCTGGATAATCTGATTAAGAATTACAACGAGGCTGCCGCTGCCGACAAGAACTACATCTCTGAAAAGACTTCTGATTTCATTGCTGATCGGCTGCAGCTGATTACCAAGGAATTGGAAGGGGTGGAGCAGGATGTGGAGAGCTTTAAGAAAGAAAATAAACTGGCCGATATCGAGTCGGAAGCCAGGCTGGTGGTGGAAGGAGCCGAGGAATACAACAAGAAGGTCTTGGAACTCGAGATACAGGAAAATGTTGTGCTTTCCCTGCTGGACTTTTTGAAAAAAAGCACGGCCGCTGAATTGTTGCCGGCCAATATTCTGCCGTCGGATACCGATGCTTCAGGATTAATAAACAGTTACAATCAGCTGGTACTGGACCGCAACCGCATTCTGAAATCGGCTACGAGTGAAAACCCTGCGGTGGTAAAAATCGATCAGCAATTGGTTTCACTGAAATCCAATGTGTTCAACAGTCTGCAACGATTGCAGTCGGCCCTGCGAATCCAAAAGAAAAACCTGGAAGACCGCGAGGGCAGTCTGAACAGCAAGCTGGGAAAAATACCGGTGCAGGAGCGTCAGTTCAGGGTAATTGCCCGCCAACAAAAGGTAAAGGAAGAACTGTACCTGTACCTGTTGCAAAAAAGAGAAGAAACGGCTATTGCCATGGCTGCTACCGAGGCGAATGCCAGAGTGGTAGATAAGGCCAAGGCCGGAGACATAGCGGTATCGCCAAAGAAAAATATCATCATGCTGGCTGCCCTGCTGTTGGGCTTGCTGATCCCTTTTTCCATTATTTATCTTTACCATCTTTTGGATACTAAGATAAAGACCCGCATGGATATCGAGGGAAAGAGCAATGTGCCATTTATAGGGGATGTGCCTCACCATGCCGATGATCTTAAGTTGATCCAGCCGGAAAGCAGAACCAGTGTGGCTGAAGCCTTGCGTATTGTAAGGACTAATCTGGAGTTCATGCTGAGCAAGGTACCGGAGGGTATTGCCAAAACGGTATTCCTGACCTCTACTTTCCCGAAGGAGGGGAAGACCTTTGTGTCGGTGAATCTGGCCGCAACTATTGCCCTTTCGGGCAAAAAAGTATTGCTGGTGGGTATGGATATCCGTAATCCGAAGTTGGACGAATATGTACAGCTGCCGGACAGGGGGTTTACCAACTACCTTTCCAGTAAAGAACTTGGTATCGAAGAGCTGATTGTGAAGCAAAAGGGCTATGAAGATTTTTATGTCTTGCCTGCGGGTGTTATTCCTCCGAATCCTGCGGAATTGCTGATGAGTAAAAAAGTAGACAATTTCTTTGAACAGGTTAAAAAACAGTACGACTATGTCATTGTCGATACGGCGCCGGTAAGTCTGGTAACCGATACGCTGTTGATTGCCAAACATGCAGATACGTTTATTTATGTAGCCCGTGCTAATTTCCTTGAAAAGCGTATGCTAGAAGTGCCGAATAGTCTGTACCGCGATCAAAAACTGCCTAACATGTGTATGCTGCTCAATGATACCAATATCTCTAAGGGCTATGGCTACGGTTATGGCTATGGCTACGGCTATGGTTATGGTTATGGTTATGGCAGGGAGGTAGCGAAGGCGCCTTGGTACAAACGGATGCTGAAGAAATAAAAAGAATACCCTTATAGCAGTAAAAGGTTTATGAAGATTTGCTTTGTAAACCTTTTTCTTATATTTGATACTGCCGTACATTGGTCGTGAGAGTCCAAGGCATTAAAAATAAAAATGATATTATGTTGCTTGAAGAAACACCCTTGCAGGGTTTACTGATCATTCATCCCGCGGTTTTTAAAGACGAGCGCGGTTACTTTTTTGAAGCCTATAATCAGGAGCGCTTTAAGATAAACGCTCTGGAGTACAACTTCATTCAGGACAATCAGTCTTTTTCCAAAAAAGGAGTGATTCGTGGGCTGCATTATCAAAAGGCACCCTATGCTCAGGCCAAACTCGTGCGGGTATTGGAAGGCGAGATCCTGGATGTCGCGGTCGACCTGAGAAAAGATTCGGCTAGCTATGGCAAACATCTCAGTATTATTTTGAGTGCTGAGAACAAAAAACAGCTGATGATTCCTGCTGGTTTTGCCCATGGTTTTTCGGTGCTGAGTGAAAGTGCCTCGGTACTGTATAAGGTAGATCAGCCCTATAATAAAGAGAGTGAAAGGGGAATCCGCTATGACGATCCTGTGCTGAATATCGACTGGAAGGTCCCTTCGGATGAGGTGATTGTATCGGAAAAGGATTTGGTATTACCGTTTTTTGTGACTCGTGACTCGTGACTCGTAATTCGTAATTCGTAATTCGTAATGAGTGATTGGTGAGTTGTTGGTTGTCGGTTGTCTGTTGTGGGTTGTGGGTTGTGAAACGTGACTCGTGATTTGTGATTTGTGACTGGTGATTGGTGAGTTGTCTGTTCTCGGTTGTCGGTTGTGGGTTTTGGATCGTGAAACGTGACTCGTAATTCGTGAAACGTGATTGGTGTGTTGTCAAATGTATTGTTATTACCCGGGTATTACACCTCGCTGCCCTCCTCAAGGAGGGAATTGGTGTCGTATGTACCTAACGTATTCCCCTTCTATAGAGGGGTAAGGGGTGTGTGCTGTGATTCGTTGCTGGTTGTACGAAAATCGAAATTCGAAAATCGACAGACGATGAGTGGTATAATTCCCATAAATTCGAGAAATTCGCGTTAATTCGTAATAAAATAAATGAAAAAAATACTAGTAACCGGGGGTAATGGTCAGTTGGGATCGGAGTTGAGGGTGTTGTCGGAAAAAGACAGCGACTTTGATTGGGTTTTTACCGATTATCAGGAATTGGATCTGACGGATGTGGAAAATTTGCCCACAAAGCTTGCTGCTATCCATCCGGATATCATCATCAACTGTGCGGCACATACTGCTGTGGACCGGGCGGAGTCGGAATACGAACTCTCGGACCTACTCAATCATCAGGCTGTTGCTTTTTTGGCGCAATGGAGCAGAGTCAATTACTGCAAATTCATCCATATTTCCACCGATTACGTCTTTGATGGGACTTCGGCCAAGGCATTAACGGAAGAAGCTGCTACGGCTCCCATCAATGTGTATGGGGTGACTAAGTTGGCCGGAGAGCAGGCTGCCCGACTTGAAAATCCGGAAGCGATCATCATCAGAACCTCCTGGGTGTATTCCTCTTTTGGGAACAACTTCGTGAAAACCATGTTGCGCCTGATGCAGGAAAGAGACAGTCTGAAGGTGGTCAATGACCAGATAGGCAGTCCTACCTATGCCGCCGATTTGGCTCTGGCTATACTTGGTATCATTAAGCACCCGAGCTGGATTCCGGGAATCTATCATTTCTCTAACGAGGGCGAGATCAGTTGGTATGAGTTTGCCTTGGCTATAAAAGAAATCGGAGGATTTGATTGCGATATCAGCGGAGTCCCCTCGTCGGAATACCCTACGGCAGCTAAGCGGCCGGCCTATTCCTTATTGGATAAAAGTAAAATTTCCGCTACATTTGGAATCACCGTGCCTGAATACCGGGAGAGTTTAAAGCGGTGCTTGGGGGTGTTGAAGCTTAGTAGTTAGTAGTGGTGAGTAAATTTCTTTTTTCGCCCTGTAGGGAGGGGTAAGAAAAAGAAATTTTCATGACCGATAAAAAATAAAATTTTCGTTTTCCCTATACTAAAAGGGAACCGAAAAATAGAGTATCATGTGTTTCTTTTTTGCTCCCTTTAGGGATAGGGGAAAAACAAAAAAGAAACTTGCAAAGGTTTTTGTTATAGAAATAAAAATTTTCGTTTTCCCCACAATAAAACGGGCGAAAAGTTTGGAAGCGTTGACGGGGAATTGGAATTAAATTTTCGTTTTCCCCTACCCTAAAGGGAGCCGAAAATTTTAGCATAGTTTAAAGAATGAAAAAATTGAATTTAACTTTTCCTCTACTTGAAGGGAACCTAAAATTTTACAGGCGGTTAAAAGATTATTGAATGAAAAAGAATCCTCTGCAAGATGATAATATGTGGAAGGGGGCATCTCCGAAGATTTTTGCTAATGCAAAAAGTCTGAGAGCAAATCCTACCCAAGCAGAGGAGTCTCTATGGTTAGCATTGAAAGATAATCAATTGGAGGGGTATAAGTTCAGGAGGCAACATCCATTGTTAATTTATATTGCTGATTTTTATTGCCATCAATTAAAATTGGTTATTGAGATTGATGGGGGCTATCATCAAACTTCTGAACAGCAAAAAATAGATAAAGAGCGAACCGCTAACATAGAAGGTAATGGGATTCAAGTCGTCCGATTTACAAATGAAGAAGTTCTAGGGAATATGTCAGATGTGTTAGCCAGGATAAGGGAATATATAAAATCAAAATAAGATAGGATTTTAATAATTCTTTTTTTTTTTTTAGGGAGGGGTAAGAAAAGGAAATTTATCGCAGGAGAAAACAAAAGAGAATTAATTTAAATTAGGACAATAAATAAAAATGATTCACGAATCACGAATCACGAAAAAAGATGAAGAAAATACTAATCACCGGAGGTGCCGGATTTATAGGGTCGCATGTGGTAAGACGGTTTGTAAATCGCTATCCGAGCTACCATATCTATAATCTGGATGCGCTGACTTATGCCGGAAATCTGGAGAATATAAAGGATATTGAAAATGCTCCCAACTATACCTTTGTAAAAGGAGATATCGCAGATGCTGATTTTATCAATGCGCTTTTTAACGAGCATCAGTTTGACGGGGTGCTGCACCTGGCGGCAGAATCGCATGTGGATCGTTCCATTACAGATCCGATGGCTTTTGTGAAGACGAATGTCATAGGAACCGTAAACTTATTGAATGCTGCGAAGGCAATTTGGAAAGACAATGCTGAGGGCAAACGCTTTTATCATATCAGCACTGATGAAGTATACGGCAGTCTGGGTGCCGAAGGCTTGTTTACCGAGACAACTCCTTATGACCCCAATTCTCCTTACTCGGCTTCGAAAGCCAGTTCAGATCATTTTGTGCGTGCCTATGGGGAAACCTACGGCCTACCTTATGTGCTGACCAACTGTTCTAACAATTACGGTCCGAATCACTTCCCTGAGAAACTGATTCCGCTGTTTATCAATAATATCATCAATAACAAACCGTTGCCGGTTTATGGCGACGGGAAATATACCCGCGACTGGCTTTTTGTTGAAGACCATGCTGTGGCAATCGATTTGGTTTTCCACGAGGGTAAAAACCATGATACCTATAACATAGGCGGTTTTAACGAATGGCAGAATATCGATTTGGTAAAACTGCTGTGCAAGATTATGGACGGTAAATTAGGCAGAGCCGAAGGGACTTCGGAGCAGCTGATTGCCTATGTAAAAGACCGTCCGGGTCATGACCTGCGCTATGCCATCGATGCCACCAAGATTAA
>CAZTLN010000015.1:47189-63912 GCA_964614445.1 uncultured Flavobacterium sp. | reverse complement strand
TAAAAGACCGTCCGGGTCATGACCTGCGCTATGCCATCGATGCCACCAAGATTAATAGAGAGTTGGGTTGGAAGCCATCGGTTACCTTCGAACAGGGATTGGAAAAAACAGTGAACTGGTATCTGGAAAACCAGGAGTGGTTGGACAATGTGACGAGTGGGGCTTATCAGGCTTATTATGAGAAACAGTATGCTAATTGATACGAATTTTATACGAATTAACACGAATAGATTCCGATAATAAAACACTTTTAAAAGAAGAAAGCTAGGGGATTAGATTTGAGTTGGCTGTTATCCGAAAAGCACAGATAACTGATAACCGATAACCGATAACTGAAAAAAAATGAAAGGAATAATACTAGCCGGAGGTTCCGGTACCCGATTACACCCGTTGACGCTGGCGATGAGCAAGCAGCTGATGCCGGTATACGATAAGCCAATGATTTATTATCCTTTGTCGACCCTGATGACGGCCGGGATTAATGAGATCCTGATTATTTCGACGCCTCACGATTTGCCGCATTTTAAGAAGTTGCTGGGAGATGGCAGCAGTTTGGGTTGTGTATTCTCTTATGCTGAGCAGGCCGTTCCCAATGGTCTGGCACAGGCTTTTGTGATTGGCGAAGATTTTATAGGAGCTGACAGTGTGGCCCTGGTGCTGGGAGATAATATCTTCTTTGGTGCTACTATGGACGAATTGCTGCAGTCCAATACCGATCCTGAGGGAGGAGTGGTTTTTGCTTATCATGTTTCTGATCCGGAACGCTATGGGGTAGTTGAATTTGACGAAAGTTTTAAAGCGATATCCATAGAAGAGAAACCATTGCAACCAAAATCCAATTATGCGGTACCGGGTTTGTATTTTTATGACAATTCGGTGGTGGAAATTGCAAAAAACATAAAACCCAGTGCTAGGGGAGAATATGAAATTACCGATGTGAATAAGGCCTATCTTGAGCAGGGAAAACTGAATGTTGGGATTCTGAGCCGTGGGACAGCCTGGCTGGACACAGGGACCTTTAACAGCCTGATGCAGGCGGGTCAATTTGTTCAGGTCATTGAAGAAAGACAGGGACTTAAGGTGGGGTGTATCGAGGAAATTGCCTGGAGGCAGGGTTTTATCAATTCGCAGCAGTTAAAAGCATTGGCTGAGCCGCTCAGAAAGTCAGGATATGGGGAATATCTGTTGGCATTATTAAAGCAAAAGAAGTGACTTTATTGAGGTATTTAAAACGGGGTTTAAACCGAATTAGCTTCAACTAGCAAATAAGTTAAAATAGGGGAGCTTTTGCAGCATATGAGAATAAAATCTTAATTTTGCATTGCTTTATAGAAAACGAAAAAACATAGCGATTGAGTAACAAAAAAACAGACTTGCGATCCACATTATCGATCTTCCTCTCAGAGATAGATTTAAAATTTAACATCCGAAATTTAAGGTACCTTCCGAGGTGGGTGGTGCTTTTTATGGATGTTTTCGTGCTATTAGTTTCCTTTGTGTTTACAAAGTTGATTGTTAACGGTATGGGATTGCCCTATATCGTATTGTCAGAAAAACTTATGTACTTAAGTCTTCATATTGGCATAAATATTTTCTTTTTTTGGATATTCAGGACCTATGCCGGAATTATCAGGCATTCTTCCTATGTTGATGCGTTAAAACTGCTGTTTTCTCAGATTTCCGTTTTTGTATTCTTTTACCTGCTCAATCATGCCCTGCAATATCAGTACGAACAAAAACTGTTTTTAAACACTGGATTGTTTATCAATATGGTGGTGTCTTTTTGTGGTTTATTCCTTTACAGGGTGGTAGTAAAGCAAACATTTGAAAATTATTTTTCAGAACATAATGATGCGAATTTGGTGCGAACCATGATTTATGGAACCGATGCCAATGCGCTGGCAATTGCCAATGCCTTAAAGATGGAAACGCCTGCTCGCTTCAAAGTGGTAGGTTTTATAGATAAAAATTTACAGAATTCATCAAAGAGGATGATGGATTTGCCGATTTTTGTGTTAAAAAGAAAACTCGCTGTTGTGATGCGTATGCAAGGTGCTCAGGTGGTAATTATGGCCGATAAAAGTTTGTCCAATGTAGAATATGCTGAAATAGTCGAGCAGTGTCTGGAACAAAACTACAAGGTCTATACCATTCCCGTGGTGACGGATTGGGAAGATAAAAAGGAGATTTCCAAGAACATCAAGAACATTCAGATTGAGGATATTTTGGGAAGAAAACCTATTGTCCTGGATAATTATGCAATTTCCAATCAGTTAAAGGGCAAGACGGTCCTCATTACGGGAGCAGCAGGTTCCATAGGCAGTGAAATTGTGCGTCAGGTATTTCTATTCGACCCTCAGGAAATCATTGCACTTGATCAGGCGGAAACCCCTTTGCATAACCTTAATCTGGAATTTGCCCATATGGAAAATAAGAATACTGTTTTGAGTGTTGTTGCAGATGTGAGGAATAAGGAGAGTATGGAAGCGATATTCAGGTTGTATCAGCCTGATGTGGTTTATCATGCTGCTGCTTATAAGCACGTGCCACTGATGGAGGATAATCCGTCTGAAGCTATCCTAACTAATGTGGCAGGGACAAAAATTGTAGCAGATTTAGCCACCAAATATAAGGTTAAAAATTTTGTAATGATTTCTACTGATAAGGCCGTAAATCCAAGTAATGTAATGGGAGCCAGTAAGCGGATTGCAGAGAAATATGTGCAGTCCTTGCAGCTGAAATTGAATAATAATAAAGAAGCCGATGGGACAAAATTTATTACCACGCGTTTTGGAAATGTTTTGGGTTCTAATGGGTCGGTAGTTCCATTGTTTACCAAACAGATTAACGAGGGAGGACCAATAACGATTACCCATCCCGACATCATCCGTTATTTTATGACCATCCCCGAAGCCTGTCAGTTAGTGCTTGAAGCCGGAGCCATGGGAAAGGGAGGAGAGATTTATATCTTTGATATGGGTGAACCGGTAAAAATTATTGATTTGGCCAGAAAGATGATAAAACTGGCAGGATTTATCCCTGACAGGGATATCAAAATAAAAATTGTCGGTTTGAGACCCGGAGAAAAGTTGTACGAGGAACTCTTGAATGATTTTTCTAAAACCATACCTACTCACCATCATAAAATCATGATTGCCGAGGAGTTTCAGGATGAATTTGAAATCTTACATACTGAAATCGATGAACTGATTTCAAAAGCGTATTCGCACTATAAGAAAGGAATCGTAGCTAAAATGAAATCCATCGTTCCCGAATATAAGAGTATGAATTCGGAATATGAAATTCTGGATAATTAATAAGGACTCAGAGCAGGAATAAGCTGCTCTGTATATAACGGTAACTGTAGTTGGCTTTGAGCACCAAAAAGGCGGAGTGGTATTTCTTTTAGAACGCTTTGTTCTTTTACGAAGCGCGATGCTTACTTTTTGTCTGTTTATCTCTTAAAGAACTTATTGTTCTGAATGACTTCTTGCAGCGGCTTACTTTCTTTTATTTTTAGCTTTTGATCAAAGGCTGCCAGGTGTTTGTCGTGGTGTATGTCGGAACCAACAAAGGAGTACATGCCTTTTTGTAAAAGCTGATCGGCTATTTTAGCAATATTATCGCCATAGTAACCCACGACCGATAATAAATTGAGTTGGAACAGGCATCCGGCTCTTTTCAGTTTTTCATATTCACCAAAATTATTGTGGTAAAACAAATACCTTTCGGGATGTGCTAAAACCGGAATGTAACCCGCTACCTGTAAATCAAACAGGATGGAATACAATTGGATTGGCGCATTGATATAGGACATTTCCACCAGGACATAATTGTCTTTTAAGGTCAATAACTGCTCTGATTTAAAGAGTTCGACGAAGCGGTCATCCATCAGGTACTCTGCCGCTGCCCTAAAGGGAGTTACAATCCCATTTCTTTTTAATTCCTCTTGGGTAGATTTTTTTTTAGTCAAAATCGTCTCATGGGTATTGTCCCACACATGCTGAATGATGTGAGGCGTAGTGATCAACTCCTGAATACCCATGTCCTGCATAGCCCGAGTTAGTCTTAAAGTATCTTCAAAAGTTTTAGCGCCGTCATCGATGCCCGGCAACAGATGGGAATGGATGTCAACATGACCATCGGGGATGAGGTCTTTGAGGCGCGGTTTGGATTTGAATAGGGACAGCATGCTGCAAATGTAAGAAGATTTGGGATAGATTTGTGAATAATGGGTTGTCTCCTTCTTAAATCGTTGTTCGATGTTCGTTATTCGTTGTCCGTTGTCGGTTCTCGGTTCTCGGTTTTCGGTTTTCTGTTTTCTGTTTTCTGTTGTCAGTTCTCTGTTATCAGTTATCAGTTATCAGTTGTCAGTTGTCAGTTACTGGCTTACGATTGCCGTTTTACGGTTCACCAGTCACGAATCACGGTTCTCTGTTGTCAGTTTTCGGTTATCGGTTTTTCGTACTTCGATTTTCGATTTTCGATTATCGTTGTTCGTTGTTCGCCAGTTGTTGTTTGTCTGTTGGTTTTTAACTAATATTTACTGCTTCACAAGTTACGACTCACCACTCACGTTTCACGTTTCACTGTTGTTCGTTATTCGATTTTCGATTTTCGTTGTTCGCCTGTCGGTTTTTAACTAGTACTTACCGTTTCATCTCTCACAATTCACGAATCACGAATCACGAATCACGAATCACAATTCACGGTTCACTGTTGTTCGTTATTCGATTTTCGATTTTCGTCTGTCGGTTTTTAACTAGTACTTACCGTTTCATCTCTCACCACTCACCAATCACCACTCACAATTCACGAATCACGAATCACGAGTTACGGTTTACGTTTCACAAATCACGAATCACGATTATGAGTTAGCTGTATTGGTAAGCGTATTGGTGCAGCAAAGCAGTTTTTTAAAAGTTAAAATTTGAATTTCGGCCCTTTTTTTGTGAAGGTTGTCGAATATTTTTTGAAAAGGTAGCTGTCCCAATTATATTTAGCCACCCTGAATTTACATTATTATGGATCTAATGGACAAATACGATAATAGGTGGTTGTATGAAATAACCCCCAAAAACAATATTTTTTCCTTAAATCTGAAGGAAGTTTGGCAATACCGTGATTTGCTGTTTCTTTTTGTTAAACGTGATGTGGTTACTGTCTATAAACAGACGATATTAGGGCCTCTTTGGTACTTAATCCAACCATTGTTTACTTCACTGACTTTTACCATAATTTTTAATATGGTCGCAGGGATTGAGACCGGAGTGGTACCTCCATTTCTTTTCAATTTGGCGGGCATTACGGTCTGGAATTATTTCACAGCTTGTCTCAACGGGACTTCCAACACCTTTGCTTCAAATGCGGGTATTTTTGGGAAAGTCTATTTTCCAAGGTTAATAATGCCTTTGTCAGTAGTGATTTCTAATTTGGTGAAATTCGGAATCCAATTTCTCATTTTTATTGGTTTTTACCTATATTATTTGTGGAACGGGGCAGCAGTAAGCCTAGGGTTAGGAGTTGTTTTTTTTCCGTTATTGGTAGTGATGATGGGAGTATTGGGGTTAGCTTTAGGAATGATTATATCCTCTATGGTTACTAAATACCGGGACTTGAATCATCTGATGGGGTTTGGGGTACAGTTGCTGATGTATCTTTCGGCTGTGGTTTATCCTTTAAGCTTAGTGCAGCAAAAAATGCCGCAATATGCCTGGCTGGTAGCGTACAATCCATTGTCCTACATCATTGAAACCGCCCGATATCTATTATTGAATAGCGGTCAGGTCTACTTATCAGGATTATCTTACACTATTTTTGTGATCTGTTTGCTTTTTTTAGTTGGTTTGGTTATTTTTAATCGGACCGAGAAAAGTTTTATTGATACTGTATAGTTTGTGAGTTGTGAGTTGTCAGTTATCGGTTATCAGTTATGAGTTACAGACCACCGACCACCGAAAAGGGACAACAGATAACCGAAAACAGACAACCGTAACAAAGAAATGAAAGACATAATACTAAAAGTCGAAAATTTATCCAAACAATATCGGTTGGGAACCGTGGGTACCGGTACGCTTAGTCATGACCTGAATCGATGGTGGCATAAAGTTAGAGGTAAGGAAGATCCTTACCTAAAAATTGGGGATGCAAATGACCGTTCTACAAAAGGGAGCAGTGATTATGTATGGGCTTTGCAGGATATTAATTTTGAAGTGGAGCGGGGTGAAGTAATAGGAATAATAGGGAAGAACGGGGCAGGAAAATCTACCCTGCTTAAAATTCTTTCGAAGGTTACGGCGCCCACAACCGGGAGTATCAAGTCAAAAGGTCGTATTGCTTCCTTACTGGAGGTGGGCACGGGTTTTAATGGGGAATTAACGGGAAGGGATAATATCTATCTTAACGGAGCCATTCTTGGGATGACCAAAAAAGAAATCACGGCCAAGCTCGATGAGATTATCGAATTCTCCGGTTGTGAGCGTTATATTGATACGCCTGTGAAACGTTACAGTAGCGGGATGACGGTACGGCTTGCTTTTGCCGTGGCCGCCTTTCTGGAACCTGAAATTTTAATTGTCGATGAGGTGCTGGCTGTTGGCGACGCCGAGTTCCAGAAAAAAGCCATTGGTAAAATGCAGGATATCTCTAAAGGGGAGGGTAGGACTGTGTTGTTTGTGAGTCATAATATGGCTGCGGTGAAGAATTTATGTACCAGAGGGATCGTGTTGGAGCATGGGAAAGTGGTTTTTGAGGGAGGAATTATTGAAGTAGTGGGTTATCATTTAGATACAAATAAAGAACAGAAGACTACTTATGAAAATATTATAGACTCCGAAGAACCTATCATAAAGAAGGCTGAAGTTTTGACAAGTTCAAACGGATATTGTCATGATTTTGGAGAAAAATTAGAGATAATAATTAATTTAAAGTCGCCATATAAATTGATGGATCCGGCAGTGTCTTATCAAATAGTTTCGGTAGATGAAATACCAGTAGTTCATGAATTAATCTTATTTAAAGAGATTAAATTTTGTGAGGAAATAGGTGAATATGAATTAAAATCAGTTATACAAGATTTAAGTTTATATCCCGGAGTATATAAAATCAATATATTTTTTGCTGATAACTTTTTAAAAAAACGATTAGACCAAGTTATAGATGCCTGTAATTTTGAAATTTTAAATAGTGAAAAAAGAGATTATTACTATCAAAAGGGTTCTGCAATATATAAAGAAAGGGATACCAAATGGGAAATAAGAAAGGTAAGTTAGATAAAGTTGTGAGTCCTTTAACCAAATCTGATAATCTTGATGTTATACATACATTTGAAGTTCAAAAACTTGTAGAATTGTATAAAAATGAAATAAATATTGATGTTGCAAGATATTTTGGAAAATTAAAAACAGTATCCTTATTACGATGTAATGATACGGGTTATTTGTTTTATGTGCCTTTTTCAGTTATTGGAGATGATAAGTTTTACAAAGAATTATCTTCTATTCGAACAAATTATTATTCCGAAAGATGGGAACATATAAAAGCGTTGCAATTTTTGAATAAAGAAGATAAGATTTTAGAAATAGGATCAGGATTTGGAGCTTTTATCAAATTATTACAGGAAAAAGAAATTTATAATGTAAAAGGTCTGGAACTGAATCCTCTTGCTGTAAGTAAATGTATCGATGAAAAACTTAATGTTGAAGAAAGATTAATTGAAGAGGAAGCGTTTACTAAAATTGAATATTATGATGTTGTATGTTATTTTCAAGTTTTAGAGCACATAACAGCAGTTCATGAGTTTATTGAGTCTTCTTTGAAAACATTAAAAAAAGGAGGGAAATTATTCATTGGAGTACCTAATAATAATCCCTATCTTTTTGTGTCTGATAAATGGCATACTCTAAATTTGCCTCCTCATCATGCTGGTTTATGGAACAAAAAAGCATTAAAATCGTTAGAGAAAATATTCGCAGTTCAATTAAAAAAATTAGAATATGAACCATTAGCAAATTCTTATGAATATTTTTTTAAGATCCAAACTGAGAATGCTAACTATTTTAAGAAGATTATTTTAAAGACTTTCCATAAAATTGCTCCTAATCTTTTAAAAAGATCTTATTGTCAATTTGTTAATGGAAGAAATGTATTGGCTGTTTTCGAAAAAGTATAATTATGAAAGATTTTATCGAAATAAAGTTTACAGTTCAGAATTTAGATAAGTACTATATAAGAAGAGCTATTTTTAATGCTTTAAAAGAAACATTACCTAAATTAAAGGGTAATTTATTGGATATCGGATGTGGTAAAATGCCATATAAAAAATATATTCTGGAAAATAGCACGGTTGAAAAATATGTAGGCTTAGATATCGAAAATGCTTTGGAATATGATCGGTCGGTCAAACCTGATTTTGTATGGAACGGTAAAACAATGCCTTTTGAAGGCGAAAGTTTTGAATGTGCTTTTGGAACGGAAGTATTGGAACATTGCCCTGACCCTGAAATGGTTTTAAAAGAAGTGTATCGGGTTTTAAAACCAAAGGGTGTTTTTTTCTTTACTGTTCCTTTTTTATGGAATTTACATGAAGTGCCGCATGATGAATATCGTTATACTCCATTTTCGTTATATAGACATTTTGATAATTCAGGATTTAAAGAAATAGAGATCAAAGCAACGGGTGGTTGGCATGCAACTATGGCACAAATGTTAGGATTGTGGGTAAGAAGAAGCCCTATGACCACGAGAAAAAGAAAATATTTATCAGTTATTTTAAAACCGATTATTGGTTTTTTGATTAGAATGGATAAAAAAACAAGAATACAGTTTGCAGAAGGTCAAATGATAACAGGATTATATGGGATTGCAAAAAAATAGAGTGGCGATGGTTGCCCCGTCATTGAATGCATATTCGGAGACTTTTATTCAGGCTCAAAAAAATGGCCTGAATGCCGAAGTATTCTACTATTACGGTGGTGACTTACCTTTGAGTTTAGAAGGCTTCGGTAAATTAAAGAACCGTTTAATTTCCTGGTCTGTGAGGATAAAACGAAATTTAGGATTTAAAACATTGAGTATTGATGAAACCGCTTTTGTACTTTCTTTGAAAAGAAATAAAATTCAGGTGGTTTTGGCACAATATGGTACTACTGCCAACAGAATAGTTGCCATTTGCAAAAAATTAAATATCCCTTTAATCGCTCATTTTCATGGCTATGATGCTTCTATAGATGCTGTTATAAAAAACTGTGATAACTATGCAGCAGTTTTTACTTATTGTAATCATATTATTGCAGTTTCTCTTTCAATGCAAAATCGCTTGTTAGAAATGGGATGTCCTGCTGAAAAAATAATATATAATCCCTGTGGTCCAGATAATAGTTTTTTAGCTCTTAAACCCCAATTTTCAGAACCGCTTTTCATAGGAATAGGCCGGTTCGTCAATAAGAAAGCGCCTTATTATAACATTTTAGCTTTTAAACAACTTGCGGAAAGATTTCCTGATGCTAGATTGGTAATAGGGGGACAGGGAGAATTATATGAAACTTGTAAAAATCTGGTCCGTTATTATAAGTTGGGAAACCAGATTTTGTTACCGGGGATTTTGTCCCAGGAAGAATTTTTAGGATATTTAGAAAAAGGATTGGCTTTTGTGCAGCATTCGGTTATGGCCCTAAGTGGAGATCAGGAGGGAACCCCCGTGGCAGTTATGGAAGCCAGTGCAGCAGGCTTGCCTGTGATTGCAACTAATCATGCCGGAATTCCTGATGTAATCCTTGACGGAGAAACCGGTTTTTTAGTAGAAGAGCATGATGTAGATACAATGGCAGATAAAATGAAAGTACTCTTAGAAGACTATGACTTGGCTTGTCAACTAGGAAGAAAAGGAAAAGAAAGAATAAAATCTTTTTTTACGTTAGAAAGGCATTTACAAACCCTTGATGAGCTAATAGAAAAAGTGATTATTAAAAATGAATAACCCTTTAGTTTCCATAATCATTCCTACCTACAATCGGGCGCACTTAATAGCTGAAACGCTCGACAGTGTGTTGGCGCAAACTTATGAGAATTGGGAGTGTATCATTGTGGATGACGGTTCAACTGATAATACGGATGAGGTTTTAGGCAGTTACGTGACCAAAGATACAAGATTTCAATATCACCACCGGCCAAATAGCAGACCCAAAGGCGCTAATGCTTGTAGAAATTACGGATTTGAAATGAGTAGAGGGGAGTACATCAATTGGTTTGATGATGATGATATTATGTTGAAGGATTTTTTAAAAATAAAAATTGATTCAATAAATCCATCTATATGCTTGATAATATGTTCAGGATATTTTGTAGACAAAAATCTAATGAATAAAAAATCTATAGAGCTTGATGAAGGAGCATATTTGTTTAAGGATTACTCTTTATGGTCATTAAAGATTTTAACGCCATCAGTACTTTTCAGGAAATCTTTTTTAGAAAGTAAGATCCTTTTTAATTGTGAATTATCCAGAGGGCAAGAAACAGAACTTTTCTCTAGAATATTTTTTAAACTGCCGGAGGATAAATATAAGATAATAAATAGTCAACAGTTTTTATATAGACAGCATGATGATTCTAAAACCTTCAGAAATGAATCTTATGTAAGACAATATAAAGAATCATTGGCATATATTGCAATCCACAATTTAAAACGTAGTATTGAAATTTATGATGTTGATTTAATTAATGCGAATTATAGAAACCTAATTGATTTGTTTTTTAGGGGTATTGAAAATGGACATAAAGATAATTGTAATTATATTTTAAAAAATTTAATATCCTTATTGAGAAAGAATAAGAATATATCAAAAATAGAGTTGTTCCTAGTGGGTAATTTGTTTTGTCTTTGTTCCAGAGGAAGTTACAGATTTGAAAAACGTTGGAAAATGGCATTAATATGAATGATTTGGTTTCAATAATTATTCCCACATACAATCGTGCTCACCTAATTGCTGAAACGCTAGACAGTATCTTAGCTCAAACATATAAAACTTGGGAGTGTATAATTATAGATGATGGCAGTAATGATGATACTGCCGCCATAGCACAAGCCTACGTGCAAAGCGACTCCCGCTTTCAATATTATGAACGTCCAAAAGACCGGCTAAAAGGACCAAATTCCTGCAGAAATTTTGGTTTTGAAGTTAGTAATGGAGAATTTATTAAATGGTTTGATAGTGATGATATAATGCATCCGCAATTTTTAGAAAAACAAATTAATGTTTTGGTGGATGATAATTCATTAGATTTTTGCGCTAGTTTTTCTGTGAATTTTTCTGAAAGTATAATTAATGTAATTGGAAATTATAATCCAGAAATTTTTACGGATGATGAAAATTCATTATCATATTACATAAGGGGTAAATTGATATTTCTTACTCCTTCGCCTCTATGGCGAAGACCTTTTTTAAATAATAAAAATCTTTTTGATGAAACACTTTTTTATGCTCATGAAACGGATTTTAATTTTGCGAGACTTTGTGAAGGAGCTAGTTTTAAGTATTTAACAGATATTTTATTTTATGTTCGAAGAGCACATGCAAGTTTAGATAAGAACTTTAAAAATAATTATAAGGCGCACTTGTCCGTTTTTAAATATTATCAGAAAGTTATTGCGTATTTGAAATCGCCTTCTTGTTTTTTTACAATAAAAGAAAAGAATATGTTATTAAAGGTTGTTTTAAAAAAACAACTTTTAATCTTGTATTTTTTAAGTCAGAATAAACCGGTCGTTTATTCAATTAAAGAATTTAAACTAATGCTGCAAAATATTAATACCGTAAATTTAAAGTTAACTGCTTGGACAAAAATTAATATTGGTATGTTTTTGTTGTTTTTTTTTAAAAGGGGTTATCGTTATCTTAACTTTAAAACATGAATCGAGGAGAAAATAGTGGGTGAATAAGAATATAATTATATCTTACCAAATTAAGATGGAAGTATTGAAATTGTTTAAATTATTAAAATCTAAAAAATTTAATTTAACATTCATTTCAAAAAAATCCCATTCAAGTCTATTTCTGTAAGATGAAATATGATTTTTTTATAGCGACCTAGATTTTTGAAAAATATAGTTGCTTTATTAAGCTATATCCAAATGTAATTTTTTTTAATTAGGATGATTATATAGAATAGTAGTGTTATGATAACCATTATTTATCCTTATCGAAATAGAGAAACTTCCCGTATTAAAAGGTCATTAGATTCATTAGGAAGACAAACAAATAACGGATTTAATGTAATATTTGTAGATTATGGTTCTTCTCTTGTGATTTCAGAGATAGTTAGGGAGCTAGTTTCCACTTATAAATTTGCAACTTATATTTATAGTTTTTCTGTTTTTCAGCCCTGGTCTCGTTCTAAAGCTCTTAATATTGGATTGCGAAATATTAAAAGTGATTATGTTTTCACCGCTGATGTGGATATGATTTTTAGTCCTGATTTTGTTGCAAAGCTGTACGACCTCTCAGATCCTCTGAATGCATACTATTTCAAAGTGGGTTTCTTGACAGCAAAGGAAAGTGTTGCTTCAAAAGAATATTTAGCATATAAACCTTCATTTTTTTCAGATGTTGGAGCTCAGGGATTGTCTTTGTTTCCTGTGAAGCAACTAAATAAAATAGTAGGCTTTGATGAATTTTTTCATTTTTGGGGAGCCGAGGATGCCGATGTTCACAATCGATTGAAATTAATGGGTTGTGATATTAAGTTTTATGATAAAGAAGTATTGATGTTACATCAATGGCATAAGAATTATAGGAATAGCGAAAGTAGAAAATTGGTAGATGAGCTGCAATTGACAGGGATAGTTGAAATGAATCATGCCCATTTGTTATTTAACTTAAAGAATAATATCAAGGAGACCAACTCTAAGGAGTGGGGGAAGGTAATTTCAGAAAAAGAATTTAACGAACTAGAAAGTTTTGATGAAGAAGTCACCATATCTAATAGAGTGGAAATGGTAGATCATTTTTTGTTTGTGGAATTAGCTCAATTTAAAGGAGGAGTAATAGCAGTTCGATTTGTCAAAGATACGTTTCAATCTTCCCTAAGGTTTAAAGTAAAAAAAATGATAGGGAAAAGAATACCCAAATATTACAGTTTAAAGGAAATTAATGATAAGCTGCTTTTACATATTGTTTCTTTTTATCATCAAGCTCCCTATACATTAAAGATTAGTGATGATTTGAAAAGTATAAGTTTTAAAATAATTCTAACTTAGTTTTAGATAGGACCCGGTATAAAATAGTTATGACTCAAGTAATTTTAGTTTCACAATTTCCATTGCCCTATTCCAAAATTGGTAGTTGGACCACCATGTATGGTAGCTATCTTGAGAAGAAGCATAAGATAGATTATATTGTCTGTACTCGTCCGGAAGATCAATTTAACAGCGTAAAATACTCCTTTGTTGAAGAAAACTTTATAAGTAAACTGAAGAAAAATATTTTTAGTGAGCAGTACTTGGGATACATAAAGGCTTTGGAAAGCGTTTTAATTCCTGATAACAAATACATTATCCAGATTGTAGATAATTTTGGGGTCATTAAACCCCTTCAGGAATTTTTAACTAGAAAGGGATTTCGTCAAAATTGCCAAATACAATTTTTTTATCATGGTTTTCCTCCTTTTTTTGAAAATTTTAATGGACGTTGGTTTTATGATGCGATTGATGAAATGGTTTTGCTGACTTATGATAGCTACAAAATTCATAAAGAGTATTATACTATTTTACCCTGCAGTTTTTCGGTTTTGCATAACGGCATAGATACAGGCAGGTTTTATAGAATTGAACAGAAAGAAAGACAAATTTTGAAAAATGAATTGAACCTTCTGGATAAAAAAGTGTTCTTATGGTGTTCTAAAGATCTTCCGAAGAAGGGATTAGATTTTATTTTAAGAGTTTGGAAAAAAATATATTCTAGAGATAAAAGTGTAATGTTACTTGTAGTTGGTGCAACTCGGGAAGTGGAAGTTGAAGGGGTACAATATTTAGGAGAAATTTCTAATAATGAACTGCCAAAGTATTATCAATTATCTGATTGTTATTTGTTTCCGACTTTGTGCCATGAGGGTTGTGGACTTTCCTTAATAGAAGCATTACATTGCGGATGCTATTGTATCGCTTCTGCTTTAGGCGGTGTGCCGGAAGTGCTGCAATATGGAAAATATGGAAAATTAGTCGAAAAGCCACATTTTGAAGAAGATTGGGAGAAAGCAATATTGGAATTTTTGTACCAAAGCAACAATAAAACTGAAATAATTCCTTCTGACTTGTATTCAGCTAAAGCATGGAGTGCTGGCATGGATAAAATTATCGATAATGCTAAATTTAAAATGGAATAGATGAAAAACATAGTAATTATTCCGGCTCGGGGAGGTTCCAAAAGATTGCCTCAAAAAAACATAAAGCAATTGGGAGGAATTCCCTTGTTGGCACATTCAATTATTTATGCTCAAGCAAATTCAGGAATTATTGATGAAATTTACGTTTCAACAGATGATGCAGAAATAAAGCAAATAACCTTGCAATTTGGAGCGAAAGTCATTGACAGACCGGAATCTATGTCCGGGGATTTTGAGCCGTCTGTTTCTTCAATAAAGCATGTTTTGGAGTCAGTTGATGATGTCGTAGGGAATGTTATTTTGTTACAGCCTTCTAATCCATTACGTCCAGCCACCTTATTAAAGGAGGCTTTTGAAATATATAGTGAAGAGGAATGTGACAGTTTGTTTACTGTTACCAAAAATGAGTACAAATTGGGAAAAATAAATAACAATCAATTTATACCCTTAAATTATGAAAGAGGGCAGCGATCTCAGGATATGGAACCTCTGTACTATGAAAATGGTTTGTTGTACATTAGCAAAGCTGACCTGATATGGAAAGGATTTATAATTTCTGAAGCGGCTTATCCCCTAATAGTTGATCATCCTTTTGCTGAGGTTGATATTGATACTCAGGAAGATTTCGATTATGCTGAATATCTTTATAATAAATTTACAATGCATCATTCATAATTTCAATCATGAATCCATTTATAGAAATAGCAGGCCGTAAAATAGGATCAGATTATCCGCCCTTAGTAATTGCAGAAATCGGAATTAATCACGAAGGCTCTTTAGCAGTTGCCAAAGAGATGGTAGATGCTGCATATCGTGCAGGAGTTGAGGTGGTGAAGCATCAAACTCATATCGTTGAAGATGAGATGAGCGGAGCAGCAAAAAAAGTAATCCCTGGTAATGCAGATGTTTCCATTTATGAAATCATGGAGCGTTGTGCCTTAAATGAAGATGAAGAACTGGAATTAAAAAACTATGTGGAAAGCAAGGGAATGATTTTCATTTCGACCCCTTTTTCAAGAGCTGCATCCGAACGTTTAAGAAAGTTTGATATTCCTGCTTACAAAATTGGTTCGGGAGAATGTAATAATTATCCGCTTTTGGAACATATTGCCTCTTTTGGTAAACCGGTAATTTTGAGTACAGGAATGAATACGATAGAAAGTATACAAAAAGCAGTGGCTATATTTGACAAACATCAGGTTCCTGTTGCGCTATTACATACGACCAATTTATATCCTACGCCGGTTCACCTAGTGCGCTTGGGCGCGATGACAGCAATGCATAATGCGTTTCCTGAAAAAGTGTTCGGATTAAGTGATCATACCTTAAATAACAACGCCTGCCTGGGAGCAGTGGCTTTAGGTGCCAGTATTTTGGAACGTCATTTTACCGATCATATGCGTCGTACCGGACCTGATATTGTGTGCAGTATGGATGAACAGGCTTGTTCAGAACTAATAAAAAGTTCTAATGAAATCTGGCAGATGCGTGGAGGAACTAAAAAACCTACTGAAGAAGAACAGGTAACCATTGATTTTGCTTTTGCAACAGTTTGTGCCATAGCATCAATTCAAAAGGGTGAAAAGTTATCTAAAGATAATATTTGGGTCAAACGTCCCGGAACCGGAAAAATTTTGGCAGAACATTTTAATGGATTGGTTGGTAAAGTAGCATTACGAGATATCGAAAATGATGAACAATTAGATTTTTCTGATTTTGAATAATTCAATGAAAAAAATTCTATTTCTTACCGGTACGAGAGCTGATTTCGGGAAAATAAAATCATTGATTCAAATTCTGGATACCAATCCTGATTTTGAAGTTTTCGTTTTTGTAACCGGTATGCATCTACAACAGGAATATGGCTATACTTTGATTGAAATAGAAAGATGTCAGTTTAAGAATGTGCATACTTTTGAAAATCACACTCATGAAACCACCATGGATTTAACCTTAGCCAAAACGATTGAAGGTTTATCTGCTTATGTAAAATCAATTCAGCCTGATATGATTGTCGTTCATGGTGACAGAGTAGAGACTTTGGCAGGGGCAATTGTAGGTTCGTTGAATAATATTTTGGTTGCTCACATTGAAGGGGGTGAGGTTTCAGGGACTGTTGATGAGTTAATACGTCATAGTGTAAGTAAACTAAGTCATGTGCATTTTGTATCAAATCAAATAGCCGCTAAAAGGCTAGAACAGATGGGAGAAATTAGAGAAAGTATTTTTCAAATTGGTTCTCCTGATATCGATATGATGTTCTCTGATAATTTGCCGGAGTTGGAAGAAGTCAAGCATTATTATGAAATTCCGTTTGATAAATATGCTGTTGTTATGTTTCATCCAG
>CAZTLN010000015.1:0-47089 GCA_964614445.1 uncultured Flavobacterium sp. | reverse complement strand
AAGCATTATTATGAAATTCCGTTTGATAAATATGCTGTTGTTATGTTTCATCCAGTTACAACAGAAATTAAAGAAATGCAGGAATATGTGAACAATTTTGTCAAGGCATTAAAACAGGATATGCATAATTATGTAGTTATTTATCCTAATAATGATTTAGGGAGTCAGTACATTATTGAAGCGTATTCTGAAATAAATGACAATCCCCGTTTCAGGGTTTTTCCTTCTTTGCGATTTGAGTATTTTTTAACTTTGTTAAAAAACGCTCAGTTTATTATTGGAAATAGTAGCGCGGGTATTCGTGAAGCTCCCTACTATGGAATTCCAATCATAAATGTTGGTACAAGACAGCAGAACAGAGTTTTTAATTCAGAGATTATTAACACAGACTATGAGTTTGAAAACATATCACAGGCTTTGCTGCAAATAGATTCACATAGCGTCAAAAAGATTCACAATGATTTCGGCGCTGGGAATAGTTCCCAATTGTTTCTGCAGTGTTTGCAAAGAGCAGACATGTGGCAACTTAATCATCAAAAACAATTCAGAGATTCTTAATGCCTCAAAAAAAAATACTTATTCTACTTCCCGACGGAATTGGCATTCGCAATTTTGTTTTTACCGATTTTTATAAAATCGGGAAAGATATGGGATTTGATATCAGCTATTGGAATAACACACCCTTCAACTTTGAAGCATTAGGAATAAATAGCATTGCAATTGATAATCCTAAGTCTCATTGGTTAACGGATAGTTACAAAAATGCAAGAAAGCATATTGAGCTGAACTTGAATATCCGCAGGAATAGGGATAAGGTTTATGATACTTATCGTTTTCCGCTTCAAAACAAAACTATAAAACTATTTATTAAAAATAGTATTACCAGATATCTGATTCTTACTCATTCATCAGAGAGGGGATTGAAGAAAATAAGGAAGAAAGTAGAAGAACAGGAACGTAAAACAACTTACTATAAGGATTGTATACAAACCTTAAAAAAGGAAAAACCAGCAATTGTTTTCTGTACGAATCAGCGTCCTATTAACGGAGTAGCTCCAATTGTAGCTGCAAGGGATTTGGGGATACCAACAGCTACATTTATATTTTCTTGGGATAATTTGCCTAAAGCAACAATGGTAGTGGAGTCAGATTATTATTTTGTCTGGAGTGATTATATGAAAAGGGAGCTATTGTATTATTATCCATACATAGAAGAAAAACAGATTATTGTAACTGGGACTCCACAGTTTGAGCACCATTTTAATCAAACAAAAAAAGTTAGTAGTGAACAATTTTATCAGGATCACAATCTTGATTTCAATAAAAAATACATTTGTTATTCAGGAGATGATATTACGACCAGCCCTGATGATGCAAAATATTTAGCAGATACAGCTAATGCAATAAGGCAATTGAATAAAGAGGGGCATTCATTGGGAATTATTTTCAGAAGGTGTCCTGTCGATTTTTCAAATCGTTACGATAAGGTATTGAAAGATAATGAAGATATTATTATACCTATAGATCCGCTTTGGCAAAAAATGGGTGCGGGTTGGAATACAGTTATGCCTACCCAGTCGGATTCTGATTTGTTAATGAATACCGTTTTTCATTCTGAAATGGTAGTGAATTTAGGGTCCTCAATGGTTTTTGATTTTGCTTGTCAAAATAAAGCTTGCGCTTTTATAAATTATGATGTTATAGATAAAGAAGATGATAATTGGTCGGTAAAAAAAATTTATAATTACGTTCATTTTAGATCAATGCCCAATAAAAAAGCCATATTATGGCTGAATTCACCTGAGGAAATTTTGTGTAAAATTAGATCAGCTCTCCATAATTCTGATGAATTTGTAACTCATGCAAAAGAATGGCTTAGTCAAATTGCTACTAATAGACCTGATAAAGCATCTGCTAACGTTTGGGAAGAAATTTCAAGTATTATCAATAATATTTAAAATTTTAGTTTTACTATTTGTTTGTTTTTGGTATTTTTCAGTTTGAGATTTTATAATATTCGTTTTTTGCTTTTTTTGAGCTGATATTAGTTTTAAAAAATCCCATGATAAATTTTATTAGATAAGTCAAAAGCTGATATGAAACTAGTCTTTCTTACTCCAGAATATCCTCATACCAAAACTGGTCAATCGGGCGGTATTGGTACCAGTATTAAAAATCTGGGCGACGCTTTGGTAAAAAAAAATGTGCAGGTTTCTGTTTTTGTTTACGACCAAAAAGAAGATGCAGTCTTCGAAGATTCAGGATTGACTATCCACCTGATAAGGAAAAGAAAATTCCTTTTTTTAGGGTGGTTTTTTCATCGAAAATTTTTACAAAGCTATCTTAATAATTATATTTTATCAGAGCAAATTGATCTCGTCGAGGCTCCCGACTGGACAGGAATCACTGCCTTTATGGATCTGAAGGCGCCATTGATTATAAGGTTTCATGGTAGTGATACCTATTTTTGTCATCTTGAAAAGAGGGGGCAGAAAAAAAAGAATTTTTGGTTTGAAAAATTAGCTGTTCAAAACGCAAAAGCATTTATCGCTCCTACAACTTATGCAGGAACTGTATCTCGCGAATTATTTGGTATAAAAAACAAATTTATCAAAACCATTCATTATGGCTTAGCCTTGGATAATTTTGAAAACAAACAACCGGAACATTTTGAAAAGGGATTGCTCTTATATGTAGGCACAATTATCAGGAAAAAAGGGGTTTTTGAATTACCAAAAATTTTCAGTAGGGTGAAAAAGCAATTTCCTAAGGCTCAATTGGTTATGATTGGCGGAGATTCCGATGATATAGAAACTAAATCGGAATCCAGTTGGCAGTTGCTTAAAAAACAATTTGATGAAGAAGATATTGGAAGTGTAAGTTATCTCGGAAAAATTCCTTATCAGGATATACAGCATTACATAAAGAAGGCCAACGTATGTGTATTCCCCAGTTTTGCCGAAACCCTGGGAATGGTAACCATTGAGTCGATGGCCTTGCAAAAACCGGTAGTAAATACCAGCATTGGTTGGGCTGAGGAACTGATTGTTGATGGGGAAAGCGGTTTTTTAGTACATCCCACCGACCATAAGTTGTTTGCTGACAGAATTTTGAATCTGCTAAAAAATACGGAACTTAATTTGGAAATAGGAAGAAAGGCTAGGGCCAGAGTTGAACAGTTTTTTGATATCAGAAATGTAGTTGAACAAAATATAGAATTTTATAATTCGATAATAGAACAATATTGATTGTAGTATACCATAATAATGAATCAATTAAAAAGGCTGTTGGTATTGATAATGGCACTCTCATCAGTTATATCCATACTGGAGGAATTGCTCATGGTTTATTTAAACTGGCTGCCGAATTTCCGGATTCTAAAATTGTTTGGTGCCATGAATTACTTGAAGGGGAATTAAACATAGGAGAGATAAATACACTTTTTCATCATAACAAATTGATGCTTTCTTATAGGAAAAATCATAGTCTATTTTGTGGTGATAGAATCGGATATGTGGAACAATCACCTTTCATAAAAATCAATAATGATGTTTGTTATCCCAGCTGGCAAATGAGTTCTGATGTTGGAGTCATTCATGCATCCGTGTTGAATGAGCTGGCTGGGAAGATTCCTTTGGATTCCAATTTTGACTATTTTTTAAATTCAGTAGCCAAGGTGTGCATGCCTTTAGGCCTTTTTTGTTATTCAGAACCACAGTTGTTACTAAAGGGGAATGCAGTTTTAACTACAAGAAAAGCGGGCGTTTTTATGCTTTTTCGATTTGTAAAGCAGCATTACAGGTTGAGATGGACGATTTTACTTTTTTTAAATCTGATGATTTATGAAAAGCGGTTTCCCTTATTTCCGATTCTCTATTGTCTGTTTTTCAGAAACCGAAAAAAGCTGCGTATAAGTCTCGAATCGATACAAGTTGCGTCAAGCAGAAAGGTTATTGATAAGAAGACCATTGATGTCATAATTCCAACTATAGGCAGGAAAAAATACCTTTATGATGTTTTGCAGGATCTTACAAAACAAACGCTCTTGCCACAAAATGTAATAATTGTGGAGCAGAATCCAGATGAAGCTAGTGTGTCGGAACTTGATTTTCTGCATACAGAAACTTGGCCGTTTAGAATTAAACACAGTTTTATCCATCAAGCAGGAGCTTGTAACGCCCGAAATATTGCATTGGGTCAGGTTGAAAGTGAGTGGGTTTTTCTGGCAGATGATGATATTCGTTTATCTGAAAATTTTATTGGCGATGTATTTGATGTTATTAAGGACACAGGAAGTAAGGCGGTATCAGTAAGTTGTGTTCAGAAAAAAGAAGAACCAATCAAAGATATCGTTTTTCAATGGGGTAGTTTTGGATCTGGCTGCAGTTTTGTAAAAAAGGATATTATTGAAAATTGTAAATTCAATCTAGGTTATGAATTTGGTTATGGAGAGGATATGGACTTCGGAATACAAATTCGAAATATAGGTGTTGATATTTTGTATATTCCTCGTCCTCAGATTATACATCATAAAGCACCTATGGGAGGATTTAGAACAAAACCAGTCTTGCAATGGAAAAATGATGAGATTCAGTCTAAACCTTCACCCACTGTGATGTTTTTTTATTTGTTACATCAAACAAAACAACAGCTATTGGGCTATAAGACAACTTTGTTTTTTAAATATTATTTGAAACAATCTGTCAAAAATCCTTTTATATATCTGAATTTGTATAGGAAAAGATGGAATCGTAGTTTTTTTTGGGCAGAACAATTAATGAAACAATCATGAGAATAGCCCTAGTCATTTGCACCTTTATGCGTCCCCATGCACTGATTACTCTACTTCATTCAGTGCAAAATCAGACCATTTTCCCGGATGAGATTATAGTGGTTGATGGGTCTCTAAATGATGAAACTACAAAAGTTTTTCAGCAGACAAATTTTAAGAATTTACAATATTTTAAAGTTGGAAGCCAACATCGTGGCTTAACCAGACAGCGTAATTACGGTATTTCAGAAGTGGATGATTCAACAGAAATAGTATGTTTTCTAGATGATGATACGGTTCTGGAACCCAATTATTTTGAAGAAGTAATAAAAACTTTCAGTCTGAGTGATGACATTATTGGTGTGGGTGGTATTGCCATAAACGAGAATAGGTGGAAAAAAAAGAATGAAGGATTCCACTATGATAAGTACAAATATTTTGAAATGGATGGTTATGTTTATCCTGAAGCTCAAAGAAATATAGTTAGAAATTATCTCGGTCTTCAAGCGGATGTTGCTCCCGGAATAATGCCTCAATTTTCACATGGGAGAACATGTGGTTTTCCTATTGACGGTAGAATTTTTGAGGTGGATTTACTTATTGGAATGTCGATGTCTTTTAGAAAAAAGATTTTTGATTCAATTAAGTTTTCCCAATATTTCTCAGGTTATAGTCTTTATGAAGATGCTGATTTTAGTTTAAGAGCCTTAGCGTTAGGGAAAAATGTAATCAATACAAATGTTCAACTTTCACATTTTCATTGTTCCTCTGGAAGACCGAATTACTACCTGTATGGTAAAATGGTGGTTAGAAATGGCTGGTATGTGTGGAGAGTAAAGAATCCCAAACCAAAACTTAAAGATCGAGTCAAATGGAATGCAATTACAATACTTTTGACAGGTGTTCGATTAAGTAATGCCGTTAATTCGAAAAAGAAGTTGGAAGCTATTACCGAAGCAGTTGGTAGGATAGTTGGGTGGTGTAGCTTGATTGTTAATAAACCAAAATAAGGAAGAATGAAATTTGCAATTATAACACATGTTCCTCATTTAATTCAGCAAAATCAATACTTTGCCTATGCACCCTATGTTAGGGAAATGAATATTTGGTCCAATTTTGTTGGAGAATTTATTATTGTTGCTCCTGAGGTAGTGAATGACAAATCTTCAATAGATGAAAAGTACAATATAGGTACTATTTTATTTTATAAAATTCCTCAAATTGATATTATTTCTTCTGAAGGTGTTTTGAATACAATTTTCAAATCACCAAAAATCTTTTTTAAGATTATTAAAGCGATGCGTAATGCCGAACATATTCATTTACGTTGTCCAGGTAATATGGGGTTGTTGGGTTGTTTTGTTCAAATTCTATTTCCATCGAAACCCAAAACGGCAAAATATGCCGGCAACTGGGATCCCAAAAGTAGCCAGCCTTGGAGTTACCGCCTGCAAAAATGGATTTTGAATAATTCATTTTTGACCAGGAACATGAAAGTTTTGGTTTATGGCGAATGGGAAGGCCAGTCGAAGAATATTGTGCCTTTCTTTACCGCTAGTTATTCTGAAAATGATAAAAAGCCCTATGCCAAAAGGTCCCTGCATTCGACCATTGAGTTTGTTTTTGCGGGAACTTTGTCCCCGGGGAAAAATCCGCTATATGCGGTTCGTTTGGTTAATCAATTGCATTCCAGGGGAAAAACCGTTCATCTGAGTATTTATGGTGAAGGTCCTGAAAAAAGTAAAATCGAGGAATACATTGCAAAACACAGTTTAGAGGAAGTGATTAGTTTGCAAGGAAATCAGGATGCTGAGACACTTAAGACTGCTTATCAAAGAAGTCATTTTGTGATTTTAGCCTCCCAAAGTGAGGGTTGGCCCAAAGTGATAGCTGAGGGTATGTTTTGGGGAGCTGTGCCTTTGGCTACTCCGGTTTCATGTGTGCCAAAGATGTTAAATTATGGAACAAGAGGGATTCTTTTGGAGATGGATTTGAATAAAGATACGGCAAAAATAGTAGAATTGATAAATGACCAACAAGCATTTGATTTTGTTAGTAAATCAGCTTTTGATTGGTCGCAGCAATATACCACCGAGGTTTTTGAAAGGGAAATAAAGAAGATATTGGAAGATTAAAAGATAAAACAATTGGAAGAGATTATTTAGATGCGAATACTTCAACTCATAGATTCATTAGAACCCGGAGGGGCAGAGCGGATGGCTGTTAACTATGCCAATACTTTGCAGAAGGAATTAGGCTTTTCTGCCATAGTAGCTAGCAGGAAGGAAGGTGAGCTTGTTCAGGATTTGAATCAGGATGTACAATATCTTTTTCTGAATAAAAAGCACCGTTTCGACTTAAAGGCTATATTTCGGTTAAGAAAGTTTGTAAGAAAAAATAAGGTGGACTTAGTTCATGCTCATAGTACTTCTTTCTTCTCTGCTTTTCTATTAAAGCTAATGGACCCCAAAATAAAGTTGGTTTGGCATGACCATTATGGACATAGTGATTTTTTAAATAAAAGGCCTACATTGCTCCTGAAAATAATTAATTATTCTTTTTTTGGGATAATAACCGTAAATCACAAATTGAAAGCATGGGCCGAAAAAAAATTAGGTCATAAGAATGTCGTTTTTCTGCCCAATTTTGTTTCTGCTCCCAAAAATATTAGTGATGTAACCAATTTGAAAGGATCAACAGGAAAACGAATTTTGTGCTTGGCTAATCTAAGAGAACAGAAAAATCATTTGCTTTTATTGGATGTTGCCAAAATGGTAAAAGGGTCTCACCCTGAATGGACCTTTCATTTGGTTGGACACGATTTTGAGGATCAATATTCCGGACACATTAAGAAAAAAATTAGTGAATTTGGTTTAGAAGAAACAGTATATTATTATGGTTCTAGGCAGGACATAACTAATATTTTGGAACAGGTTTCTATAGGTGTTCTCACTTCAAATTCAGAGGGGCTGCCATTGGCTTTATTGGAATATGGTATACAAAAAAAAGGGGTGGTTGTGACAGCTGTCGGCGAAATACCTTGTATAATTGAAAACAGAAGAAATGGATTTATGGTTGCTCCTTCCAATGAAACATCATTTTATAATGCCCTAGTAGAATTAATGGAAAATGAGAATCTGAGAAATGAATTGGGAAAAGGATTATATCAAACAGTAATAAATGAATTTTCAGAAACTGTAATAACAGAAAAATATTTACATTGGATTAATAATAATTAATGAAAAAAGAACATCTGCAATATTTTTATCTGATTCTTTTGCATGCCGCATTTGGACTAATTATTTATTTATTGCCAATAACGGCTAAAATATACGCCTACATTATGTTTTTATTTGGGCTATACTTGATCATTAAAAAGCAAAATAAAAATGATGAGGCATTATTGGTAGCAGCCTATCTAGTGGGTGCTGAGGTTTTTTTGCGAATGACCGGAGGCAATATCACCCATGAATTTTCTAAATACGGGGTAATGATTATAGTGCTTGTAGGTGCCTACTATAGTGGGTTTTCTAAATCGGCAGTACCCTATTGGATTTTTATGCTGCTCCTAGTTCCGGGTGTAATAATAGCAACTGAGACTTTGGATTTGGATACCAAAATCCGGACCACGATTGCCTTTAATATTTCGGGACCGGTCTGTCTTGCTACAGCATCGGTATATACCTTTAGGCGACGGATTAGCGTGGAGCAAATGAATAACGTTCTGCTTTGTATGGGTTTACCTATTATCAGTTGTGCAATTTATCTGATGTTGTATACTCCTAATATCAGGGATGTAATTACCGGGACCCAATCCAGTTTTGAGACTTCTGGTGGATACGGTCCCAATCAGGTAGCGACATTTTTAGGTTTGGGAATGTTTATTTTTTTCTCCCGAATTATTTTTGAATCGAGAACTAAAATTAATTTGTTAATCAATTTGATTGTAGTTTTTTTAATTTCCTATAGAGGGATGGTTACTTTTTCCAGAGGAGGAATGCTTACCGGTTTTCTCATGGTGGTACTATTACTTGGGTTCCTTTATTTCAAATCTAATAGCAGAGGGAAGTTGAAACTTGGCTTTATAGTATCTTTTATTGCTATGGCCCTGGTGGGCATTTGGATGTATACTTCTTATCAGACCGGAGGATTGATTGAAAAACGTTATGCCAATCAGGACGCGCAGGGAAGGGTGAAAGAATCGAAGTTTACCGGTAGGGAGGAAATTGCACTTAGTGAAATAGACATGTTTTTAGAGCATCCTTTTTTGGGGGTGGGCGTGGCCAAGGGAGCAGAGGTACGGGAATCTGCTTACGGCTATTTTGCGACCTCTCATGATGAGATCACCCGCATGCTGGCGGAGCATGGTTCATTGGGCGTTTTGGGATTAATGATCCTGTTTTTTACTCCCTTATTTCTGTTCCTGGAAAATAGTTTCAATATGTATTTACTGTGTTTTTTGGCATTTTGGTTTCTAACCATCAATCACGCTGCCATGAGAACGGCGGCACCGGCGTTTGTTTATGCACTTGCATTACTCAACGTACAAATAGGGAGTCCAGAAAAGAGAAATGCCAGTAATGAGGTATATTAGCACTTTTAACTCTACTAAAGATTTTAAAATAATGATGGTTTCAATTGGAGTGGATTTTGTAGGAAATAAATGTATGATGTATTTTAACAGAAATATCTTCTGTTGGTAGAGAAAATTATTATCGGCCCATAAATTTGTTTATTCTTGAGGGAAATTCTTTTTGTAAGTGGAAAGCTGAAGAGAAATCAATTTTCCTCCATTTAAATAGTTTTATGGTCAATAGAGTAAAAGAAATTTTGGTGCGTAAAATGCATATTGAGATATCAGAGCGAAAAATGGTTCTTCATTTGTTTGATGTTTTTTTCGTTCTGGTATCCTTATACTGTATTGGTTTTTATTTTGATGTAGCCTATTTAAAAATCTCCGTCATTGATATTTTGTGTGTTTCCGTTTTGGTGGCCTATGTAAAAGTTTTTGGAGCTATATTTGAAATGTACAATTTGCAGGTTGCCAGTAATAATCTACAAGTATTAAAAAGTGCCGTTCTAACTGCTGCAGCTACCGCCTTATTTTATTTTTTTACTCCCCTTTATTCCCTTGACTTACATCTTAATCCATTTCAGATATTTACTTTTTTTACCGCTATTTTTACCTCTCTTCTCCTGTGGAGACTGATGTATGTGAAGTTTTTAGCATCTAATCGATTTGCAAAGATCGCTCTGCTGGTATGTGAAAAGGAGCAGGCCGATGAACTTATTCAGGGCTTGGAGAAAATAGATCCCCATTACAGAGTTTTGGCTTATATCAATAATCCTTTAAACCATCATACGATTGTGGGGAATCATCAGTTTATTGACAGTAATAAGACCAAAGATTTGGTGTCTTACGTAAAAGGAAATTACGTCTCTGAGGTGGTAGTTGCCAATTTGAAAACAGAAGGTATTTCGACAGAATTGTACCAACAATTGCTACGACTCTTAGAGTCGGGAATGGTTATAAGAGAATATAACCAGGTATATGAAAATAAAACGCAGCGTATTCCCGTGAATTATGTTTCCAGAGATTTTTACCGTTTTTTTCCTTTCAGTAAAAATAATAAGTGCCGGTTTTATATATCACTTGTTAGAGTATTGGAAATTGTAGGCTCCATCTGCGGTTTGCTTTTTGGATTTATGCTACTGCCTTTTATTTTGGCAGGGAATTTATTGGGAAATAGAGGGAAATTGTTCTACACCCAGGAAAGAGTGGGCAAGGAGGGTAAAAAATTTAATATTTTGAAATTGCGCACCATGGCAAAAGATGCTAAATGTGAGGATTCCGTTTTTACCACCGCAAATGACAGTCGGGTAACGGCCTTTGGCAGGTTTTTAAGAAGAACAAGAATCGATGAAATACCTCAGTTTATAAATGTATTGAGAGGAGAAATGGCTGTAATTGGTCCTCGTCCCGAAAGACCGTTTATCGTTAAAGATCTGGTAAAGATGATGCCTTTTTATGAAACCCGCCATGTTATTAAGCCAGGACTTACCGGCTGGGCTCAAGTTAATTACTCTTACGGGGAAACATTTGAAGACAGTTTGACGAAATTACAATACGATCTGTATTATATTAAACACCGCAGTATTTATCTCGATTTTAATATTGTAGTTAAAACGATCACAACTGTATTGTTCTACAGAGGGCAATAAATTCCTTTTTATATACTTGAGTTCTTCTTCAGCAACCTGTACAACAGAAAAGCCGTTGTTATAATCAGGGGTAGTACAATATAAAAATGAGATTTGTCGAAAAGTACCAACAGATAGAATGCTAAAGAAGTCATATTAAATATTGCCAGCCTGCGAGTCCATTTGGGATTTTTGGAAAAACCTGAAACTGTCAGAATTAGCAGTGTCGGATTAAAAAGTAATACATTATAATTGTATTGTAATTCCAAATGATCAGAATAAAATCCCATAAAGACAAAGAACAATCCCAGTATGCCCATCAGGGAAAAGTAAAGGAGGTCCATTCCTTTTTTGTTCATTATTAAGATAAACCCAAGAAAAAAAAGGTAAGTGTACACATTGTTCCACCAGGATGTCGAGGGGGTATTATGTATATCCAAAATAGTTTTATTAGGAGCGGCCAATAAGTGATTTTTATATCTAATAGTTTTTAGGCTTTTTTGGAGTTCGAAAGGGAGAAATATTTTTGTACCCAAAGCATCCACTTTTTTTCCGAAAATGATACTTGTTCCTAATTTTTCATAAAAATGATTGTCGAAATAGGGATATAAGATAGTTCTAAAGCTTAGCTTTAAATCACTGTTTTTGACAATTACTGTAGTATCCAATGTTTTATTGATGATATCAACCACCATAGAAGTACAGTTTTTGTCTATAAACTTATAGGTGTAGTGACTTTCTTGGGAGCTAAGGGAGGAATGGAGGTTTTCAAAAAGTTTTTGCTTGAGGACGAGAGGAATTTTGAGTTCCTGTTCTTCTACAGCTCTCTTTTCGTAGGTGTATTCCCTTATAAAGTCAGAAAATGAGTGAACTACTGCAAAATATTCAAGGTCCCCCTTGGCAAATTTTGCGACAAAATTGGGTGTTCTAAAATCGAATGCCCCATAATTATAAACTGCATCAATAAATTGTGATTCATCTTTAACCCTTATGGCCGTATGACCAAACAGGGAATAGGATTCATTTCCGGTTCCACAGGTAATTACACTGACCTTGGCCTTGTCAGACAATAAAACGGTTTGACTTTTAAGGCCATGGAAGCCCAAAAGTATCAATAGGGTGATTGCCGTTTTTTTTAAAAAATAGGATTTCATTTGCCTTCTTAATCTATTGAAAATGATTTTTCAAAAATATAATTTTTTGACGAGGATAATTATTTCCAGCTTTAATTAATTGCCAAGTGTATGAAACTGTTTATATCTCAGTCAGAAAAAGCAGTTTTCATTCAGTAATTATTTTAAATTTGTGTGCTTTACCTAAATCAATTTATTATGCGTATTAAAAAACATATTCCAAATACCATTACCCTTCTAAACCTTTTTTGTGGCTGCATTGCAATGGTTTTTGTAAGTAAACAAGATTTTGAAATGGTGTTTTTATTTGCTGCCTTGGGAATATTTTTTGATTTTTTTGATGGATTTTTTGCACGCTTGTTTAAGGTTTCTGGATCGCTAGGGCTACAGTTAGACTCACTCGCCGATATGGTGACCAGTGGAGTAGTACCGGGATACGTCATGTTTTGGCTGCTTTCTAACTCGCAGAATGAAGTTTCAACGCATCCTCTGGTGCCTTTTTTGGGGTTTATTATAAGCCTTGGTTCCTGTTATCGTTTGGCTTTTTTTAATATCGATAGCCGCCAGAGCAGTTCTTTCATCGGGTTACCCACCCCTGCCAATTCTCTTTTTATTTTGAGTTTGCCTTTGGTGATTCACAACTCAACTTCTATAATTGTTTATCAAATATTGACCAGTCAGTCTGTATTGTTAGTTATTACACTGTTCAGTGCTTATATTTTGAACGCCGAAATCCCACTATTTGCCTTAAAAATTAAGAATTTTAATTTTAGGGATAATTCTCTACAATTTCTATTTGTGACCATCTCAGTTTTGTTAGTGGTGTTTTTTAAATACGCAGGAGTTCCCTTAGTGATTGTAAGCTATGTGTTGTTGTCTGTTTTGAATAATAGGTTTTCACTGGATGGCAAAGCAAAATAGAGGCAGACGAAATTCCGGCTTCAGAAAAAACAATAATAAATTTGGTATTTTATTGAAAAAAATTTTGCAGTTTCTTTTACTTCTGCTCTTATTTATATTTGTTGGTTATCACTACAGAGCGGGAATTGCCAAATATTTAGGTTTCAGGTCGGACAAGTTATCTGGTAGGGAAGCCTTAAGCAGGAGATTGACAGACGCCCGTAATTTTCAGGTCCTGGAAAATAACAGCGGAAAGGCTGTTGGTATTGATATTTCTGAATATCAGGGAAAGATCAATTGGGATGAGGTAGGGACAATAGATGGTGCCTGCAACATTGATTTTGTGGTTGTCAGAGCTACCGTTGGAAATGATCGGGTAGATAACAAGTTTAAGGAAAATTGGGTTGCAGCAAAGGATAAGAAGATAATACGTGGGGCCTATCATTACTATCGACCTAATGAAAACTCGCTTGAACAGGCCGCACTATTTATAAAAACAGTATCTCTATCAAAGGGCGATTTGCCTCCAGTTTTAGATATTGAAAAATTACCTGACAATCAATCTGTAGATCGATTGAAAATTGGACTTAGACGCTGGTTAAATAAAATCGAGGAGCATTACAAACTAAAGCCGATAATCTATACGGGGGAAAGTTATTATGTTGATTTTTTGAAAGAGGAATTTTCAGATTATCTTTTTTGGATTGCAAATTATAATTTTTCAAGGGAAACAATGGATGAAGATTGGCTTATATGGCAATTTACAGAAAAGGCTGCTGTTCCGGGGATTAAGGGTAATGTGGATGTAAATATTTTTAACGGCGACCTGCAACAACTGCAATTTATCACTGCTGAGTAGCTAGCTTCCTGGTTTAATTGCGGTTGAGATGAAGATGACAAATATTATAATGGCAAGTAAGGTAAGTATCGAAAGAGGATTGGCAAAATTAACGGTGTAGCCCATCCAGGGACTTCTTTTTGGTGGAAAAATACGCTTGTCTTTTGGGTTAAAATAGAAAACTCCCCAAACCCAATTGTTAGGGTCTTTAGACCATTGCTTATAAGTTTCTTTGCTTGGCTTTTCGGAATTTTTCATTTTCAGTCGAGACGTTAAAATTCTAATTTTTTCTTACGTAGCTCGAAATTTTGACCCAAGTAAACTCGGCGTACCATTTCGTCTTCAACTAGTTCTTCTGGTTTACCTGCCTTTAGGATACCTCCTTCAAACATCAGGTAGGTCTTGTCAGTAATTGCAAGGGTTTCCTGCACGTTGTGATCGGTAATAAGTATACCTATGTTTTTGTTTTTGAGCTGGGCCACAATTCTTTGAATATCTTCAACTGCTACGGGGTCAACGCCGGCAAAGGGTTCGTCCAGAAGGATGAACTTTGGGTCTGTCGCCAAACACCGGGCAATTTCGGTACGACGTCGCTCACCACCTGACAATAGGTCACCCCGATTGGTACGAATGTGTTCCAAACTGAATTCCGCAATTAAACTTTCCATTTTTTCGATTTGCTCTTCTTTAGTTAGATCCGTTAACTGCAGCACGCTCAAAATGTTATCTTCAATACTTAATTTTCTGAAAACTGATGCTTCCTGTGCCAAATATCCAATTCCTTGCTGCGCTCTTTTGTACATAGGAAAAGTGGTAATATTCATGTCGTCCAAAAAAATATTACCTGCATTGGGTTTAACTAAACCTACAATCATATAAAAAGAGGTCGTTTTTCCGGCTCCGTTTGGCCCTAATAAACCAACAATTTCACCCTGGTTTACTTCCACCGAAATGCCTTTTACGACACTTCTTCCTTTATATGTTTTTACTAGATTTTCGGCTCTTAGAATCATTCTTTATGCAGATATTCTTGGTTTCGTGTTGTGATAATGCTCAACAAATTAACGAATAACCTAATTAATAATAGACTGTATTAACATTTATTTGTTTTTTTCTTTTCGTACCACCAAGGCAGAAATGAAGATGCTCGCTTCGTAAATTAGCAACATGGGAATAGCAACAACGGTTTGACTGACCACGTCGGGTGGCGTAACAATTGCGGCAATAATTAATACCAATACAACAGCATATTTTCTGTAATTCCGCAGGAAGTTTGGAGTAACCAGTCCCAGTCTTGTCAGAAAATAAATTATTATTGGCAGTTCAAAGAATAATCCACTGGCAATAAGGGATGTCTTTACCATTCCTATGTAGGAGTCGAGAGTGAATTGATTCTTTACAAGGTCACTGATGGTGAAGGTAGCGACAAAGTTTACTGACATTGGTATAACAACGAAGTACCCAAAGATTACTCCTAAAAAAAATAATAAGGAAGAGAAAAATATAAATATTTTGGCATTCTTTTTTTCATTGGTATACAGGGCGGGGCTAATGAATTTCCATAATTCCCAAAGGATATATGGGAAACTAAGGATAAAGCCAAATAGGATGCACATCCAAATAAAAACGTTAACCTGGCCTTCCATTTCGGTATTTTGGATAATGAATGGCATTTCGGTGATGCAGACACTCTCAGCAAATCCCAGGCTATGTGATAATTCACAAAAGAAAGTATAGGTGAAAAAGTCGCCTTTTGTTGGTCCGAAAATTACCGTTTCAAATAAAAAATCGCTTATAAAATAGGTGACCACGGCCATTATCAATACAGCTGCTGAGCTTCTAACCAGTAGCCATCTCAAATCTTCGAGATGGTCCAGAAATGACATTTCGTTGATGTTCTTTTTTGCCATTATATTATTCCTTCTTTTAAAATGTCGTGTAAATGTAAAACTCCTTTGTATTCTTCGTTGTCGACGACTATTAATTGTGTAATAGAGAAGTCTTCAAGTATATTCAGTGCATTTGCAACCATGGTGTCAGATGGGATTATTTTAGGTTTGTTAGTCATTATGTCTTTAGCAGTCAAATCGGTTATAGAATCTCTTTCGTTTAACATTCTCCGGATATCACCATCAGTGATAATTCCTACCACTTTTTTGTTTTCAACTACAGCTGTAACACCCAATCTCTTTTCGGAGATTTCAAAAATGACTTTCTTTACCGATGTGTCTGGACCTACTGCTGGTTTTAAAGAATTTGCCAGCATATCTTTTACCCTTAAAAGGAGTTTTTTGCCTAAGGCACCACCCGGGTGGTATTTTGCAAAATCTTCCTGTTTAAAATCACGCATTTCCATGAGACAAACAGCAATAGTATCTCCCATAACCAGTTGCGCCGTTGTACTGTTTGTAGGTGCCAAATTAATGGGGCATGCTTCACAGTCAACTGTTGTGTCTAGTACGTAATCGGATTCTTTTGCCAAAAAAGAATTCATGTTTCCAGTTATTGCAATTAAGGGATTATTATCTCTTTTCAATAAGGGAACCAATACTTTGATTTCGGGACTGTTTCCGCTTTTTGAGATACAAATTACAACGTCATTTTTTTGTATCATTCCCAAGTCTCCATGAATGGCTTCGGCTGCATGAAGGAATATCGATGGTGTTCCTGTAGAGTTGAATGTGGCTACCAATTTTTGAGCAATAATTGCACTTTTACCTATTCCGGTTACAATCAGTCTGCCTTTTGAATTAAAAATCGTCTCTACAACGTAAGAAAAATCATCGTTTAAATAGGTAATTAGTTTGGTAATTGCTTCGCTTTCAGACAATATGGTTTTTTTGGCAATAGCCAATATATTTTCTTTAGATATCAAAACAGAATTTTTAAATTTGTATGTAGAAAAGAAATTTGTACCTTTATTCGTTGCAAATTTATATAAAATACTATTCAATATAGAATGAATTCAAACGAAATTGATATCCACAAGGAATTAAAGAAATATTTTGGCTTCAGTCAATTCAAAGGGTTACAGGAACAAGTTATTGGTAGTTTGCTTAAGAAACAAAATACATTTGTTATCATGCCCACCGGTGGAGGGAAATCATTGTGTTATCAATTGCCGGCATTAATTCAGGAGGGAACGGCCATAGTTGTATCTCCGTTAATTGCCCTGATGAAAAATCAGGTTGATGCTATCAGGAGTTTGTCTTCTGAAAATGGAATAGCCCATGTTTTAAACTCTTCACTTACAAAGACTGAAACTGCACAGGTAAAAAAGGATATTACTTCGGGATTAACTAAATTGCTTTATGTCGCTCCGGAGTCATTGACAAAGGAAGAAACAGTTAATTTTTTAAAAAGTGTAACTATTTCATTTGTGGCAATTGATGAAGCTCATTGTATTTCTGAATGGGGTCATGATTTCAGACCAGAGTACAGAAATCTAAAAAACATAATTAAACAGCTTGGTGATATACCGGTAATTGGACTTACTGCGACAGCGACTCCAAAAGTTCAGGAAGATATTCTTAAAAATTTGGATATGGTGGGTGCTGTTACTTTTAAAGCATCATTTAACAGACCAAATTTGTACTATGAGGTGCGCCCAAAAACCAAGAATGTAGAATCAGATATCATTCGTTTTATTAGACAGCATAAAGGGAAATCAGGAATTATTTACTGTTTAAGCCGTAAAAAAGTAGAATCAATCTCAGAGGTTTTACAGGTTAATGGTATTAGTGCGGTTCCCTATCATGCCGGTTTGGATGCAAAAACAAGAGCCAAGCATCAGGATATGTTTTTGATGGAGGATGTGGATGTTGTTGTGGCTACAATCGCTTTTGGGATGGGTATTGATAAGCCGGATGTACGTTTTGTGATTCACCATGATATGCCAAAATCCTTAGAAAGCTATTATCAGGAGACGGGTCGCGCAGGAAGAGATGGGGGTGAAGGACATTGTATAGCCTATTACTCATATAAAGATATTGAAAAATTAGAAAAATTCATGGCGGGAAAACCTGTTGCTGAACAGGAAATTGGTTTTGCTTTGCTGCAGGAGGTAGTAGGTTATGCTGAAACTTCCATGTCCAGAAGAAAGTTTCTGTTGCATTATTTCGGTGAAGAATTTGACAGTGAAACCGGTGAGGGGGCAGACATGGATGATAATGTCAGAAATCCAAAAACTAAAGTTGAGGCTAAGGATGCCGTGGTTAAATTGTTGGAGGTTGTCAGAGATACGAAACATATTTATAAGTCAAAGGAAATTGTTTTTACCCTAATAGGGCGTGTCAATGCGGTTATAAAAGCACATCGAACCGATAGCCAGTCATTTTTTGGTTGTGGTTCAGACCACGATGAGAAATATTGGATGGCATTATTAAGGCAGGTTTTAGTTTCCGGACTTTTGTCAAAGGACATTGAAACCTATGGTGTCATCAAGATTACAGAGAAGGGATTGGACTTTATAAAGAATCCGCAATCATTCTTGATGTCTGAAGATCATGAATATACCGAAACAGATGATGATTCAATAGTTACAGCCTCAAAATCTTCTGGAACGGCAGATGAAACCTTAATGGTAATGTTGAGGGAATTGAGGAAAAAAGTTGCCAAGAAAATAGGGGTACCTCCTTTTGTGGTTTTTCAGGATCCTTCGCTTGAAGATATGGCATTGAAATACCCTATTTCATTGCCTGAGTTGGTAAACATTCACGGTGTCGGTGAAGGTAAGGCTAAAAAATACGGTTCGGAATTTGTTCAATTGATAAATCGATATGTTGATGAAAACGACATCATCCGACCTGATGATTTGGTAGTAAAAACGACAGGAACAAATTCGGCCAATAAACTTTATATTATACAAAATATCGACAGAAAATTATCTTTGGATGATATTGCTAAGGCAAAAGGACTTAGTATGGATAATCTGATAAAGGAAATGGAACAAATTGTCAATTCAGGTACGAAATTAAATATTAAGTATTGGCTGGATGATATGCTTGATGAAGACCAGCAAGAGGAGATTCATGATTATTTTATGGAATCAGAAACCGACAGTATTGAGGATGCACTTAAAGAGTTTGATGGGGATTACGATATAGATGAATTGCGATTAATGCGAATCAAATTTATAAGTGAAGTAGCTAATTAATTCGAAGATTTAATAAATCCAAAAAACCAGTTTCCAAATGCATGTTCATCAGGAAATTGGATTTTTTTTTGGGAACTATTCGGAATAAAGTTCGCCACGATGCGGTTTTAATGCGTCACGAACCTGAATCATGTTTTTATCCGTTACTACCATAAAAGCGATGGCCTGCATTTCACCTTGAATCTCAAATCCGGTAATGTTAATCGGAAATTTTTCGATAGCAATGTATTCTTTTAAATGAACCTCATGGTGTTCAGCAGTTTTTGCGGAAGCAGGACCACGAAAATCCCAAATTAGTTTTATTAGTCTCGACATTTTTTAGTTGAAGGTTTTTTGAGAAGCAAAGGTACAAAGTCTATTTAGAAAATGGAATTGGTATTAGAAAACACTATTTTTGCACTTTGCTTTTCTTTAAAAAGCAAACAATAGTTTATCATTAAAAAAAATGCCGAAAGAACTCCAATTACAAGTTTCTCCAGAAATAGCTGCAGATGAAAATTTGCTGAAAGAATACCTTGGAAAACAGATAAAAGTTTCTCCAAAAGAAATTCAGCATATTGTGATTTTGAAACGCTCTATTGATGCCCGCCAAAAGGCAATAAAAATAAACCTAAAAGTTACGGTTTATATAAAAGGAGAATCTTTTCAGCCGCAAAAAATAGAACTTCCTGGTTATCCTAATGTTGCCAATGCACAGGAAGTTATCGTGGTTGGGGCAGGGCCGGCGGGGCTTTTTGCAGCTTTGCAATTGATAGAATTAGGCTTGAAGCCAATAGTTGTTGAGAGAGGAAAAGACGTTCGTGGTCGTCGTCGTGATCTGAAGGCAATAAACAGAGATCATATAGTAAACGAAGACAGTAATTATTGTTTCGGAGAAGGCGGTGCCGGAACTTATTCAGACGGTAAATTATATACCCGTTCTAAAAAAAGAGGAGATGTCAACCGAATTTTGGAACTTCTGGTTGCTTTTGGCGCTACACCGGATATTTTAGTGGATGCCCATCCCCATATCGGAACAAATAAATTGCCGAAAATTATTCAGGATATCCGTGAGAAAATCATAGAATGCGGTGGTCAGGTTTTGTTTGAAACCCGTGTTGATGATATTTTGATAAAAAATGATGAGATTGAGGGGGTTGTAACGCATCAGGGAGATACAATTTTGGCCAATAAACTAATTTTGGCTACAGGGCATTCTGCAAGGGATATCTTTGAACTTTTGAATCGAAAAAAAATACATATTGAGGCCAAACCTTTTGCTTTAGGAGTAAGGGCAGAGCATCCCCAGTCCTTAATTGACAGTATTCAGTACAGTTGTGATTATAGAGGCGAACTTTTGCCTCCAGCACCCTACAGCATTGTGAAACAAATAGATGGCAGAGGAATGTATTCCTTTTGTATGTGTCCGGGAGGCGTAATTGCTCCCTGTGCGACAAGTCCGGGAGAAGTGGTGACCAATGGCTGGTCGCCTTCCAAAAGAGATCAGCCGACTGCCAATTCCGGAATTGTTGTTGAACTCAGACTTGAAGATTTTAAACCTTTTGCCAAATTTGGTGCTTTGGCAGGAATGGAATTTCAAAAAAGTATCGAGCAAAGAGCCTGGCATTTGGCCGGAGGTTCGAACGAAATTGAACAGGCGAAACAAACCCAAAGGGTACCTGCGCAACGAATGGTTGACTTTACGAAATCAGTCGTTTCAGCCGATATTCCAAAAACATCTTACGTACCGGGCACCACCTCCGTTGAGTTAGGTCAGGTTTTTCCGGGATTTTTAACACAGGTTTTAAGAGAAGGTTTTGTGGAGTTTGGAAAATCAATGAAGGGCTATCTTACCAATGAGGCGATATTACATGCTCCGGAATCCAGAACATCTTCACCAGTTCGAATTCCAAGGGACCATTTTACTTTGGAACATTTGGAAATTAAAGGGCTGTATCCTTGTGGAGAAGGAGCTGGCTATGCCGGAGGAATTATTTCGGCAGCTATTGATGGTGAAAAATGTGCTCTGAAAATCGGGGAAAGTTTGAATAAAATTGTAGGCAAATTATAGCAGGGAAAAGGTAGGCTGTTATTTTGAATTAGTCAAGTTCTATGCCTTTTATGACTTCATTTATTTTGAACAGCAAGCTTTTGTTTCTTGCAGAGAAAACTTCTTTGATATTAACAAGTAGTTTTAGTTCTTTTAAACAAACTTGCTTCTCTTTAATTATTTTTTTTAAATGCCTGATAAAAGTTTCATAGTCGTGCCATTCGCCGATTGTTTTTGCCAGGAAAATATTAGTTAAAGAAATAGTATATTTTTCTTCGGTGGTGATACTTTCCTGAATGTATTGAAATTCTTTTAAAGCCTGACGGAAGCTGTGGGCATTTTCGGGATTGAGCTGGTGTTCTTTATTGAGTAGCTTTCTCAAATTATTTTTTTGTTCGAGCAAGTAGGAATCTATATTATTTGTAGCGCATTCTTCGAGAATAGTTTTGGTTTTACTGCATATTGTCTTCAGAGTATCTAGTGGATTGTTATCAATCAGACAGAAATAACGCTCCTTGTGTTTAGATTCTATTTTACCTAACAGATTTGTGTATTCCGGCAGCATTTCATGAGGGAAATGCTTGTTCAAAATCATTTGAAAAATATGTGTTTTTCTGATTTTTCCAGCCTGCTTATAAACCAGTTCCAAATTTTTTTTTGATGAGTCTGTTAGTAACCTTTGTGAACAATAATTTTCAAAATGAATTACAGCGTTTAGACGTTTGATTTCAACTCTTAATTTATGAAAGGTTTCTTGAGAGTAATTTTTTTCCTGGGACCCGGTTATAGCAATAATATTTTTTATTCTTTCTTTAAAATAGTTATTAATTTCTGCCATTTCTTTTCTTTACAGGAGTTGTGCTGTTTTAAAATAAGATTCTGCGTTAAAAAATGATTATTTTTTCTTTTTAAGCCGGTCTTTAAATACTTTTTCAAATTTCTCTATTTTTGGTTGAATAACCAGGCGGCAATAGGGTTGGTTTTTATTGTAGGTATAATAATCCTGATGATAATCTTCTGCCTTATGGAAATAGGTAAATGGTTCCACAGCTGTGACGATGGGATTGCTGTATATTTTGCTTATTGTCAATTCCCTAATTACTGCAAGGGCTGCTTTTTTTTGTTCCTCATTTCTGTAAAAAATTACAGAGCGATATTGGTTACCTACATCCGCCCCCTGTCTGTTCAAAGTTGTGGGGTCGTGAACCGTAAAAAATACTTTGAATATTTCGTCGAGAGTAGTAATTGTTTTGTCGTAGGTAATCTGTACGACTTCAGCATAGCCTGTTTTTCCGGAGGATACTTCAGCATAGGTGGGATTTTCAGTTTTTCCTCCTGAATAACCAGAAATTACAGATTTTATTCCGTTTAAATTTTCATATATTACTTCAACGCACCAAAAGCATCCTCCACCTAAAGTGATGGTTTCCAGCTTTGCTTTTTTACTGGTCTGTGCGGTGAGGGTAATTGCCGTCAGGTAAAATAAAAGATATAGCTTTTTCATTTTTATTTCGTATCTGGAACAAAATCGAGCGCAATCGAATTCATGCAATACCTTTTTCCGGTTGGTGCAGGGCCATCATCAAAAAGGTGGCCTAAATGCCCGCCGCATCTGCCGCAAAGAGCTTCGATTCTCTGCATCCCAAAGGAATTATCGTCCTCAAAAACGATACTGTTTTTATTTTCCTGTTCGAAAAAGCTCGGCCAGCCACACATACTTGAGAATTTGGAAGTAGAACGAAATAATTTATTGCCACAAGAAGCGCAATAGTAGGTGCCTTTTTCATCGGTATTCCAATATTTGCCGGTAAAAGCTCTTTCGGTAGCCGCTTCACGCATCACGTGATATACTTCATCGGGAAGGACTTTTTTCCATTCTGCATCACCTAGATTAAGTTTTGTTGTATCTGTATTTGAATAATAAGGATTGCCCGGTTTTGTGATTTGGTTTTCCATAAGTATTAAAGAATCAAGTTTATTATTTTTTGTAGCCTGACCGCAGGCATTTATAATGACAAAAACCAATAAAAATAATAAGTTTATAATTGATTTTATTTTCATATTAAATTAATATTTATTAATTGTAGCACAGTTTTGTTGCTAATAATAGGATCTATTCAAAGATAAAAAGTAATTGGTACTCATGCTAAGAGTTGCATTGTAAATTAACAGCTATTTAAGGCTACTTTAACTTTTGTTACTATATGTTATATTCTTTTGAATCTTTGTTTTGTTGTTTGAAAAAAAAGGGGTGAATTTGTATTATTGGTTAGCTCATCAATATTAAAAATAATTCAAATAAATTTGGAACATAGCAATTAGGCTTGTTTTTGTATTTTTGTGAAGTTACAATAAGATATGTCAGAAGAAAAAGTAATACTCGTAAATAAAAAGGACGAACAAATTGGACTCATGCCTAAGATGGAGGCGCACGAAAAAGCGGAGCTGCATCGTGCCTTTTCAGTTTTTATTTTGAATGATAAAAATGAAATAATGCTTCAACAAAGAGCGCATCACAAGTATCATTCTCCTTTACTATGGACAAATACATGCTGCAGTCATCAGCGTGATGGAGAAAGTAATATTGAGGCAGGTACCAGAAGGTTATATGAAGAAATGGGTTTTGTCACGGAGCTAAAAGAACTCTTTCATTTTATTTACAAAGCGCCATTTGACAACGGACTTACGGAGCATGAATTGGATCATGTGATGATTGGTTATTACAATGAAAGTCCTGCTATCAATCTGGAAGAGGTTGAAAATTGGAAATGGATGCCAATAGATGAAATAAAAGAAGATATGGCGGTTCATCCGGATCGATATACCGTTTGGTTTAAGATTATTTTTGATGAATTTTACCATTATCTGGAGGATCATAAAATTTAGTTTTCTACATAAAAAAAAGTACCTTATGACAGTGACTATAAGCAGAAAGGCTCATTTTAATGCGGCGCACCGGTTGTACCGTAAAGATTGGTCATTGGAAAAAAATGATGCAGTCTTTGGGAAATGTAACAATCCGAACTATCACGGTCATAATTATGATTTAATTGTAAGTGTTACAGGGGAAATTGATTCTGAAACAGGATTTGTAATGGATTTAAAAATTCTGTCAGAAATTATTAAAGAGGAAGTAGAGGATGCCTTTGATCATAAAAATCTTAATTTGGATGTTCCTGAATTCGAAAATTTGAATCCTACAGCTGAAAATATTGTTGTGGTAATATGGAGAAAAATTAGGAATAGGATTCCTGAAAAGTTTGATTTGGAAGTAACTTTATATGAAACCCCACGTAATTTTGTTAGCTACAAAGGAGAGAGATGAGCATAAAAGTAGGTGATAAGGTTCCCGGTTTTAATGCCGTTGATACCCACGGTAATCCATTCCATAGCCACCATGTTATCGGGAAAAAAGCAACTGTAATTTTTTTTTATCCCAAAGATGATACTCCACAGTGTACCGCTGAAGCCTGCGGTTTCCGGGATAATTATGAGGAGTTTTTGAATTATGGGGTAGAAGTTATAGGAATTAGTTCTGATAGTGTGGACTCTCATCAAAGTTTTGCAAGGAAATATAATTTGCCTTTTGTTTTGTTGTCGGATCCGGATAAAAAGATAAGAAAACTTTTTGGAGTGCCCCCTTCACTGTTTGGGTTATTGCCAGGCCGGGTGACTTATTTAGTCGACAAAGAAGGTGTTGTTATTTCAGTTTTTGACAGTTTGATAGGTAGTAAACACGTTGAAAATGTTTTAGCTAATATTAAAGAGAAATAAAATTTAGAAACTCAAAAATCATTCTACTGCAAAACGGTACCTTTGTGCTCGAAAAATTTCAAAATATGAGTATCCCTATTTATCCTTTACAATTCCAACCAATATTAAAAGAACGGATCTGGGGAGGAGAAAAACTAAAGACAATTTTACGCAAACCAATTAATTCTGATAGAACCGGTGAAAGTTGGGAGCTTTCAACTGTTGAGGGAGATATTAGTATCGTTGCAGCAGGTGAATTGAAAGGAAAATCCCTTACTGATGTTATTGATGAAGCTCCGGAACTTATTTTGGGTTCGGAGGTATTCCAACGGTTTGGAAATCAATTCCCATTACTTTTTAAGTATCTCGATGCCCGTGAGGATTTATCAATTCAGGTACATCCGGATGATAAACTTGCAAAAGAACGTCATAATTCTTTTGGCAAAACTGAGATGTGGTATGTTATGCAAGCTGATAAAGATGCTCATCTGATTGTAGGATTTAAAGAAAATTCAAATCCGGAAGAGTATATAGAGCATCTTAAAAATAATACTCTTTTATCGATATTGGATGTGAAAAAAGTCGAGAAGGGAGATTCATTTTTTATCGAATCAGGTACGGTTCATGCCATAGGAGCAGGCTTGGTCATTGCAGAAATTCAGCAAACATCTGATATCACCTATCGTCTTTATGATTTTGACAGGGTTGACCAAATGGGGATGGCTCGAGAATTGCATGTTGATTTAGCACTTGAAGCTATCAATTACAACAAGGTAAATACATCCAAAAAATATACTAAAGTTTCCAATGCATTCAATAATATAGTGGATTGTCCCTATTTTACCACCAATCTGCTGGTATTAGATGGTAAAATTGAAATTGAAAAATCCGCTAAAAGTTTTACTGTTTTTATGTGTGTTGAAGGGGGTTTTGAATTGAATTACAGGGGGCAAAATTATTCATATTCCATCGGGGATACAGTATTGATTCCTGCTGCGATGTGTGATTTTAATTTGCAGGGAAAAGCCTCTATTTTAGAAATATATATATCATAGTGGCTAATAGAAAGTTTATATGTATTTTTGGCATGCAAATTTAAAACAATATAAAAATGGCAAACGTTAAGAATTTAAAGAAAGATATCAATTTCGTTTTGGGAGATATTATCGAAGCAGTTTATTTATTTGAACTTTCGACATCAGCTCAACCTACTCCTGAAACCAATGCTATAATAGATGAAGCTATTACTGCTTTTGATAATTTAATTGCAAAAGTGAACGCTAAAAATGTGGAAAATAAAAAAGCACACTTTAAACAAATTAATTTAGAATTGGAACAAACTGCTAATCAGTTGATTGCTAAAATCAACGATTTGTAGGTGAAAAAAAGGGGTGAAAATTGTGATTTTTTTTTGGAAAATTAAAATTCAGCTGTATATTTGCACCCGTAATAACAACAAGGCCGATGTAGCTCAGCTGGCTAGAGCAGCTGATTTGTAATCAGCAGGTCGTGGGTTCGAGTCCCTCTATCGGCTCAAAAATAAAAATGCCTATCTCATGTTAATTTGAGATAGGCTTTTTTGTTTTATAAGTTATTACAACTTGTCCTTTAGGTATTTTGCGGTTATTGATTTTTTGTTTTTTATAATTTCTTCCGGGGTACCCACAGCCAATAGTTGTCCCCCATTTTCTCCTCCTTCAGGGCCCAGGTCAATAATCCAGTCTGCACATTTAATTAAATCCAGATTGTGTTCAATTACCACAATCGAATGTCCTTTGTCAAGGAGAGCGTCAAATGAGGCTAATAGTTTTTTTATGTCGTGAAAATGCAGTCCGGTTGTTGGTTCGTCAAAAATAAAAAGTGCCTTGTCTTTAGTAGCTCCTTTTACCAGGAAAGAGGCTAATTTTATGCGCTGTGCCTCTCCTCCTGATAGGGTGGAGGAAGATTGTCCCAATTGCACATATCCTAAACCAACGTCTTGAAGCGGTTTTAGCTTTTGGGTGATTTTGTGCTGCTTGTTGCTCTCAAAAAACTGGACGGCATCATCAATTGTCATGGTTAAAACATCGTATATGTTTTTCTCTTGAAAACTCACCTCCAGAATTTCTTTTTTGAAACGTTTTCCGTTGCATGTTTCACAAGGCAACTGAACATCGGCCATAAAGACCATTTCCACATTGATGGTTCCTTCGCCACTGCAGGTTTCACATCTTCCACCATCCACATTGAATGAAAAATGTTTTGGCTGGTAACCTCTTAATTTTGATAATTTTTCTTTGGCAAACAAATCTCTGATTTCATCGTAGGCTTTGATGTAGGTTACAGGATTTGATCTCGAACTTCGACCTATGGGATTTTGGTCAACATATTCTATATTTTTTATTTGCGAAAAAGAACCTGATATCTCGCTGAATTGACCGGCTTTATCTCCTGCATTGTCAAGTTTTTTTTGCATCGCTGGATATAAAATCTTTTTGATTAAGGTACTTTTTCCACTGCCCGAAACACCTGTTATTACTGTCAGGATGTCTAACGGGAAAAGGATATCAATATTTTGGAGGTTGTTTTCTCGTGCTCCTTTTATTTCAATAAAGTTTTTGAAAGTTCTGCGTTTTTTTGGTACAGAAATTTCAAGCTTACCACTCAGGTATTTTGAAGTAAGTGAACTTGAATTTAAAATTTCATTAAAAGAGCCTTGAGCAACTAACTTTCCTCCAAAAGTTCCAGCTTCAGGTCCAATGTCGATAATCATATCTGCCGCTTTCATGATGTCTTCATCATGTTCTACCACAATTACTGTATTTCCTAAATCACGAAGAGACAACAATACCTTGATGAGGCGCTCTGTGTCTTTTGGATGCAGGCCGATACTAGGCTCGTCAAGTATGTACATGGACCCAACTAAACTACTGCCTAAGGAGGTTGCCAAATTTATTCGTTGTGATTCACCTCCGGATAGTGTGGAGGAATTTCTATTTAGGGTCAGATATTCCAAACCAACCTCACTGAGAAAAGATAATCTGTTATTGATTTCCAATAGTAACCTTTTGGAAATTTGTTTTTCATAGTCGTTTAAATCAAGATTTTTAAAAAAACTAATCAAATTTTTAATCGGTAAGTCCACGAGGTCAGACACCGTCTTCGAGTTGATTTTTATGTAGGATGCTTCCGGTCTTAACCTTTTTCCTTTGCACGTCTGGCATTTTGTTTTTCCCCGATAGCGCGAAAGCATTACTCTGTTTTGTATTTTGTAATTTTTATCCTCTAATTCTTTGAAAAAATCATTTAAACCTTCAAAATATTTATTTCCATTCCAAAGTAGTTCTTTTTGATCGTCGGTAAGTTGGAAATAAGGTTTATGAATTGGGAAATCAAATTTGTAGGCATTATTGACTAATTGATCTCTGTACCAACTCATGCTTTCTCCGCGCCAAGGGAAAATGGCGTTTTCGTAAATAGATAGACTGGTGTTAGGTATTACCAATTCAGAATCTATTCCTATGATGTTTCCGTAGCCCTCACAAACTGGGCATGCTCCATAAGGATTATTGAAACTAAATAAGTGTATATTGGGTTCCAAAAATGCAATTCCATCCAGTTCAAAGTTGTTGGAATAAGAAAATTGTTTTTCTGAATTTAATTCTTGTAAATAACAAATCCCTTTGCCTTCGTAAAAAGCAGTCTGCACAGCATCAGCGAGTCGATTGTAGAATTCTTCGTCGTCTTTGATGATTATTCGATCAATTATTAATGTTACATCCTGGTTGTCCAATGAATGTTGGTCAATTTCATCAATCCTAATCATCTGGTCATCCACCAAGATTCTCGCAAAACCCTGCTGTAGAAGTACTTTTAATTTGTCTTCAAGTTGTCTGCCTTCCTCTAGATGTATAGGGGCAAGTAATAGCCACTTGCTATTAATGTCTAATTTCTTAATATCCGCCATTACATCAGAAACTGTGTGCTTTTTAACCTCATTACCTGAAATAGGGGAAAAGGTTCTTCCTATTCGGGCAAACAGTAACTTCATGTAATCGTATATCTCGGTTGAAGTACCTACCGTAGAACGGGCATTAGTTGTGTTTACTTTCTGCTCTATGGCGATTGCCGGGGCGATTCCCTTAATGTATTCGACCTTTGGTTTGTCTAATCTGCCTAGGAATTGTCTGGCATAAGAAGAAAGACTTTCTACGTAGCGACGCTGACCTTCGGCATATAAGGTGTCAAATGCCAAACTGGATTTTCCTGACCCTGAAAGCCCTGTGATTACTACTAATTTGTTTCTTGGGATAATTACATCAAGATCCTTTAGATTGTGGACTTGTGCTCCTTTTATTATAATATTTTTCTTGGGATCAATTGTAGAAAAGTCAACTTTCATAAAAAAACAATACATTTTCACAAAAGTAATGATTTTAAAAATTTCTTTAGAGCCGGAAAGGTTTTAAACTTTCCTGAAATAAAATTTATGAAAAGAACCTTAGGGTTGAAATTAAGATGAAAATCAATTATTTTTCATTTTAACACTTTTGAGTGTTGGATATTGTAAATATTTGTTAAATTTGGCATATCAACAAATAAGAGAGAAAGCGCCTATAGTATAAAATTACTTTTTAAGAATTAACCCAAATTTCGATAATCTTTAAAAGTATTACTATGGCAGCTAATATTCAAATCGCTGATGCGTTACTAGTTCAGGATTACATAGCGGGCAAGGAAGAAGCATTGTCTGTATTGATTAAGAGGCATCAATCCCGAATCTACGGCTTTATTTATTCTAAGATCTCAGACAGAGATATTTCAGACGACATTTTTCAGGATACCTTTATTAAGGTAATTAAAACATTAAAATCCAATTCGTATAATGAGGAAGGGAAATTTCTTCCTTGGGTTATGCGTATTGCTCATAATCTCATAGTAGATTATTACAGAAAAAATAAGAAAATGCCAATGTTCAGAGAAACAGAGGAGTTTTCTATTTTCTCTATAATCGCTGATGATAGTTTGAGCATAGAGAATAAGCTTATAAACGAGCAGGTTGGTATTGATATCAGGAAATTAATTGATGAATTGCCAGATGATCAAAAGGAAGTGTTACTAATGCGGATGTATCAGGATATGAGTTTTAAGGAGATTTCTGAAGTTACAGGTGTGAGCATCAATACTAGCCTAGGTAGAATGCGGTATGCATTAATGAATCTTAGAAAATTTATTGACAAACATCAAATTGTTTTAACTAGTTGATAATAAATTGAGTATTGCTGCGTTATAGTAGGTAATTTATCCTAAATAACGTGTCTATGGCAAAAATTTACTCTGAAAAAAAGTCGGTTCCAAAAAAAATGAAACCAAAAAAGGAGGTAGTTTCTTTCCTTCTTAATTACTCTAAAGCCTTTAGTATTATAAAGGTAAAAGGTGAAAATTTTGAACTTATATCCAACTAAAGGAATCGTATTAAAGTAAATAGGAGCCCTGCTAAGTATATAGTAGGGTTTATTTTTTGTAATATTCATTCAAAACCGATTTCCTACCAATCGTCTTAGTAATAATATCTTTTTCAATATCCCATCCTCGTGCGGGGGAATACTCACGACCATACCAAATCATTTGAAGGTGTAAATCGTTCCAAAATTCTTCGGGAAAAATTCGCTTAGCATCTTTTTCAGTTTGGACAACATTTTTTCCATTGCTTAAATTCCAGCGGTACATCAGTCGGTGAATATGTGTGTCAACCGGAAAGGCAGGAACACCAAAAGCCTGTGACATCACGACGCTTGCTGTTTTATGGCCTACAGCGGGTAACTCTTCTAATAGTTCAAAACTTTGTGGTACGTATCCATTATGTTTTTCGATTAAGATTTTAGATAAACCATAAATCCCCTTCGATTTCATTGGTGAAAGTCCGCAAGGTCGAATGATGTTCTGGATTTCTTCAACCGACAATTTTACCATATCAAACGGATTGTCTGCTTTTGCAAAAAGTAAAGGGGTAATTTGGTTTACGCGGACATCAGTACATTGAGCTGAAAGTAATACAGCAACCAATAGGGTGTATGGGTCCTTATGATCCAAAGGAATGGGAATGCTCGGATATAATTCTTTTAACGTATTTATAACAAATGTTACCCTTTCTTGCTTGGTCATTTTTGTAAATTTATCTTTGGTAAAAATACATTAAAATTTAAGATCTGTCTAATTCCCTTTATTGGGGTAGTATAATAAACAAATTAAATAAAGATGATAACATTAAAAAAAGGAGACAAAGCACCGGAATTTTCGGGTCTCGATCAAGATGGAAAAATTCGCCAATTGGAAGATTACAAGGGAAAAAAACTAGTGGTTTTCTTTTATCCAAAAGCTAATACCCCAGGTTGCACCGCAGAAGCCTGTGATCTGAGAGATAATTTCGAAAGATTTAAAGCAAATAACTACGAACTTCTGGGTGTAAGTGCCGACTCGGCAAAAGCTCAGACCAAATTCAGAGATAAATATGAATTTCCATTTCCGCTGTTGGCAGACGAAGATAAATCAGTTATTGATGCTTTTGGGGTTTGGGGTCCAAAAAAGTTTATGGGAAGAGAATATGATGGTATTCACAGAACCACTTTTGTGATTGATGAAAAGGGAATTATCGATGAGGTGATTACTGACGTAAAAACCAAAGAACACGCAAGTCAGATTTTGAAATAAAAAAAATGCCACAGGAGAAATTTTCTGTGGCGTTTTTGTTTATTATATAATTTGTAATATCTCTTAGAATCTTGTGGCATCATAGCCGAAAAGGTTCTTTTCTTTTATAGTTTCGGCAATACCTGAAGGAAGCATTGTTTCCCAACCGGAAGTTCCATTGTTAATCATTTTCAAAACTTCTCTAGAGAATACCTTTAAGTTTTCAGGATTGTAATCTTCTACATCAATTACTTTTCCATTGAATTTAAAGAACTTATATAGTTCTTTCATTCTTGGGTGAACTTTTAAATTTTCTGAGGTTGTAATTTCGCCGTTTTCATCGAGCATTGGATAGAGCAATACCTTCATGTCTCTGAAGAATAGTTTTCCAAAAGCCTCCAATATGCCTCCGCTCAAATGGCGATAGTATTTTTCGTCAAAAATGTCAACCAAATTGTTAACCCCCATTGCTAGACCCATGCGGGCTTTAGTATAGTTGGCAAAATATTCAACAACCTTGTAATACTCCTGGAAATTTGAAATCATTACGGTTTGTCCGAGTGAACAAAGCAATTCCGCTCTGTCCATAAAATCTTTTTCGTCAATTTCACCGTCTGATCGTAAATTAGATAAGGTAATTTCAAATACCACCAAGGTGTTTTCTTTATCTACCTTGTTTTCTTCGATAAACATACGCATGGATTTTTCATACATGTCCATGTTTACTTTTGTTACCGGTCGAAAACTTCCCCTTAAGGCTAGGATGTTTTTTTTGTAAAGTACGGCAGCCGGTAAAATATTTTTACCGTTTGGGTTAAACATTACCGCATCGGTCATCCCGTTTTTGACAAGCTGCAAGCTCATCAGACGATTGTCTACATCTACAAAACGAGGACCTGAAAAATTTATGGTATCAATCTCCAGTTGGTCTTTATCGAGATGATCATACAAATAGCGCAATAACTTTTTTGGGTCGTCGTATTTGTAATAGGCTCCATAGATCAGATTTACACCCAAAATTCCAAGGGTCTCCTGCTGAAGCCGTGCATCGGTTTCCTTAAATCGAATATGTAAAATAATTTCGTTGTACTCTTCTTTTGGATCAATCTGGTAGCTAATACCCACCCAACCGTGTCCTTTGAATTGTTTTGCAAAGTCAATGGTTGTTACGGTATTAGCATAGCTAAAAAACATTTTGTTAGGGTGTTTTTCCCGGCTAAGTCTTTCTTCGATCAAGCTCACTTCGTGGGATAGCATCTTTTTTAGACGATTTTCCGTAACGTAGCGGCCATCTTTTTCACTGCCATAGACAGCGTCACTAAAGTCTTTATCGTAGGCAGACATTGCTTTTGCAATGGTTCCGGAAGATCCTCCTGCTCTGAAAAAATGGCGTACGGTTTCTTGTCCTGCACCAATTTCAGCAAAGGTTCCGTATATATTTTCGTTCAGATTAATTCGAAGAGCCTTATCCTTTACAGATGGTATTTGTCTGATGATTCTGTCACCCTTTAGTTTTATTTCAGTATCCATTTTCTCTTTAATAGGCCATTATAATGCAAAGTTAAATAATTAGGCTTCTAATGAAAGAGAATTAATCCTATTTTTGTAAAAAATAAATTAATTTGAAGGTATATTTTTTAGGTACAGGAACATCTCAGGGAATACCTGTAATCGGTAGTGATCATCCGGTTTGTAAAAGCAGTGACTGTAGAGATAAAAGGCTCAGAGTTTCGGTTTTGGTAAGCTGGGATGAATATTCATTTGTAATTGATTGTGGACCTGATTTCAGACAACAAATGATTACCTCAAATTGTCAGAAATTGGATGGGATACTTTTTACCCATGAACATTCTGATCATACCGCTGGTTTGGATGATATTCGCCCGTTTAATTTTAGACAGGGCGAAATGCCAATTTATGCTCACAACCGTGTAATAGAAAATATGAAAAAACGTTTCGATTATGTTTTTGAAACTGTAAATAAATATCCCGGTGCTCCTTCAGTAAAAACCATAGAGGTAGTAAATAATGAAGCTTTTGCCATTGGAAATAAATTTGCCATTCCAGTGGACCTCATGCATGGCGATTTGCAGGTTTTTGGGTATAGGATAGGAGATTTTGCTTATTTGACCGATATGAAAACCATTGAGGAAACTGAAATTGAAAAACTTAGAAATTTAAAGGTTTTAGTTGTGAATGCCTTGAGGGAAGAAGATCATTTTTCCCATTTAACCCTGCAGGAAGCGCTCGAATTTATTGAAAAAATTAAACCAGAGCGGGCATATCTAACTCATATCAGTCATATTTTAGGATTTCACGAAGAGATACAAAAGAAGTTGCCTGAAAATGTATTTCTGGCTTATGATAATTTAGAAATTAACATATAAAATAGTTTTTAGAATGAAAAGATCATTTTTTCTCTATGCCTTTATCCTTTTGATATTACTTAATATTTATACCTACATGTATTACAGCAATGCTGTGGTATTTGAACAAAATCGATTTGAGAAAACCACAAAAAGGTTGAAGGACAGTATTAATTCACTTACTATTAAGATGAATGATGCGGCTTATTTCTCCCTGGAAAAGAACGAAAATGCTCAAAATTATTTTGACTCGGCTAATACGGAAAAAATGATTCAGTATGAAAAATTGATTCCCTATGTGAAAGAAAAATTATTGGATTACAATTCAAATCCTAAGGGGAATCCCTATGTGGGACATGATCAATTGGGGGAAAATAAATTTGTGATTAATAAAGTCAGATTGTTAAATCACCGATGGCTTATTGCTGATTTTAGTGATGGAAAGATTTGGGGAGAGGTTTTACTGAAATATTTTATCAATGAAGATGAAAGTGTTTCATTTGAAGTGATTCAGTCTTTATTATATGCTCAATAAAAATATCCCATTCAAATTAAAAGTGAATGGAATTTAGGTATACTTTCAAAGCTACCTATTTTTCTGAAATAACTATTCTGCTTCTGTAACAATAGGGTGATTGTTTAGCTTGTATTTTTCCACCAATGGAGCTGGGGTTCCTGATTCGCCGAAGGAATTCATAACCGCTACAAATACCTGAGGATATGGAGTGTTTTATGCCATAACTCTCGAAAAGCTTTCACCAAGACCGCCAAGTAACTCGTGCTCTGCAGCGGTATGATATATTTTATTTTTCCGAATTACAAATGATTTACATTGTAGTTTAGATAGGCTTAAGGGGAACAAAAAAAGGCTGCCTCAAATTTGAAACAGCCTGTTTATTACTACTGGTTTTATTTTTCTTTAAATCAAATTTTAGTATCCCTTGCCGGAATTTGTTGTACTGTTAAAGCAAGCTTATTTATATTTTACTAGCTAAACTGCTCCAACCACCACCATTATATACTTCACTAAAGCCACTGGATTTAAGTATGCTTTTTGCTGAAGCACTTCGCATCCCAGAGGCACAACAGGTAATTATGGGAGTGTCTTTTTTTATTTTTGAAGTATGTTTTGATAATTCATTTAAAGGTGCATTGATTGCTCCTTTGATATGACCTTGCTTGAATTCACCCGGAGTACGAACGTCCAAAATTATGGCTCCCTCTTTAAGTAAATCACCATAATTTACTGATGGACCCAAGCCAAATATTTTTTTTAAGATATTGAACATATTTTATATTATTTCGATTTGTAATAGTTTACGTCTAACCAAGAACCACCATTGTAGCTTTCAATTCCTTGCTGAGAGAGAAAACGTTGTGCTTGACCACTTCTGTTTCCTGATGCACAGCAAAGAATTAATGGAGATTTCAGGTCTCTGATTTCTTCAATTCGGTCAGGTATTTCATTTAAAGGGATGTTTATTGAATTTGCAACATTACCTCCCATGAATTCGCCGTAAGAACGAACATCGACAATTGTACCTTCGTTTTCCTTTATGATTTTTTCTAAGTCCATAATATTTAGATGTTTAATTGTTTTAATAAATTTCCACACAGCAAAATTAGGATATGGATATATGTATTTATGTAACTTTTGTTACATAGCGATTCAAAATGGTAAAAAATAATATCGAAAAAGGGCTTACCGAAAAGACAAGCCCTATTTAATCAGTTGCCTAAAGTTTTACTGCTGATTTCTGATGTTTGTAATTGCATCCGCCTTAAATGCATTGCGGTTTATTGAATTCATTGCAATACCAGTTAAATCGGCATCGGCTCTTTTTTCTTCGTTTAATGATTGTTCGAGAAGTGATGCGGCTTTGTTTTCTCCCAAGGTTCTTGCAAATGCGTGCAGAGTTCCATAAGTTGCAATTTCATAATGTTTCATTTTTTGATCTGCAGCAATGATACTCGCATCTCTAACCATACCACTATCGGTTTGGTTCATCATTTTTTCACTTTCTTTCAGTATACCATCCATAGCTTCACATTTTTCAGCTTTGGCTTGGATTCCTGTACTTTTGAAAATTTCTTCCAAGCGGTTTACATGCTCGTGAGCTACCTTTATTTGATTGCGCAATCTTGTTTTTAATTCAGGATCAGAAGCATTTTCGATCATATTTGGGATTTTTACACTCATTGCTTTTTCAGCATAGTAGATGTCTTTGAGTCCCATTTCAAATAAATCTCTTAATCCGTGCGCTGATTTTTTTGATATGTTCATTGCTTCATCTTTTCCTTTAGTAGTTGCCATAGTCTCCTGTTTTTTTTAGAATTAATAATTTGCTTTCCTGACAGAAAAAAGGATTTTTATCAAGGTCCTCCATTTTGTCTATGATATAAAATTAAGTAAAATGCCGTTTGACCTTTGGTGTTAAAATGTTAAAAATGAGTGAATTAATTTGTAATTAACATTAAATAATAAGAGCTTTCTTTATAATTTTGACTTGTATGCCAGCAGATGGATTAGTACATCTGAAATGTTCATTGGTTCATTTCTTGTGGTTTAGCTAATGACCAACTTTTTAAATTGGGGGAATTATTTTTGTGTTTCAATTTTATAGAGCAGGGATTCACTTTTTTTTTTATTCTTTATTGTTCAGTTAAAAGTTGATACATGAAACTTTATTGGGATTAGGTACTTTAATTTTCAAATATTTTTCAACTTATCTTAATTCTTATATAAAATTTGAAGCTATCTAATTGTCAAATAGTCTAATTAAACTATTTTTGCGGTCCTCAATAGTGGGAAGAAAAATTCGATTATGAAGTTTGATTTATTACAAAAAGACCCGCAGTCCAAAGCAAGAGCGGGAAGTATTACTACTGATCATGGTGTGATTGAAACACCAATTTTTATGCCTGTTGGTACAGTAGCATCTGTAAAAGGAGTGCATCAAAGAGAATTGAAAGATGATATTAATCCGGATATTATTTTGGGAAATACCTATCATTTGTACCTCAGGCCACAGACTCAGATATTAGAACAGGCTGGAGGTTTGCATAAATTCATGAATTGGGATCGTAATATTTTAACTGATTCCGGAGGTTATCAGGTATATTCTTTGTCATCAAACCGAAAGATTAAAGAGGAAGGAGTCCGTTTTAAATCTCATATTGACGGTTCCTATCATGTTTTTACGCCCGAAAACGTAATGGAAATTCAGCGTACCATTGGAGCCGATATCATAATGGCTTTTGATGAGTGTACTCCTTATCCATGTGATTATCGCTATGCACAACGTTCGATGCATATGACGCACAGGTGGTTAGATCGCTGTGTAAATCATCTGAACAAGGTTCAGCCAAAATATGGTTATGATCAGGCATTTTTTCCTATAGTTCAGGGTAGTACCTATAAGGATTTGCGACGTCAATCGGCAGAATATATTGCCAATTCTAACCAGGTGGGGAATGCCATCGGAGGACTTTCAGTGGGTGAGCCAGCTGAGGAAATGTATGCTATGACCGATGTTGTATGTGAGATATTGCCTGAGGATAAGCCAAGGTATTTAATGGGTGTGGGTACTCCTATTAACATTCTTGAAAATATCGCTTTGGGAATAGATATGTTTGATTGTGTAATGCCAACGCGAAACGCCAGAAATGGAATGTTGTTTACAGCGAATGGAACGATTAATATAAAAAATAAAAAATGGGAGAATGATTTTTCTACTTTGGACGAAATGGGGATTACTTATGTGGATACGGAGTATACCAAAGCCTATTTACGTCATCTTTTTGCGGCCAATGAATATCTAGGCAAACAAATTGCGACCATTCATAATTTAGGTTTTTATATGTGGTTGGTACGTGAAGCTAGAAAGCATATCTTAGCAGGTGACTTTAGAATATGGAAAGACATGATGGTTAAAAATATGAGCCAAAGGTTGTAAAATTTTGTATTTAGGGTTTTATTTATAAGGTAGGCCGTGCATATTACAGTAATAAATTTTTAATGTTAACAATTTTAGATAAATACATCCTTAAAAGATATCTAGTCACCTTTATGACTATGTTATTGATGTTTATTCCTATTGGGATTATCATTGATGTTTCTGAGAAAATCAATTTTATGATTGAACATCAGGTCCCTTTTCTTGCTGTAGCTGTTTATTACTATCATTTTACGGTCTATTTTGCCAATGCATTGTTTCCTATTTTTTTATTTCTGTCCATCATTTGGTTTACTTCCAAACTGGCTAACAATACTGAAATTATAGCCATTTTAAGTTCTGGAATTTCGTTTAAAAGATTTTTAAGACCCTATATTATTGGTGCTTCAATGATTTCCGTTTTTGTATTGCTGATGGGTTTTTTTGTGGTACCGGCTTCAAGTGAGGGTTTTAATAATTTCAGATATACCTATTTGCAAAGAGGGGGATTAGAGAAAATGAGAGGGAATAATACAGACGTTTACAGACAGCTTAATGAAAAGGAGTTTTTGTATGTGAATAGTTTTAATCCTACCTCAAAAATGGCTTTTAATTTTGTATTGGAAAAATTCGAAAAAGAAAAGTTAGTTTCTAAAATTACTGCCAGCAGAATACGATATAATGAAAAAGACAGTACCTATACTATGTATGACTATAGCAAGAGGACTGTTGGGAAATTAGGAGATAGAATTGAGAAACAGGCAGAGAAAAAAGCAAAATTCAGTTTTGAGTTAGAAGACCTGACCCCGGTGGTGTATGTGGCTGAAACCTTAAGTTTAGATAAATTGATTGCCTTTATTGATAAGGAAAAGAAAAGAGGATCTTCGAGTATTAATGTTTATATGGTCGTACTCTATAAAAAATTTAGTGTTCCTGTTTCAGCATTCATACTAACCATTATTGCCGTGTCAGTTTCGTCCATGAAGCGAAGAGGGGGGATGGGGATGAATTTAAGTATCGGAATAGCGGTTGCCTTTGGCTTTGTTTTTTTCGACAAAATTTTTGGTGTGCTTGCTGAAAAATCAACTTTTTCACCTTTTCTTGCCGTTTGGTTTCCTAATTTTATATTTGGTATTTTGGCAGTTTACCTGTTGAGGAAAGCCAAAAGTTAAATTTGAGATTTCAATCGAAAATTTTGGAATTTCCAAAAATAGTGGTAGTTAATTTAATCTTTTGATTTCTAGGTTAAAAGGGTCTTTAGAAATACTTTTATTTTCAACAAAAAATGGCGAATTTTATTCCTTTAATTGATGAAAAATTAGAATGTAAACAATTTTTATTCAGTTGAATTAAAAGAAGGTCTTGCATTTACATCAATATTTGAATGTAATTTTTCTAAGAAATTAGTTTGAATCTTTTAAGACTTTAATGACTTTTGCAGTTTTTTGAATGATTTAAATTTTATATTTGCACTTCCAAATAAAGAAAAACGGATAAATCCTATGGAATATTTAGATTTTGAGCTTCCAATAAAGGAACTTGAAGAACAGTTAGAAAAATGTCAGATTATTGGTCAGGAATCTGATGTTGATGTTACAGCTACCTGTCAGCAAATTACCGATAAACTTACAGAAACAAAGAAAAGTATATACAAAAACCTAACGGCTTGGCAACGAGTTCAATTGTCAAGACATCCTAACAGACCTTACACTCTAGATTACATTAAGGCACTTTGTGGAGATACCTGGTTGGAACTTCATGGAGACAGAGGATTTAAGGATGATAAAGCGATGATAGGTGGTTTAGGAAAAATAGATGGCCAATCGTTTATGATTATTGGACAGCAAAAAGGATATAACACTAAAACCCGTCAGTACAGAAACTTTGGAATGGCGAATCCAGAAGGTTACCGAAAAGCCTTGAGGCTAATGAAAATGGCGGAAAAATTCGGGATTCCTGTAATTACCTTGGTTGATACTCCCGGAGCCTATCCAGGTTTGGAAGCTGAGGAGCGTGGTCAAGGAGAAGCTATTGCCAGAAATATTTTTGAGATGGTGTTGTTAAAAGTTCCAATTATTACCATAATTGTCGGAGAAGGAGCTTCAGGTGGAGCTTTGGGAATAGGCGTTGGAGATCGTGTTTACATGCTGGAAAACACCTGGTATTCTGTTATTTCTCCGGAGTCTTGTTCTTCTATCTTGTGGAAAAGTTGGGAATACAAGGAAAAAGCTGCTGAAGCTTTGAAGTTAACTTCATCAGACATGAAAAAACAAAATTTAATTGATGAAATTATCCCGGAACCATTGGGTGGTGCTCATTATGATAGGGAGACAACCTTTAAAACAGTTGAAAAATTCATTATGAAAGGTTTCAATGAATTAAAGAAATTATCAACAACGGAGTTGATTGCCCAAAGAATGGACAAGTACAGTAATATGGGAGAATTTAAAGAATAGAAAATATTGCTAAAATGTTAAATCCGAAACTGTAAGGTTTCGGATTTTTTTTGCGTTATGAACAAAATAAATTATTTATAAACAATTTATTGGGTATAAATCAAAAGAGTTTTTTTCAAAATTTATATTATTTTCGCCTTATGGAAAATTTTAAAAGTATAAGTCCGGTAAAGGTGGATAAAGCTACTATAATTAACCTTGAAAAAGGGAAATTACCACCGCAAGTTGTTGAGCTAGAGGAAGCTGTCCTTGGAGCTATGATGATTGATAAAAAAGGGGTTGATGATGTAATTGACATTTTGCAGCCGGATGCCTTTTATAAAGAAGCCCATAAGCACATCTTTGAGGCTATTGTTCAGTTGTTTACTGAAACCCAGCCAATTGACTTATTAACCGTTTCAGCTCAGTTGAAGAAAAATGGGAAATTAGATATGGTAGGTGGGGATTTTTATTTGATTCAACTTACTCAAAAAATTTCGTCTTCTGCTCACATCGAATTTCATTCTAGGATAATTCTTCAAAAATTTATTCAGCGTAGTTTAATCAGGATTTCATCAGAGATAATTGAGGATTCCTACGATGAAACCACAGATGTTTTTGACTTATTGGATAAAGCGGAATCTAAGCTTTATGAGGTTACACAAGGAAATATTAAAAGAAGTTCCGAAACAGCTCAAAGCTTAGTTTTGCAGGCAAAAAAACGAATTGAGGAAATTAGTAAGCAAGAAGGACTTAGTGGCGTAGAGACAGGTTTTACTAATCTTGATAAGTTAACCTCAGGTTGGCAGCCTAGTGATTTAATTATTATTGCGGCAAGGCCAGCCATGGGTAAAACAGCATTTATTTTGTCGATGGCCCGAAATATGGCTATTGATTTCGGTCATCCTGTGGCGATTTTCTCCTTGGAGATGGCCTCCGTCCAGTTGATTACCCGTTTGATTTCCTCAGAAACAGGTTTGTCTTCTGAAAAATTGCGTACCGGAAAACTTGAACCTCACGAATGGACTATGTTGAGTACCAAAGTAAAAGACTTGGAAAAGGCACCACTTTTTATTGACGATACGCCTTCGCTTTCAATTTTTGATTTGAGGGCTAAAGCAAGACGTTTGGCATCGCAGCATGGAATAAAAATCATAATTATAGATTACTTGCAGTTAATGACTGCCGGAGGTGGTGGAAAAGGAGGTGGAAACAGGGAACAGGAGATTTCTACAATATCCCGAAACCTAAAAGCATTAGCTAAAGAATTAAATGTTCCTGTTATTGCTTTATCCCAACTTTCCCGTGCCGTTGAGACAAGAGGCTCCAGTAAGCGACCATTACTATCGGATTTGCGTGAATCGGGTGCTATTGAGCAGGATGCAGATATTGTATCTTTCTTGTATCGTCCCGAGTATTATAAGATTGAAGAATGGGATGACGATGAGGCATCACCTACAGCAGGACAGGCAGAAATTATGATTGCTAAACACCGTAACGGTGGAATAGATAACGTGCGTTTGAAATTTCTTGGTCATCTTGGTAAATTCGACAATCTTGATGATTTTAACGGAAGTTATGATGACTTGCCTTCAAGCATGAATCAGGATGATAATCCGTTCTTTACTAAAAATCTGCCATCAGCTCATGAGGCATTTGGAAGTAATCTTAATGATGATGATGATGACAGCGATATGCCATTTTAAAGTAAATTAAATTGGCTATATTTGAAATAAAACATTCCCAATGTATTTCAAAAAAGTAGTTATTTCTTTTTTTGTCCTCTTTTCTTTTTCAGTAAAAGCTTCTTTTATTCTTTTGCCTATGGATGATATGTCCCAGCAAAATCATTTGAAGGCTTACGGAATAACTTATTGGTGTTTAGAAAAAAAATATAAAGCTAGTTGGCTTCTCAATTATAGAGGTGGTTCTTTTCTGTTGCCAGATGCTACTGAAATTAGAAAGGAATGTCAGATCAGAGGGGTTAGTTTTGAAATTCTTTCTGATTCCCAACAAGTTGCTATTTTGAATGAAATTGCCAGTCCTTCTCAAAACATGGAGAGCGTCTTACTCGAAAAAGCTCCCAAGATTGCTGTATATACACCTAAGGGAAAACAGCCTTGGGATGACGCCGTTACCTTGGTTTTGACCTATGCCGAAATTCCGTTTACCAAAGTTTATGATGAGGAAGTTTTAAGTGATCAGCTTATATTGTACGAATGGCTGCATTTGCATCATGAAGATTTTACCGGTCAATATGGTAAATTTTATGGTTCCTACAGAAATGTGCCTTGGTACATAGAACAAAAAAAAGAAGCTGAAATATTAGCTACAAACCTTGGATTTGACAAAGTTTCTCAGGAAAAAGCCGCTGTTGCCAGAAAAATTAGAGATTTTGTTATTGGAGGAGGTTTTATGTTTGCTATGTGTTCTGCAACTGATAGTTTTGATATAGCTTTAGCTACCGATGGACTGGATATATGTGAATCTATGTTTGATGGAGATCCCAGTGAGCCAAATTATCAGTCAAAGATAGATTATAATAATTCGTTTGCTTTCAAAGATTTTATTTTAGAAAGGAATCCTGAAAAATATGAATTTTCTGATATAGATATGACAGAAAGGAGAAGGGTGCCAATGGAAAAAGATTATTTTTCGCTTATGGATTTTTCTGCAAAATGGGATCCGATACCAACAATGTTGTGTCAAAACCATACGCAGTTAATAAAAGGATTCATGGGGCAAACTACCTCATTTAATGAATCGCTGATTAAATCAAACGTTCTTATTATGGGAACTTGCCAATTAAATGGAGAAGCAAGATATATTCATGGGCAAAAAGGTAAAGGGATGTTTTCTTTTTATGGTGGGCATGATCCGGAAGATTATCAACATAAGGTGGGTGATGCGCCTACAGTTTTAGATTTACATCCTAATTCGCCGGGATATAGGCTTATTTTAAACAATGTTTTATTTCCTGCGGCCAAAAAGAAAAAGCAGAAGACTTAATGCTTTTTAATCAAATTTAAGTTTGTAGTGGTTGCCATAAATATCAATGGCATTTATTCTGTTGTCATCTGGATTTTCGACGATAATTTCAATTTCTGAACCATCCTATCTTGTTACTATATCATTTCCGGTTTCATTTTCAAATTGTTGTAGGTTAATTAATTTAACAAAATTCTTTTTTGTAAAGTGAAAATCAGAACTGATATAAATGTAAATATTGATTTAAGTAGATTTTCTAAAAATCTTTAAATAACAATATTTACTGATTAATAATGAACTATATATTTTATGAATAAAAAAAATCCTCTATCAGGAGATAGAGGATTTATATAACAAGTAAGTAATTTTAAATTGAGTTGATAAAACGTTTATTTTACTTTATTAAGTACTGCTTTGAAAGCTTCAGGGTGGTTCATGGCTAAATCTGCAAGAACTTTTCTGTTCAATTCGATTCCGTTAGCTTTTACTTTACCCATAAATTGTGAATAAGACATTCCTTCTAGTCTGGCTCCAGCGTTAATACGTTGAATCCATAGAGCACGGAAATTTCTTTTATTTTGCTTTCTGTCACGGTATGCATAAAGCATAGCTTTTTCTACCGCGTTTTTAGCAACTGTCCAAACGTTTTTACGTCTGCCAAAGAAACCTTTGGCTTGCTTCATTATTTTTTTTCTTCTTGCTCTTTTAGCAACTGAATTTACCGATCTTGGCATAATTTTATCATTTTATTTTGTAGTAGGCGTCCCGAATTTAATCAAGGGATCTTATTGGCCATACTCCATGGTTATAATTTAATTTTTTTAACCTAAAGAATTATCTTGGCAACAGACAAAGATTTTTTGTCTATTAGATAATTCTTAATTGTTGTCTGATGCTTCTCTCATCTGTTTTGTGAACCAGCGCTGAGTGAGTCAATGCTAATTTACGTTTTTTAGATTTTTTTGTCAGGATGTGACTTTTGAAAGCATGTTTTCTTTTTAATTTTCCAGAGCCAGTAACTTTAAAACGTTTTTTGGCGCTAGATTTGGTTTTCATTTTAGGCATTTTTTCCTAGTTTTTTATTTAATCTTACTTACTTATTAAATCTAAAATATCTAGTCTGATCTTCAGTAAATCCTTCCAGATACAGTCTTGATATTATTTTTTCTTTTTAGGAGCAATGAACATGATCATTCTTTTGCCCTCTAATACAGGTAAAGCTTCTACTTTACCGAACTCTTCCAAATCTTGAGCTAATCTCAGTAATAAAATTTGCCCTTGATCTTTATAAATGATTGAACGACCTTTGAAAAAAACGAAAGCTTTTAATTTTGCGCCTTCTTTAAGGAATTTCTCAGCGTTCTTTCTTTTAAACTCATAATCATGTTCGTCAGTCTGCGGACCAAATCGAATTTCTTTTACAACTACTTGAGAAGATTTTGCTTTTAGAATTTTTTCACGCTTTTTCTGCTCGTAAACAAACTTTTTATAATCCATGATTTTGCAAACAGGGGGATCAGCGTTTGGTGAAATTTCAACTAAATCTAATTCTAGTTCGTCGGCTAAACGTAAAGCTTCTGAAGTTTTGTAAACTCCTGTTTCAATATTTTCACCCACTAGTCTTACCTCAGGGACACGAATAAGATTGTTTATCCTGTGTGCATCTTTTTTCTCTACTCGAGGTTGATTTTGACCTCTGTTGCTTCTTATTGCTATGGCTTTAAAAATTTAAGTTAAACTGTAAATACTTTTAATGTTTTGTTTATTTCTTCGTTAACAATTGAAGTAAATTCTTCTATTGTAACGGTTGTGTTTCCTTTTCCTTCTTGACCGTGACGGCGTATTGAGACAGTGCCATTTTTTTCTTCTTCCTCACCAACAATCAGCATAAAAGGGATTTTTTGCATTTCGGCATCCCTGATTTTTTTTCCTATTGTCTCGTTTCTGTTGTCAATAAGGCCGCGAATTTCGTTATTTTCTAGCAAATCTAAAACTTTTTTAGCATATTTTTCGTATTTCTCGCTTAAAGATAATATGATTGCTTGTTCCGGCATTAGCCAAAGTGGGAAATTTCCGCCTGTATGTTCCAGTAATATAGCAATGAAGCGCTCCATTGAGCCAAAAGGTGCTCTGTGAATCATGACCGGTCGATGTAACTCGTTGTCGGATCCTTTATATGTTAAATCAAAACGTTCAGGTAAGTTGTAATCAACTTGGATTGTACCAAGTTGCCATTGTCTTCCTAGGGCGTCTTTAACCATGAAATCCAATTTTGGTCCGTAAAAAGCTGCTTCACCATACTCTACAACTGTATTTAATCCTTTGTCATGAGCGGCATTGATGATTGCGTTTTCGGCTTTTTCCCAATTTTCTTCAGAACCAATATATTTTTCTTTATTTTCTTTATCTCTCAAGGAAATTTGAGCTGTAAAATCTTCAAATCCCAAGGAACCAAAAACGTAAAGTACTAAATCGATTACCTTTTTGAATTCTTCGTCTAATTGTTCCGGTGTGCAAAAAATGTGAGCGTCGTCCTGTGTAAATCCTCTTACTCGTGTTAATCCGTGAAGTTCTCCACTTTGCTCGTATCGGTAAACCGTTCCAAATTCAGCATATCTTTTTGGGAGGTCCTTGTATGACCAAGGTCTTACATTGTATATTTCACAGTGGTGAGGGCAGTTCATTGGTTTTAACAGGAACTCTTCTCCTTCAGCTGGTGTGTTGATGGGTTGGAAGCTGTCAGCTCCGTATTTTGCATAGTGACCGGATGTTACGTATAGTTCTTTTTGTCCAATGTGAGGTGTTACCACTTGTTCGTAACCTGCTTTTTTCTGAGCCCTTTTTAGAAATTGTTCTAATCTGTCTCTCAAAGCAGCACCCTTTGGTAACCATAAAGGCAAGCCTTGACCTACTTTTTGTGAAAAAGAAAATAGTTCTAGTTCTTTACCAAGTTTTCTGTGGTCCCGACGTTTGGCTTCTTCTAATAAAGCTAGATATTCTGTAAGGTCTTTTTGTTTTGGGAAAGATGTTCCATATACCCTTGTCAATTGCTTGTTTTTTTCGTCTCCTCTCCAATAAGCACCAGCCACACTCATTATTTTTACCGCTTTAATTATTCCGGTATTAGGAATATGTCCTCCTCGGCATAAGTCGGTAAAGGTATCGTGATCACAAAAAGTTATTGTTCCGTCCTCAAGGTTGGAAATCAATTCTGTTTTGTAAACATTGTTTTTATATATTTCTAGAGCTTCTGCTTTTGAAACCGGACGTAATTTAAATTCGTGCTTTCCTCTGGAAATCTCAAGGATCCGATCTTCAATATTTTTGAAATCTGCTTCCGATATTTTTTGATCTTCAAAGTCGACATCGTAGTAGAATCCATTTGCAATTGCTGGACCAAGAGTTAATTTGATGCCAGGATACATTTCTTCCAGGGCTTGCGCCATAACGTGGGAAGTGGAATGCCAAAAAGCTTTTTTACCTTCATCATCATTCCATGTATACAATGTAAGACTACCATCGGTTGTTAGTGGTGTTGCCGTTTCAACTGTTTTGCCATTGAAGTTTGCTGAAATTACATTTCTGGCAAGGCCTTCACTAATGCTCTTGGCAACATCCATTGGGGTTGTTCCTGAAGCAAACTCTTTAATTGACCCATCGGGCAAAGTAATCTTAATCATTGTTTACGTAATTTTGAGAGTGCAAATATATGCTATTAGTGAAATACATACAATAGTGTGTATAGGTTGTTTTAATTGCTATTGTTGTGGATTGATTTGTGGTGGTGGCTTTAGGGGTGTTTAATTGATTTATTTATAATTTTTCCTTAGTATTTTTCTCGTGGCTAATTTTGGTTTTGATAAAATAATCAATTGCAACCCGCACGCTTCCAATCACTTGCAAAATACTTTAGAAA
>CAZTLN010000014.1:0-75738 GCA_964614445.1 uncultured Flavobacterium sp. | reverse complement strand
TCCTTAATTTCTTAAGGAGTTTTCTGTGGGCGATGAGGGGTTCGAACCCCCGACCCCCTCGGTGTAAACGAGGTGCTCTGAACCAGCTGAGCTAATCGCCCTATTTTATTAGGTAGCTATCATTTCCTGATTGCGAGTGCAAATATACAGTACTTTTTTTGATATGCAAATGAAATATAAAAAAAAATTATAAAATTTCTGCAACCACAAAGGTGCTTCCTCCCAGGTAAATAAAGTCTTTCTCGTGGGCGGATTCTTTGGCTTTATGGTAAGCTTCTGAAACAGAGTTGAATGTTTTTCCTTTAAGGCTGAATTTGGATGCTTTTTCTGCTAAAATAGCTGTATCTAGTCCTCGTGGAATATTTGGTTTACAAAAATAATAAATGGCTTCCTGTGGAAATAAAGGTAATACTTCATCTAAATCTTTGTCATTTACCATTCCAATGACCATATGAAGTTGGTCGAATTTCTCCTTTAGGATTTGCTTAAATACTAATTCCAAACCATTTTTATTATGCGCTGTGTCGCAAATTATTTTTGGGTTTTCTCCCAATTGTTGCCATCTGCCCATTAAACCTGTATTTTTTACTACACTTAACAAACCAGATTCAGTATTTTCCTGGCTAATAAAAAATTTAGTTGTTGAGTTTAGAATTTTGATAGTCTGTAAAACCGTTTTTTTATTATGTGTCTGGTAATCTCCAATTAAATCAGAAGGTAGGTCTTTCAAAATTAAATCAGAAGCAAAATAGATGGGAGCGTTTTTTTCTTTGGCAGAAGCCAAAAAAACATCTTTTGTCTCTGATGTATATTCTCCAATTACAATGGGGATTTGAGGTTTGATGATTCCTGCTTTTTCCCTTGCTACAGATTCAAGAGTGTTTCCCAAAAACTGTGTGTGGTCTAAACCTATGTTTGTTATCACTGAAATTAAAGGAGTGATGATGTTTGTGGCATCCAGTCTTCCGCCCATGCCGACTTCGACAATGGCAATATCTACATTTTCTCTTTTAAAATAAGCAAAAGCAAGTCCGACGCTCATTTCGAAAAAGCTGATGTCATTGGCTTCAAAAAATGGTTTATTACTCTCAATAAAATCAGAAACAAAATCTTCTGAAATTTCAGTCCCGTTAATTTTGATTCGTTCTCTGTAATCTTTCAGGTGAGGGGAGGTGTAAAGTCCAACTTTGTATCCGGATTCCTGAAGTATTGAAGCCAACATATGTGATGTTGAGCCTTTTCCGTTAGTTCCGGCTACATGTATGAATTTTAAATTTTTATGGGGATTACCCAAGTGTTCTATTAGCAAATGGGTGTTTGTCAAATCTTTTTTGTAAGCGGTGGCTCCCTGTAACTGGTACATTGGAAGTTGCTTAAACATCCAATCGGTTGTTTCTTGATAATTCATGGTGCAATTATTCTATTCCAATATTATTCACCCAATTTGAAATTGACTGTGATGAATCCTATTTGTAATTCGGGTGCCTTTGAATCAGGTTCCCATTTATATTTTCGGGCAGTAGCAAGTGCTGGTTCTATAAGGCAGGGATTTGTGTTCGTGGTGCCTTTTGTATATTTAGCCGCTATGACGTTTCCATTTCTGTTTACGGTAATTTGGACTACTACGGTTCCGTATTCGTTGCAATTTTGAATAACTTTACCACGGCTACTTATTGTTCTTCCATTTAAACCCCAGCCACTACCGCTTCCAGAACCAGAGCCATAATAGCTGTTAGCATAAGGATTTCCACTTAAACTTCCCTTGTCTCCCGGTTGGTTATCATTTCCTTGTCCGCCGGTTGCTTTTCCATCTGATTTTGGACCATTGATTAAACTCGATAAGGCATCGGTGGTACTTTTTGAAGGTTTGGGAGCTTCTATTGGTTTTTCATTGACTTCTTCTTTAACTACTTCTTTTGTAGGTTCGATTTTTTTTGCTTTTTGCATGACAACGGCTTCTTCAATGTCTTGTGCCAGAACATCATCGTTTGCAGTTGTAGCCTGCTTTGCAGTTATAGGCTGAGGAGCCAATTGGATTGGTTCCGTTGGTTGTATATCTCCCATGCCTGTCTCAGTTGTCCCAAAATTAATTGCAATACCGTTTTCAGGTGGTGGATCTAAAGAAGTTAGCCCCAAATAGAAAAACAAAACAAATAATATCACAAAAATGATTGTTGTGATTATCATTGATTTTTTTTCTTCTTCTGTTTCAAAATATTTCATGTAGGCAAATTCTGCTGGATTGGAATCATATAAAGTTATTTTGGTCTGACTGCCAGTACCACTTTGATCTGATTCCTATTGGCGATATCCAAAACATTAACTGCTTTTTCGATGGGCACACCTTCCTCAGCTCTTAAAATAATAGCTTTTGATTTGTCGGTAGTTAACATAGATAAAAGTTTCGATTCTAAATCGGCTTCCTGTACCGGATCTTTGTCGACAAAGAATTCCAGATTTTTATTAATGCTAACCGCTATATTTTTGTTACTGTCTGTTTTACCTTTTGCTTTTGGCAGAACCAAATCAAGGGCATTAGTTGTCACCATAGTAGATGTTAACATAAAAAATATTAACAACAAAAAGACAATGTCGGTCATTGATGACATATTGAATGTGGCGCTTACTCTGTTTCTTCCTCTAAAATTCATAGTTATGCCGGATCGTTTAGTAAATCTAAAAAGTCAACTGCATTCGCTTCCATTTGGTGAACTACCTTGTCAGTCTTTACAACCAGATGATTGTATCCTACGTAGGCTACAATTCCTATTACTAATCCCACCACTGTGGTTGTCATCGCAGTATAAATACCTTCTGAAAGTGCGCCAACCTCAATCTGTCCTCCTGAAGTAGCCATTTTATGGAAAGCCTGAATCATCCCGACTACTGTTCCCAAAAATCCTGTCATAGGTCCGGCTCCGGAAATAGTTGCAAGCATGCTCACATTTTTTTCCAATTTGTATATTTCCAATTTTCCTGCATTTTCAATGGCAGTGTTAATGTCTTCAAGGGGTTTGCCTATTCTGGATATTCCTTTTTCTATTAGACGGGCAACTGGAGAATTGGAATGCGCACAAGCAATTTTTGCACTGTCAAGGCGTCCTATGCGGATGTTATCCCTTATCTGCCCCATGAAATTAGTGTCTATTTTTGAAGCTGCATTTATAGCCATCAACCTTTCAAAATAAAGATATAAGGCCACAAAAAACATCAAAAATAAGGAAACCATTATGACCTGACCGGCTAATCCTCCGCTACTTAACAATTCAATAATAGAAATGGTCTTTTCTACCGGAACCAGCTCGGGTAAATTTTCACCTGCAACAGACAGGCTGTCTGCTTGTAACAATATGCTCATTTGTGTTTTTTTTATTGACAACGCTAAGATATTATAAAAATTGCCAATTAAATAGTTAAAGTTAGAAACTGTTGTCGGTTACTGAGTGGTAAACATAGCCTGAACAGTGATCATTTTTTGCTCCTGTAACAGTAGATAAAACATTTATTTCTCCGCGTAATTTTAAGACACCCAACAGGGCAAAAATTAAGGCTTCTTTAAATTCTAATATTTTGCAATCGGGAATGATAATCTTCATTTTTGGAAGATGAAATTGTATTCGCTTGATCAGAAATTCGTTGTATGCTCCTCCTCCCGTGATGAGAATGCTTCCTTTTTTATTAGGTAAGGCGAGTGATGTCTGCATTGCGATGTGCTCTATAAAAGTTCTTAATTTGTCCTGGATGGGAAGTTCGTATTTTTCGATTATAGGAAATATTATTTCTTTTACAAATTCAAAACCTAAGGACTTTGGATGGTTTTGTTGGTAAAAATCAAGAGTATTCAGTTCGTTTATGAGGGAGGAATTTAATTTACCGGTTTCCGAAATTTTTCCTTTGTCGTCATAGGTCAAGCCTAACTTGTTTGCGTAGTAATTTAAAACGGTATTGACCGGTGATATGTCAAATGCAATTCTTTTTCCTTTATCTTCGAAAGATACATTCGAAAAACCACCTAAATTCAGACAATAATCATACTCCTGAAACAAAATTCGATCTCCAATAGGAACAAGAGGGGCGCCTTGACCACCCAACTGTACATCCTGAACCCTGAAATTGCAGACTATTGTTTGTTTAGTTAAAGCAGCTATTTGTGGCATGTTTCCAATTTGAAGAGTAAAACCATTTTGGGGTTGATGCAATATGGTGTGTCCGTGTGAACAAACTGCATCAATGTTTCTTATCTGATTTTTTTCTACAAAATCTGTGATAATACCGGATAGGAGATCTGTGTAGTTGGAATTGAGGATTGCCAGTTCTGCTTCAGAAAAGTCTACCGCTGCTTGCAGCTGCTTAATCCAATCGGGATTGTAAGGCACCGTTTCAGTATTAAGAATTTTGAAGCTCCATTGGCCTTTTTTTATTTCAAACTGAACATGTGCTAAATCGACTCCATCCAGCGAAGTGCCTGACATCACTCCAATTACATTGTAAAAATCTTTTTTCATCTCCTAAGAAGCCTAATCAATTGAAATAATAAAAGTTTAAATTATAATTTTTGAATAAAAGTAAGTAAATTTAGATAATACAATAGCAGCAGCTGAAGTGTTTAGATCTAAAGTTTGTAGAAATCTCCAACAAAAATAGTTTTTTATTCCTCATAGAAACCTTTACTTAATTGCACTATTTATGGATTTTAATTTGACAGAAGAACAGAAGATTATTCAACAGGCAGCCAAAGATTTTGCACTGAATGAATTATTACCTGGTGTTATAGAAAGAGATGAATTTTCCCGATTTCCGACAGAGCAGGTAAAAAAAATGGCAGAACTTGGTTTTCTTGGTATGATGGTAGATCCTGAATATGGTGGTTCAGGCATGGACAATGTGTCCTATGTTTTGGTACTCACTGAGATTGCTAAGGTCGATGCCTCAGCAGCTGTTATTATGTCTGTGAATAATTCTTTGGTTTGTGTAGGAATGGAAAAATACTGTAACAAAGAACAAAAACAAAAATACCTTGTTCCCTTGGCAAAAGGTGAAGTAATTGGTGCTTTTTGTCTTTCGGAGCCTGAGGCGGGTTCTGATGCGACTTCACAAAAAACCACAGCAGTTGATAAGGGTGAATATTATTTGCTCAACGGAACCAAAAACTGGATTACAAATGGATCAACAGCATCAACTTATCTTGTTATGGCACAGACTCATCCTGAAAAAGGGCATAAGGGAATCAACGCATTTATAGTTGAAAAGGGCTGGCCGGGTTTTGAAATTGGGCCAAAAGAAAAAAAAATGGGAATCCGTGGTTCAGATACCACCTCCTTGCTGTTTATCGACGTCAAAGTCCCTAAAGAAAATAGAATAGGTGAGGATGGTTTTGGCTTTAATTTTGCCATGTCCGTGCTGAATGGAGGAAGGATAGGTATTGCCTCGCAGGCATTGGGTATCGCTACCGGTGCTTATGAATTGGCGCTTCAGTATTCACACCTTAGAAAATCTTTCGGTAAAGAAATATTTCAACATCAAGCCATTGCTTTTAAACTCGCAGATATGGCAACTCAGATCATGGCAGCTAAAATGTTGTGTTTGAAGGCGGCATCTGAAAAAGATGAAGGGAAAGATATTACCCAATCCGGTGCCATGGCAAAATTATTTGCATCACAGACGGCAATGGAGGTTACTACCGAAGCCGTTCAAATACACGGTGGTTATGGATATGTTTCCGAATATCATGTGGAACGCATGATGCGTGATGCAAAAATTACGCAAATTTATGAAGGGACTTCAGAGATTCAACGAATAGTAATTTCCAGGACGTTGGAAACCTAATAATTTGGGTGATGAAAACAAAACTATTTTATTGGGGTTTGCGTATTGTGGTAGCAGCAATCTTTGCTCAAACTTTATTTTTTAAATTTACTGCTGCAGAGGAAAGTGTTTATATTTTTTCTCAATTGGGAGTTGAACCTTATGGAAGAATTGGAACCGGAATTTTAGAGTTAGTTGCTACAATCCTGATTTTAATTCCAAGAACTGTTTTGTTAGGTGCTTTACTCGGTTTGGGAATAATAAGCGGCGCTATTTTATCGCATTTATTTGTAATTGGAATTAAGGTTATGAATGATGGCGGAACACTTTTTTTATTAGCTTTAACGGTTTTTTTGGGTTGTATAATTATTATTTATCAAAATAGAAGTAAATTACCCGCTTTGTTTAAATTAAAATTCTAATATGCTGGCATCATCGATAAATAAGAATTTGGATGAATTGATTGATTTGCTCATTCAATTGTCAAAAACAGAATACTCAAAACCTTGTTCAGAATTGAGTAATGCAACGATAGGAGAGCATACCCGGCATATAATCGAGATGTTTCAATGTCTCGAGAATCAATGCGATTCGGGAATTGTGAATTATGATAACAGAGTGCGAAGTGAGTTAATACAAACAGATATAAGTTATGCCATTGATCAACTTAATGATATAAAGAAGAATCTGAGGGACGCTAATACAGTAATTGACTTACAACAATATGTCGACGGTCAGGAGATAAGAATTCAAAGTAATTACCATCGTGAATTACTTTATAATTTAGAGCACTGCATCCACCATCAGGCCTTGATAAAAGTAGCTGTTTTAAAAATGGACCACATCTCAGTCGATCCTAATTTTGGTGTCGCCCGGTCTACCATAGAATACAGAAAAAAATGTGCACAGTAAGTTTTGTAAAAACTAATAACAAAGTTATCATTACATCAAATCGCGATGAGAAGGTAATTAGACCCAGTGCAATTCCACCAGCCAAGTATGACTTTAACGGTACGAATTTGATTTTTCCAAAAGATATGAAGGGAGGAGGGTCATGGTACGTGGTCAGCGAAAAAGGGACAGCATTGGTTTTATTAAATGGGACAGAGGAAAAACATCAGGCAGATTCCTGGTATCGGAAAAGTAGGGGCTTAATTGTCCTTGAAATAATGATAAAAGCTTCCCCGAAAGATTTTTGGAATCATATTGATTTAGTAAACATTGAACCATTTACTCTTGTCCTGTTTCAGGAGGAGCAACTTTTTCAATTGCGTTGGAACGGGAAAGTAAAAGAGAAACTACAGTTAGATGCCAATAAAAAACATATATGGTCCTCTTCTACTTTGTATTCCTGCGATATTCGAAAACAAAGAGAAGCATTGTTTAATTCCTTTATAGAAGATAAGGAGTTGCTTTCGGAGCAGGAGATGTACGAGTTTCACAGATATACTGACAAAGAAAATACCGAAAATGGTTTGGTTATCAATAGAAATGAGGAAATGAAAACTTTAAGCATTACTCAGGCTGTTTTTGAATCTGGACAAGTTCAGGTGATGCATTATGACCTTATTACTGATGAAGAGTTTGCCACCTCCATTCAAATATGTTAATCAGATTAAAATTGGAAAATAACAGAAAAATAAAACTATTACTGCATAAAATAAGTCATTGGGAATATTGGCCCTACCAGATAGTTTATATCCCTATATATTTTTTGTGGGTATATTATTCATTAAAATCAAAGTCTCTATTTTTCTTCAATGCTGCTAATCCATCAATAAAAAATGGTGGTTTTATGATGGAATCAAAAAAAGAAATTTACGATTTGATTCCCCCTAAGTTTTATCCTAAAACGGAGCTGATTAAAGAAGGAACAAGTTTTGAAACCCTGAAGGAATTAATCAGAAACATTGGGTTGAAATTTCCCCTTATTGCGAAACCAGATATCGGATTAAGAGGTTCAGCAGTAAAAAAAATTAACGATTTAGATGAATTGAAAGAATATGTGTTGAAAGCAAATTTTGATTTTATTCTTCAGGATTTAATTCCTTATAAAAATGAAATCGGAGTTTTTTATGTTCGTTATCCCAATGAATGTAATGGAAGAATAACAGGAATTGTTTCTAAAGAATTTATGATTGTAAACGGAAATGGAGTCTCAACGATCGCTGAATTAATTAAGGGAAACCCAAGATTTGAACTTCAGTTGGATTCCCTGTGGAAAGAGCATGGCGCTACTTTATTGCAAGTTCTGTCCCAGGGAGAGAGCCTTAATTTGGTTCCCTACGGAAATCATGCCAGAGGTGCCAAATTTATTGATGCGAGTCATTGGGTTACACCAAAATTAGAACAAACAATAAATGACATGTGTTTACAAATTCCGGGTTTCTTTTTTGGCAGATTGGATTTAATGTATGAAACACTGGAAGATTTGGAACAAGGTCAGAAATTTTCGATTGTCGAATTAAATGGGGCTTCTAGCGAACCCACTCACATCTATGACCCCAAACATTCTTTGTTTTTTGCCTGGAAGGAATTAAGTAGGCATATTTCACTCATGTATAAAATCAGCGTGATAAATAAGAAAAATGGTGTGTCTTTCCTTAGTTATAGCGAGGGCATAAAGGAGTATCGGAAACACCTGATGCAGAGTAATAAAATTATGAATTTTTGATATATGAAAATATTACAGCAAATTTTGGTCGGATTTTTTGTCAGTTTTATTGGCTCGGTTCCGCTTGGTTATTTAAATATTATTGGTTTCGAAATATTTTCAAAATTCGGTACAAAGGAATTGGTTTTGTATCTTTTAGGAGTAATTTCCATTGAGGTTTTTGTTATTTATTTTACCCTCGTTTTTGCCAATCGTTTGGTTGATAATAAAAAGTTAATGAAGTTTATTGATGTTTTTGCGATTTTCTTTTTAGTTTTTCTGGCTTATTCTTTTTATTCCCATGCCAATCAAACAGCAGAAAACAAAAATTATTTGGATAAATACATCGAATATTCACCTTATTTGATAGGGCTGTTTCTAAACAGTATTAATTTTCTTCAACTTCCATTTTGGACCGGTTGGAATTTATATCTTCTAAATACTAATTACATTGTAGCAGAAAAAAAGTTTCGAATTTATTATTTGGCGGGTACACTGAGCGGTACCTTTTCGGGTATGATGCTGGTTGCTTATATATTAAATAGTGTAACCCAAAATCTGACTGTTGTTTCCAATTATTTAATGCCTGTAATAATACCTTCACTCTTTATATTATTGGCTTTTCTTCAGCTAAGCAAGGTTTTTAAAAAATACTTTAGAAACAGATGAAAAAAAGTTTCTTTCAAAAAATAATTATACTTTTAGGATTGTTTTTTTCTATCTTGGTTTTTTCTCAGCAAAGGACTGTTGGAAATAATTATAAGGTTGCAGAAAATGAAGTTTCTAAGATCCTTGAATATCTTTCTTCGGATGAAATGGAAGGGAGGGAAACAGGAACCAAGGGGATGGAAAAAGCGGCATTATTCCTCGAGCAATTTTTAAAAGCAAACAGTATCAAACCCTATTTCAAAAGTTATCGCGATTCCCTACCTGATTTTAAAGAACCGGCCTACAATATAATTGGTTGTTTAGAAGGGACCGATGCTGATTTGAAAAAAGAGTTTATAATTATCAGCGCACATTATGACCATATCGGGTTTGCAAAAAAATCTGTTGACCGAGATTTTATTAATAATGGAGCAAATGATGATGCTTCTGGGGTAACCGCAGTAGCTGAAATTGCGAAATATTTCAGCAGGACTAAATTCAACAAAAGAAGTCTACTTTTTGTGTTTTTTGTAGGTGAAGAAAAAGGACTCTTGGGTTCTAAACATTTAGCTCAAAAGTTAAAATCAGAAGGTTTTAATCTTTATGCCCAGTTGAATATCGAAATGATTGGTGTGCCGATGGAAAGAAATTATCGGGCTTACATTACAGGTTTCGAAATTTCAAATATGGCACTTAAAATAAATGAATATACAGGAAAAAATACAGTGGGTTTTTTGCCCAAGGCCGCCGAATACAAATTGTTTTCAAGGTCTGATAATTATCCTTTCTATGAATATTTTAAGGTGCCCTGTCAAACTTTAAGTAGTTTTGATTTTGAAAATTATCCTTCTTATCATCATGTCTCGGACGAATTTAAAATGTTGGATACATCACATATGAGTAAACTCATTCAGGAACTTCTTCCGGCAATTAACCAAATGGCTAATACTCCTGATCGACAAATTAGGATGAACTAATTTGATTTAATCCTTTTGTTTATTTTTGCCTTATGAAAAAGAAAATAATTATCACTGGCACAAGTAGGGGTATAGGCTATGAATTAGCTTTATTGTTTGCAAAAGGCGGACATCAGGTTTTGGCTATTTCCAGAAAAACTCCGCAAGAGTTTATCACAAATGAAAATATTACTTGTCTTTCGGTTGATTTATCCAATGAATCAGAATTGGAAAAAGTAGAAAACTTTCTTTCTTCATCATGGAAACATGTTGATGCAGTAGTTCATAATGCTGGTAGTTTGATTTGTCAGCCATTCGAAACATTGACACAAGCCGATTTTGAAAACGTTTATAAGGTGAATGTTTTTGGGGTAGCCAATTTAACCCGAATTGCATTGCCTTATTTACAAAAAGGAAGTCATGTGGTGACAATCAGTTCGATGGGAGGAATTCAGGGTAGTCTGAAATTTGCCGGATTGGCTGCATACAGTTCAAGTAAAGGAGCGGTTATTACATTATCTGAATTATTGGCAGAGGAATACAAAGAAAGAGGTATTGCGTTTAATGTTTTGGCACTTGGGGCCGTACAAACAGAAATGCTGGCCGAAGCTTTTCCTGGATATCAGGCGCCAATAACTGCTGCTGAAATGGCCGAATATATTTTTAATTTTACCCTGACTGGAAACAAGTTCTATAATGGTAAGGTATTACAAGTATCTTCCAGCAACCCATAAGTAGTTTTAAGTTTGAGTGATACCTTAGCAAAATATTTACCTGAACATGCTGTAAAACCGGCTTTTGAACTCATTGTTGTCAATCGGGTGCATTTAAAAATTGTCAATGAAAGGCAAACACGGCATGGTGATTACAGAAAAGGCCTGAGCGGAAAGCACGAAATTACCGTGAACGGAAGCTTGAATAAGTACAGGTTCCTGATAACCTTGATTCATGAGATTTCCCATTTGGTTGCTTTTGAGAAATACGGCCGAAATATTAAACCACACGGACAGGAATGGAAATATTGTTTTCAGCGTTTGATGGTTCCGTTTATTAGGCCTGAAATTTTCCCCGGTCATTTATTGCCTTTGTTAGCGAGGCATTTTAAAAATCCATCAGCGAGCAGTGATACCGATACAACTTTATCCTTAGCATTAAAACAATTTGATGGGCAAAACGATAAAAATTATATTTTCGAAATTCCCTACGGTAGCTTGTTCAGAATAAAGAATGGTAAAGTCTTCAAGAAAATAGCAGTCCGTACTAAAAGATTTGAATGTCTGGAATTAAGTTCCGGACGCACCTACCTTTTTAATCCTAATGCTGAGGTGGAATTACTCCCGAGCTAGAATTGACGGCAATTTTATCCTTTGAGATAAGCTTCTCTTACTTTTTTGAATAAATTGGAGGAATAAACAAAATCTACTACAGCTTCATTGTCTGTTCTGAAAATTTCTTCTTTATTTCCTTCCCAGGCCTTTAGCCCGTTCTTTAGAAATAGAATTTTTTCACCTATCTCCATTACCGAGTTCATATCATGGGTGTTTATAACAGTAGTGATATTGTACTCTTCTGTTATTTCCTTAATGAGGTTATCAATCAAAATGGATGTATTCGGATCTAATCCAGAATTAGGTTCGTCACAAAATAAATACTTTGGATTATTAACGATTGCTCTTGCTATTGCAACACGTTTTTGCATTCCCCCTGAAATTTCAGAAGGCAATTTATCGTGAGCATCAACCAGGTTTACCCTTTTCAAGACAAAATTAACTCTATCTTCTATCAAAGACTTTTTCTCTGTGGTGAACATCTGTAAAGGAAAAGCAACATTTTCGGCTACTGTCATTGAATCAAATAATGCACTGCCCTGAAAAACCATACCTATTTCGGTTCGTAAATCTCTTTTTTCTTCTGGCTCTAATTCAGAGTAAATTCTATTGTCGTATGAAATTGTCCCGGAATCAGCTGTGTGAATTCCCAGTAAAGTTTTCAATAATACTGTTTTACCGGATCCGCTTTGACCGATTATGAGATTTGTTTTACCGGTTTCAAAAATGGTTGAAATCCCTTTAAGAACCTCACTTTCTCCAAACGATTTTACGATATTTTTTACTTCGATCATGATCCTAAAAGCATTTGGGTTAAGATATAATTGAAAAGTATGATTGTTACCGAAGTCCAAACAAACGAAACGGTACTGGCCTTGCCCACCTCAAGTGCTCCGCCTTTCATGTAATATCCATGGAATGATGGTATGGTCGCAAGTATAAGAGCAAAGATTAAAGTTTTTATGAAAGCATAGGTTATGTGGAAGGGAATGAAATCTCTCTGGGCTCCATCAATAAATTCTATGCTTGAGGTGAACCCTCCGTATACGCCAGCCATCCAGCCTCCCAAAATTCCTAAAAACATACTTATTCCAATGACAAATGGATAAAGAAGCAGAGCTATGATTTTAGGGAAAACGAGGTAATTTAATGAATTAACTCCCATTACCTCAAGTGCGTCAATTTGTTCCGTTACTCTCATGGTACCGATACTGGATGTTATGAATGAACCCATTTTTCCCGCCATAATTACCGAAATAAAAGTTGGGGCAAACTCCAGAATCACCGATTGCCTGGTTGCAAATCCTATTAAATATTTTGGAATCAGCGGATTGGTTAGATTTAAAGCTGTTTGAATGGAAACCACACCACCCACAAAGAAAGAGATAAAGGCTACTATACCTAAAGAGCCGATGATGAGGTCGTCGATTTCCTTGAAAATGAGTTTTTTCATTACAGACCATTTGGTTTGTTTGCTGAAAATCTCTCCAATCATTAAAAAATATTTTCCTATTTGAGATAGATATCTTAAAAGCATCATTGTTTTCTGAATATAGGCTAATTTACGAAAATAGTTAGGAGTTAAAAATTAAGAGTCTATGGTTTTTCCTGGAAAATTTTCTCCTTCATTTTCTTAAGACGGTAATTCTGAATGAACCTTGCCTGATCCTTGGTAACTATGAGCGGTTTTTTTTCTGACTTGGCTTTCCAAAAACCTTTGATGTAATCAAGAAATAAAAGAGGTTTCTTTTTCATAAAGGACAATTTTGCCGATGCTATCGCTGTAATCCAAAAACCATAACCCAAGGTGTAAAAAGCTTCACCCTGTTTGTAGCGGGCCGTTTTGTTGTAGTTTGCTCCCGTGGGTTTTAAGTGTTTGACTTTTAAAGAGGAATCAGTAGTCACTTTCCAACCGTAGAATTTGCAAAGTAATTCGTCCACTGTGTCCCAGCCCATCTGAGCTTTCAGGCCACCTATTTGCTTGAAAGTTTCCTTTCGGTAAGCTTTTAAGGCTCCCCGTATATGATCCTTGTCGGTTAGGTTTTCCAAAACCCAATCGCCATTTTTTTCAATATAACAGAATCCGCCCGCCATTCCGATTTTATCATCCGATTTAAAATGTTTATCGATAGTTTCGAAATAATTGAGTGGGAAAATTAAGTCAGCGTCCAATTTAACAATGACATCATAATCATCATCTAAAGTTTCATAACCAGCCTGAAATGCCTGAATTACTTTGCTTCCCGGTAAATGAATCGCACTGGATGTTTTTTCTATCAAAGTAATAAACGGATTATCTTTGGCAAAAGCCTGCACTATTTCGGCAGTTCTATCCGTCGAATTATCATTGACAATAACTATTTTCTTAGGTAAAAGTGTTTGTGAGATTAAGGACTCCAAAGTTAGAGAAATAAACTCTTCTTCGTTGTGTGCCGGTATAACGATATAATAGTTCATTATTTTATTTTTTCAGCATAAACGATATAATATCTATTGGTAAAGGCACGCAGTAGCGGCCGGAAACCAATTTTTTTTACTGGATGAGTAAACTTTTCGCTGTCTATAATTTGCCAGCCCGTCTTTTCCAAAAGCCAATCCAATTGCCAGTCTTCAAATTCATGGTAGTGTCTGTCCCATTTGTCTGTTTTACTTCGGTAGGCCGGAGAGAACCATAAACGAAGAGGAATTGAAATTAGGAGTTTGTCACATTTTACATTCTCTAAAACAGTATAAGGATTCAGCAAATGCTCAAAAATTTCAAAAGCGGTAAAGACAGCGTACGATTCATTTTTTAAAGCTGTTTGGTCTTTGTCCAGATCTTCGCCAGAGGTATTCTTTACCGTATACCCGTTTTCTTTCATTATTTTGGAAAAAGGGTTTGGAACACCCAGGTCAAAAATTGTTTCAGAAGTCGAAACATGTTTTCTTAAAAAATCTAAGGTGTGCTTAAATCTTTTATTGGGAAATGTTTTTTCGTACATTGTTGTTAGTTTTTTAGAACCGGAACAAATGTACAAAGTTATGGTCAAATTGAAATATTTTAATTGAGACTGAAATTTAAATCGTGTTCATGTAATAATGGAGACTAATGATTATTTTTCTGATTTATCCGGTAGCTATAAAAATGGTGATATTATTTGAAATATACTCTTGTCATTTTTGTTGTTTCAATTTAAAATAATAACTATGTTAATTGAAAAAAAATAATCTAATGAAAAATGTAATCTTAACAGGAGCTACTGGGATGATAGGAAGCATAGTACTTCAGCATTGTCTTGATTCAAATGAAATTGCTAAAGTTACCTCCATAGTGAGAAGGCAATCCGGACTGCAACATCCCAAGTTGATAGAAATAATTCACTCTGATTTTTTGGATTTTTCCAAAATTAAAAACCATTTTAAGAATCAGGATATCGCCTATTTTTGTCTTGGAGTTTATACGGGTGCGGTTCCTGATGCTAAATTCAAAGAGATTACTTTTGAGTATACCAAGGTTTTTGCTGATCTTTTGAAACAATGCAGTCCCAATGTATCGTTTCTGTTTTTGAGTGGTGCGGGTGCCGACCTGACCGAAAAGAGCAGAGTTTCGTTTGCCCGATACAAAGGAATGGCAGAAAATCATCTTTTGTCTGTCAATTTCAAGCAATTGAATATTTTTAGACCGGGCTATATCTATCCGGTTAATAAAAGGAAAGAACCCAATTTTGCTTATCGGGTTTTTAGATTGTTATATCCTTTTTTGAAAAATATCGCAGGAAAAAATTCCAGTATTACCTCAGTTGAATTAGGTAAAGCTATGTTTGAATCCGGCTTTCGAATGCCAGAAAAAGTATTATTGGAAAACAAAGATATTTTAGATTTTTTGAATAGCTTAGAGTTATTTTGCTGTTAGTCTGGAATCTAAATTGACAATAAAAAAATCCACAACTGTTTTATACTATTGTGGATTTTTCATGAAATTATGTTACGAAATTTAGTATCGATATACGAATGCGTTGATATTCATTCCGGCCCCGACTGAAGCAAAAATTAAAATGTCCCCTTTGTTGATTTCATGGGTTTCTATTTTTCCCTGTAAGATTAAATCAAAAAGAGTAGGGACTGTTGCTACACTGCTATTACCTAAATCATGTATGCTCATTGGCATAATGTCAGCAGGAGCTTCTTTGTCGTAAAGTTTGTAAAAACGATCCACGATGGCCTCATCCATTTTTTCATTTGCCTGGTGAATCAATATTTTTTTGACATCATCAATTGCGATTCCACTTTTATCCAAGCAGCTTTTCATCGCCAATGGCACATTGGTCAGAGCAAATTCGTAAATTTTTCTCCCAAACATTTTAATGTATTTGGTTTCTGAATCCAAACCTGGGTGATAGGATTTCCCGAAGAACAAATAACCGGCTTCTTCATTTGCAAAGGTGGCACTTTCATAGGATAATAATCCTGTTTCAGTTTCAGAAGCTTCGATAATAGTCGCACCAGCACCATCCGAATAAATCATGGAATCACGATCATGCTGATCTGTAACTCTCGAAAGGGTTTCAGCACCTATAACTAGACATCTTTTTGCCATACCCGATTTGATGAAAGCATTTGCCTGAAGTACCCCCTCAACCCAACCCGGACATCCAAAAATAAGGTCATAAGCGACACATTTCGGGTTTTTAATCTGTAATTTGTTTTTTACTCGGGTGGCTAAACTCGGGATAATATCTGATTGGATCGTATTACTTTTTACATCACCAAAGTTGTGAGCCAGGATGATATAGTCAATTGTTTCACGATCTATGCCTGCATTTTCGATTGCTTTTTCTGCTGCGAAATAAGCCAGGTCGGAAGTGTTATGTTGGCTTTCGGCATAGCGTCTTTCTTCGATTCCGGTAATTGCCTTAAATTTTTTAATGATGACCTCATTCGGTTGCTTGATAGGAGTCCCATCATCATTCAAAAATTGATGCAGATTAAAAAATTTATCGGTGATTACTTTTCCAGGGATATAACTTCCCGTTCCTGTTATCTTTATTGTCATAGGATGAAATTTCAAAAAAAATACTAAGGTTATTAGTTTTCCATGTAGGCTTCAATTGGTGTACAACTACAAACTAAATTTCTGTCACCAAAAGCGTCATCAGCTCTTCTTACACTAGGCCAAAATTTGTTTTCAGCAATGTAATCTAATGGGAAGGCAGCCTCTTTTCTGCTATACGGTAAGTCCCAGTTGTCATCGGTAAGCATAGCCTGAGTGTGTGGTGCATTTTTTAAAACATTATTTTTATCCTCGATTGTGGCTGCTTCGATTTCTTTTCGAATCGAAATCATGGCATCACAAAAACGATCCAGTTCATCCCGATTTTCACTTTCTGTTGGTTCTACCATTAGCGTTCCTGCAACAGGGAACGATACGGTAGGTGCATGGAAGCCATAATCCATAAGACGTTTGGCAATATCAGTTACCTCTATTCCTTTTTGTTTGAAAGGGCGGCATTCCAAAATCATTTCGTGAGCTGCACGACCCATTTCTCCTGTATACAAAGTGGTATAGTGACCGCTTAATTTTTCTTTGATATAGTTGGCATTCAAAATAGCATGTTCGGTAGCTGATTTTAATCCTTCTGCCCCCAACATTTTGATATAACCATAGGAAATCAGACATACCAAAGCTGAACCCCATGGTGCTGCAGAAACAGCGGTGATTGCTTGCTTTCCTCCGGTGGCAATAAGCGGATTAGTTGGCAAGAAAGGAACCAATTGAGGAGCAACACAAATAGGTCCTACACCAGGGCCTCCACCCCCGTGAGGGATAGCAAATGTTTTGTGTAAATTCAGGTGGCAAACGTCTGCTCCGATAGTAGCAGGATTAGTCAAACCTACCTGGGCATTCATATTCGCACCATCCATGTACACCTGACCACCATTGTCATGAACGATTTGAGTGATTTCCTTGATAGCACTTTCATATACTCCATGTGTCGAAGGATAGGTAATCATTATACAAGAAAGATTGTCTTTGTGTAAAATCGCTTTTTCACGTAAATCCTCTACGTCGATGTTTCCGTTTTCAAGGGTTTTTGTTACCACTACTTTCATTCCCGCCATGGCAGCCGATGCCGGATTAGTTCCGTGAGCCGAAGAGGGAATTAAAGCGATGTCTCTGTGGTGATCTCCTCTTGACTGATGATAGGCCTGAATGACCATTAATCCTGCATATTCTCCCTGAGCACCTGAATTAGGCTGCAAAGAGGTAGCTGCAAAACCGGTGATTTCGTTAAGCTGTTGTTCCAGTTTAGAAAGCATTTCCTGATACCCTTGAGCTTGATCTAAAGGAGCAAAAGGGTGGATACTGTTCCAACTTGGTGAACTCAAAGGCATCATTTCAGCCGCTGCATTCAATTTCATAGTACAGGATCCCAGAGAGATCATCGAGTGGTTTAGAGATAAATCCTTACGCTCCAACATTTTTATGTATCGCATCAAGGCCGTCTCTGAATGGTATTTGTTGAAAACCTCATGTTGTAAAAATGATGAGGTTCTGATTAAACTTTTAGGAAAATGAATTGTTTCTGATAATTCATCAACTAATATTGGTTCAACTCCTTTTGCAGCAGCAAAAATACTGACAACCTTGTTTAAATCACCAAAACCGATAGTTTCATTCAACGAAATAGAAACCGTATTCTCATTTGGATAGTAGAAGTTTACTTCGTTAGCTTCAGCAATTTCTTTTATTTTATTAGCATCTGCTTGCAAAACGATAGTGTCGAAGAAAGCAGTATTCGTTTGTGCGTATCCTAATTTTTCTAAGGTGTTTGCCAAGGTAACTGCCGAGGCATGTACTTTGTTAGCTATATATTTTAATCCTCTTGGACCGTGATAAACCGCATACATTCCGGCCATAACTGAAAGTAAAACCTGGGCTGTACAAATGTTAGAAGTCGCTTTGTCACGTTTGATGTGTTGCTCACGTGTTTGTAAAGCCATGCGCAATGCACGGTCTCCATTGGCATCAACTGTTACTCCAATGATTCTTCCCGGCATGCTGCGTTTATATTCTTCTTTGGTTGCAAAATAAGCAGCGTGCGGACCGCCATATCCTAACGGAATTCCGAAACGTTGGGAAGTACCAACTACCACTGCTGCTCCCATTTCTCCCGGAGGAGTCAATTTAGCCAAGCTTAAAATATCAGCAGCTACGGCCACTTTGATTTCATTTTCGGCTGCCTTTGCGATAAATGCGCTGTAGTCATTTACCTGACCGTATTTTCCAGGGTACTGAAGTATCGCTCCAAAAAAGTCTGAAGAAAATTCGAAGCTTTCGTGATTTCCTACAACTAATTCCACTCCGATAGGGGTAGAACGCGTTTGTAAAACAGATAGGGTTTGCGGCAATATTTCCTCCGAAACGAAGAATTTACAAACATTAGCTTTCTTTTGATCTCTTGTTCTTACGTCAAATAACAAGGCCATGGCTTCGGCAGCTGCCGTTCCTTCGTCAAGAAGGGAAGCATTGGCAATTTCCATACCGGTTAATTCGATAACCATGGTTTGAAAATTCAATATAGCTTCCAAACGTCCTTGTGCAATTTCTGCCTGATAAGGAGTATAAGCCGTATACCATCCCGGATTTTCGAAAATATTCCTCACAATAACAGAAGGAATTATCGACTGATTGTAACCCAATCCGATATATGTTTTGAACATTTTATTTTTACTTCCCAATGCAGTGATATGTTTTGAATATTCATATTCTGTCATTTCAGGATCTAAATTGAGAGGCGCTTTTAAACGGATATCGTCTGGAATAGTCTCATAGATAAGTTGTTCTATAGATTCAACACCGATTGTTTTCAACATTTGTTGTAAGTCGGATTCCTCAGGACCAATGTGTCTTAAAGCAAAAGCATCTGTTTTCATTAGTAGATAATGTTTGTTTTTTATCGTATAAGGCAATCAACAGCAATCTTAATTTTCAATAACAGAAAACGAAGATTGTGTTTATTTCATTTAAAATGTAAAATGGTTCAAATTTAGTGGGGCAAAAATAAGTATTATATCTATTTAAAACCGTATTTTAACACGGCTATTTTAGCAAGTTTTCAACTATTTAATGAATTTGTTTGCAAATGATTAAATTTGTTTGATGAAATTTCTCAGCCCGTTATTCGATTTTTATATCCGTAGCAGTATTCACGTTGCTTTGTCGGTATATTCCTTGGTCAGAATAACTTATTTCATGTTCAATATTATACCAGACAATGCGGTAGCCAATTTTGCCTTTTTCGGAACAATTGTAGGTTATAATTTTGTTAAGTATGATGCCTTGGCGCGAACTAACAAAAATACTATACGGAAAGAACTCAAGCTGATTACCCTGATGAGTTTTTTTTCATTTGTTGCGGTAGTTTATTATTTTTTTCAATTGCATTTTGTGACCGAAGTGGTGTCGGTTGCTGTTTTGGCGCTTACAATGCTCTATACCTTGCCTTTTTTTCCAAACAGAAAAAACGCGCGTAATTGGGCTGGAGTCAAAATTTATATAGTGTCATTATGTTGGGTGGGGGTAACCGTAGTACTACCATTGTTAAACGTTGATTTTGATTTTGGATTGGACTTTTATCTAAAATGTGTCCAGCGATTTATTCTGGTTTTTGTGCTGATTCTCGTCTTTGAAATTTTGGATCTTGCCAATGATGATCCGCACCTGCAAACCGTTCCGCAGCAGATAGGAGTGAAACGAACTAAAATTGTAGGTTTACTCTTGATGTTGTTGTTCTATTTTTTGGAGTTTTTAAAAGTCCATTTTATCGAAAAACATGTTGTGATTAACCTATTTGTGGTTAGCGCTGTTGCTCTGTTTTTATTTTTTGCAAATGAAAAAAGGCCTAAATATTATACTTCATTTTGGGTAGAAAGCATCCCTATTTTTTGGTGGCTGATGGTTGTTTTTATTTAAAAAAAAACCGAAGCACTGCTGCCCCGGTTCCTGTTTTTTTAATCTTTAAGTAGTCCAGCTCTTTTTAATAAGGCCTCCGGACTTGGCTCATGTCCTCTGAAACGTTTGTAAAGAATCATCGGGTGTTCAGTACCTCCTTTGGACAAGATGTTGTCTTTAAATTTGTCGGCTACTTCCCGGTTGAAGATTCCTTTTTCCTTGAAGAGTTCAAAAGCATCGGCATCCAAAACTTCAGCCCATTTGTAGCTGTAATAACCGGAGGAATACCCTCCCTGGAAGATGTGTGAGAATGAAGTACTCATTACATTTTCTTTTACATCGGGATATAATTTGGTTTCTTTAAACTGTTCTGTTTCGAATGCCTTTATGTCAGTAATGTTTGAAGGGTCGTTTCCATGCCATCCCATGTCCAGAATACCAAAACTCAGTTGGCGCATGGTCGCCATTCCTTCCTGAAAATTAGAACTTTCTTTGATTTTCTGAACAAATTCAATTGGAATCATTTCATCAGTTTGATAGTGGTAGGCAAACATCGCCAAAGCTTCCTGCTCGTAGCACCAGTTTTCCAAGATCTGACTTGGTAATTCCACAAAATCCCAAAACACTGAAGTTCCAGATAAGCTGGGGTAGGTGGTGTTGGCAAGCATACCGTGAAGGGCATGGCCGAATTCATGGAATAGGGTTGTTACCTCATTAAAAGTTAATAGGGAAGGTTTGGTTTCCGTTGGTTTGGTGAAATTACAAACGATGGAAATATGGGGTCTTTCATTCTTTCCTTCCTTGACGAATTGCGATTTGAAAGAGGTCATCCAGGCCCCGTTTCTTTTTCCTTTTCTTGGGAAAAAGTCGGCATAGAAAACGGCAACTAAATTATCATCAATATCTTTTACCTCGTAGGTAATTACTTCTTCGTGGTATTTATCTATTTCAGAACTTTCTTCAAAACTTAGTCCGTACAGTTTTTGAGCAGTGGTAAAAGCACCATCAAGTACTTTTTCCAATTGGAAATAAGGTTTCAGTTTTTCATCGTCCAAGTTGAAAAGTTTCTGTTTTAGTTTTTCAGAGTAATAGGCCCCGTCCCATTTTTCAAGTTCCCCAATTTTGTCCAATTTGTTTGCAAATTCGGTCAACTCGGCAAATTCTCTGAGTGCAGCCGGTTTAGCTTTGGCAAGCAGATCATATTCGAAATCCAGAACCTTTTCGGCACTTTCGGCCATACGCTCTTCAAGGACAAAGTGGGCGTGGTTTTTATAACCTAATAGTTGTGCTCGGTCAAAACGCAATTTTGCAATCTTCAGTACGTTTTGCTGATTGTCCAGTTCGTTATTGTGGTAACCCTTGGCGCCAAAAGCTATCGCCATTTTTTTACGAAGGTCACGATTATCGGCATAGGTCAGAAAGGGCAAATAGCTTGGATAGTCAAGGGTGAAAATCCAGCCTTCCTTTCCTTCGCTTTTTGCCAGGGAGCGGGCGGCTTCGATTGCACCTTCCGGTAGACCCGATAAATCTTTTTCGTCGGTGATATGCAGTTGAAAAGCCTGAGTTTCTGCTAAAACATTTTCGCCGAATTTCAGACTTGTTTTGGATAATTCCTTGTCAATTTCCCGCAGTTGGATTTTTTTGTCATCAGGTAAATTGGCGCCGTTTCTTGCAAAACTCTTGTATTTGTCTTTTAACAATGTCGCTTGTTCCGGGTTGAGGTTCAGACTGTCTCTTTGTTCATATACCGCTTTTACTCTGGAAAACAAATCGGCATTGAGCCTGATGTCATTTCCGAATTCAGAAAGCAGTGGAGAAACCTCCTGAGCTATTTTCTGGATTTCATCATTGGTTTCTGCTGAATTCAGATTAAAGAAAATGCTGGAAATACGATCTAAAGTGTGCCCGCTAAATTCAAGGGCTTCAATGGTGTTTTCAAATGTAGGAGCTTCCGGATTATTCACGATGGCATTGATTTCTTCTTTAGCCAGTTTAATTCCTTCCTTAAAAGCGGGAAAGAAATCTTCGTCTTTTATTTTTGAAAAGGGAGCCGTATCGTGTTTGGTTTCGAATTTGGATGTAAGGATACTCATAGCTATATATTTTAGGCTAACAGCCGCGACCTTCCATTCGATTCAGCTTAATTTAATAAGTCTGAAATATAAGAGGAGGGCGCGGCTAGTAGGTTATAGTACCTGAAAAATCAGGGAATTTCATTTTTTGTTTAATAGGCTTTCAGATGCAATGATTACGGCATCTTTCAGGCCCAGTTTGTATTGTACCACCTTGTCTAAAACTATTGGGTCGTGACTTCCAATGATTTGTGCAGCCAGAATTCCAGCATTTTTCGCTCCGTTTAAGGCTACGGTAGCAACAGGTACACCTCCCGGCATCTGAAGTATGGATAAAATACTGTCCCAACCATCGATAGAATTACTTGATTTAACAGGAACTCCAATTACGGGAAGCGGAGACATTGAAGCTACCATTCCCGGTAAATGCGCTGCCCCACCTGCGCCGGCGATAATTACTGAAACACCTCTTTTGTGTGCATTTTGACTGAAATCGAATAGTTTTTCAGGGGTTCTGTGGGCTGAAACGATGTCTACTTCCACTTCGATTTCAAAACCCTTAAGAACTTCGATAGCGTCGTTCATTACCGGCATGTCGGAAATACTTCCCATGATTATGGCTACTTTGCTCATATTTTTTTATTTAAAGATTTGAAGATTTAAGAATTTAAAGATTTGGTTCAGTGTCTTTAATTTGATGACAATGCATTTTTTCAATCTTTCAATTTTTCAATCTTTTAATTATTTGCTGATTACTCGGATTGTGTTTTTAACGTCCTGTGCAATTCTCCGGGCCTCTTTAATATCGCTGTTTACTATGGTAACGTGTCCCATTTTTCGAAAAGGACGGGTTTGTTTTTTGCCGTATATATGGGGAGTAACACCATCCCAACCCAATATTTTTTCAATATTTTCATAAACCACATTTCCGGAATATCCCTCAGTACCAACCAAATTTACCATGATTCCGGCAACCTTACTTTCGGTATTGCCTAATGGCAAGTCGAGTATGGCTCTCAGATGATTTTCGAACTGCGAAGTGTAACTTGCTTCAATAGAATAATGTCCTGAGTTGTGCGGTCTTGGTGCAACCTCATTTACAATAACTTCATCGTCTTCAGTTTGGAACATTTCGACAGCCAACAAACCAACGTGGTCAAATTTTTCAGAAACCTGCAAGGCAATCGCTCTGGCCTTTTCAGCTACTTTATGGTCTATTCGTGCAGGGCAAATCACATATTCCACCTGATTGGCTTCAGGATGGAATTCCATTTCCACCACCGGATAGGTACGTATGTCTCCCGAAGGATTGCGGCAAACAATTACGGCCAATTCATTTTTGAACGGAACCATTTCTTCGGCAATACACTCCACATTCGGGAGCTCGTCCAAATCTGCGATCTCGCGGATGATTTTTACTCCATTTCCGTCATAACCGAATTCGGTACATTTCCAAACAAAAGGCATTTGTACCTGAGAATCCAGAATCTGCACAACCAGACTTTTTAAGTCTTCAAAACGCTTGTAAGCAGCAGTGGGAATGTCGTGCCCTGAATAGAAATCTTTCTGGGTTCCTTTGTTCTGAATTTGTTTTAGTGTTTTTGGTGAGGGATAAACTTTAAGGCCTTCATCTTCCAGTTTGCTTAGGGCTTCCAGATTGACCAATTCGATTTCGAAAGTAAGTACGTCAACCTGTTTTCCGAAATTGTACACCGTTTCAAAATCCATGAGATCTCCCTTGAAAAATTTGTCGCAAGCAATCTTGCAGGGCGCTTCCTCACTTGGGTCAAGAACATAGGTTTGGATATCAAATTTTCGGGTGTCGAACAGCAACATTTTGCCAAGTTGTCCACCGCCCAGTATTCCTAATTTAAAATCGGAAGAAAAATAATTCATCAGTATTGAAAGTTTATTGGATGCAAAGATACTTTATAATGGTGTAATTGAAAAGTGCTATTTGAGTTTCTTGAGGATTTCTCTTGCCACCGTTTTGTAGGCCACGCTATGACTGTGGTAGTCTTTTTCCAGTATGGTCTTTAATTCGGGGCGTACCCAATCCTGATAGGTTCCCAGTAAATACAGGTTGCGCATGGCGTATACTTTTGTGGCTACCTTAGTGTCGTTTATGAGCCAGTCAAAACTAAGTTCGACAAGCATGTCAATTTGTGCCGAATTTAAATTGATTTCCCCTTTGATGTGGGCTTCGGTCAATAGGAAAATTATTTTCGAAAGGGGTCTTACGGCGCTCTCATTGCTCAGGGTTTTACTTTTTGAACAGATGATGTTTAGGTAATTGTTCAGACTTTTCAGGTTTTCGTAGGCAATAATTTCGAGAATCCAGCAGGCTTTATAATGATCGGGATTGTCGATTTCGAAGCAGCGGTTTGTCAACTCAGCCATTAATTCAGGCTGACGGAGAACGAATTGGGCTGCCTCCCGGCGGCTTTTTTTAGAGCCTGTGGTGTTAAATATTAAGGTTTTAATTTTACTCATTTTTAAAAATGACAAGGAGCTAAAAATACAAATTAGTAATCAATGGTAAAACTCAAATTCGAATTCTGTATCTTTGTCCGTTGTTTTAAAATAAATAAAATAATGATTCAGCTTCACGACAAACAGTTTGTGCCATTTATTTCCGCTGAAGAGATTCAGTTTGCGATTGCTAAAATGGCTGCCCAGATTGAGGACGATTTTGCAGATGAAATTCCTGTGTTCATAGGAGTTCTGAACGGTTCTTTTATGGTGGTTTCCGACTTTGTAAAGTCGTATAAAAAGCCGTGCGAAGTGAGTTTTGTAAAAATGGTTTCCTACAGCGGTCTTAGCTCCACCAACGAAGTGACGGAGTTAATCGGTTTGAATCAGGATTTAGAAGGAAGGACGGTTGTCGTAATCGAAGACATTATCGATACCGGTCATACCATCGAAAAACTGAAAGCGCTAATAAAGAATCAAAATGTAAAACACTTCAAAATCGCCACTCTTTTTTTGAAGCCCGAGGCATATAAAAAGGAAGTTAAAATAGATTATGTAGGAATCCGGATTCCAAACAAATTTATCGTAGGTTTTGGTCTGGATTACGATGGTCTCGGCAGGAACTTACCCGAAGTTTATCAGCTAAAAGATTAAAAAAGTAAAGAATTGAAAGATTTAAAGATAGAATGGAAAAAATATAATTATTAGGTCTTTATTCATTAAATAAAAAAAAATAAAATTTTATTACACTTATGACTAACATTGTTTTATTTGGGAAACCAGGTGCAGGAAAAGGAACTCAGGCAGAGTTTTTAAAAGAAAAATACAATTTGACACATCTTTCAACAGGTGATATTTTTAGATACAATATTAAAAATGAAACCGAATTGGGGAAATTGGCTCAAACTTTTATCAATAATGGGGAGTTGGTACCTGATGAGGTTACAATTAAAATGTTGCAAAGTGAAGTGGAGAATAATCCTGATTCTGCCGGATTCTTATTTGACGGATTCCCAAGAACGATAGCTCAGGCAGAAGCCTTGGATGCTTTTTTAGCCACTAAAAATCAAAAGATTACTGCTACCATCGCTCTAGAAGCTGATGATGAGATTCTTGTAGCAAGATTATTGGAAAGAGGAAAAACTTCTGGTAGAGCTGATGATCAGGATGAAGATAAAATTCGTAACAGATATCAGGAATACAACGAAAAAACTGCTCCGCTAATTGGTTTTTATCAGGGTCAAAACAAGTTTTATCCTGTTAATGGTATTGGATCAATTGCAGAAATCACAGAACGCCTAAGTAGTGTGATCGATAATTTGTAATTTCAAATTACTGGATGTTTAAAGTTTAAAGTTACTCAGATTGTTTTTTGTAACTTTAAACTTTAAGTTTTTTAACCATACCGAGAAATGGAACTATTAATAATACTTTTTCTGATTTTGCTCAATGGTGTTTTTTCTATGTCAGAAATCGCTTTGGTTTCTGCACGTAAAACCCGATTGGAGAATTCAGCTAAAAAAGGGAACAAGGGAGCACAAATAGCATTGAATTTAGCTAACTCTCCCAACAAATTCCTGTCGACTGTTCAGATAGGAATTACCCTTATAGGGATTCTTACAGGTATTTTTAGCGGGCAAAAAATAACAGAAGATGTAGAATTATTTGTGGGGCAATTTACGATGCTGCAGCCTTACGCACATAGTGTGGCCGTGGGAATTGTTGTGGTAATCCTTACTTTTTTCTCTTTGGTTTTAGGGGAATTATTGCCAAAAAGGATTGGTTTGAATCATCCGGAATCGATTGCTAAGGCGGTAGCTGTGCCAATGAAAGCTGTTTCTGTAGTAACAGCACCATTTATTTGGTTGCTGACACATTCCACAGAATTTTTATTGAAGGTGCTTCAGATTAAGCCATCTGCTGACGGAAAAGTAACAGAAGAAGAAATCAAAGCTATCATTAAAGAAGGTACTGAAGTGGGTGAGGTGCAGGAAATAGAGCAGGATATCGTCGAGCGGGTATTTCATATAGGAGACCGCAAAGTAAACTCTTTGATGACTCACAGAAAGTCGGTGATTTTTTTGCAATTAAACTCCAGTAAAAGTGAGGTGAAAAAAATCATGTTGGATGAAATGCATACCATTTATCCGGTATATGATCAAAACTATGACGACATCGTGGGAGTAGTTGATCTCAAAAATATATTTGCCCATATTGATGATGATAATTTCAGTTTGACCAATATTATGAAGGAGGCCCCATTTATGATGGAACATACCTCGGCGTATAAGGCACTGGAAAAATTTAAAAAAAGCGGTACTCACTATGCCTTCATTACGGATGAGTATGGGATTTTTCAGGGGGTAATTGTACTGAATGATATTTTGGAAGCCTTGGTAGGGAATGCATCCGATTTTTATAAAGAAGAGTTCCAGTTAATCCAAAGAGAAGATGGTACTTGGCTTGTAGATGGACATTATTCGCTGCATGATTTCCTTACCTACTTCGAATTGGATGAACTGACAAGTGATTACGATGTGACCACGGTAAGTGGTTTAATTATGACCGAACTTTCTCATATTCCAAAACAAGGAGAGAAATTGGTTTGGCATCGATTTGAACTGGAAGTCATTGATATGGATGGTGCGAAAATAGATAAGGTATTGGTGAAGAAAATGCCTAAAAATAAGTGATCAGTGTTTATATTGAGTGTTCAGTAAAATGTATAGTCAAAAATACTCATTTGAAATAATAAAGGTTTGAAGTAAGGTTGGTAGCAATTAGTGACAACCGACAACCGATAACTGTAAACTAAAAGAAAATGACAGAGGGTAACTTTGTAGACTACGTAAAAATATATGCTTCATCCGGAAAAGGAGGAAAGGGTTCTACGCATTTACACAGAGAGAAATTTATTGAAAAAGGAGGTCCGGACGGAGGTGACGGTGGTCGCGGAGGACATGTGGTTTTAGTTGGTAACAAAGGTCTGTGGACCTTGTTTCATCTTAAGTTTGCCCGACATATCAAAGCCGGTCACGGTGGTGATGGAGGAAGTGATCGAAGCACCGGAGCCGACGGAGAAGACAAATATATCGAAGTGCCTTTAGGAACCGTGGTAAAAGATAATGATACCGGAGAGGTTTTATTTGAAATTACCGAAGATGGGGAGAAAAAGATTCTCTGTAAAGGTGGAAAAGGAGGTTTAGGAAACTGGCATTTCAGAAGTTCGACAAACCAGACACCAAGATATGCGCAGCCTGGTTTACCCGGAGTGGAAATGGATGTGATTTTGGAACTTAAAGTACTGGCCGATGTTGGTTTGGTAGGTTTCCCAAATGCAGGTAAATCGACTTTATTGTCAGTGCTGACTTCGGCTAAGCCAAAAATTGCCGATTATCCGTTTACGACCCTAAAACCGAATCTCGGGATTGTGGCCTACAGGGATTTTCAGTCGTTTGTAATTGCCGATATTCCGGGGATTATAGAAGGAGCTGCGGAAGGAAAAGGTCTTGGTCATTATTTCCTGCGTCATATCGAGCGTAATTCAACCCTGCTATTTCTGATTCCTGTGGACACTGCAGATATTAAAGCAGAATATGATATTCTGGTAAATGAGTTGGCCAAATACAATCCTGAAATGCTCGACAAAGAACGTTTGGTAGCCATAACAAAATGTGATATGCTGGACGAAGAGTTAAAAGCAGAACTGAAAACAGAACTGGATGTGGCATTCAAAGACGTGCCCTATATGTTCATCTCATCCGTTGCCCAGGACGGATTAACTAAACTGAAAGACAAACTATGGAAAATGCTGAATGACTAAACAGCATTTTTAATAAATAAAAAAACCACCAAAGAATTCCTTCTTTGGTGGTTTTTTGTTTTTTTAAATTAAGATTTTAAAGTAAAAAAATGCATTTCTACTTTTTGTAAGTATCAAATAAATACTCCAAAGTCTCGCAAACATTGTTGGCATCAATTTTAGGAATAAGAGGTTTAGTGTTAAGCCAATTTTCTACAATTTCATCAAAATTGTCCCCCACTTCATACGCTACGGAAACTCCCATATTCTTGAGCGCTGCTGCATTACATTCTTGTTCGTAATGGCTTCGAATAGGAATGCTTAGCACTTTCTTTTTTAGATATAGTGCTTCGGCCGGCGTTTCAAATCCGCCACCGGTTATGATGCCTTCGCAGGAAATCAGGCTTTCATTGAATTTTTCCTGACTAACCGGAAAATAGGTGATGTTGCCAATAGTATGTTGGAATGCTACTTCTTTAAGAAACCAGTGAAAATGAACATTGTTGACCTTATTGAATGCTTTTTCCAGACAGTTTTTGTCAAATGAGGGGAGATAGACTGCAATGTGTTTTAAATTGGTCGGTTCGGCATTAACGATTTCATCTTTGATGATTGGTGGCAAAATGAATGAATCGTATTTTTCAAAATGCAGCCCAATGTTTTTGGGGGAGGAGGCATAGTGTTTCAGAATCATTTCCCCCATAATACTCTTTTTCTCAGGTCTCGGGGTATTGGCAGAAATGAAACTCGCCTGATGTCCCAACTGCACAGAGTGTACATTTTGCATTTTGCAAGCCAGGGAAGTTATGGAGTCAAAGTCATTGATGATGAAATCGTAATCTTTTAAAGGAAGTGATTTCGCTTCTTTATAAATACGTGCAGGTCTGATGTTTTTTGCGATATCCCAATAATTCAGTCCGCCACATTCACTGTAATGCAAACTACAGCCTTCGCTTTTGAATTTAATCGGTAACTTAGCATCAAGACTGGCGTTGCTACCGCTTAAAAAGAAATCCACCGATCCAAATTTTTGCAAATAGGGGTAAAGTTGCATGGCGCGGCTGATATGTCCGTTTCCGGTTGCCTGGATAGCATAAAATATTTTTGCCATTTGAAATGAATTAATAATTGTACGAGGGTTGAGTAATTCTTTAGGATAAAATTTTTGCAACGATATCCCCAACAGCTTCTTCTTCATTAAAATCATGGTTAATGAAGTCTGATTTTTTATATTGATAAATACTCCACTTTTCTTTTTTGTATTCTAAAGCGGTGAGGTTTTCAATCCAATCTCCACTATTGAGGTATACAACCTTACCGTGCTCATTTTCAATTTTCCTCATCTGAGGTTTGTGTATATGCCCACAAACAACATAGCTGTATTTTTTCTGGATAGCAATTTCTGCAGCGGTATTCTCAAAGTTAGACACGAATGAAACGGCTTTTTTTACGCTGTCCTTAATGATTTTGGAGAAACTTCGTTTTTCCTTTCCTAGCAGTACTAAAACCCAGTTGATGAAGCTGTTTATCAAAATCAGTAAATCGTAGCCTTTTCCTCCCAGTTTGGCCAAAATTTTAGCATAACCTTTTGTTGAAGAATCAAAGACATCTCCATGAAAAATCCATGTTTTTTTTCCATCCAAATCCAGGATAAGTTTGTCAACTAGTTCTAAATTTCCCAAAATAAAATCGGAGTATTTGCGCAAAGCTTCATCATGGTTTCCTGTAATATAAATTACTCGGGTACCTGATGTTGACATTTTAATGATTTGTCGCAGGACATCCATGTGGGCGGCAGGGAAGTAGCTCTTGCTGAAACTCCACATATCGATAATATCTCCGTTAAGAACCATAGTCTTTGGTTGGATGGATTTTAAATATTGCAGCAATTCCTTAGCATGGCAACCATAAGTTCCTAAATGAATGTCACTTAAAACCACCAAGGGGATTTTTCTCTTTCTCTTCATAGAATGCTTTTTGGCAATATTAATTGGAATATGTTAGCTTAAGGTTTGTTGAATATTATTATTTAGTTTATTTTGCTTTAAGTAAAAGTTAATCATTTTTGTAAATTCTCTATTTTTGAAAAATGAAACGAGCCCTGATTCTTTTTTTACTTTTTCCCCTTCTTGCGCTATCGCAATCGAATTTTGATAAGGCAATAAAGCTATTTGAGGAGGGAAAGATGGAACAATCCAAAGCGGTTTTTACCGGTGTTTTAAAAGCAGATTCATCCAATTTGAAAGTAATTGAATATCTGGGTGATATAGCGGGTTATCAGAAATCATGGGATGAGGCCTTGCTTTATTATTCCCGATTGAAAAAGGAAAAGCCGTCCGAAGCCAACTACTATTTTAAGTATGGCGGGGCCCTGGGGATGAAGGCTCTTGAGGTTAACAAATTCAAAGCTTTGGGAATGATAGATGAGGTTCGGAAATCTTTTGAAAAAGCGATTGAACTAAATCCAAAACATGTTGAGGCCAGATGGGCATTGATAGAATTGTATTTGGAACTTCCGGGGATAATAGGGGGCAGTGAGGCAAAAGCTATCCAATATTCAAAAGAATTACTTCAAATATCAGCAGTAGATGGTTATTTGTCCAGAGGACACATAGACGAATATTTTAAAAGGTATGCCAAGGCAGAACAACAATATAAAAATGCCATCGCAGTAGGAAATTCAAAGGTAGGATACCATAAGTTGGCTTCCCTGTATAAAAACAAAATGAATAAGCCAGAGAAAGCCTCAGAGGTGCTGCAAATGTTAAAAAATAAAAATTCAATTTCTAAGAAAAATATATGAGAACTCATTTTATAGCTATCGGGGGAAGTGCTATGCACAACCTGGCTTTGGCATTACACAACAAAGGTTATCAGGTTACAGGAAGTGACGATGCCATCTTTGAACCCTCAAAATCGCGTTTGGAGAGGAAAGGAATACTACCTGCCGAATTAGGTTGGTTTCCTGAAAAAATAACCGCCGAGATTGATGCGGTAATACTCGGAATGCACGCCAAAGCAGATAATCCCGAATTGCTGAAAGCCGAGGAGTTAGGTCTGAAGATTTTTTCCTATCCTGAGTTTTTGTACGAGCAATCTAAGGATAAAACTCGGGTGGTAATAGGCGGTTCTCATGGTAAGACTACCATAACATCCATGATTCTCCATGTTATGAGTTACCATAATATTGCAGTTGATTATATGGTTGGGGCACAATTAGAAGGATTTGATACCATGGTACACCTTACCGAAGAAAATGATTTTATTGTTTTGGAAGGTGATGAGTATCTTTCTTCACCTATCGACAGAAGACCAAAATTTCACTTGTATCAGCCAAATATCGCTTTAATTTCAGGTATTGCCTGGGATCATATCAATGTGTTTCCGACTTATCAAAATTATGTCGAACAATTTGAAATTTTCATCAGTAAAATTACCAACGGTGGTATTTTGGTTTATAATGAAGAAGATCCGGAAGTAAAACGTATTTCAGAAGCTGCAGTAAATCCCATAAGAAAAATGGCGTACCAAACGCCAAATTATAGAGTGGAGAACGGAATTACCCTTTTGGAAACTCCCGAAGGCGCTATGCCTATTGAGGTATTCGGGGCACATAACCTGAATAATTTAGCGGGTGCCAAATGGATTTGTCAAAATATGGGAGTTGATGAAGCCGATTTCTATGAGGCGATAGCAAGTTTTAAAGGGGCTTCTAAACGATTGGAAAAGATAGCAGAGAGTAGCACAAAGGTAGCCTATAAAGATTTTGCGCATTCACCCAGTAAGGTTGCTGCAACTACCAAAGCGGTAAAGGAACAGTATCCGGATCGTAAATTGCTTGCCTGCCTGGAATTACATACCTACAGCAGTTTGAACGCTGAATTCCTTAAAGAATATGAAGGGGCTTTAAATTATGCGGATAATGCTGTGGTTTTCTATTCTCCTGATGCGGTAAAAATAAAGCAACTGGAAGAGGTAACTTATGACCAAATTGCCAAGGCCTTTAACAGGGAAGATTTGATCATTTACACCAATCCGAAAGAATTTAAGGATTTCCTTTTTGGCCAAAATTTTGAAAATACAGCACTACTTTTAATGAGTTCAGGAAATTACGGAGGACTGAATTTTGATGAGGTTAAAGGGCTGATTGAGTAGTTTTTGGAAAATCGAAATCAGATTTTTATTTTGTGAAAATCAGTAAATCTTGTTTTGGTTTTAAATTCTTTTAGGTGTAACTTAATGTAAAAAATTATAAGCAATTTTTTATATGTCCGAAAGTTCTCCTTTTCCTATTACCAACTGGTCAGAAGATGACAAGCCTCGTGAAAAACTAATGCTCAAAGGCAGAAGTGCTTTGAGTGATGCCGAACTTATAGCTATTTTAATAGGCTCGGGAAGCCGAAATGAATCTGCGGTCGACTTAAGTAAAAAAATATTATCGAGTGTCGACAATAATCTCAATGCCTTGGGAAAATTGTCTTTGTCTCAATTAACTAAATTTAAGGGTATAGGTGAGGCAAAGGCAATTTCGATAATAGCAGCCTTGGAATTGGGCCGAAGAAGGAGAGAAGAGGATATCATCGAGTTGAAAAAGATTAGCTCCAGTAAGACTGTTTTCCAGATTATGCATCCTTTAATTGGTGAATTAGCGCATGAGGAATTTTGGATTGTATACTTGAATAATTCCAATAAAGTTATTTCCAAGTCGCAATTGAGTAAAGGAGGGATGACAGGAACCGTTGTTGATACGCGTATGGTCTTCAGAACCGCTATCGAAATTGGGGCGACCGCTTTGATTTTGTGTCACAATCACCCATCCGGAACCCTAATTCCCAGTGATGCTGATAAACAGATTACCAAAAAATTAAAATCGGCAGGAGATAATCTAGATGTCAAGGTTTTAGATCATCTCATAATTACCGACCGGAGTTATTTTAGTTTTGCCGACGAGGGATTATTTTAACCCTGAACTTTCATGAAAATATTTTTTTTCGAGAAGTTAGAAATTAGCTGTTTCTTATCATAGTTACATTTTATAAAGTATAAATTTGCTTACAGGGATTAATAGTCTTTACCGACGGCCTGAATTATAATTTTATTTTCTACCAGAGTCCTGTGTAATGTTCTGGCAAACAAAACAGCATTTTTGCCATCCCCGTGAATGCAAATGGTTTTGGCCGACAGAGGAATAGTTTGTCCTGATAAGGAAGTCACAGTCCCCGATTTTATTACTTGGAGCAGCTGTTTTATCGCTTCTTCCTCCTTTTCAATGAGAGCATTTGGATTTGATCTTGGGGTTAAACTTCCGTCATTTTGATAGGTTCTGTCTGCAAAAGCTTCACCTACAAAGCGTAAACCCGAAGCCTGGCTGGCCTCTTCCATTGCCGAATTGGCTAAGCCAAAAAAAGATAAACTGGGATCAAGCTGCTTTACAGCTTGGGTTAGGGTATAGGCTAAATTAAAATCTCTGGCTGCCATATTATACAAGGCACCGTGTGGTTTAATGTGGTGTATTTTAGTTCCGAAACTAGTCGCTATATCCGATAGAATGTTTATCTGGTCCAGCATGATTTTGTTGAGCTCTTCAGTATTCAGGTTCATGTTTGTCCGCCCAAAATTTTTCCGATCTGCAAAAGAGGGGTGTGCTCCAATCGACACGTCAAATTGCAGGCAGAGTTCAATAGTCTTTTTCATGGTATCAGTATCACCGGCATGATAACCGCAAGCAATATTTGCCGAACTGATATATGGCAGTATATCTTTTTCATTGCCAATGCCTTCACCCAGATCACAGTTGATGTCAATTTGGTTTTTCATGAAAAATTTTGTTCAATAAGGGTTTTTAATAATTGAATTTTAGCGTTTTGTTGTTCCATTAATTGTTCGGCTTCATTAAGTGTTACCATCTGAAATGAAATAGAATCTCCCGGTTTCAATTGTGCACAATGCGTAAAGTCTGACTCGATAATATGAGCAATTTTTGGGTATCCTCCCACCGTCTGACAATCCGGCATCAGGGCTATCAATTGGCCATCAGGTAATAATTGAATGGTTCCTTTACTTACCGCCGAAGAAATCATTTCGCTCCCGTTATTCATAATAAGTAGAGGACCTTTAAGTCGGTAGCCCATTCTATCGGAATTATTCGTAATACTAAAAGTAGAAGTTTTCAATTTTTTCTGACTATCCTTCTCTAACAAATCAAATTCAGCCCCAACAGTTATTCGCAGTGTTTTGGAAGGCCTTATGGCAAAGTGCTTAGCGTTTATTACAAAATAGGAATATTTCTGTAAGCTGTTTTTAATATTTTCTGCCAGGGAATTTTGTTCCTCTCTGAATGCGAGAAGATCTCCCTTTTCAATGGCACGGCCCTTAAAGCCGCCACTCTGTGACCCAAAATGGGTGGAGTAACTATTAAGGAAAAGGTTTGCCTTAAATCCTCTTTCCACTGCCATGTATAGGCGAAAGCCGGGGCTGGGTTTTCTTAGGTCAACTAAGGTTCCGGCTTTCAAAAAGTGAGGTTGGTTCAGGGCTAATTCGTTTTCGTTAATTGTTGGAATTAATCCCCCACCCGAAAAAGCCACCAGGCAGTCGGCTGCAATTAAGAACTGATGCGCTGCCTGTGTCATTTCCAAAACAGGGGCATCAACTGGGTTTCCCACCAATAAATTGGCAACTGATGCAGAATAGTGACACAGACTACCACCAATACTAATTCCGTAAGACTGGAATCCCCATCTGCCTAAATCCTGAATGCTGCTTTGGATGCCTGTTTGTAAAACTTGGATCATTCGGGGAATTTATTTGGTTGAATATTTTTTGAAATCTTCTTTGGAAATGGGGACAAATTTTACCTGATCGCCTGCTCGCAATAGGAAAGGATTCGTTTTTTCTTTATCAAAAATTTTTAAAGGGGTTTGCCCAATTATATTCCATCCTCCGGGGCTTTCTATAGGGTATATTCCCGTTTGATTTCCGCCAATGGCCACTGCTCCGGCTGCTACTTTTAAACGGGGATGTTTTTTTCTGGGCATCGCTATTGAGTCTGGAAGTATGCCCAGATAAGGGAAGCCCGGTAAGAAACCCAGCATGAAAACAGTATAGACAGGGGCAGAATGTTGATAAATGATTTGGTCTGCGCTTGTATGGTGGAAGGCGGCTATTTCTTCCAAGTCCAGACCGTATTCGGGATCGTAACAAACAGGGATTTCGATTAAGTGAGAAGATTTATTTGCAATGGTTTCAGCAGTCTGGTTATTCCCGATAAGAGAAAGTAAATAGTCACCTAAATTTTGTGAGATACTTTTATTCGCTTTCGGTAGTTGGTTTTTAATCAAAGTTGGTTCATAGTAGATGCTAAGGCTGCAATAGGCTGGCACAGTTTCAATGATTCCCTTCAATGGCAATGATTCTATAAGTTTTTGGAGGCTAAGTACTTTTTGATAATTGGTCAGGTTTATGGTCTTTCCAATCACAATAGTGAGCGCTCTATCTCCTAAAGGATAAAATTGTAGGTCCTGAATCAATGTGGTTGATGTTTTTACAAATATAGGTTTTTTATAAAAGAGTGTTGTTTGTGGACTAATTTCTCTCCAATTTTCTTGTTTGTTGGTATAGTTTGTTATTTTTGAGGAGGAATAAAGGAATGATTTGATTAGGATTAAATTAGGAGAAAAATGGGGGTAAGGGATGTGTTTTTCGATTTAGATCATACTTTGTGGGATTTTGACAGAAATTCTGAGGAGGCTTTTAGGAGAATTTTTTTAAAAAGTCATACAGAGGTTTCTTTAAATTCATTTATAGAGAAATATTCGCATTACAATCAGGAATGTTGGAAATTGTTTCAGTATGATAAAATAAGCCGGGAACAGCTGCGTTACGACAGGTTGAGATTGTCTTTTGATGCCATCGGTTACTCGATTTCAGATTATGATATTGATTTGGTTTCTGAGGAGTATATCGAGACACTAACCGATAGTAACCATGTGTTTGAGGGAACATTTGAGATTTTGGACTATCTGAGTAAAAAATACAAACTTCATGTTATTACCAATGGACCGGCAATAGTACAAGATAGAAAATTAAAGAAATCAAATTTGGCTTCATATTTTGAAACAGTCACAAATTCTGAAATGACGGGTGTGAAAAAACCTAACCCAATTATTTTTGAATATGCTTTAAATTTGGCGCAGGCCAATAAAGAAAATAGCGTGATGATAGGTGATTCTATTGATGCCGATGTGCTGGGTGCTATTCATATTGGCTTGGATGCTATTTTTTACAATAGGGAAAAACTGCCCGTAGAACATAATGTGAAACAGGTGCAACATCTTTTGGAACTTAAAAACTATTTATAAAAAGAACTAAGAATACAAATAATAATTACTCATGAAAAATCAATTTTTATTACTACTACTATTAATTTCCACTGTAGGATTTTCTCAATCCATAAATGATTACAGAGCGGTAATTGTACCCTTGAGATTTGAATTTCAAAATTCCGATAATCAGTATCGCTTGAATACATTGTCAAAATATAATTTGGGAAAAGCGGGTTTTGAAGTTTATTATGCAAATGAAATTTTACCTAAAGATATCACAGATAAATGTATGGTTCTGGATTATGATGTGGTTCATAAAAATCATTTGTTGATGACAAGATTATTTGTAACCATGAAAGATTGTTATGGCAAAATTGTTTATCAGTCGGAAGTGGGGATTAGTCGTGCTAAAGAATTTGATAAAGCTTATACTGAAGCATTAAATAAAGCATTTGCCTCAATTTATTCGCTAAACTATAAATATGAAGGCAAAGGGTTGCCTCAGGTAAAAGCAGACAAGGTTATTGAGGTTGAAGAGAAGCTAATGGAGCAAGCTACTGATTCTAAAGCAGAAGAATCTCAGAACTCAGCTGATTCAAGGGTGGCTGAAGGTGAAGTGCTGTATGCTCAAGCTATAGCAAATGGTTTTCAATTGATAGACAGTAAGCCGAGCATTGTAATGAAAATATTTAAAACCTCGGATAAAAACTCTTTTATGGCACAAAAAGGAGCTCTTCAGGGGGTATTGGTGAATAAGGAAAATCAGTGGTTTTTCGAATACTATAAAAATGAAAAACTGGTCTCCGAAAAAGTTAATGTAAAATTTTAAAAAAAACAGCTTTCAAATTTTTGAAAGCTGTTTTTTTTAATAGCCGTATTTATCTTTCCATCTGTTTTTAAGAAATTCCCGATTGGCATTTTCACGGGCATTGTTTCCGGGGACATAAATTGCTGTATTTTTTATTTCTTCTGGTAGATATTCCTGGTCTGCGAAATTATTGGCATAATCATGTGAATATTTATAGTCTTCACCGTATCCTAATTCTTTCATCAATTTAGTGGGAGCGTTACGCAAATGAATCGGAACCGATAAATCTCCGGTTTGTTTTACAATCTGTTGGGCATTATTAATAGCCATGTAAGAAGCATTACTTTTTGGGGAGGTAGCCAGGTAAATGGCGCACTGACTAAGTAATATCCTGCTTTCCGGATATCCAATGGTGGTAACTGCCTGAAAAGTGTTATTAGCCATTATTAAGGCCGTAGGGTTGGCATTCCCAATATCTTCGCTGGCCGAAATTAGCAATCTCCTTGCGATAAATTTCACATCTTCACCTCCTTCAATCATCCTTGCCAGCCAATAAACCGCTCCGTTAGGGTCACTGCCACGAATCGATTTGATGAAGGCCGAAATAATGTCGTAGTGCTGCTCCCCGCTTTTGTCGTATAAAACAGTATTTTGCTGGACCAATTCAAAAACCCGGTCATTGGTGATGAGGACTTCATTTTCGGCTGAGGCGTTGATAACCAATTCAAAGATATTCAATAATTTTCTTCCATCGCCTCCGGATAATCGAAGCAATGCTTCAGTTTCTTTCAGTTGAATTTTTTTGTTTTTCAGGTAGGAATCTGTTTTCATGGCGCGCTCCAAAAGCGATTCTAAATCTGACTTTGTAAAAGCGTTTAAGATATAAACCTGACAACGCGAGAGAAGTGCCGGTATCACCTCAAAGCTAGGGTTTTCAGTTGTGGCTCCTATAAGAGTTATCCAGCCTTTTTCGACAGCTGCAAGAAGGGAGTCCTGTTGCGATTTGCTGAACCGGTGGATCTCGTCGATAAATAAGATTGGATTCTTTGTGGTAAAGATGCCACCACTTTGTTTTGCCTTTTCAATTACTTCCCGAACATCTTTTACTCCAGAATTGATGGCGCTCAGGATAAAAAATGGGCGTTGGGATTCCTGGGCAATAATCTGGGCCAATGTTGTTTTTCCGGTGCCGGGAGGTCCCCAAAAAATTAAAGAAGGAATAATTCCCTTCGAAATCTGCTGCGTCAATGAACCATTGGGCCCAACCAAGTGCGACTGACTTATGTATTCCTTTAAATTTTGCGGGCGAATTCGTTCTGCTAATGGTGCTTCCATGGCGTAAAATTACTATTTTTATTTTGACTTTGATTGCTCTTTTGGAGTTGGTATTTGTTTGTTTAATTTGAATTGTTCAAATTATATAACAGAAGTCATTGTTGATTTATTAACATTAGAAAATATATGGAAAGTAATTTTAAGTATACCAATACGGTCATTGGTTTGCCTCTGTTTTTTGTTTTGTTTCTATGGGTTATTTATTGGGTCGAAATTCGGTTTGACTTTGATTTTGTTGAAAACGGTATTTATCCAAGAACTTTGGAAGGTTTACAGGGTATTATCTTTAGTCCCTTTATTCATTCCGATTTAAAGCATCTTTATAATAATTCCTTACCGTTGTTGGTACTTTTGGCAGCATTGAAATTTTTTTATTCCAAACAGACTTTTTCAGTAATTTTTTATGGTATCATTTTTTCAGGAATAATTACCTGGCTTATAGGTAGAAAGAGTTATCATATAGGTGCGAGTGGATTGATTTATGTTTTATTTGCCTTTATTTTCTTTAAAGGTGTTTTTACAAGATATTATCGATTGGTAGCATTGTCACTCACGGTGATTATGGTTTACGGGGGGATGGTATGGTATGTTTTTCCCGATGTTGACAATAGTATTTCCTGGGAAGGACATTTGGCTGGTCTGATTACTGGTTTCATATTGGCATTTTTAAATGAAACTCCAGAATTCAAAAACCTGCCTAAATATGATTGGGAAAAGCCGGATTATGATCCCTCACAGGATAAGTTTATGCAGCGATTTGATGAGAACGGAAATTTTGTGAATCTTTCTCAAAACGATGTTACGGAAGAAGAAGAGAATTCAGTTTATTTCACTTCAAATATAAAGGTCAATTATGAAATTTTAGCTGAAGAAAAGTCTGAGGAAAATCCTAATTATTAGAAATTACTGTTTTTTATGTTTCTTTAGCAGTGAATTGGAAGGGAATCAAGGGTTATTAATTTAGTTAGTAAATAAAAAACACCGCCATTTGGCGGTGCTTTTTGTGTTTAAAATTATAAATTTTAATGTTCGTCTTCTTTAAATCCGGTTCTTTTATGTCCTGCGAATTTATAAACTGTACCTGGATCCCAATCAAATTCGGCTTCAAAATAGATACTGTCGACTACGTGGCCTCCAAAGGAGGTAGCTGCATCTTTTAAAATTTTTCCATTAGTGACAGTTACCGTTCCTTCGGTATATAATTCTTCAGAGTCCGGTTTTCCTGAAAATGTTAGATTTTTCAAGTCAGTAGCCTGTACCTTGGTTTTTATTTCCATCCAGCTGTCATGATCATCAATCCAGAAATTCTCATCGTTTGATGCAGCATTGTAAGTTGAGTACAGGTTATAATCTCCTCCGTAAGCTGGTGTAACTCCATCCGGTTCAAGAGCAATTATATACCAATCTCCTGAAAATTTCTGGGTAACAGTTCCGCCGATATTTGGCTCGCCTCCCTCATCACATGAGGTTAATGTCAAAGCCAGTATAAAGCTAAGTATCAAAGTGTTTTTTAATATTTTCATTTTCCTAAAATTTAAAATTATTTAACAACTTTTGTCATTGTTACAACAAATGTATAGCCAGCATCCCATGTAGTTGTAAACGACAGGGTGTTATTAGTTGGATTAGCTGTCAATCCCGTCATGGTGGCTGTACCACCAAAGGCACCTACCCCAAAGCTTGGTATTGCAGCGTAACTGTTTGTTGGAATATCATTAGCCGTGATTGTAACAGGTCCGGCGGCGTATCCTACACCGTACGATCTACCAATTGCATAATAGCCTCCGATACCATCTGACATTCCATAGGTTCCATTGGCGTTTTTCCATACTAATATGTGTTCCATATTGGTATATTGAGCGGAGGAGGCACCATTTCTCACAACAGTTGATTTATATAAACCTGCTATACTGCTTGTTAAATCACTGTTTTCGTATACGACCACCGTTCTGGAGGCAGATCCTGAAAATCCATCCTTGTTTTTAGCTGAATAAATTACATTATAAACATCAACCACGTTAGTGTTAACGCTAGTCCCGCCCCGGAAATCACCCGTTACAGACGTTTCGTAGGGTATTTCAGTTCCTCCCTCTGTCACAGTTACACCCGGATCTGTATATGTTGCTCCTTTTTGCAAATATATTAATTCGCTCCCTTTTAATGTAAATTCTGGATAATTGGTTATCCTTGATACATTTCCTGTTGAATCTTCGCTACATGATACTAAAACAGTGCTCATGAATAGTAGACTTATTATTATTTTTTTCATCTTTTTCATCTTATTTATTCCACCATACTTTGGTTGTTATTGGTACTAAAGCTGGACAGTTAGGATTTGGATTTCTTTCAGTCAAAGGATATGCAATTCGCTTTGGAAATTGACCTGCAGTCGATCCATTCGCAGAATAGGCTAATTGGCCAGGAACATAACTTGCATTTGATTGTGGTACCGTAGAGGTTTTTGGATATCCAGTTCTGTTGGTTTCGAAAAATGCCTCAAATCCATTACCAGGAAAGCTCGAAATCCATTTTTGGGTAATGATAGCCTCTAATTTTGTGTCAAATGTTCCTGAACTTGGATAGGCATAAGCTCCGTTTAGCAATGTTGCAGCACTTAATGAGTATCTTTGGAAATTAGCAGTTACAGCAGCATCGTACAAGGCCTTTGCACCTACACCTGATTTAAATCTTTCCAATGCTTCAGCCTGCAAAAGTAAGCTTTCTTCTTTGGTCATTAGAAAAACTGGAGTAGTAGCACTAAGTTTAACTGTTGCTATAGTTCCCGCACCCGCTGTACTGTTATAATCACCTTGATTTAAAGCATTTCCACTATTGTAATAACTTCCTTTTCTTTCATCAGAATTTTCTGTTAAGAAAGAGGATAGGGTGGTGCTCATTCTGAGGTTAGTGGCAACATTTAAACGTCTTACCACGTATTCGTACAAAGGATTACTTTGATTGATTTCATCTTTAAAGACCTTCATTGCAGCGTCTTCGTTCAAGAAGGATGTGCCACCGTTAAGAAGGGCGGTAATGCCGGCATTAGCAATACTAGCGCGGCTACTGCCAGTTTGTCTCATAAAGATTTTAAGTTTCAGTGTGTTCGCAAATTGTGTCCATTTATCCATGTTTCCACTAAAAATAAGATCGTCATTTCCTGGATTGCTTCCTAGTGAAGTCGCTAAATCTTTAGATAATGCATCATCAAGGTCTTTAATCATTAGGTCATAAACTTCTTCTCCTGTGTTGAAATGTGGAGCCACAATCGAAGTTAAATTAGCCTCTGCATAAGGGATATCACCATACATGTCGGTCAATACTTGTGAAGCCTGAACTTCCAGTGTAGTTGCAATCAGGTAATATTTCCAGTTTTCTTCGGCTAATGCTCTTCTTTTTACATTTCGGATATCTCCCAGCGCATCAAACATGCCGTTCCAAATGAAGTTGTAATCGGCTGTCCCTGCTGAGTAGTTGTCAATATCTTTGAACTGGTTTGCTGCATTACTTTGAGTCCAATATTGCGACCAAAAACCACCAAAAATTGCCATACCTGCACCTTCTGAACCAATGATTCCTGTTATTCCAGCTGGTAATTGAGCTGATAAAGGAGCGCTAGCTGCACTTAAGAGATCCGGATCGCTGTTAATATCTAATTCTGTATTACAGCTCGTAAATACAGCAGATATTATTACTATACTATATATAAGCTTTTTCATTTTCTGTTTTTTTAAAAAGTTAATTTTAGAGTAGCACCATAAGATCTTTGAGATGGATTTGTTCCAAATTCTCCTTGCTCACTCAATAAACCTGTTCCGAATGTTGATAATTCAGGATCTACATAAGAGTTGTCACTTGGAGTCCATAAAGCCAGGTTCTTACCATAAAGAGTGAAAGAAGCTCCCGTTATACCTGTGTTTTTAAGTATGCTGCTTGGGATATTGTAAGATAGCGAAATATCTCTTAATCTCACAAAAGATTTATCTATCACGTGATCTGATTCTATCCCTGGGTTGTTTTGGGTGTTATAGAAATCTGTTATTCCTTCCAGACTTATTGCCGTAGTGTTTTCAGAATAGGTTCCGTCACCATTGTCAACCACCGAGTTAGGAATGATAAATGGATTCCTGTTGTTGTAAATTGTTTCAATGGCATTACCCGTAAAATAGGATAGACGTTTGGTGTAAGAGTACATTTCACCGCCTTTTTTCCAGTCAAATCCAAAAGATAAATTGAAATTTTTGTAGGTAAACTTGTTTTTGAATCCCATCACGAAATCTCTTTGCGATGTACCAACAATTTGTTCGTCTTCTGATTCTACATAATAGCCGTCTTCATCTACAATGTATTTCCCATCAGAGGTCATAGTAGGTGTGAAGGTGCTGAATACCCCAAGAGGTTTTCCAACGACAGCATTAAAACTTACTCCGTAATTTTGGGAAAGTAGAATTTTGTCAGTGTCACCAATGATGTCCGTTACTTTTGATTTGTTTTTAGCAAAAGTTGTTGTGAAATCCCATTTGAAATCTCCTATTTGGAGAGGGATTACGTTTAATACTAACTCAATACCCTTGTTTGTCAAATCAACAGCATTTTTCGTTTGAGTCGAGAAACCGGTTGAGGTAGCAACTGGCAGATTTACCAATAAACCATCCGTCTTTTTGTTATAAAAAGCCGCGTCCAAATTAACTCTTTTGTTAAAGAAATTAGTTTCGAAACCAAATTCAGTTTCAGTAGTGAATTCTGGTTTTAAGGTCTCGTTACCAAGGTTGTTTAAGAATTCATAACCATTTACACCGCCTATTGGCAATAATATGTTACCAAAACCAAGTGCTGCATTTCCTTGTGCTAAGGCTGAATTCGTTTGGTAGGGAGCTGTGTCATTTCCTAAACGCGAAAAACCTGCTCTAAGTTTAACGAAATAATCGTTTGTGTCTAATACAATACCACTTAAACTCGCAGACGGGTAAAAGTAGGAATTGGAATTAGTAGGTAAAGTAGATGACCAGTCATTTCTTCCTGTTAATGTTAAAAACAACATGTCTTTGTACGAAGTCTCAACAGAGGCATAGACTGAGTAAGTTCTTCTTAAAGAATTACCCTGTGCCACTTGAGGTTTTACCGAGGAGTTTGACAGTTCATAGAAGTTTGGGATGTCCAAATTGGTAATTGAAGCTGCCAATCTTGATGTTTTTCTTTCATTGTTTCCAAGACCAACGAAGGAATTAATATTGAAATCTTCTTTGAATTTGGTATTATAGTAAACTATTAAGTTGGAATCAAATTCCACAAATTCGTTGGAAATTTCGGTTACCCCTCCAACTACCTCATTCGCACCAGCATCATCTTGTGGAGTATTTGGATCAAAACTTACTTTTGCCCCGTATGATTTTACTTTTTCTGTTTTGTAATCACCTCCCACCTGATAGCTAACAGATAGTTTGTCGTTGAACTTGTAACTTAAATTCCCATTTCCGTAAAAACGATTACCGTCTATATAGGTTGAATTTTCATTGATAGTCCAATACGGATTTGTTGCGTAAGGGGTAAAATAGTAACTGTTACTGTTAAAAGGGTTGTTAGTGTAGTCTTGTAAATCTATAATACTAACATCTCTAGGGATCTGAAGGATTTCCTGAGTAAATGTGTTACCTTCTCCTGCGTCACTTCCTTGACCGGTGTTGATAGCATGTTGGTCTTTTTTAACATAGTTAGCACTTGCTCTAATGCTTAATTTGTCTCCGGTAATTCCGCCGTTAAGTGCTATAGTTCTTCTTTTGAAAGAATCTGAGTCTGTAGGAATGATACCGTCTGAGTTTACATCTGAAAAACTCATAGAGAAATTGGAATTTTCACCTCCCCCGGCAACTCTTACGTTATTGGTAAAGGTATTTCCGTATTCGTAAAAATCTTTCATGTTGTCTTTAAGGACCACATAAGGTTTGATTTGCTGGGAATTATTAATTATAGATCCCCATGGTCTTATCTCTCCGTTAAATGCAGGTCCCCAAGAACCATTTTCATTACTGGAAGGGTTTCCAGGTTGTCCTGCCCAGTTAGACCAAGATTTTCCGTTCCATCCCTGGCCAAAATCATTTTGGAGTTTAGGAACTCTTGCAACCTCTGAAACATCTGCTGAGTGAGATGTTTCAACTGTGATCCTGCTCTTGTTTTTACCGGTTTTAGTGGTAATAACAATAACCCCATTAGTACCTCTGGATCCGTATAAGGCAGAAGCGGCAGCACCCTTCAATATCGTCATAGATTCGATATTGTTTGGATCGATGTCGCTCAGACCGTTACCTGCATCAAAGCTTCGGTTGATTCCAGTGTAACTTGAGGAGCCATTTGTGATTGGAGATCCATCCACTACGAAAAGGGGAGAAGCACTACCAAAGGAGTTGTATCCCCTGATAACCACTTTTGATGAGGCTCCCACCTGTGCTGGGGCTGTAATATCTACCCCGGCAACTTTTCCGGATAAAGATTCAAAGATGTTTGTGTTGTTGACCTCGGTAAGGTCTTTTGAACTCACAGATGCTGTGGCATAACCCAAAGCCTTTTTCTGTCTCTTGACACCGACAGCTGTTACAACTACACTTTCCAATTCTACTGCATCATCCATCATGGTGATGTTGATAGTCGTTGCAGTAGCTTTGATTTCCTGTTGCTTCATTCCAATGTAGTTGAAAACTATAGTTTGGTTTGAAGATGCTTTAATGGTGTATTTACCATCAAAGTCAGATTGAGCCTGGACTTTTGTTTCTCTGACTTCAATATTTACGCCCGGAATAGGCATGCCATTGCTGTCAGTAATAACTCCAGAAACAATCCTTTCTTGCGCAAATAAAATTTGCGACGCCAGCGCTATTAGCAGTACTAATAGACCATTGAGTTTGAATTTCATTGTTTATTAAATTAGGATTAGTGAATCAAAAGTCTAAAATATATGTTAATAAAGCAAGCAAAATCCTAATAATTTTAAAAATAATCAAATAAATGTTTTTTTTCTTGGATATGTGTCAAATTTAAATTATTTTATATCTGGCGCCGTATGTGATAAAATTATAGTTTAGTTGGTAATTTGATGGTTTTTAGTAGTCAAGTTGTGTGTGTTCCATTGCATTTGTTGCAAAAAAAAGAGTCAAAACAAGGGTTTTGACTCTTTTTTTTGGTTTCGGTTTGATTCTAGCTTCTTTGTCTCACGGTTTCGTATAAAAAGGCTCCGCAAGCCACCGAAACATTTAATGAGCCTATATTTCCAAACATAGGAAGTTTTGCTTTTTCATCTACAATCTTTAAAACGGATGGATTTACGCCTCGATCTTCTGAGCCCATTATAATCGCGACTGGTTCTTTTAGTGAGACACTATATATGGTGTTTTCTGTTTTTTCGGTGGCAGCCACCGTTTTTATGCCACTAGCCTGTAAAAGAAAAATGGCGTCTTTAATGTGTTCTACCTTACAAATGGGGATATTGAAGACTGCTCCGGCTGACGTTTTAACGGTATCACCATTGACGGGAGCCGAACCTGATTTTTGTATAATTATCCCGCTTACTCCTGTACATTCTGCCGTTCTGATAATGGCTCCAAAGTTACGGGCATCTGAAATCTGATCCAATACCAGAAATAACGGAGTCTTACCGTTTTCGGTAATGGTTTCTATTAGGTTTTCTAGATCGTAAAAGGAAATAGGAGAGATGGTGGCAACTGCTCCCTGATGGTTATTTGGGGTAAGTTTGTTTAGTTTTTCTATGGGTACATAAGAGAAATTTACGTTGGCCCTCTTCATGGCTTTCATCAGGTCTTTCATGAGTTCGCCAGAGGCTTCTTTCTGAATGTATACTTTGTCGACAGAAACGCCTGATTGTATGGCTTCAATGATAGCTCTTATTCCAAATATTTGATTTTCTTTTTCCATGGCGCAAATATATGAAAAAAGGCAGTGTGTGTTGATTGAGGTAGGAGAATAATTTTCTTGTCGATTTATGGGTTGCTGAGTTTTATTAGTAGGATATATTATTGGTTTTTTCAGGTCGTGACGTTCATTAGATTACGAGTTTATGGGGTTTATATCCTACCTATCTTATATAAGGTATAATGGTGGTAAAATGTTAAGGTAAATAATCTTGCTGAAAATTAATGAATTAACATTTGTAGAGTAAAAAATAATTTATACATTTGCAACCCCGTAAAAAGCGGGAATATAAATTACATAATAAATTTTTAGTATTAATTATGCCAACAATTCAACAATTAGTAAGAACAGGAAGAACTCAGATAACTAAGAAGAGTAAATCGGTTGCTTTAGATTCTTGCCCTCAAAGAAGAGGAGTTTGTACGCGTGTTTACACTACAACGCCAAAAAAACCAAACTCAGCTATGCGTAAAGTTGCGCGTGTGCGTTTGACTAATGGTAATGAAGTGAATGCTTACATCCCTGGAGAAGGACACAATCTACAAGAGCACTCGATAGTATTAGTTAGGGGTGGAAGGGTAAAAGATTTACCAGGAGTTAGATATCACATCGTTCGTGGTGCGCTTGATACGTCAGGTGTGGCAGGAAGAACGCAGAGAAGATCTAAGTATGGTGCTAAACGCCCAAAAGAAGCAAAAAAGTAATTTAAAAATTAATCTTAAGAATGAAGTGAGTAATGCTTCGTTTTAGGTTTAGTATTTAGTAAAAAAAAGACATGAGAAAAAGAGCGGCAAAGAAAAGACCACTTTTACCGGATCCAAGGTTTAATGACCAATTGGTGACACGTTTTGTAAACAACTTAATGTGGGATGGTAAGAAATCAACAGCTTTCAAAGTTTTTTATGATGCAATTGATATCATAGAAACTAAAAAGCAAAATGATGAAAAGACATCATTGGAAATCTGGAAAGATGCTTTAACAAATGTTATGCCTCACGTAGAAGTACGTAGTCGTAGAGTTGGTGGAGCTACATTTCAAATCCCAATGCAAATCAGACCTGACAGAAAAATCTCTATGGCAATGAAGTGGTTAATACTTTATTCCAGAAGAAGAAACGAAAAATCTATGGCTCAAAGATTAGCTGCTGAGTGTTTAGCTGCTGCTAAAGAAGAAGGAGCTGCTGTTAAGAAAAGAATGGATACTCACAAAATGGCAGAAGCTAATAAAGCTTTCTCTCACTTTAGATTTTAATTCGTAAGAAATGGCTAGAGATTTAAAATACACAAGAAATATTGGGATTGCTGCTCACATTGATGCTGGTAAAACAACAACAACTGAGCGTATTCTTTTTTACACAGGTAAATCACATAAAATTGGTGAGGTGCACGATGGTGCTGCAACAATGGACTGGATGGCACAAGAGCAGGAAAGAGGTATTACAATTACTTCTGCTGCTACAACTTGTGAGTGGAATTATCCAACTGAGCAAGGAAGATTGTTGCCGGATTCTAAACCATACCACTTTAATATTATTGATACTCCTGGACACGTTGACTTTACCGTAGAGGTAAACCGTTCATTACGCGTGTTAGATGGATTAGTTTTCTTATTTTCTGCTGTTGACGGTGTTGAGCCTCAATCAGAAACTAACTGGAGACTTGCGGATCAATATAAAGTTCCGCGAATGGGATTCGTAAACAAAATGGACCGTCAGGGTTCAAACTTCTTGGCAGTTTGTCAACAAGTTAAAGATATGTTGAAATCTAATGCGGTTGCTATTACATTGCCTATCGGTGAAGAAGCTGATTTCAAAGGTGTAGTTGACTTGGTTAAAAATCAGGCTATAGTATGGCATGATGAGACTCAAGGGGCTACCTTTGATATTGTTGATATCCCAGCTGATATGGTTGATGAGGTAAAGCAATACCGTTCAATTCTTATCGAAGAAATCGCTACTTACGACGAAAATCTTTTAGATAAGTATATGGAGGATGAAGACTCAATTACTGAAGAAGAAATCAATACTGCGCTTAGAGCTGCTGTTATGGATATGGCTATCATTCCTATGATTGCTGGTTCTTCTTTCAAAAATAAAGGAGTTCAATTCATGTTGGATGCAGTGTGTAAATACTTGCCTTCTCCATTAGATAAAGAAGGTATCAAAGGAATTCATCCTGATGATGCTGAACTTTTAGAAGAAGATCAAACTCCTATTTTACGTCGTCCTGATGTAAAAGAACCATTTTCTGCTTTGGCATTTAAAATCGCTACTGATCCTTTCGTAGGTCGTTTAGCATTCTTCCGTGCATATTCAGGAAGATTAGATGCGGGTTCTTACGTTTTGAACTCTCGTTCAGGAAACAAAGAAAGAATTTCGCGTATCTATCAAATGCATGCTAACAAGCAAAATCCAATTGAATATATTGAGGCTGGAGACATCGGTGCTGCAGTAGGATTTAAAGATATCAAAACCGGGGATACATTGTGTGATGAAAAACATCCGATTATTCTTGAGTCGATGAAATTCCCTGCACCTGTAATTGGTATCGCTATTGAGCCTAAAACTAAAGCAGACGTTGATAAAATGGGTATGGCTTTGGCTAAATTGGCTGAAGAGGATCCTACTTTTACAGTTAGAACTGATGAAGCTTCAGGTCAAACAATTATCTCAGGTATGGGTGAGCTTCACTTGGATATCCTTGTGGATCGTATGAAACGTGAATTCAAAGTTGAGGTTAACCAAGGTGAGCCTCAGGTGGAATACAAAGAAGCGTTTACAAGATCTGCGCAACACAGAGAGGTTTATAAGAAACAATCTGGAGGTCGTGGTAAATTCGGTGATATCGTGTTTAGACTTGAGCCTGCAGATGAAGTAGATGGTAAAGTTCCTGTTGGATTACAGTTTGTTAATGAGGTTAAAGGAGGAAACGTTCCTAAAGAATATATTCCTGCTGTTGAAAAAGGTTTCAGAGAAGCCATGAAAACGGGACCATTAGCTGGTTATCAAGTGGATAGTTTGAAAGTAACTTTGTTAGACGGATCTTTTCACCCTGTGGATTCTGATGCTCTTTCATTTGAATTAGCTGCAAGAATGGGGTATAAAGAAGTTGCTAAAGCTGCGGGTGCTGTTATTCTTGAGCCTATCATGAAAATGGAAGTTATTACTCCTGAAGAAAACATGGGGGATATCGTAGGAGATATCAACCGTCGTAGAGGTCAGGTTAATGATATGGGTGATAGAAATGGAGCTAAAACGATCAAAGCTGATGTGCCATTATCAGAAATGTTTGGATATGTAACAACATTACGAACATTGTCTTCTGGTAGAGCAACTTCAACTATGGAATTTTCTCACTATGCAGAAACACCTGCTAATATTTCAGAAGCAGTAATCAAAAAAGCAAAAGGAATCGCTTAATTTTTAAGAAAATGAGTCAAAAAATCAGAATAAAATTAAAATCTTACGATCACATGTTGGTAGACAAGTCTGCTGAGAAGATTGTAAAAACGGTTAAGAGTACCGGAGCAGTAGTAACAGGTCCAATTCCGTTGCCTACTCACAAAAAACTTTTTACAGTTTTGCGTTCACCACACGTAAACAAGAAAGCAAGAGAGCAATTTGAAGTAATGTCATACAAAAGATTACTTGATATTTATTCTTCTTCATCTAAAACAATTGATGCTTTAATGAAATTAGAATTGCCTAGTGGAGTTGAAGTAGAAATCAAAGTTTAAGTATCTTTTTAGAGAAATCAGGGCACTTCGTTTAAGTGAAAAAAATATTTTTGGATTGTGTGTAAATAAGTTATACTTTTGCACCACTTTTAAAAATAGGTTCACTTAAACGATTGTGTTCTATTTTTATATTTTAATAATTAATAATTAATATTTATGTCTGGGTTAATTGGTAGAAAAATCGGCATGACTAGTATTTTCGACGAAAAAGGAAAGAACATTCCTTGTACAGTAATCGAAGCTGGTCCTTGTGTCGTTACCCAAGTCAGAACCAAAAGTGTTGACGGGTATGATGCGTTGCAACTTGGTTTCGATGACAAAAACGAGAAACATTCCACTAAAGCGGCTTTAGGTCACTTTAAAAAAGCTGGAACTGTAGCTAAGAAGAAAGTCGTTGAATTCAAGTATTTTGAAACGGAACAAAAATTAGGGGATCTTATTGATGTTTCTATTTTTGAAGAAGGAGAATTTGTAGATGTACAAGGTGTGTCTAAAGGTAGAGGTTTCCAGGGTGTTGTTAAACGTCACGGTTTTGGTGGTGTTGGACAAGCTACTCATGGTCAACACAACCGTTTAAGAGCGCCAGGTTCTGTGGGAGCTTCGTCTTATCCATCTAGAGTATTCAAAGGAATGCGTATGGCTGGAAGAATGGGAGGAGTTAATGTAAAAGTTCAAAACCTTAGAGTGTTAAAAGTAGTTGCTGAAAAGAACCTGCTTGTTGTTAATGGATGTGTTCCAGGACACAAAAACTCTTATGTAATCATCGAGAAGTAATGGAAGTAAAAGTATTAGATTTCAACGGAAAAGATACTGGTAGAAAAGTGCAGCTTTCTGACTCAGTATTCGCAATTGAACCAAATAACCACGCTATTTACCTTGATGTTAAGCAGTATCTTGCTAATCAAAGACAAGGTACTCATAAAGCAAAAGAAAGAGCTGAAGTTACAGGAAGTACGCGTAAGGTTAAGAAACAAAAGGGAACAGGTACTGCTCGTGCAGGAAGTGTTAAGAGTCCTTTGTTTAAAGGTGGTGGAACAGTTTTCGGACCAAGACCAAGAAGTTATTCATTTAAATTGAATAAAAACTTGAAACGTTTGGCTAGAAAATCAGCATTCTCTGCTAAGGCTAAAGAATCAAATATTATCGTTCTTGAAGACTTTAACTTTGAAACTCCAAACACTAAAAATTTCATTAACGTTTTGAAAGCTTTAGGGTTAGAGAATAAAAAATCGCTGTTTGTATTGGGTGACTCAAATAAAAATGTATATTTGTCGTCGCGTAATTTAAAGACGTCTAATGTTGTAAGTAACTCAGAATTAAACACTTACGATATATTAAACGCTAATAATTTAGTTCTTTTAGAGAGTTCTTTAGAAGTAATTGAAGAAAATTTAAGTAAATAATAGGATATGAGCATCATTATAAAACCTATAGTAACCGAGAAAGTAACCAAAGAAAGTGAAGTTTTGAACCGCTTTGGTTTTGTTGTGGATAGAAAAGCTAACAAAGTTGAAATTAAGAAAGCTGTTGAAGCTGCTTATGGAGTAAATGTAGTTAGTGTTAACACAATAAACGTAAGACCGGACAGAACTACAAAATACACTAAAAGTGGTTTAATCAGTGGAAAGACAAATGCTATTAAGAAAGCAATTGTTCAAGTACAAGAAGGAGAAACAATTGATTTTTACAACAATATCTAAGATATAAAAATGTCAGTAAGAAAATTAAAACCTATTACCCCGGGTCAGCGTTTTAGAGTTGTGAATGGTTTTGACGCCATTACAACTGATAAGCCGGAACGCTCTTTGATAGCGCCGATAAAAAACTCAGGAGGTAGAAATAGTCAAGGAAAGATGACCATGCGTTATACGGGTGGTGGTCACAAACAGAGATATCGTATTATCGATTTCAAACGTTCAAAAGATGGAATTCCTGCTACAGTGAAGTCTATCGAATACGATCCAAATCGTACAGCTTTTATCGCTTTATTGGCTTATGCTGATGGAGCTAAAACGTATATTATTGCTCAAAATGGATTGAAAGTGGGTCAGAAATTAGTTTCTGGTGCCGATGCTCAACCTGAAATTGGTAACACTTTACCATTGAGTAAAATTCCTCTAGGAACTGTAATTTCTTGTATTGAATTGAGACCAGGTCAGGGAGCTGTTATCGCTCGTTCTGCAGGTACATTTGCTCAGTTAATGGCAAGAGATGGTAAGTATGCTACAATTAAAATGCCATCAGGAGAGACAAGATTGATCTTGTTGACTTGTTCGGCTACTATTGGAGCTGTTTCTAACTCTGATCATCAGTTAATCGTATCTGGTAAGGCAGGTAGAACCAGATGGTTAGGTAGAAGACCTAGAACGAGACCTGTTGCAATGAACCCTGTTGATCACCCAATGGGTGGTGGTGAAGGACGTTCTTCTGGTGGACATCCACGTTCAAGAAAAGGTTTACCAGCTAAAGGTTATAGAACTCGTTCTAGTAAAAACCCGAGTAATAAGTATATCGTAGAACGTAGAAAGAAATAATAAGATATGGCACGTTCATTAAAAAAAGGACCTTTTGTTCATTATAAGTTAGATAAAAAAGTTCAGGAAAATATTGCAGGTGGAAATAAAGGAGTGGTAAAGACTTGGTCTAGAGCTTCTATGATTACTCCTGATTTCGTTGGACAAACTATCGCAGTTCATAACGGTCGTCAATTTGTACCTGTTTACGTAACAGAAAACATGGTAGGACACAAATTAGGAGAGTTTTCACCAACTAGATCTTTTAGAGGTCATGCTGGAGCAAAAAATAAAGGTAAAAAATAAAAGAAGCAATGGGAGTTCGTAAAAGAGAAACAGCAGATGCGAGAAAAGAGGCTAATAAGTCTATAGCTTTCGCAAAATTGAATAACTGCCCTACTTCACCTAGAAAAATGCGCTTAGTAGCGGACTTGGTAAGAGGTCAGAAGGTAGAAAGAGCACTAAACATCTTGAAATTCAGTTCTAAAGAAGCCTCAAGAAAATTAGAGAAACTATTATTATCTGCAATCAATAACTGGGAGCAAAAAAATAGTGAAGCTAGTTTAGAAGAAGCTGGATTATTTGTTAAAGAGATCAGAGTAGACGGTGGAATGATGTTGAAAAGACTTCGTCCGGCTCCTCAAGGTCGTGCACACAGAATCAGAAAACGTTCTAATCACGTAACAATCGTGTTGGGAGCTATTAATAACACACAAGCAAATTAATAAAAGATGGGACAAAAGACAAATCCAATCGGAAATAGACTTGGTATCATCAGAGGATGGGACTCAAACTGGTACGGTGGAAATGATTACGGTGATAAAATCGCTGAAGATCACAAAATCAGAAAGTATGTTCATGCTCGTTTATCAAAAGCTAGTGTATCGAAAGTAATTATCGAGAGAACTTTGAAACTTGTAACCGTTACTATCACTACTGCAAGACCTGGTATTATTATCGGGAAAGGCGGACAAGAGGTAGACAAGTTGAAAGAAGAACTTAAGAAAGTTACTGACAAGGAAGTTCAGATTAATATCTTTGAAATCAAAAGACCTGAACTAGATGCTTATTTAGTTGCGACAAGTATCTGTCGTCAAATCGAAAGCAGAATTTCTTACAGACGTGCTATTAAAATGGCTATCGCTGCTTCTATGCGTATGAATGCAGAAGGTATCAAAGTTTTAATTTCAGGTCGTTTGAATGGTGCTGAGATGGCGCGTTCAGAAGGTTTTAAAGAAGGAAGAATTCCTTTATCGACTTTCAGAGCTGATATTGATTATGCTCTTGCTGAAGCTCATACTACTTACGGTAGAATGGGAGTAAAAGTATGGATCATGAAAGGCGAAGTTTACGGTAAGAGAGATCTTTCTCCACTTGTAGGAATGGATAAAAAACAAGCTGGTGGAAAAGGTGAATCTCGTGGAAAATCCAACTTTAATAAAGGTGGAAAATCAGACGCTCGTAAAAGAAAGTAATTTTTAAATTAAAGAAAAATGTTACAGCCTAAAAGAACAAAATACCGTAAGGTACAAAAAGGTAGAATGAAAGGTAACTCTCAAAGAGGACATGAACTTTCTAACGGAATGTTTGGTATTAAATCTGTTCATGAAACTGGTGCTTTTCTTACTTCACGTCAAATTGAGGCGGCTCGTATCGCAGCTACTCGTTACATGAAGAGAGAAGGACAATTATGGATTAAAATATTTCCAGACAAACCAATCACAAAGAAACCTCTTGAGGTACGTATGGGTAAAGGAAAAGGAGCAGTTGAGTATTGGGCTGCTGTTGTTAAACCCGGAAGAATTATGTTTGAAGTGGGAGGTGTTCCTTTGTCAGTTGCTAAAGAAGCTTTGCGTTTAGCTGCTCAAAAACTTCCAGTTAAAACTAAGTTCGTCATTGCAAGAGATTTCGAAGCATAATCTAAATTTATTATGAAACAATCAGAAATAAAAGATCTTTCTGCAGCGGAGTTGCAAGAAAAACTTAGTCAGACTAAGAAAGTATATGCTAACCTACAACTAGCTCACGCTATTTCTCCAATTGAGAATCCGCTTCAAATTAGAAGCGTAAGAAGAACCATTGCAAGATTAGCTACAGAGTTGACTAAAAGAGAATTGCAATAATTGTAATCTGCTGAAAGATGGAAAAAAGAAATTTAAGAAAAGAAAGAATTGGTGTTGTTACCTCAGATAAAATGGATAAGTCTATTGTTGTTTCTGAAGTACGTAGAGTAAAACACCCGTTATACGGTAAGTTCGTGTTAAAAACTAAAAAATATGTTGCACACGACGAAAATAACGACTGTAACATTGGAGATACTGTAAAAATAAGCGAAACTCGCCCTTTAAGTAAATCTAAATGTTGGAGATTAGTTGAAATCCTAGAAAGAGCTAAATAATTATGGTACAACAAGAATCAAGACTAAAAGTAGCAGATAACACAGGAGCTAAAGAAGTTTTAACTATCCGTGTTTTAGGAGGTACTAAAAGAAGATATGCCTCTGTTGGTGATAAAATTGTAGTAGCTATCAAGGATGCAACTCCAAACGGTAACGTTAAAAAAGGAGCTGTTTCAACTGCAGTAGTTGTACGTACCAAAAAAGAAGTGAGAAGAGCCGATGGTTCTTATATCCGTTTCGATGACAATGCATGTGTTCTTTTGAATGCAGCAGGGGAAATGAGAGGAACTCGTGTTTTTGGTCCGGTAGCGAGAGAACTTCGTGAAAAACAATTCATGAAAATTGTATCATTAGCACCAGAAGTGCTTTAATTCGTTTTAAGATGATAAAGCTAAAAATAAAATCAGGTGACGTTGTAAGAGTAATTGCCGGAGACCATAAAGGTGCTGAAGGTAAAGTTTTACGTGTTGACCGTGAGAAAAACAAAGCGATCGTTGAAGGTGTAAACATGGTTTCAAAACATACAAAACCAAGTGCTAAAAACCCTCAAGGTGGTATCGTGAAAAAAGAGGCTCCTATTCAAATTTCTAACATCGCTCTAATCGACCCTAAAACTAAGGAGACAACAAGAGTAGGTTTAAGAGTGGAAGGAGATAAGAAAGTAAGATTTTCAAAAAAATCTAATCAAGTACTATAGTAATGGCGTATATACCTAGATTAAAAGAGGAATATAAGAGCAGAGTAATCTCTGCTCTTAAAGAGGAATACGGATACACAAACGTAATGCAAGTTCCTAAATTGGAAAAAATCGTTTTGAGCCGTGGAGTTGGAGCAGCAGTGTCTGATAAAAAATTAATCGACTATGCAGTTGACGAATTGACAAAGATCACTGGTCAAAAAGCAGTTTCGACTATTTCAAAGAAAGACGTTGCTTCTTTCAAATTGAGAAAAGGAATGCCAATTGGAGCAAAAGTTACGCTTCGTGGAGAAAGAATGTATGAGTTCTTAGACAGACTTATCACTACAGCTTTGCCACGCGTAAGAGACTTTAACGGAATCAAAGCTACAGGATTTGATGGTAGAGGAAACTATAACCTTGGTGTTTTAGAGCAAATCATTTTCCCTGAAATTGATATTGATAAAGTAAACAAAATATCTGGTATGGATATCACTTTTGTTACAACAGCTAAAACTGATAAGGAAGCAAAGTCGTTATTGGGTGAATTAGGATTACCTTTTAAAAAGAATTAAGATATGGCTAAAGAATCAATGAAAGCCCGTGAGGTTAAAAGAGAAAAAACGGTAGCAAAATATGCTGAGAAAAGAAAAGCTTTGTTAGAAGCCGGAGATTTCGTAGGTTTGCAAAAATTACCGAAAAATGCTTCTCCAGTTCGTATGCATAACAGATGTAAATTGACTGGTAGACCAAGAGGGTACATGCGTCAATTCGGTATTTCACGTGTTACATTTCGTGAAATGGCAAACAGTGGATTGATACCAGGAGTTAAAAAAGCCAGCTGGTAAAATTAAGAGTTTTAATGGGTAAAGGTTCGATGAGAAGGTCTCTGAGAAAACCATATCCGCAAATTAATAAATATGAATACAGATCCTATTGCAGATTACTTGACAAGAATCAGAAACGCTGTGGCTGCAAATCACAAAGTGGTTGAGATTCCTGCATCTAATCTAAAAAAAGAAATTACCAAGATTTTATTTGATCAAGGTTATATCTTAAGTTACAAATTTGAAGAAAACTCGGTTCAGGGTTCTATCAAAATTGCTTTGAAGTATGATAAAGATACTAAAGAGTCAGTTATTAGAGATATCCAAAGAATCAGTAAGCCAGGTTTACGTAAGTATGCCAGTTCTTCAAATATTCCAAGAATCCTTAACGGATTAGGAATTGCTATTGTTTCAACTTCAAAAGGTTTGATGACTGGAAAGAAAGCTAAGCAATTAAATGTAGGTGGTGAAGTAATTTGCTACGTATACTAATTTAAAAAGACTTATAAGAGATGTCAAGAATAGGTAAGAGTCCGATTGTAATCCCTGCTGGAGTAACTGTAGAAGTTAAGGATGGTATAATTACAGTAAAAGGAAAAGGTGGTCAACTAACACAGGAGTTTTCGGACATAACTGTAACAGTTGAAGGTGATCAAGTTTTAGTAGAAAGATCATCTGATCAAAAAGATCAAAGAGCAAAACACGGTTTATATAGAGCTTTAATCAATAATATGATTGTTGGTGTAACTGAAGGTTTTACTAAATCGTTAGAATTGGTAGGGGTAGGTTACAGAGCTTCTAATCAAGGACAAAAATTAGATTTAGCACTTGGTTTTTCTCACAATATTGTTATGGAAATTGCTCCAGAAGTAGTTGTGGAAACTATATCTGAAAAAGGTAAGAACCCAATTGTGAAGTTAACATCTTATGATAAACAACTTTTAGGTGCGGTAGCTGCGAAAATCAGAGGTTTCCGTAAACCAGAACCTTATAAAGGAAAAGGAGTTAAGTTTGTAGGTGAAGTATTAAGAAGAAAAGCAGGTAAATCAGCTTAAAAAATAAGATTATGTCATTAACAAAACCTGAGAGAAGACAGAGAATCAGATTCAGAATCAGAAAAACTATTAGTGGAACTGCTGCTAATCCAAGATTATCTGTATTTAGAAGTAACAAAGAAATTTATGCTCAAATTATTGATGACGTAAATGGTGTTACATTATTATCTGCTTCTTCGAGAGAAAAAGAAATAGGTAAAGGTACGAACGTAGAAGTTGCAAGTGCAGTTGGAAAATTGGTTGCAGAAAAAGCGTTAAAAGCTGGAATTGATACAGTAAAATTCGATAGAGGAGGATATTTGTATCACGGTCGTATTAAATCATTAGCAGAAGGCGCAAGAGCGGCTGGGCTTAAATTCTAATATATTATGTCTAGTAAATACAAAAGTATAGAATTAGTAAAACCAAGTGGTCTTGAATTAAAAGACCGTTTGGTAAGTGTTAATCGTGTTACTAAGGTTACAAAAGGAGGTAGAGCTTTCGGTTTTTCTGCTATTGTAGTTGTAGGTGATGAAAATGGTGTTGTAGGACATGGATTAGGAAAATCTAAAGATGTTTCTGAAGCTATTGCTAAAGCAGTAGAAGATGCTAAGAAAAATCTTGTGAGAGTTCCTTTGAACGGTCAAACAGTTCCGCACGAACAAAAAGGTAAATTTGGTGGTGCACGTGTATTTTTAATTCCTGCTTCTCATGGTACGGGAGTTATTGCTGGGGGAGCTGTTCGTTCAGTTCTTGAATCAGTAGGTATTCACGATGTATTGTCTAAATCTCAAGGATCATCAAACCCTCATAATGTGGTAAAAGCTACGTTTGATGCTTTATTACAAATGAGAAGTGCTCATACTGTTGCAAAACAAAGAGGTGTATCTCTAGAGAAAGTTTTTAAAGGTTAATCAAGGAAATTATGGCTAAATTATTAGTAAAACAAGTTAGAAGTAAAATCAACTGTCCACTTGATCAAAAAAGAGGATTGGAGGCTTTAGGACTACGTAAAATGGGTCAGGTAGTAGAGCATGACTCTAACCCAGCAATCCTTGGGATGATAAAAAAAGTTAAACACTTAGTTTCTGTTGAAGAAGCTAAATAACAAATAGGTGTTATGAATTTAAGTAACTTACAACCTGCTGAAGGGTCAACGCACAATCAAAATAAAAGAGTAGGTAGAGGAGAAGGTTCTGGTAAAGGTGGTACCGCTGCAAGAGGACACAAGGGAGCTAAATCTCGTTCTGGATATTCTAAAAAGATTGGTTTTGAAGGAGGTCAAATGCCACTTCAAAGACGTGTGCCTAAGTTTGGTTTTAAAAACATCAATCGTAAAGAATACGAAGGTGTTAATCTTGATACGCTTCAATTATTAGTAGACAATGGTTTGGTTACTGAATCTGTTGATATGGCAGATCTGATTGCTAACAGATTGGCTACTAAAAATGAAATCGTTAAGATTTTAGGTAGAGGTGAATTGAAAGCTAAATTAAAAGTAACTGCTCACAAATTTACTGCATCTGCTAAGGCTGCTATCGAAGCTGCCGGTGGAGAAGCTGTGACAATATAATTTTTCGACTGTTATGAAGAAATTTATTGAATCATTAAGTAATGTATGGAAAATTGAAGAACTGAAAAACAGAATCCTTATCACTTTGGGTCTGCTTTTAGTTTATCGTTTTGGAGCACACGTTACACTTCCAGGAATTGACGCTACGCAATTAAACAGTTTAGCAGGTCAAACCAAAAATGGAATCGGATCTATATTAGATATGTTTACAGGTGGTGCATTTTCCAAAGCTTCCGTTTTTGCTTTGGGAATTATGCCCTATATCTCTGCGTCTATCGTAGTACAGCTTATGGGAATCGCTATTCCTTATTTGCAAAAACTTCAAAGTGACGGAGAGAGCGGTAGAAAAAAGATTAATCAGATTACGCGTTGGCTGACTATCGTTATTACCCTAGTTCAGGGGCCAACATATATCTACAATCTTTACAGAACTCTGCCAGGTAGCGCATTCATATTAGGATTTGATTCTTTTGAATTCTTATTTTCTTCAGTAATTATCTTAGTTACAGGTACGATTTTTGCAATGTGGTTGGGTGAAAAGATAACTGATAAAGGAATTGGGAATGGTATCTCACTTTTAATTATGGTGGGTATATTGGCAAGATTTCCTCAGGCATTTATTCAGGAATTTACCACTAGGGTTACTAATAACAACGGTGGTCCAATGTTATTGGTTGTTGAAATTATTATTTGGCTTTTGGTTATCATTGCTTGTGTACTGTTAACTATGGCTGTTCGAAAAATACCAGTACAGTATGCACGTCGTACTGCTTCTGGAGAGTTTGAGCAAGATATGTTGGGTGGAAATAGACAATGGATACCTTTGAAGTTAAATGCTTCCGGGGTTATGCCAATCATCTTTGCGCAGGCAATTATGTTTATACCAGCTGCCTTAGCTGGGTTGTCTAAATCAGATGCCTCACAGTCTATTGTTGGTGCTTTTAGTAATATGTTCGGTTTTTGGTATAATCTTGTTTTTGCAACTTTAATCGTTGTGTTTACATTCTTTTATACTGCTATTACTGTTCCTACTAATAAAATGTCAGATGATCTTAAGAGAAGCGGTGGTTTTATTCCGGGAGTTCGTCCGGGAGTGGAGACTTCAGATTTTCTTGATAAAGTGATGTCTTTGATAACTTTTCCGGGTTCGTTATTCCTTGCCCTTATAGCTGTTTTTCCAGCTATTGTTGTAAGTCTTATGGATGTACAACAATCTTGGGCAATGTTCTTCGGAGGAACTTCTTTAATAATTATGGTTGGTGTAGCAATAGATACTATTCAACAAATCAACTCCTATTTGTTAAATAAGCACTATGACGGCTTAATGAAAAGCGGAAAAAATAGAAAAGCAGTAGCTTAATATATGGCAAAACAAGCAGCAATAGAACAAGACGGATTAATCATCGAAGCATTGTCAAATGCGATGTTCCGTGTAGAATTAGAGAATGGACACGTTGTAATTGCTCATATTTCAGGAAAGATGCGTATGCATTACATCAAATTATTACCTGGTGATAAGGTGAAACTGGAAATGAGTCCTTACGATTTGTCAAAAGCAAGAATTACTTATAGATATTAAAGATATTCAGAATGAAAGTAAGAGCATCAGTAAAAAAGAGAAGTGCCGAGTGCATTATCGTACGTAGAAAAGGTAGATTATACGTAATAAACAAAAAGAATCCTAGATTTAAACAAAGACAAGGATAATTATGGCAAGAATAGCAGGGGTAGACATCCCAAAAAACAAGAGAGGTGTTATTGCACTTACCTATATCTTCGGATTAGGGAAAAGTAGAGCTATTGAGATTTTAGAAAAAGCTCAAGTTAGCCAAGATAAAAAAGTTCAAGATTGGAATGACGATGAGATCGGAGCAATTCGTGAGGCGGTATCTTCTTTCAAAATTGAAGGGGAATTGCGTTCAGAGATTTCTTTGAACATCAAACGTTTGATGGATATTGGTTGTTACAGAGGTATCCGTCATAGATCTGGTCTTCCTTTAAGAGGGCAAAGAACTAAAAATAACTCTAGAACTAGAAAAGGTAAAAGAAAAACTGTTGCTAACAAGAAAAAAGCAACTAAATAATAAGTAATATGGCTAAAGCAACCACTAAAAAACGTAAAGTTGTCGTTGAATCAACTGGAGAGGCTCATATTTCTGCTACCTTCAATAACATCATCATTTCTTTGACTAACAAAAAAGGTGAAGTTATTTCTTGGTCTTCAGCTGGTAAAATGGGTTTCAGAGGTTCTAAAAAGAACACTCCATATGCAGCTCAAATGGCCGCTGAAGATTGTAGTAAAGTAGCTCTTGAGGCTGGATTGAAAAAAGTTAAGGTTTATGTAAAAGGACCAGGTAACGGGCGTGAGTCTGCTATCCGTTCTATTCATAACGGTGGAATTGAAGTTACTGAAATCATTGATGTTACTCCAATGCCGCACAACGGATGTCGTCCTCCAAAAAGACGTAGAGTTTAATACAAAAATATTATTGAAGTATAACTAGGTAGATAAGAAGATTATCGAAGGATTTGACCTGAATTCATAATCACTACCTTAATTTAAATTTTTAAAATGGCAAGATATACTGGTCCTAAAACTAGAATTGCTCGTAAATTTGGCGAAGCAATTTTCGGAGATGACAAATCTTTCGAAAAAAGAAATTACCCTCCTGGACAACACGGGTTGGCTAAAAAAAGAGGTAAAAAATCTGAATATGCTGTCCAATTGATGGAAAAGCAAAAAGCTAAATATTCTTATGGAATCTTAGAAAAACAATTCAGAGGTTTATTTAAAAAAGCATCAGCTACTAAAGGAGTTACTGGTGAGGTTCTTTTACAATTATGTGAGGCAAGATTGGATAATGTTGTGTACAGAATGGGGATTGCTCCATCAAGAAGAGGTGCGAGACAACTTGTTTCTCACAGACACATCACTGTAAACGGTGAAGTTGTAAATATTCCTTCTTACCACCTGAAAGCTGGTGATAAAGTTGCTGTTCGTGAAAAATCTAAATCCTTAGAGGCTATCGAACGTTCTTTATCTAATTCAAGTCAAGTTTATGAATGGATTACGTGGAATAATGATACTAAAGAAGGTACTTTTGTAAGTGTACCTGCAAGACTTCAAATTCCAGAAAACATTAAAGAACAATTAATCGTAGAGTTGTACAACAAATAATAATTGACTTAGTCGAAATTTATGGCAATATTTAATTTTCAGAAGCCCGATAAAGTTATCATGATCGATTCAACTGATTTTGAAGGTAAATTCGAATTTAGACCTTTGGAACCAGGATACGGATTGACCGTTGGTAATGCACTTAGAAGAGTTTTGCTTTCAGCATTGGAAGGATATGCAATCACATCTGTTCGTATCGAAGGTGTAGATCATGAATTCTCTACTATATCAGGCGTTGTTGAAGATGTTACCGAAATTATCCTTAATCTTAAACAAGTACGTTTCAAACGTCAGATAGAAGATATCGATAATGAATCAGTTTCAATTTCTGTTTCCGGTAAAGATCAATTGACAGCGGGTGATTTTCAAAAATTTATTTCAGGTTTTCAGGTATTAAACCCGGAACTTGTAATATGTAATCTTGACAGTAAAATCAAATTAAATTTTGATTTGACCATCGAGAAAGGTAGAGGGTATGTTCCTGCTGAAGAGAACAAAAAACAAAACGCTGCTATTGGAACTATTTTTACAGACTCGATTTTTACTCCGGTAAAAAATGTAAAATATGCAATTGAGAACTTCCGTGTGGAGCAAAAAACAGATTATGAAAAATTGGTTTTCGAAATCAAAACTGATGGTTCTATTAATCCAAAAGATGCACTTACTGAAGCTGCAAAAGTTCTGATTCACCATTTCATGTTGTTCTCTGACGAAAGAATTACACTTGAGGCTGACGAAATTGCGCAAACAGAATCTTACGATGAAGAATCATTGCATATGAGACAATTGCTTAAAACTAAGCTTGTTGATATGGATTTATCTGTGAGAGCTTTGAATTGCTTGAAAGCGGCTGAAGTTGATACACTTGGTGATTTAGTGTCATTCAATAAAAATGACCTTATGAAATTCCGTAACTTTGGTAAAAAGTCTTTAACTGAGCTAGACGAATTGGTAGCTGTTAAAAACTTAACCTTCGGTATGGATTTAACAAAATACAAATTAGATAAAGATTAATCTAATTCGTCCCAAGACGGATTAAATTTATAAAGCAATGAGACACGGAAAGAAAATTAATCACTTAAGCAGACAGACAGCGCATAGAAAATCTATGTTGGCTAATATGGCTTGTTCTCTTATCGAGCACAAACGTATTAATACTACTGTTGCTAAAGCTAAAGCGCTTAAACAATTTGTTGAGCCACTTATAACAAAATCAAAAGTAGATACTACTCATAATCGTCGTATCGTTTTTGCCAACTTACGTAGCAAATATGCCGTAACTGATTTATTCAGAGACGTAGCTGCTAAAGTTGGTGACCGTCCGGGAGGATACACTCGTATCATCAAAGTTGGAAATCGTTTGGGAGATAATGCCGAAATGGCAATGATCGAACTTGTAGATTTTAACGAACTTTACAACGGAGGTAAAAAAGAAGTTAAAAAAGCAAAAAGCCGTCGTGGTGGTAAAGCTAAAAAAGTTGAAGAGGCTGCTCCTGCAGAAGCAACTCCAGCTGCTGAAACTGAAACTACTACCGAAGCAGAAGCTGCTGAATAATTATGATAATAATCATTCAATAAGAATTAAGGATAAGCTATTAATAGTTTATCCTTTTTTTTTGCTTTTTTATTAATCAAATGCGTTTTTGACAGCGAAGTGCTGTGCTCAAAATATTAATTAAAAATTTTGCTTACACTGCTTTAATGAATTAAATTTGCACCATATTTAACTACAAATGAAATACACAACAAGAAAAAGCGCCATCCTATTGCTAAGCGATGGAACTATATTCCACGGAAAATCAATAGGGATCAGCGGAACTACTTTTGGAGAGGTATGTTTTAATACCGGAATGACAGGATATCAGGAAATTTTCACTGATCCTTCTTATTTTGGCCAAATAATGGTCGCTACCAATGCTCACATAGGTAATTATGGGGTTAACGAAGCCGAAGTGGAGTCAGATGGAATTAAAATTGCTGGTTTGGTTTGTAAGAATTTCAGTTTTAACTATTCAAGACCTGCTGCTGCTGAAAGTCTGGAAGCGTATTTTGAGAAGCACAACCTAATCTGTATTTCTGATGTGGATACCAGAGCGCTTGTTAGTTATATAAGAGATAACGGAGCGATGAATGCGGTTATCTGTACAGACGATACCCCAATCGAAGAACTTAAAAAGTCCTTGGCTAATGTGCCTGATATGAAAGGTTTGGAGTTGGCTTCCAAAGTGTCTACCAAAGAGCCTTATTTCTACGGAGATGAGAATGCTACCTATAAGGTTTCTGCGCTGGATTTGGGAATTAAAACTAATATCCTTCGCAATTTGGCTAAAAGAGACTGCTACATTAAGGTTTTTCCATATGATTCATCTTATGCTGATTTAGCAGCCTTTAATCCTGACGGATATTTCTTGTCTAACGGGCCTGGAGATCCGGAACCTTTGGCAAGTGCCATTGGGGTAGCCAAAGAAATTCTTGCCAATGATAAACCGGTATTTGGGATCTGTTTGGGTCATCAGGTGATTGGTTTGGCTAATGGGATTTCTACCTACAAAATGTTTAACGGTCACCGAGGGATCAATCACCCTGTTATGAATGTGATATCAGGTAAGGGAGAGATTACCTCTCAAAATCACGGTTTTGCCGTAAACAGAGAAGAGTTGGAAAAGCACCCGGAAATGGAAATTACCCACCTGCATCTTAATGACGGTACGGTAGCCGGAATGCGTATGAAAAATAAAAAATGTTTTTCGGTACAATACCACCCTGAGGCAAGTCCTGGGCCACACGATTCTTCCTATCTGTTTGATCAGTTTATTGAGAATATCAAGTCCTAATTCTGGATTTAATAGAAAAAATAATGGAAAAAGGGTAAACGATAAGTGTTTACCCTTTTTTTATTTTGGTCATTTTTGAAAATTGAATTGAAGGTGTGTGTTTTCTAAAAATTATGTGGAAATTTGTTCTAAAAATTAAAATATAACGTTTTCGTTAATAAGATTGAACTTTTTTCATTAATGTTTAGAAAAGTTGAAATATATTTGTACCTCGAAATTTAAAAACTAATAAAAATGAGCATTATTATCAAAATTCACGCAAGACAAATTCTCGATTCCAGAGGGAACCCTACTGTTGAAGTAGATGTAATTACAGAAAACGGTGTTTTAGGTAGAGCAGCAGTTCCATCTGGTGCGTCAACCGGAGAACATGAAGCGGTTGAATTACGTGATGGAGGACAGGCTTTCATGGGAAAAGGGGTTATGAATGCAGTGAACAATGTTAATACTGCTATTGCTGAAGCAATCGTAGGAACTTCTGTTTTTGAGCAAAATCTTATTGATCAGATGATGATCGATTTAGACGGTACTCCAAATAAATCAAAATTAGGGGCTAATGCCATCCTGGGAGTATCTCTTGCTGTAGCTAAGGCTGCTGCAAACGAATTGAACTTGCCATTGTACAGATATGTTGGAGGTGTTTCTGCAAATACTTTACCAGTCCCTATGATGAATATCATTAACGGAGGATCACACTCTGATGCACCTATCGCATTCCAGGAATTCATGATTTTCCCTGTTAAAGCACAATCATTTACTCATGCAATGCAAATGGGTACTGAAATTTTCCACAACCTTAAAAAAGTATTACACGACAGAGGTTTGTCTACAGCTGTAGGTGATGAAGGTGGTTTTGCGCCTAACTTGGCCGGTGGTACTGAAGACGCTTTAGATACTATCAAAAAAGCAGTTGAAAAAGCTGGATATACTTTTGGTGAAGAAGTCATGATTGCTTTAGACTGTGCTTCTGCAGAGTTCTACAAAGACGGAAAATACGATTATACTAAATTCGAAGGAGAAACCGGGAAGGTTAGAACTTCAGCTGAACAGGCAGAATACCTTGCAGAATTAGTAACTAAATACCCAATCATTTCTATCGAAGACGGAATGGACGAAAATGACTGGGAAGGATGGAAATTGCTTACTGAGAAAATTGGGGATAAAGTACAGTTAGTAGGTGACGATTTATTTGTTACTAACGTGGCTCGTTTATCAACAGGTATCGAAAAAGGTATTGCCAACTCAATCCTTATCAAAGTAAACCAAATTGGTACTTTGACTGAAACTATCGCCGCAGTAAACATGGCTAAAAATGCCGGTTATACTTCAGTGATGTCTCACCGTTCAGGAGAGACTGAAGACAATACTATTGCCGACTTGGCAGTAGCTTTGAACTGTGGTCAAATTAAAACAGGTTCTGCTTCTCGTTCTGACCGTATGGCTAAATACAACCAATTGTTGAGAATTGAGGAAGAATTAGGAAACACAGCTTATTTTCCTGGATTAAAAGCTTTTAAAGTAAAATAATAAATAGCTTATTTATATTTTTAAAAACCATTCATGTGAAATGAATGGTTTTTTTTTTGAAATTTAACAATATCGTTGTTTTTTTTCCTTTTAATTTAAGCTTATTATCCTTAGATTTGGGAAAATTTTAAGTGTAAAGTATTATTTCAAAATATTATGTCAAAAACAGCTGTATTAGAAATTGATGGTAAGAAGTATGAGTTCCCCATTTTTGTGGGAAGTGAGAACGAGGAGGCTATCAATATTAACAAATTAAGAGATTTAACCGGAGCAGTAACTCTTGATCCTGGATATAAAAATTCAGGTTCATGTACAAGCGGTATTACCTTTTTGGATGGTGAAAAAGGAATTTTGCGATACCGAGGGTATGCTATCGAAGAATTGGCTGATAAGGCTGATTTTCTTGAAGTTTCTTATCTTTTAATTTTTGGCGAACTGCCAACAGCTGCTCAACTGCAACAATTTGAAACAGATATTAGAAAATACACACTGGTAAATGAGGAAATGAAGCAAATCATCGACGGATTCCCAAAGACAGCACATCCTATGGGCGTGTTGGCTGCCCTGACCAGTGCCTTAACTGCCTTCAATCCTAAGTCGGTTGATGTCGAAAACGAAAAGGATGTTTACAATGCCGTGTGTAAAACGATGGGTAAATTCCTTGTTATCGCAACCTGGACTTTCAGAAAGAAAATGGGTTATCCGATGAATTATTATGATAATACCAAAGGTTATGTGGAAAATTTCATGCGTCTGATGTTTGAAATCCCAACAGAACCTTATCATGTTAGTCAGACTGTAATCGATGCTTTAGACAAATTATTCATCCTTCATGCAGATCACGAGCAAAACTGTTCCACATCGACTGTGAGAATGGTAGGTTCGTCTCATGCCGGACTTTTTGCCTCTATTTCTGCCGGAGTTTCGGCACTATGGGGTCCACTTCACGGAGGTGCTAACCAGGCTGTTTTAGAAATGCTGGAAGAAATTCACCTTAATGGAGGAGATACCGAGAAATACCTTGCCAAAGCAAAAGACAAAAGTGATCCTTTCCGATTAATGGGATTCGGCCACAGAGTTTACAAAAACTTTGATCCACGCGCTAAAATCATCAAAAAAGCTGCTAATGAGGTTTTGGGAACGCTGGGTGTAGACGATCCTATTTTGGATATAGCCAAAAAATTAGAGGCAGCTGCCCTTGAAGACGAATATTTCAAAGCAAGAAATCTGTATCCAAACGTGGATTTCTATTCCGGAATTATATACAGAGCCCTAGGTATTCCTACAGATATGTTTACCGTATTGTTTGCAATCGGAAGATTGCCGGGATGGATTGCTCAATGGAAAGAGATGCGTGAGAATAAAGAGCCTATCGGTCGTCCAAGACAGATTTATACTGGTTCTCCACTAAGGCCTTTCGTTGAAGCTGAAAAGCGCTAATCGATAAACCATAAATATATATTAAAAGCTTCACTGATATGTGAAGCTTTTTTTATCTTTATACTATCACAAACCTATATTTTAACGATAATGAAACAAATAGCGAATTCCGTGTTAATGATTCGCCCCGTGGCATTCCGTATGAACGAACAGACTGCCGTCAATAATTATTTTCAAAAAAACCTACAGGGAGTTTTACCCGAAACGATAAATGCCAAGGCGCAAAAAGAGTTTGATGCTCTGGCTGACAAACTGAAAAATGCAGGAGTAGAGGTCATCGTTATCGAAGATACGATGGAGAATGATACTCCCGACAGTGTTTTTCCAAGTACCTGGATTTCTTTTCATCAAAATGGCGATGTGGTCTTGTATCCAATGTTTGCCGAAAATCGCCGACAGGAACGCAAGGAGGAGATTCTTGATGTTCTGGAGGAAAAAGGGTTTCGCATCGAAAACATCATCGATTATACCGCCGCCGAAGAGGAAGGGCTGTTTCTGGAAGGTAATGGCAGTCTGGTCCTGGATCGCGTCAATGCAAAAGCCTACTGTGCGCTTTCGGAACGATCAAACGAGGAACTGTTTATAGAATTCTGCGAGGACATCGACTACGCACCCGTGATTTTCGAAGCCTACCAAAAGATAAACGGGCAGCGAACGCCCATCTTCCACACGAATTTAATGATGACCCTAGGAGAAAAGTTTGCTGTCATCTATGCCGATGGTATCGAGGATAAGAAAGAATATAAGATGGTCCTGGAGAATATTAATGCCAACGATAAAGAGATTATTTTTCTTACCGATAAGCAAATCAATTTTTTTGCAGGTAATTTACTGGAACTCAGGGGAAGGGATGACGACAGATTTATAGTCATGAGTGCCGCTGCGCATCAAAGTCTCACACCCAAACAGCTTCAGGCTTTGGAAAAGTATGGCACTATAATCAGTGCCGATCTGGAGACTATTGAAGCCTGTGGTGGAGGCAGTGTAGGCAGTATGCTGGCGGAGATCTTTTTGCCAAAGGCCTGAGGAAATAGAGTGAGATTTGAGAACCCTTAATTTATGCAGTAGGATAACCGACTTCCGTCTGGTGGCAATAATTTAGTAACTTTATTTAAAAATAAGGTCATGGGAAATAAGAAAACCTTGGTTTTGGGTGCTACCACAAGGGCCGACCGATATGCCTACCGGGCCGTTCAGATGTTGGTCAACAAGGGGCATGAGGTGGTAGCCGTAGGCCGTGATGTTGGTGAAGTATCAGGGGTGCATATTCATAACCAAAAGGTTCCTCTTGAGGATATCGATACGGTAACCCTTTACCTGAATCCCCGAAATCAAAGGGAGTACTACGACTACATTGTGGATGCTAGTCCCAAAAGAGTCGTTTTTAACCCGGGTACGGAAAACCCGGAGTTATATCAGCTTCTCAGAGACAATCACATAGAAATAGACGTTGCCTGTACGCTAATTTTATTGGCAATCAATCAATATTGAGTTAATTTCAAAATAAGAGGAAAATCCGCTTTCTAAGGCGGATTTTTTTATTTTCCTTCTGGTCGTGTTTCAGCCGGTTTACTTATTAGTATCAAACCCAAAAAGGTTATCAGACCGTTAATGATAATCAGTTCGTTGTCAAAAACGTAGCCGAGGAAAAGCATTTTCGAATTTTCGCTGATGAGATAGGTCAAAGCTGGTGACAGCAAACAGAGATAAGGAACCAGTTGGTCCTTCACAGTGTTTTTTTTCATCAAGAGTCCAAAAGAATATAAGCCCAGTAGGGGGCCATAAGTGTAGGAGGCTACCCTGAAAATCATTCCGACCACCGTGCTGTCGTTGACGGCATTAAAAAATACGATAACAAAAAATAACATCATGCAGAATCCCAAATGGACCAGATGTCTGGTTCTAAGCAGCTGATTTTTCCTGCTGTTGCTTGTTTTGTCCATTCCCAGAAAATCCACACAGAAGGAGGTTGTGAGTGCCGTCAAAGCCGAATCGGTAGTGGCAAAGGTAGCTGCGGTCAGTCCCAAAAGAAATACGAGAGAGGGAATAAAACTCAGGTGGCGAAAGGCTATTTCGGGGAAGAGCAAATCTGTTCGCGGCTTCCCAGTCAGCAGGTCGCTGGGAACGGCAATGCCGTTGGCTTCAGCGTAAATATAGAGCAGGGCACCCACAGCCAGAAAGAAAAGATTGATCAGCACAAATATAGCTGTAAAGCCGTACATGTTTTTCTGGGCTTCTCCAATGGTCGCACAGCTCAGGTTTTTTTGCATCAGGTCCTGATCCAAGCCCACCATGGCAATGGTAACAAATATGCCTCCCAAAATTTGTTTGACAAAATGAAATCTGCCGGAAACGAAATTTTCGAAGAAAAATATTTTGGAATAATTACTGGTTTTTACCTCCTCAAAGGCCTGTACGAGACTCAAATTAAGACTATCACAGATAAAGAAAATGGTCATAATAACCGAGCTTACCAAAAAGAAGGTCTGCAGGGTGTCGGTAATGATTATTGTTTTTAAACCGCCGCGGTAGGTATATAAGAAAATCAATGCCAGAGATAGTAAAACGGTAAGGGCAAAAGGAATCCGGTAGTAATCAAAAACAAACCGCTGCAATACGATAACCACCAGGTATAGCCGGAAGGCCGAACCTATGGTTCTGCTGATCAGGAAAATAAAGGCCGCCGTTTTATAGGAGTAAATCCCCATCCGACTTTCAATATAACCGTAAATTGAAGTCAGGTTCATGCGGTAGTACAGGGGAAGCAATACCCTGGCAACGATGATGAAACCAATGGCATTGCCCAGAACAAACTGAAAATATTTAAACTGTTCGCCTCCTGCCGCGCCCACTTCACCCGGAACCGAGATGAAGGTGACTCCGGAAAGTGCTGTGCCAATCATGCCAAAGGCAACCAGATACCATTTGGCGTTCTTGTTAGCCTTGAAAAAAGCCTCGTTATCATTATTTTTCCGGCTGGTTAAATGGGATATCGCAAAAAGGATACCGAAGTACAGTGCAATGAGCAATAAGATGGCAAAAGGTGTCATGGCTTGCGATTTGGTAATGCCAAAATACAATTTTTTGTCGAAAAGAATTTGGGACGGTTTTCAAATTACCAAAGGCAGACAGTTGGCAATCCGTATTTAAATTAGACCGCTAATCAAAAAACAAATTAGTACATTTGTAACCATGGAATTTTCTTCAAAATTATTGGAACGAGCGGTTAACGAAATTTCTCAGTTGCCGGGAATAGGGAAGCGAACCGCCTTGCGATTGGCCTTACATTTGTTAAAGCAGCCTCAGGAGCAAACGGCTTTCCTGAGCCAGGCCCTGATTAGCATGCGCGAGGAAATCAAATTTTGTGACAGCTGCCACAATATTTCTGATACCGATACCTGTGAGATATGCTCCAATCCCCATCGCAACCGCCAGATTCTATGCGTGGTCGAAGATATCCGGGACGTGATGGCCATCGAAAACACGGGGCAGTACCGGGGTATTTACCATGTTCTGGGTGGAAAAATTTCTCCCATAGACGGTGTGGGGCCCAGCCAACTTAAGATTGCTTCCCTGGTCGAAAAGGTAAAGTCGGGAACTGTCAGTGAAGTGATTTTTGCCCTGAGTTCCACCATGGAAGGAGATACCACCAATTTCTACATTTACCGGCAAATTGCAGATGAGGCTGTTGCCGTGTCTACCATTGCCCGCGGAATTGCCGTGGGAGACGAACTGGAATATGCCGACGAGGTCACTCTGGGACGCAGTATCCTGCATCGGGTGCCTTTTGAAAAATCGCTTAAAAATATTTAGTCAGAATATTTGCAGGAAATTTAATATATTAGATGAAAAGTTATCTTTGTCACTAATACTATTAAGATGGGTAAATATCTGTTTCTTGTATTTCTGGGTATCAGTATTTCTTTTACTTCCTGTATTTCAACTCATGATCTGATCTATCTGCAGGAAAAAGAAGGAGGGATGCCTGAACCTGCCCTTGCAGCCGTGGTGTCTAAACCTTACCGACTGCAAATCAATGATGTGCTCAGCATCAGCATAAAGGCAAATGATCCCAAATTAGTTGAGATATTCAATACCAGCAGCCAGGGTGAAGCAGGAAAATCTGAAGCCGGGCTCTATTTTAATGGTTTTACCGTAGACGATCACGGAAACATCCGCATTCCTGTTTTGGGGGAGCTTAACGTGATAGGGTATACCCTCGAAGAGGTACGAATGCAGATCGAAAAGCAGTTGCTGGCAGATTATTTCAGGAAAGAAGCGGATATTTTTGTGATTGTAAAGCTGGCCGGCTTTCGATATACCATCAATGGGGAGGTGGGCAGTACAGGTACTAAAACCCTGTTTCAGGACCACGTGAACATCATGGAGGCTATTGCTAACTCCGGGGATATAGCCGTTACCGGAAACCGAAAAGCGGTTACCATTATCAGACAAACCCCCACCGGAACCGAAATGCACGACATCGATCTCACCGACCGCAAGGTGATGCAGTCGCCTTATTTTTACCTGCAGCCCAACGATTATATTTATGTGAAGCCGCTAAAACAAAAAAGCTGGGGTACGGGTAAAACAGGGATAGAATCCCTAGGTACAATCATCACCCTTTTGTCACTGGCAACAACGACTTACCTATTACTAACCAGATAAATCAGCTTTCCTAAGATGTTAAATATAAAAGATTTTTCTATTTTTGAAGATGATGTGAGCTTTGACTTCAAGGGTTTTTTAATAAAAATTGGGAGTTATTGGAGGTGGTTTTTGGTGAGTTTAATTATCGCCTTTACCATTGCCTACCAGATCAATATTCGAAAAGAGAAAATATATCAGATGGAAACCTTAATTGCCATTAAGGAGGAGAGTAATCCTTTGTTTACCTCCAATACCAGCCTGACATTCAACTGGGGAGGAACTTCCGATCAGGTGCAGACCATTTCCACCACCCTGCAGTCCCGATCGCATAACGAACTGGTGGTGGATAAATTACAGTACTACATCGATTATCTTTCGCAGGGCAAATACAACCTGATAGACGCCTACGGTGCCGTTCCTTTTTATCTTGAAATTGACAAAAATAAGGGGCAACTGGCCGGTAAATTAATTAATATCCGCTTCCTTAGTGATACCGAATATCAAATCACCATCACCTTCGAGAATAATTCAGCTCCTTTGGTGACATACAGCAATGATTCCTACAGCACTACCGCTGTGGCAACGGGAGATTTCGTTCAAACGTACCGGGTTGGAGAAAAGGTCTCCCTGCCCTTTCTGAATTGGAAACTGCAGCTTAATGACAATCCCGGTTTTTATAAGGGCAATGAATATTTTGTGCGCTTCAATGACTTTGACAATACCGTTTCCCGATATAAGGGGATTGATGTAAAATCAGGTGACAAGGGAGGTTCTATCCTTACCCTGAGTCTGATGGGTACCAATAAGGCCCGAATGGTGGAATACCTGAATGCAACCGTGAATATGCTCATTAGGAGACAGCTGGACAGCAAAAACCAGTTTGCTACTAATACCATTGCGTTTATCGACAGTACCCTGGTAGCCATGGAAAATCAGCTTAGGTCCACCGGAGAAGAACTGAAGCAATTTAAGAAAGGAAAAAATATCCACGATATCGAAGACGGAGGAGTGAAATTTTCCGATAAAATCCTGGAATACGACCTCGAAAAAGATGCGGTAAGCCGCAAGATTACCTACTACAATTCGCTCAAATCCTATCTTAAAAACAGTGTGGATTATTCCAAACTTCCGGCGCCATCAGTGGCAGGAATTGACGATCCGAATATCGTAGCTAATATTTCCAAATTGATTGCCCTTTCCACCCAAAGGTCGGAAATGGCCTATGCCGTAAAAAGCGATAAGATATTCAGGGATTTCGACAGCCAGATGGAAGCCATTAAGAAAGTATTGATTGAGAATATAGCTACGGCTAAATCCTCCCTGCAATACGACCTGGCCAGGATTCAGGCTAAGATAAGTCAGGCGGAGGGGAATATTAAACAGTTGCCCGACGATCAGCAGGAGCTTATCAAGATAAAAAGAAAGTATGACCTGAGCGATAATATCTATAATACCTTCCTGCAGAAGAGAAGTGAGGCCGACATTGTAAAAGCGGCCAATCTGTCGGATATCCACTTTATCGATCCCGCTAAGGATATTGGAGGTGGTTTGGTGGGTCCGCGAACTTCCGTTAATTATGTGCTGGCATTTTTCCTTGGACTCCTGATTCCATTACTCTTTGTATTTGCAATATTCTTTGTAAACAATTCGATTCAGAATACCGAGGATGTAAGCAAGCTGACTCAGATTCCTTTGATTGGAGTGGTGGGATTACACAAGGAAGAAGGAGAACTGGCAGTATTCGACCGTCCTAAGTCGGCCCTGTCGGAATCCTTCAGAGCCATCCGGTCTTCGTTGCAGTTTTTGTACAAGAAGCAACACCTTGAGGGCGGAAAAACCTTGATGATTACTTCTTCTATCAGTGGAGAAGGGAAGACCTTCTGTGCCCTGAATATAGCCACTGTATTTGCTCTCAGTGAAAAGAAAACGGTAATTATCGGTTTGGATTTGAGAAAGCCCAAACTGTTCAAGGAGTTCAATCTTAAGAATGAGGTAGGGATCGTAAACTATCTGATTAAGCAAAAAGGGCTGGAGGAAATTATCAAGCCTACTCAGGTGCCTTACCTGGATGTGATCCTTTCAGGGCCGGTACCGCCCAATCCTTCCGAGCTGATTATGGGCGATACCATGAGAGAACTCATGGACGAACTGAAACAACGTTACGACTATATCATCCTGGATACGCCTCCGGTAGGGCTGGTTTCAGATGCACTGGAACTGGCGCAATATTCCGATGTGACCCTTTATGTTGTCAGACAAAATTTCACTAAAAAAGGCATGATTACCCTATTGAATAACAGGGT
>CAZTLN010000013.1:64113-79468 GCA_964614445.1 uncultured Flavobacterium sp. | reverse complement strand
TCGTTTGACCCGGAAATGGCATAAAACCACCTAGACTTGATACATTTACAATATGCGCTTTCTCTTGTTTAAGAAAATGAGGTAAAAGGGCTTTAGTTAAATAAAGTGTTCCAAAGAAATTGACTTCCATAATCTTATTAATAACCTCGAATCCCATCTCATTTACATGCATAAATGGTTGAATTATCCCAGCATTATTGATTAATCCATCAACCCTACCAAATATGTTAATAAGGTCATCTGTAACTTTTATAACTTTTTCCCTTTCGGTAATGTTTAAAATATAGGTAGCTAAATCATCTGAATGAATTCCTGATTGTTTTACTGTTTCTTCTAAACCCTTTTCATCAATGTCAATTGCGATTACTTTTGAACCTTTTGATAATAATGTATGGACTATTGCTCTTCCTAAACCATTCCCAGCTCCTGTAACAACAATTACTTTATTTTCTACTTTCATCAAATTTCTAATTAACTTCTCATTACTGCACCACCGTCAACACATATTGTCTGACCTGTTACCCATTCTGAATCATCAGAAAGCAAAAAGGCTACCATTGATCCTATATCTGCAGGTTTACCAATTCTTGAAGAAGGGATCATTTTTAAAACCAATTCTGCAATATGCCCTGAATTTTGCATACCACTTTCTGTCATAACTAATCCAGGAGACACTGCATTGCAGCGTATTCCTTGCTTACCATAACGTGCAGCAATATTTCTTGTCATAGCTCCAATACCCGCTTTTGTAACAGAATATGCTACTTTATCGGGCATTCCAGCATAAATAGCATCTGAAACAATATTTACAATAGCTCCTCCTCCCGATTTTAAGATATGAGGAATCGCGTATTTTGAGGTAAGTAAATAACCTGTGAGGTTGATGTCTATGTTTCGTTGCCAAACATCCACCTCAATATCAACTGGATTTGTGTCTTTAGCAACTTCCAAAGGATTTATATTAGCAGCTACGTTTACTAATCCATCAATCTTTCCAAATGTGGATATGGCTAGATTAATTAACTCTTTAACATCATCAGAATTAGATATATCCATCTTTAGTGAAACACCATCTCCTCCGGCTTCAATTGCTTCTATACAACATCGATCAGCGTTTTCTAATAATAAATCACCTACTACTATTTTTGCACCGTTAGAACCAAGATATTGAGCAATACCAACAGAGATTCCACCAGCGCCAGCAATGATATAAACCTTATCTTTTAAACCTTTCATTACGTTTGTCTTTATGTTGATTTATCAAACTTAAACATACTGTAAAAAACAGGCGTTCCACTAACCTAGCATATATCGCAAAAATGTTTGCCTTATAAAGCAAAAGCGTTCACTTAAAGTAGGTCATTGATTATCAAATAAATAACGAAGTAATTAAGGATATTAAAATAAGTATGCTTGTAAAAAAAAATTATTTTCTGACTTTATTTTTATATTCGCTTGGAGTCATTCCGATATATTTTTTAAAAAAAACATTAAAAGCTGTTTTCGAATTAAACCCACTTTCAAATGCTATTCCAACAAAGGAAAGAGAATCATAATCTTTTGATTTAATCATGTTTTTAGCTTGTTCAGCACGATACTCATTAACAAAAGTGTAAAAATTCTTTTTGATGTTTTCATTCAAAACTTGAGTAATAATATGTTTTGGAATTTTGGTTTCTTCCGATAATAATTCAAGGGTTAATTTGTTATTTCTCCAGGATTCTGAATTATTCATATGATCGATTAAAACTTTTGAGTATTGTTCCGCTTTCTTTTTTGTTAAACCTGATTTTTGATATCGTTCAGATATTGAATCATCTATTGAACTTAAAAGATTTAGACGAGGAGGTTTAACATCTGTATCTATTTGGGTTTGTTTGTATCCCCAAAAACTTATCACGTATACAAAAACTAACAGTGACCCACTTCTAAATTCTTCTATATAATCAATCTTTATACCTTGGTATAACATCATACTGATGAAAATCATAATATGTATAACCACAAAAAAGGAAAGCACAATAAAAATCAACCAATTTAAACTAATCTTATATGAGCTATAAGAGAAATACTTTTTAATTGCTTGCCTTCTATAACGTCTAATTAATATCAAGGCTAAAATTGAATAAATCCCAATATACAATTCAAAAATATAACCGACAAATATGGGAGGTTTAATTGTTTGTAATTGCTTTAACAAAGCATCCACACCCTTCAATAAGGATGGCAAAAAATAAAGAACCAATGCAAATCCAATGATGACGGGTGAAAAATGAATAAAATCACTTGTTTTAAATTGTTTACGTTCAGAGAGAATATACTGAGTGTACACATATAAAAAAATTGGAAATGATACTGATAATGTCAATGATACTGGCCATATATCAACTTTAATGTCGAAATATAATTTAAATACATTTAGCGCAAACATTAATCCTAATGCAAGTAGCCAAAGTCCTAGAATCTTATTTGCTACAGTTCTTGGTTTTTTAAGAAAGATTAGAACTGCGGAGAAAATTGACTGAGCTAATCCGACATAAATAAAGGCTACATCCATTTCATTGATATAATATAAATTGGCACTAAAATAACCATTTAAATTATATGATAAAAAAAGCCATCAAAAAAAATTGATGGCCTTTCACTAATAATAAACTAAATTAATCTGAAAAATAAATTTATGAATTAAAATTTATAGCTGGCAGTTAAGAAATATGCCCTTGGAGGGATACTCTGAGTATAATATACTGCATCTGGATTAGACAATACATCAGCCGCAGTAAATGCTTCAGGATTTAATGAAGTAGGATCTGATCCTGGAGGCATAAATGAATTAACTCCAATTTTGTTAAATATGTTATTCACATTAAATTGCAATCTAATAGCCTTGCTTAAATCATAACCCATTGACAAATCGAATTGATTAAAAGCTGGTAAATTGAATGCTTTGAGTGTATTAGCTGGACGATCACCTACATAAGTCCAATCAACAGAGGAGAAAAATTTACCTTTAGAATACGTTGGAGATACTCTAAAGTTCATAGTTGATGAACCCGTATTGCCAGTAGCTAAATCAATAATAATATCATCTGAAGTTCCTGGGGAACCAGTATCGTAGGTTTTAGCAGTAATTGGTTTTGAGTGCTGGAAAGTGAAAATACTGCGTAAACTTAAGTTACTGTTAAAATTGATGTTATTTTCTAATTCAATTCCATATGCTCCATTTTTATTGAAAAGAACTGGAGTATAATAAATATTTCCATCTGTATCTCTACCAATCGTTTGATTGTATACATTACTCAATAAAGTGTAGAATGGAGTCAAAAACACACTAAATTTTTCTTTATTTATTTTAAGACCTCCTTCTAATTGCTGAACGCGCTGTGCCTTAGGAGCTAATAGTCCTTGAGAACCATTTGAATCTATACTCAAAAATTGTGAAAGATCAGCAGGTAATTCTCCTTGAGAAAAACGTCCAAAGACTGCCATATCAGCAGATATTTTGTAGTTAAGACCAAGAGAATATGAGAATGCTGAAATGGTTTTATCATAATCAAATGTTGATGAAGCTCCTACAGAATAGTTGTCATATAACGTTAATGGGTTTGAATCTGTTCCACCCGTAGTAGATTTTGGTCTTGGGTATAAAGGCGTAATGTCATTTGATCCTAATACTTTATCTTTTTCATAACGTACACCCCAATCTAGATTTAAATCTTTACTAATTTTCCAATTTTGACCAAAAAATACAGCAAACTGAGATTGATCTAAATTAAAGTATGAAGTTGGTGCACTAAATCCATTTCCTCCAACTACACCATCAGCGTTAGTTAAATCAAACTTGTTTCCCATTGGGTCCACATATGAAATAGTTGTTAAACTTGGTATTGGTGAAGTAAGTTGTGGAAATGTTATTCCTCCACTTGAAGACAGACGATCTACATTAGATTTTGAATAATAGAAACCTCCAGTAAAACTCATGTTGTCATACTCTTTAGTGATCATCAATTGATCAATAACTTCGTTTACTTTGTTATCAAAAACAGTTAAGGGATTAAACAATAACGAACTTGCGGCATATTCTCCCGGTAATGACCCACTAACTGCAGTAAACGAAAGTCCAGTTGCACTTGCCCCAAATTTTACTCTCATTAATTCCGAACCTGATGCTTGATCGCTGAAAATAACGTTTCCAAATGGCATTACATTTAAACCACTATTATCAAATAATCCCAATGAACCATAAAGCACAGCTGCACCAGATCCTGGCAATACAGATCCTGTAGTTGCAATAGGTGTTGGAATTGATGTTTGGTTCCAATAACTACTCTTTTTAGAAAATCTGAAGTTATTTTTAAACTTCCAACTCTTACCTAATGAATAATCTAGATTTGCTCCAAATGACAAGTCTTTTGAATGAATAAGATCTTCAGAATTAAAAGTACTATATTTTCCTGATTCATTCAATTGATATCTCGATTTAACTGAAGGTATTAAAACGGAAGTTGTTTGCTCAACTCCCGGAGCCATTTTAGGATTATTAAAATCTACGGTAGGTAAATATTCAAAAGATGAGTTTCTATCATCTAATACTTTTGCATATATTTTTAATCCACCATTACCATTAAATGGCATGTATAAATTAGCTTTAATTTGTCCACCTTTGTTCATTTTGTATCCAGGATACCTTGCACCATCTGCTTCCCTATAAAAACCACCAACATTATAAGTAATAGAACTTCTTTCACTTAAAGGACCACCAACATTAAAATCAGTTCTGTAGTAGGGGTTTTGACCATTTCCTTCTAAACCATACTTTGCTTGAAGCTCAGCATTAAATTCTCTTCCTCCAACTTTAGAAACATAGTTATAAATACCACCTGGGGCATTATTTCCAAGAATTGAGGCAGTTCCCCCCCTTACAGCTTCCAATTTTGACAAAGTAATATCAGATCTTAGGAAGTAATCAGGACCATAGTTATTATACTTAGCACTTGTAACAGGTAAACCATCTTCCTGAACAGAGATATAAAAATACCCTCCCAAACCTCTTGACACAATTTGGTTTTTAATTTCTCCTGTAGATGAGTTAACATAAACTCCAGGAACATTTTTAAGCAGATCTGTCGCACTTACAGGTACTTGTCGATTAATGAGATCTGCCTTCAATACTGATATAGCTACAGAAGACTCCATAGCAGTTCTTTTATCAAACACTCCAGTGACAAATACTTCATCGAGAGTTTCGCTACTTGCTTGCAAAACAACTTGAATCTTGTCAGAATTACCTAATTTGATTTCTTTTTTGTTGTAACCGATAAAAGTAATCACAATAGTCGCATTGTTGTCTGCAACATTTAATGAGAACAAACCATCAATATCAGACATAGTTCCATTATTTGTTCCTTTAACTACAATGCTCGCTCCAGGTAGTGGATTCCCACTTTCATCTACAACTTTACCAGAGATTGACTTTTGCCACTCTATTGGTAACGAACTAAAGTTCGAAAACTCAAATTCAGATGCGTTTACGTTGGTTAAACCAGCTAAAAAAGCAAAAGCATATAAAGAGTATCGTTTTACCCTGCCAATGCTTTTTAAAAGTACATTAATTTTAATCATAGGAAATTTTTGTTTAAGTTAATATTACAAATAAAATGAGTCGATTTTGATTTAATGTTCTGATAAAAAATTCGCACCGTAAAAAGCGTTCTGATTACAAAAAACACATGTTCGCTTGTAGTAGGGTATTGATTTTCAATGATATATAGTTTTTATAATGATTTTTAATCTCTGTATTATACTACTTCATCTCTTGGTAGACTTCAAAATTAATTATTTAGTTTAGTTTTTAAGATTTCATAAGATGTTTTTCCTCTAATAGAGACATCTGGCCTGTTGAAGTTGTAAAATGGTTACTTTTCACCTAATTTTTATTTAAATCAACATCATCTGTACAACTTAAAAGTTGGTAAAACTCCTTTTTATCTATTACAGGAAAACGTTCAACTTTTCACTTTAGCTGAGTTGTTCCTGCTATTATAAAAGGATGCCTAATGCATTAATCTCGGATATACCAGTGAAATTTTGATTGAAATTCACATATATTATCAGTTTGAATGCTATGTAAATCCTCAGCAAAAAGTGGACTGATTTAGTTCAAAACCAAGAGAGTGTTTTCTAAAACTTTAAATTTGAATTATTATGAAAGGGATAAAGTGACCTATCAACCACCTTCATCTTGATCGCCTTATTATATATTGCACGGAGCGTCCTTAAATAATTAGAAACGGTATTTATTTTTAGCCCCTTCTTTAATAAATGAGTACTAAATTGCTCCAAAACCACATAGTCTATCTCACTAAAAAGCAACTTCTCATTATTTCCAACAGCCACAAACTGATTTAAAGCATTTTGATAAACTAGAGCATTTCCTGTCTTTTTCAATTCCATCATTTCAGTGATTAATTGCTCAGCAAAAAGTTTAAAAGTTGGCTGTATCAGCTTATCAGGTTTGTCATCAACCATAACTTTAAGCTTATCCGTATTAAACTCATCATATAATTGAAGAACGGCCTTCTGTACCTTATAAAACTGTTTACTGATTTTGAGATTAAGAAGACTTGAATTAGGATACGATTTATCAATTTCATTCCTCTTTTCGTTCCAATGAATTTCTAAAAAATTAACTCCTGAATTTAATGTGAAAAATTTTTCTGTGGTTAGTGATTATGAAGATACTGCTGTAACAGCCGTCTGATTTTTGTCTTCTTTTGTCAAGAAGCACCTTAAGATTTACCATATTCTTGACTGAATTATGGTTTATCTATACAAACTATGCGCAAACATTTCTCTAAAAAAAAGGTTTAAAATAGCTATTTTTTCAAATAGCTGAAAACCCCTAAAAACAAAAAACCCCTTGAAAAAAAAGGGGTTTGATGGTGAACGCAGAAGGATTCGAACCTTCGACCGCCTGCTTAGAAGGCAGGTGCTCTATCCAGCTGAGCTATGCGTCCATTAATTTTATGTGTCGGGGTGGCAGGATTCGAACCTGCGGCCTCCTGCTCCCAAAGCAGGCGCGATAACCGGGCTACGCTACACCCCGAAAAGCAAAATATTAAGCGGAGAGACAGGGACTCGAACCCTGGCGACGATTGCTCGTCGACAGATTAGCAATCTGCTCCATTACCACTCTGGCACCTCTCCTAGCTCAAAAGAACGTATTCTGTTTTGCGGTGGCAAATGTAACACATCATCCCGTTTCTCACAACTATTTCGAAGCTTTTTTTCATTATTTTTTTTCTACCAAACAAAAACTATTCACAATCAAATACATAGCTTAAAGAAAAAAGATACTAATATTGCTAAAAAAGATAATAGCCAACCTAAACTTAATTTTAACACAAAAAAGACTAAATTTGCTAGGCAATATATCGTACTGTATGTCATGAGTAAAAAAGTCGTTATCGTTTCTGCCGTAAGAACTCCCATCGGAAGTTTTATGGGAGCGCTTTCCACTATTGCGGCACCAAAACTGGGTTCCATCGCTATTCAAGGAGCATTGGAAAAAATACAGCTGGATCCAAAACTGATCGACGAAGTCTATATGGGCAATGTGGTTCAGGCTGGCCTGGGTCAGGCTCCTGCCCGACAAGCAGCACTTTTTGCAGGCATACCTCCCACTGTTCCTTGCACTACAGTAAACAAGGTTTGTGCTTCCGGAATGAAAGCAGTTATGATGGCTGCACAAGCTATTCAATGCGGTGATGCCGAAATTATCGTTGCCGGTGGAATGGAAAACATGAGCTTAATACCGCATTACTCCTATCTGAGGAGCGGTACTAAATTTGGACCAGCCACCATGATTGATGGGCTACAAAAAGACGGGTTGACAGATGCCTACGACGATCAGGCTATGGGTGTTTGTGCCGACTTATGTGCTACAGAATATAAAATAAGTCGGGAAGAACAGGATCAGTTTGCCGTTGAATCCTATAGGCGTTCGGCAAAAGCTTGGGAGTCTGGAAAATTCAATAATGAAGTAATTCCCGTAAGTGTACCTCAGCGTCGTGGCGAACCGATTGTAATAGATAAGGACGAAGAATTTACCAATGTAAAACTAGATAAAATACCTACTCTGAATCCGGTATTCACAAAGGAAGGAACCGTTACGGCAGCTAATGCCTCAACTATCAATGATGGAGCTGCTGCTTTGATTATGATGAGCGAAGAAAAAGCTGCTGCTTTGAACCTCAAACCCCTAGCGTATATAAAAAGTTATGCCGATGCAGCTCAAGAACCAAAATGGTTCACCACAAGCCCCGCTAAAGCACTTCCTAAAGCACTTGACAAAGCAGGAATAAAAATTGATGAGGTAGATTTTTTCGAGTTCAATGAGGCTTTTTCGGTTGTTGGCCTGGCTAACATAAAGCTATTAGGACTAAATAGCGAAAAAGTAAATGTTAACGGGGGCGCTATATCTTTAGGTCATCCTTTGGGCTGTTCAGGAGCCCGAATTATAGTGACCTTGATAAACGTATTGCAACAAAATAATGCAAAAATTGGGGCAGCAGCCATCTGTAATGGCGGTGGCGGTGCTTCGGCAATAATTATTGAAAGAAATTAAAACAACAACCATTCATAGATGTTCGGAATTTGCAACCTAGCCATAATCCCTCTTCGATTAGAACCAAGTGATAAAAGTGAAATTGTTTCCCAGGTTTTATTTGGAGAACATTTTAAAATTATAGAAAAATCAAAACAGTGGTCACGTATTCAATTGCAATACGATAACTATGAAGGCTGGATAGATTCCAAACAATATCAGGAAATCTCTGAATCCAATTACAACCAACTTTCTAAAGAAACTATCATTCTTAATTCTGATTTGATAGAATATATTACAGGACCTTCCAACCTTTTGATTCCGATACCTCTGGGCGCTTCCTTATCCTTCCTGAACAATAGCGAAATCAACCTGAATAATTATGACTTCGAGGGTGTAAAAGTTAATGGAATAAAGGACAAAAAAAACCTCATTCCAACTGCTTACATGTACCTTAACGCTCCTTATTTATGGGGCGGCAAGACGCCGTTTGGAATAGATTGCTCAGGATTCACCCAAATGGTTTATAAACTGAATGGCTACAAATTATTGCGGGACGCATCCCAACAAGCTACCCAGGGAGAAGCCCTAAGCTTTATCGAAGAAAGCGAGCCCGGCGATTTGGCTTTTTTTGACAATGAGGAAGGGAACATTATCCACGTGGGAATCATAATGGAAAACAACTATATAATCCATGCCAGTGGAAAGGTAAGAATTGACCGCCTAGATCACTTGGGTATATTTAATCCCGAAACAAATAAACATACTCATAAACTAAGGGTTATTAAAAAAATAATTTAATAATTTTTAAACATAATTCTAAAACCTTCACAATAGGAAATAAAAAAAGAGGAGCTTATCGCTCCCCTTTTTTTATGTTTTATGTTTATCTTATTTCAAGGTAAAACTTGTTTTTGAAACTAATTCGCCTTTATCAAAAACATTCACAAAGTAAGTTCCTTTTTCAAAGTTTTTACCTGGTAAATCCTCTGAAACCTGAACTGTTTTGTTTTCATATTTTACAGTGGTTGGGAAACTATAGGTTAAATCTTTTCCGTCAAAACTAACTGTTTGCTTATCACCCAATACGTTATTTTTACTATCAATAACCTGTACATAATAGGTTTTATCACCAGATTTTGCAATCTGATTAGCTGCTATAGTAAAGCTAATTTTTAACATGTCGGCTCTTCTGGCTTTATCAGTTTCAATTTCTTTACCTGAACTTCTTACCTTGTAAGCTAAAGTCTTAATATTTAAAACTGTCAGTTTTGACCCTTTTTCAACAACTTTAGACAATTCCTCGTTTTGACCTACTAAAGCTTCATTGTATTTTCTGGATTCATTCAAAACAACAACTGTACTGTCTCTTTGATTAGTCAATACCTTATTCTCAACTTTTAAAGCATCATTTTCAGCTATTAAAACTTTCATTTTATCTTGTAATATAGCCAATTGCTTTTTGTATGAAGAAACATCTCCTTTTGATTTTTTCAAATCGGCCATAAGGGCTACAACTTTATCACGTTCTTTTATTAATTCTTCAGACATTGAAGTATTTTCAGCAATAGCAGCATCGTAAGTTGCTTTCAAAGCCTCCAAATCTTTCATTACAGATTCTTTTTCATCAACAATAGTTTTATACTCAATCTGAACTTTTTCTTTTTCAGAAGACAATTTAACAATGTAGACAATACTTCCAATTAATAGCACTGCCAACACAATAACTATGGCTTTTAAACCTGAATTACTTTTTTGATTTTCCATTTTTTTTTGTTTTTATCTAGTTTTAATTTTTTTTATATATTCCCAAATGTAATAATATATTTATAACTTTTGATGTAAGTATACAAATTATGTTATTTTTGAAGCAAATATTATCCTAAAAATATGGAAAAATTCATTCCATTTACCATAAATGAACTAGCCAAAATTACGAACCATCGAAGCGGTGAAATTAAATTTGGCGAAAAAATGATAACCGTTCCGAAAGGAACAAATCCAATTTCTTTTTTAAAGAATTGTGATGCAAAATATGTAGTATTGGGCATCCCCGAAGATATTGGAATTAGGGCTAACAACGGTAGACCCGGTGCCGCTTCTACATGGGAAGTGGCTATTTCGAGCATTGCAAACATTCAACACAACAAGTTCTGTAAAGGAAATCAGATTATAGTTTTGGGACAACTTAATGTGGAGGATGAAATGAAGGAAGTTGAAAATCTCGATTTTAGCAACAATAATGACCGTGCTAAACTGAATAATTTGGTTGAAAAAATTGACAAAGATGTCTCCCATGTAATATTTACGATTATCAAACTTGGGAAAATACCTATCGTCATTGGTGGCGGACAAAATAATGCCTACGGAAACATTAAAGGTACCGCGCTGGCAAAAGGAAGACCTATAAACGCCATCAATTTTGACGCTCATAGCGATTTCAGGATTTTAGAAGGGCGTCACAGTGGAAATGGATTTTCTTATGCCTACGAGGAAGGATTCTTGAAAAAATATTTCTCATTCGGCCTCCACGAAAACTATACTACCAAGCGAGTATTGGATATTTTCAAGAAAACGGAAGACCGGGTAAGATACAATACCTATGAGAGTATAAAAATAAGGAAGGAAAGAGACTTTAATCAGGAAATGATTTTCGCCTTGGACTTTATCAAGAAAGATTTTTTTGGAATTGAAATCGACCTTGATGCGATTCCGAACATCGCAAGCAGTTCAATGACCTTGAGTGGTTTTTCCGTTGAAGAACTCAGACAGTTTATTTCATTTTTTGCCCGAAATAAAAATGCTGCCTATATCCATATAAGTGAAGGAGCAGCAGAATTGGACTCTGACAAGAATACCTCAATGATAGGTAAATTAATTGGTTACCTGGTTACTGACTTCATAAAAGCCAACAATTTTAAGGTAATGGAAAATTAGAGCAGCGAATAGTACTGATTTTTCCGCGCCATATTTCAGTTGTCAATATGCTTAAAGAATAATACTATCTTTGCAGCACAATTTTCTGTGCATAATGCATAGTATTAATTCAATAAAAATGTTATTCGAAGATTTATCATTATCCAAAAGCATACAAAAAGCCGTTTACGAACAAGGATATACCAACCCCACACCTATTCAGGAAAAAGCAATTCCGCTGATTCTGGAAGGAAATGATTTGGTAGGCTGCGCACAAACAGGAACGGGAAAAACCGCTGCTTTTGCAATCCCCATTATACATCAATTACATCGAATTGTTGGCTCTTCAAAAAGAGCTAAAAAAATCCATGCCTTGGTTGTTACCCCAACCAGAGAACTCGCAGTTCAGATTGGACAAAGTTTTGACACCTATTCAAAATACACCAATCTCACACAACTCACCATTTTTGGTGGTGTATCACAAAATCCTCAGGTAGACGATTTAAAGAAAGGCATAGACATCCTCATCGCAACTCCGGGAAGATTACTCGATTTGCACAAACAAGGTTTTGTCGATCTGAATCATTTACACACCTTAGTCCTTGACGAGGCTGACCAAATGCTGGATATGGGATTTGTAAATGATGTTAAAAAGATTGTAAAATTAACCCCGGAAAACAGACAAACTTTATTATTCTCTGCAACAATGCCGCTTGCCATAAGAGAATTAGCCGAAAGGTTTCTGACAGATCCGAAAACGGTAACCGTTACGCCAGTTTCATCTACAGCAGAAACTATAGAGCAACATATCTATTTTGTCGAAAAGGGAGAAAAGAGGAATTTACTTCATCATCTAATTACTAATGAAAATTTATCGGATGTTTTGGTATTTTCGAGAACCAAACACGGAGCTGACAATATTGTAAAAGCACTTCGCAAAAAAAATATTCCTGCTGAGGCTATCCACGGCGATAAATCACAAAATGCCAGACAGCGTGTTCTGGAAGCTTTTAAAAACAAAGAAACGGGAATACTCGTGGCAACCGATATCGCAGCAAGAGGAATAGATATTGACCAATTACCGTTCGTCGTAAATTTTGATTTACCCAATATCCCTGAAACCTATGTTCACAGAATAGGAAGAACGGGACGAGCCGGAAGAGGCGGTATTGCCATTTCCTTTTGCAGCAAGGACGAACATGGCTATTGGAAAGATATCCAAAAACTGATAAAAATGGATGTGAAAACTATCAAAGATCACCCCTACCCCTGGCATGGCGGAGGCCCTGAAATAGCTTCTGCTACACAAACAAAGAATACGAACAAAACTACTTCAGGCAACAAATCCCGAAAGTCTTCTGGTTCCAAAAAAAACAAAAAGCGCTGGTATTAAACCAACTAGTACCTGGGAACTTAAAAAACACAATACCTTTATTAACAGTACTTTAACTCATTTTTAAAAGTTGTGCTTTTATTTTTTTCTTAATTTTAAGAGGATAAAAAATTAATAACCTTTTAAAATTATATAGCTATGAACTCATTAATTAAAAACAGTGGAATGTCGCCAATCGCAAGTATTTTTGACGATTTTATGTCAAGAGACCTTATGGATTGGTCAGATAAAAATTTCTCGGCCATTGGAAGCAGTTTGCCATCTGCCAATTTAAAAGAAACCGATAATAAAATTGAAGTAGAATTAGCGGCACCTGGTATGAAAAAAAATGATTTCAATGTAGAAATCGAAAATCACATGCTGACAATATCATCGGAGAAAAAAGAAGAAAAGGAAGAAAAAAGAAAAAAAGACAATTACTACCGAAAGGAATTCAATTACCAGTCTTTTAGTAGATCCTTTAGTCTTCCTGACTACGCTGATGAAAACAGTGTAAAAGCTAACTATAAAGACGGAATTCTTCATATTGATATTGCAAAAAAAGAGGCTCCCCAAAAAAGTGCAGCTAAAAAAATTGCAATCAGCTAAAAAGAAAATGAAATGATAATAAAAAAGGAATGGTATAAACCATTCCTTTTTTATTTCAGGAACAATAGTTTAGTACTATTTTGAGCTCGCCATTTATTATTCATTCTTCTTCAAAAAATATAGTTTACCCACTGATTTTGCTATGATAGTGGCCACAGTAGTATCACTGGTGACATTCACAACCGTTCGACACATATCCAAAGGCCTGTCTATTGCAAAAATCAGCGCAAGGCCAGCTTCCGGAATTCCTGCTTGACCCAAAACGATAACTAACATGACCATTCCTGCACTTGGCACGGCAGCAGAGCCTATAGATGCCAGGGTAGCTGTAACAACAATCATAAGCTGCGTATTAAAATCCAAAGGAAAAGGCAACATGGCCTGGGCAATAAAAATAGCCGCTACTGCCTGATACAAACTTGTCCCATCCATATTCACGGTTGCTCCCAATGGCAAAACAAAACTGGACACCTCTTCATCTACTCCCACTTTATCAGTAACGCATTCCATGGTAACAGGAAGCGTTGCGGCGCTCGAACTGGTCGAAAATGCCAACAGCTGTGCAGGTGCCATTGCCTTAAAAAATGAGATTGGATTAATTTTTACAATAAGTAACAACAGTAATGGATAGAAAATGAAAGTCATAATTAACAAACCTGCCAAAACAGTAAGGCCGTAAACCCCCAGGGCTCCCAATGTTGTAAAATCAGGAATTTCAACCATAAGTGCTGCCATCAGAGCAAAAACACCAAACGGAGAGAACAACATAATGATATCCACTATTTTCATTATTACATCATTCAACCCTTTGAAAAAGTCGACTACTGGCTTGGCTTTCTCCTGATCGATTGAGATTGATCCGACACCTATGAGGATTACAAATAATATGACCTGTAGCATACTTCCATTATCAGTTAATGCATGAAAAAAATTATCAGGAACTATATCAACTAAAGGCTGTAATGGACCACTAGTTTTTGCTTTTTCGGCCAATGCTATTTTTTGAGAAGCATCAACAGAAAAATTATCCAACAAACTTTGTCTGGATTCCTGATTAATATAACTTCCTGGCTGGATAATATTGGCAAGTAAAAGTCCCAAAACCACCGCAAATAAAGTTGTAAATAAATACATAACAACTGTTCTTCCGCCAAGCTTAGAAAGTTTAGAAATATCCTTTAAATCAGCTAAACCTACAATCAGTGAAACAACTATGAGCGGCACAGCTATCATTTTGAGCAGGTTTATAAACACAGTACCGAATGGTTTTACCCAATCAACCACAATTCCCTTTAGTTCCAAATTCTTCATTAACAAACCGAAAAGTAACCCCAAAACCATTCCAATAAGTATCTTCCAATGTAAAGCCAGTTTTTTCATAATTTTTTTTTTAAAAATTTTAAATCAAAAAAAAACTCCTCTACTTAGAGGAGTTTACCATAATATCGTTAACATCAATTTTAATATTAAACCCTTAAGGGTAAAAATATAAAATATATTGAAATTTACTTGGTGTAAGTCTTATTTATTAAATAGAAGTCCGCTAATACAATAGCAGCCATTGCTTCGACGATAGGCACCGCTCGCGGCACTACACATGGATCGTGACGCCCCTTACCTGTCATTTCAGCAATTTCACCTTTATTGTTCAAGGACTCTTGTTTTTGCATAATTGTAGCCACTGGTTTAAATGCCACTCGGAAATAAATATCCATTCCGTTACTTATACCTCCCTGAATTCCACCGGACAGATTTGATTTTGTAGTACCGTCAGCATTATACAGATCATTATGTGCACTACCTTTCATTTTGGAGCCTTCAAATCCGCTGCCATATTCAAATCCTTTTACAGC
>CAZTLN010000013.1:60365-64013 GCA_964614445.1 uncultured Flavobacterium sp. | reverse complement strand
ATATCAGCCATCATTTGCTTAGCAATGGCACCTGCCACTACTCTGCTGGCAGTTTCTCGAGCTGAACTTCTTCCTCCTCCACGATAATCCCTAAAGCCATACTTTTGATCATATACATAGTCGGCATGACTTGGTCTGTAATTATCCTTGATATGAGAATAATCATCAGATTTTTGATTAGTGTTTGGAATAATAAAACCGATTGGTGTTCCGGTAGTTTTACCTTCAAAAATTCCAGACAAAAACCTTACATCGTCCGGTTCTTTACGTTGCGTTACAATAGCAGATTGTCCAGGTTTTCTTCTGGACATTTCCATTTGAATTGCATCAAAATCTAAGGCAATTCCGGATGGACAACCATCGATAATTCCTCCTAATGCTTCTCCGTGTGATTCCCCAAAAGTGGTTATTCTAAATAATGTTCCGTAGCTATTTCCTGCCATTTTAAATAATTTTGAACAAATGTAATATATTAGTTTTAGGTATTAAAATTAAAGATTTAAAGTTTTTGGAATCCCCTGTTATTACATAGTATTTCCAATTAGATTTTATCCGGTTTAGAATAATATTAAGCAAGCAAATTTAACTGCGTACAACTAATTAAATTTATTCAAGGAATACACCTTCATTTTTCATAACAAAACACAATTATAACACCTCACAATTTATCTGAATTTTAAAATTTATTTAAATTTAGTGGAAATAAAAGCCTTTAATAATCAACTTATTATCGTCAATTTCAAGAAAACATAAAGAATTCTACTACTAACTTAGCACTCAAACCCCATTTTTTTCTTAACTTCATAATGATTTAAAATAAATCACGTTAAAATCAAACGGTAAACTTATAATATCAAATTAATATTTATGAAACAGATTATTTTATCCGCTTTTATGCTAATGGGTTTGGCATTTAGCTCTCAAGCACAAGAAATTTCTCCAAATGCTTTGGGATTACGACTTGGAGATAACGATGGTTTCGGTGGGGAAATCAGTTACCAAAGAGCACTTTCCTATAACAACAGACTGGAAGTTGATTTAGGTTGGAGAAACAGCAACAATGTGGATGCTTTTAAAATTACAGGTTTATATCAATGGGTTTGGAGTATTGATAGTGGTTTTAATTGGTACGCCGGAGTTGGAGGTGGTCTGGGAAATTGGGACAATAAAAATGTCGACAGTAACGGAACATTCCTTTTTGCAGCAGGTGATATCGGTATCGAATATGGTTTTGAGGAGGTCCCTCTCCTATTATCACTGGATTTCAGACCTGAACTATATTTCAATTCTGGGGATTACAGAAATGACAATTTTGGTCCGGACATTGCCCTTGGTATTAGATTTCAATTCTAAAGATAACTTTATAAAAAAAATGCCACTGTATTTAGTGGCATTTTTTATTTTATTATTATTTCCTTTTTCGAATTAATTTTAATCACACAATAGGGATGACTAATGATTTGGTTTACCATTAAACCCGGTTCAGGATTTACCTCTTTAACATATATCACTATACTTTGATCGGTTTCCTCAATTTTTTCGATACCAATGGAGTAACCAGTAGTAGGTTTTTCACCCATATTTAAAATCACAAAATTAGAGGAGGTAATATCCGATGCACTGATTTTCTTCTTTAAATTTTCATCGTTTTGCAGCATCTTAATTTCGCGAGGCTCAGTAAGTATTTCATAAAAATTAATAGACGCTCCTCCATCACTTTGTTGGCTTAATATTTCGAACAAGGGAACTGATTTTTCGGGTTTTATAGATTTAGTAGCACATGATAAAAAGATAAAAACCAGTAGCAGGGCCAGTTTTCTCACCATTTTTCCACCAATAATAGAATTCAAACTCATTTTGACTTCGAATTTAATTTATCATTCTTTAAAGTATATTTCTCAATAGCCTGCTCGTACAAATCTATGTACAAAGGCAAAATATTCTTGATATCAAATTTAGTTGCTACCCCCAGTGCATTCTTCTTAAACTCTTTGAATACTTCCTCGTCTTTTAAAATTTTCAAAGCATTTGCAGCCATTTCATCTATATTCCCCACATCACTAAGATACCCGGAAACTCCATCAAAATTAACTTCAGGCAATCCACCCGAATTACTTGAAATAACAGGAACTCCCCAGGCCATTGCCTCCAATGCAGCAAGCCCGAAACTTTCTGTTTGAGAAGGTAAAAGAAACAAATCTGATAAACTTAAAATTTTATCAATTTCATGACTTTTTCCAAAAAAGATTACCTTATCCAAAATACCTAAATCCTGACACAGGTATTCGGCTTTTTCCTTTTCAGGCCCATCGCCAACCAACATCAACTTAGCCGGAATTTCCTGCTGTATTTTATAAAATATTTTTATAACATCGGGAATTCTCTTAACCTTTCTAAAATTACTGATGTGGGTAATTATCCTTTCGCCCTGCTTTGCCATTACTGAGCGACCAAACGAACTCTCAAACTCATGAGTAGTTTTATCCAATTCAATAAAATTCGGTATTACATGAATCTCTCTTTTAATCTTGAACAGATTGTAGGTATCATCTTTTAAACTTTGAGAAACAGAAGTTACCACATCTGATTTGTTAATACTGAAACTTACTGCAGGTTTATAATGCGGATGATTCCCCACCAAGGTTATATCGGTTCCGTGAAGTGTGGTTACCATAGGAATAACGATACCCTCATCTTTCAGCATCTGCTTTGCCATATAGCCGGCATATGCATGTGGAATCGCATAGTGCACATGTAATAGTTCAATCTTATATAGTTTCACCATGTCAACCAATTTACTGGATAAAGCCAGTTCATAGGGCTGATAATGAAACAAAGGGTACTCCGGAACATTTACCTCATGATAATGTACATTTGGATTTAATAGCGCCAGACGAACGGGCTGACTATAGGTTATAAAATGAACCTCATGTCCCATTCGGGCTAATTCCAGCCCCAACTCTGTAGCTACAACACCACTACCACCAAAAGTGGGATAACAAACTATTGCTATTCTCATCTGTTTCTTTTAATCTGTCTAATTTAGTGAAAAATTAGGCTTCCTTTTATTTCAAATAAAAATCTATTTTTCATGTAATGTAAGCAGGTTAACTTTAATAGAACATTTTTTTTTTACCTTCTTTCGAATTTAAAAATAGTATTGGTCTCTTAAGGATTTTTTAGGTATACTAATGTCTGAACCTCAAAAATTCTGAGGAAAAACAGGTCCAGAATTATTCTTTTTAGCGACACTGCAACTTGCAGAAAAAAAAGACATAAAGAATACAAATCCTAATGTCTATATTTTTCATGAGTTGCTGTATTAATTAGAAAAACCTGCTATGCCAACTTTCGGCTGCAGGTACTTCCCATGAATCTTTAAATTCCTCAATTGTATTTATCAGATTATTAAAAACAATCGTTTTTTCTGTCACAGCTTTGTCCTTAACCATTTTTTTAAAATCAATCAAAGGCTTATGTGCAATATGTTCACCCAATTTAAAAGTGACATTCATTTTATCCAATAAATCCACATTGTATTTTTTTTCCAATTCCTGAATAAAAGCCACCGAAGAATCTATTGAACATCCTGTTGCAGACTGGATTTCCTGATTTACCGCAATGACAATAAAGCGATTATACTTTATT
>CAZTLN010000013.1:0-60265 GCA_964614445.1 uncultured Flavobacterium sp. | reverse complement strand
TTCATTTCTACCAATTCAACATCTAATTTTTCAATTAAATTCCTTGGAGCTTCATAAATTTTATTTGCTCGGCCCAAATAACAAGGATCATGAAAAGTAATTTTCTTTCCCTTGAATTGACCACCCTCAATTGTTAATCTTCCGTCATCAAGTAAAGTTTTCAGAAATTCTGTGTGGTGGACCACTTCATAATCACCTCCTAATTCGGGGTACTCATTTTTAAGAGTATTGAAACAATGAGGACAGGCTGTAACTATTTTTTTTGCTTCGTAAGCTTTCAATACTTCAATATTCATCATTGCCTGCATTTGGAACAAAAATTCATTTCCTGCCCTTTTGGCTGGATCTCCTGTGCAACTTTCTTCGGTTCCTAATACCGCAAAGGACACATTGGCATTGTTGAGAATGCGAACAAAAGCTTTGGTAATTTTTTTTGCCCTATCATCAAAACTTCCTGCGCATCCTACCCAAAATAAAACCTCCGGTTGTTTACCCTGGGTTAACATTTCTGCCATTGTAGGAACAATCAAATTTTCAGACATAAATTCTATTTTAATTTGTTAGGGAGGTTAAATACTACCTGAAGATCAATATTCTATTTTTATTCTAATACTGCTTCCTATCCGCTTAATTTTCATTTTTCCAGTTTAATCGATCTTGTTGATTATAGGGCCATGGGGCTCCATTATTTTCAACATTGGTCATCATGGCATTTAAGGCTGCTGGGGCTGCACTTTGTTCCATAACGAGATAGCGACGCATATCCATGATAATCGATAAAGGATTTATATTAACAGGACATTCCTCCACGCAAGCATTACAGGAAGTACAGGCCCAAAGTTCTTCAGGTGTAATATAATCATTCAATAAAGACTTATTGTCTGGAACAAATACACCCTTATTTTCATCAATATTCTTACCTACCTCTTCCATTCTGTCTCTGGTATCCATCATTATTTTGCGGGGAGACAATTTTTTTCCGGTCAAATTTGCCGGACATGCTGATGTGCACCTACCGCATTCCGTACACGTGTATGCATTCATTAGCTGCACCCAATTTAAATCCTGTATATCGCTTGCACCAAACTTGGCAGGAGTCTCCTCATCACCGGCAGGACTTGCTGCAAAAGGATCGGAATTTGGATCCATCATCATTTTCACTTCCTTTGTCACGGATTCCAAATTATCGAATTGTCCTTTTGGTTGCAGATTGGCATAATAAGTATTTGGAAAAGCCAACAAAATATGTAGGTGCTTAGAATAATACAAATAATTCATAAAAGCCAAAATACCAACGATATGAAGCCACCAAAAAGCTTCGCTTAGTAACATGACAAAATCATTTGACATTCCATTAAATAAAGGCTCTATGAATTGACTCACCGGAAATGAACCTGCTTTAATGAAATGAGAAAAGCCACCGGGAACATTTTGCAGATGCAAATCAGAAGCATTCATCAATAAAAACAAAAGCATCAAGACGGTTTCAAAATATAAAATGTAATTCCCGTCTTTTTTAGGAAATCCTTTTAATTCTCCATTAACAAATCGCTGTAATCTGATTACATTTCTGCGTATCCAAAAAATAATCACTGCAATTAAAACAGAAAGCGCCAGTATTTCAAATGACCCTATTAAAAAATTGTAGCTTTTACCCAAAAAAGCAAATATTCGATGCGTGCCGGCAAGACCATCAATAATGATTTCTAATAATTCAATATTTATAATTATGAAGCCAACATAAACAATTATATGAAGGATCCCTGCTACGGGTCTCTTGACCATTTTAGATTGGCCCATTGCTATCATAGCCATGTTTTTCCATCTTTCACCCGGATGATCCTTTCGGTCAATAGCTATCCCCAAGTTGATGTTTCTGATAATTTTTTTTATATTTTTTGTAAAAAAACCAAAGCCAATCATCAAAACAATGGCAAATAATAAATTATCTACATAGCTCATAAATGCTAATTTTTATTTTTGGATGGTATCTGCAACTGGTGCTTTATAGGGTTTGTTTTTCTTTCCAAAAAGCGATACATTGACATATCTCGTTGGATACAAGCGTAAATCTTGAAGTAATAGTTCCAGTTCTTTTGATGTCTTAGTCATATTATTGTAAAAGACATCATCTTCAAATAGTTTTCCCATGGTTCCTTTGCCCGACTCCAAACCACTCATAATACTATTAAGTTTGGCTAGAGTGGTGTTTAAACTCGTTACGGTTTTGCCAAGGTCAGCTTTATTTAATGAATCTGAAATGCTTGAAAAATCAGCTGAGATTTTATTAAAATTAGAAACTACTACATTAATTTGTCCTTTATTCTCCGTAATTAAAGAGTTTACATTTGTCGAAGCTTTACGAAACTCTTCTAATGTCTTACTCAATTCTGCTATGGATTTCTTTAGATTTTGTTGAGACTGATCATCCAAAACATTATTGACATTTACAATGAGCTGATCAGCATTGGCCAGAACATTTTCAATCCTGTCCTGAAGAGGCACTAGTTTATTGCTAAGTGATTCTGTCAATCCTAATCTGACTTTCGCTTTAAGCTTTTGTCCATCTTCTGCCAAATCCTTGTCTTGAAAATTGGGTTCAATTGCGATTTGCTTTCCTGCAATGAAGCCTGGTTCATAAATAGAAGCTACGCTTGATTTGGATATGGGAAAATCAGTATGTATTTGCAATTCGACCAATAATTTACCGGTAGCTTCATCAATGATAATATCCTCAACCTTACCAATGTGTAACCCATTTAGAGTTACAGGAGCAGACTTTGCTAAACCTTCAACACTATCGTACTCGACATAGAACGTTTTATAACTTTTTAAAAGGTCTTTACCCTTTAAAAAACTGTAACCCCAAATAAATAATAAAATAGAAGCAATAACTAAAATAGCAGTTTTAATCTCTCTCGTCAGTTTCAAAATATAAGTATTTTATGCAAATTTAGTATAAATATAAGACTTATAGTTATTTAATTGCCTCTTGAATACTGATTTTTTTGCCGTTCTTAAAGGCAATGAGGAACGCAGATTCATATCCTTTTGACTTTGCTTCTTCCAATAAATTTTTAGATTCTTGGTAATCAGAAGTTTCTCCGTACATATATTTGTACAGATTCCCTCCGTACTCAACTGATATATTTTTCAGACCTCTAAAATTCCTTGGCTCTGTATCTAACTTTTTACTGCTGGCCGAAATTTGAACCTTGAAAACTACATCAGAAATACTATTGTTAACTTTTGCAGTTACAGAATCCTGATTTTTCTTCGATACAGCAAGATTGGAACTATCGCCAACTGGATTATTAGCTACTTTCTTGGATGGCTTATTGGTCACAATTTCAGTTTCCCCATTCCCAAAATATTCCTTCTTATAACTTAATATTGCATTAAAAATGGCATTTGCAATTTCATTTTGTCCGTCTTCAGAATCCAATATATTACCTTCAACAGCATTAGATATAAAACCCATTTCGATTAAAACCCGGGGCATATAAGCCTTATGCAATACCATATACGGTGCTTGCTTTACCCCTCCCCCTCTTAGCTTTTTTCCTAATTCGGCAAATTCACCTTCAACCTTACTTGCCAGAGAAATACTGTTATCTAAATATTCTTCAGCCATCAGGGTAATTCCCACCATTGATTCCGGCGAATTGGGATCAAAACCTTCATATTTGGTCCTATAGTCTTTCTCCAAGGTAATAACGGAATTCTCTTTTTTAGCAACTTCAAGATTAGAAGCTACTTTTGTCATCCCCATCACATAGGTTTCAGTACCATCAGCTGCCGTATTCCTGTTAGCATTGCAATGAATCGATACAAAAATATTTGCATCAGCCCTATTGGCAATATTAGCCCTTTCTACCAAATCGATAAATACATCTGTTTTTCTGGTATAGATCACATCTATTTTAGGATAGGATTCTAGTAGTTTTCCAACTTTTAAAACCACTGCTAAAGCAATTTTTTTTTCAACATGTCCACTGTAGGAAGCACCGAAGTCATGCCCTCCATGACCAGCATCTAATGCTACTTTAAAATTACTTGACTGGCTATAATTGATAAAGCTGTTTATGACCAGAATAAAAGTAAGTAATACTTTCATTTTATTGTGTACAAGCATAATTCTAAAGTTAATTTTAATTGAAACACTACAAGTATAAATTTTTTATTTGATTATTTTTGCCGAAAATAATCTGTAAGTTTGGCGCTTCAAAAAGCAAGCCAGAATTTTACAAAAATAGTATTTATCCTTTTGCAGACAAACTTATTTAATATCGTTTTATTATCATTTTTCCTAACAATAGGCTACAGTAAAATATATTCTCAGGATATTTCAAAAAAAGTAATTCAGGCCGAATTCAGGGATAACGGAAATAATTCAGACCAAGCCACTACAAGCAAAAATGATAGTATTACTATTCCTATCAAAGCGTCTGACAGTATAAAAGAAGTTGACAGCATTAAACCTAAAAAGGTACTTCTCGAGAGTAAGATAAAATACAAAGCAGATCAATACGTTAAAATCGAACAGAAAAAAAAACTGATTACCCTGTACGATAATGCCGAATTATATTATCAAGACATCGAACTAAAATCAGGAATCATTGTTCTGGATTATGAAAAAAATGAAGTCTATGCAGGCCGGATAAAGGATAGTTTAGGGAAATTGAGTCAATATCCTAACTTTAAACAAGGTGATAATGTAGTTGAACCCGATTCAATCAGGTTTAACTTCAAAACCAAAAAAGCCATAATCTGGAACTCCCTGACAGACCAAGGTGAATTTAAAGTTAAAGCTCAACTTACAAAGAAAGAAAATGATTCCGTATATTTTTTAAAAGGTGCCCGCTTCACCACTTCCTCTGACACTGAAAATCCGGAGTATTATTTTCAGACCTCAAAAGTTAAATTAATTCCGGGAAAAAAAGTTATCACCGGATTAACTAATATGGTTATTTACGACGTTCCAACTCCAATAGCCATTCCTTTTGCCTACTTCCCTTTGAGCAAAGAAACAAGTATTTCTGGGATTATACTTCCAAGTTATAATGATTCAAACGCCAGAGGATTTTCATTACAAAACGGAGGTTACTATTTTGCGCTTAGTGACCATTATGATTTGACAGTGCTGGGAGATTATTATACCAATGGAAGTTATGGTATGCGTTTTGAATCGAATTACGCTAAAAGATATAAATTCCGAGGTAATCTTAATGTTCGTTTTGAAAATCTAATAAATAGTGAAAGAGGTTATCCTGACTATTCCAAACAGAACATTTACAACATCCAATGGTCACACTCCCGAGATTCAAAAGCAAATCCTAATTCAAGTTTTTCTGCCTCTGTCAATCTCGGAAGTAGTAAATATTTCAAACAATCTATTAATCAGATAAACGCTGGATCGACCCTAAACAACACTTTAAGCTCCTCGATATCCTATTCAAAAACTTTTAATACGATTCCACAGGCAAGATTATCTTTATCTGCAACTCACTCCCAAAATACACAAACGGAACAAATCAATATGACTTTGCCAACACTTCAGTTTAGCCTTGATCGTATGTATCCTTTTGTAGCAAAAGACGGAGCCAAAAAAGGTTTTTTCAAAAATATGAACCTGCAGTATAACTTAAATGCCAGAAACAGTATTACAACTACAGATTCACTTTTTTTCAAGCCTCAAATGTTTAAAGATGCTAAGGTTGGTTTACAACACAGCATCCCCTTAAGTACCAATTTCAAGGTGTTTAAGTATTTTAGTGTGTCCAGCTCACTAAACTATAATGAAATTTGGTACACCAAAACTATACGAAAGAGTTTTGACACTGAACAAAGCAGGGTTGTAGACAGAACAGTCAATGCTTTTGACGCTTATCGAACCTATTCCTTCACATCGAGTTTTGGTACCACGATATACGGTACATTCAATTTTGGAGAAGATAAAAGAATCAAAGCAATCAGACACGTTGTAAGACCTTCCTTTTCTTACGGTTACACCCCAAGTTTTGAAAAATACTACGACACCTATGCAACCGATGCCAGCGGCACTATGAATAAACAATACACCCGATTTGAAGGAGGAATATTTGGTGCTCCGGGATTAAATAATTCAAATACTTTAGGAATTAATGTTAGCAATACTTTCGAAGCAAAGGTAACAGACAGAGACACCACAAAAGTGGAACCAAAAAAGGTAATGCTTCTTAACAACCTGAATTTTTCTACAAGCTACAACCTTGATGCAGATGGAGTAACGGCTCTTGCCTGGTCACCGGTTAGGGTAAGCACAGGAGCTCAATTTTTTAAAAATAAATTAAATGCAAATATGGGAGCAACTTTGGACCCCTATGCAATTGATAACTCCGGCAGAAGAATCAACCAATACAACATTGAGAACGGAGGTAGTTTATTTCGAATGACAAGCGCCAACTTAACTTTAAACTATTCCCTTTCAAATAAAAACTCAGATAAAACCAAGGATGACAAGAATGAACAAACCAAACGTAATGGCGGTAGAGAGGACGACCTCTTTGGTACAGGCAATGATTTAAACGACAACAGAAAGAGCTTGTTTGACGGAAGTGAAGAGGAAGGAGAAGACACCATTTCTGAATTTTTCAATGCAAAATTACCATGGGACATGACTTTTGCCTACTCCTTTACGTACAGCAACAATAACAGGGAAAACAGAATTTCCTCCAATTCGCTGATGATTTCCGCAAATGCAGACTTGACTCCAAAATGGAAAGTGGGTATGTCAACCGGTTATGACTTTGTACAAAACGGAGTAACTTATACCCAATTCAGATTTGAAAGAGACCTTGCAAGCTGGCGCATGAGCTTTAATTGGACACCTTTTGGCACCTATGCCAATTGGAATTTTTTCATTGGTATCAAATCGGGTATACTTAGTGATATTAAATATGAAAAACGCAGTGTGAATGTAAACCGCTAATGAAAAATTATTTAAATTTGAGTATCTGATTTATTCCATTAAATTTCAATTCACATATGAAAAAAATAATTTTTACAGAAAATGCTCCTGCACCCATAGGACCTTATAATCAGGCTGTATTAAAAGGAAACACCCTATACACCTCCGGTCAGATAGCAATAAATCAGACCACTGGTGAATTGATTACCGGCAGTATCGAATCGGAAACTAAACAAGTTATGGAAAACATGAAAGCGGTACTGGTAGCAGCAGGAATGAACTTTGAAAATGTTGTTAAAACAAGTATTTTCATTACCAACATGGCTGATTTTGGAAAAATAAATGCAGTATACGGATCGTATTTTAACGAAAAAACCGCTCCAGCTCGTGAAACGGTTCAGGTGGCAGCATTGCCTAAAAATGTAAATGTTGAGATCTCAATGATAGCTATCCTTTAGCAGCAAGGGCGTCAAGAAGCAGCTGAGCAGTTGCTTCATTGGTTGCTAAAGCCACATTGTGAACATCGCAAACGCGAACAAGCATATTAACATCCGGTTCATGAGGATGACTTGCCAAGGGGTCTTTAAAAAAGAAAACCATTTTAGTTTTTCCCTCTGCGACTCTTGCTGCAATTTGCGCATCACCTCCCATTGGTCCTGAAAGCAATTTTTTAACTTTAAAACCAGCTTTTTCAGCTCGACCTCCTGTCGTTCCGGTTGCAATAAGTTTAATGTTTTCTTTTTGTAGAATTTGCATGTTTTTGTTTAAAAACTGAACCATATCAACTTTTTTGCCGTCATGTGCAATTATCGCTATCTCCATATTTTAATTAATTTATTTTGAGGAGTGATATGAAATTAAACCATCGATTGGCCTTCTTATAACCGTACCCAACTGTAATTTGTACTTCTCAAAAGTATACTGCAATTCTTCTTTCAAGTAATAAGCTATAGACCCAACAAAATGAACCGGTACTTCTCGGCAATTTTCATATTGTTCCACATAGTTCTCAACAAAAGAATCCATCCCTCTATAGATTATCTCCTTGCAGAAATCATTCTCTTTATGCTGAATTAAGAACTTCGCAAACGTTGCCAGATAAGCATTTGGATTTGGCTCTTTGTATAATTTGGCCTTGATATAGTCTGCATCCAAATTATATTCCTTTTCAAATTGAGAAGCTAATACCTTGGGCATTTTATTGAAATAGTATTTTCTAATCAATTCCTTTCCTAAAACATTTCCACTACAATCATCCATAACAATATAGCCTAAAGACTGTACTTTTTGATGCAATTTTTTTCCGTCAAAAAAACTGCAATTGGAGCCTGTTCCTAAAATACATACAATAGCTTCCTGATTTATTGGCGTTGTCGCATAAACTGCAGCATAGGTATCTTCTTCAACTGTAACTTCAGCATTGGTAAAATAACCTTCAAACTTTTCTTTCAGAGTAGACTTCATTCTGTCGGTACCGCAACCAGCCCCATAAAAAAACAGATGAGTGGCAATTTTTTTACTCTGCTCAATATCTAAATTTTCCTCCAATCTATCAATGATCTGTTGTGGTTCAAGTATTTCAGGATTAAGTCCCAAGGTTTGAGTTGTAAACAACACTTTTCCACTATCATCTATTGCTATCCAATCGGCTTTTGTAGAACCACTGTCAACTATTAGTTTCATTTTGTTTTTATTTTTATTTGTTAGAACAAAGATCTGCAGGACCAGAATAAATATAAAATAAAAATCCCGTTAAAGTTTAACGGGATTCTTTTATTTATCCAAATTATTATTTCAATCCTGAGATATGAACTGATAAGTCTAATAATTTACTTGAATATCCATACTCATTATCGTACCAAGAAACTAACTTAAAGAAAGTTGAATTCAATCCAATTCCTGCAGTACCATCAATAATAGAAGTTCGCTTATCTCCAATAAAATCTTGAGAAACAACTGCATCTTCAGTATACCCTAAGATACCTTTCATAGAAGTTTCGGAAGCATTCTTCAATACTGCCATAATTTCTTCGTAGGTAGTTTCTTTAGCTAATTTTACAGTTAAATCTACTGTAGAAACGTCAGCAGTTGGAACACGGAATGCCATACCGGTTAATTTTCCATTCAATGATGGGATAACTTTACCTACAGCTTTAGCTGCTCCGGTAGAAGATGGAATAATATTGATTGCTGCAGCACGTCCACCTCTCCAGTCTTTTCTCGAAGGACCGTCAGCAGTCATTTGAGTTGAAGTTGTAGCGTGAACTGTAGTCATCAGACCTTCCACGATTCCGAAGTTATCGTTAATAACCTTAGCCAATGGAGCTAAACAGTTAGTAGTACAAGAAGCGTTAGAAACAACTAAATCAGAAGCTTTTGCAGTTTCGTGGTTTACTCCCATTACAAACATCGGAGCGTCTGCAGAAGGAGCAGAAATAATTACTTTCTTAGCACCACCTTTTAAGTGCTCACTTGCAGTCTCAATTGTTGTGAAGATACCAGTACATTCAGCAACTACATCAACATCAAGTTCATTCCATTTTAAATCAGCTGGGTTTCTTTCAGCAGTAATACGGATATTTCTTCCGTTCACATATAATTTCCCGTCTTTTACTTCAACTGTTCCATCAAAACGACCATGAACAGAATCATATTTTAATAAGTAAGCTAAGTGATCTACATCTAATAAATCGTTGATTGCTACAACTTCTACATTATCTCTGTTAAAAGACTCTCTAAAAACAATTCTTCCAATTCGTCCGAATCCGTTTATTCCCAATTTTACTTTTGACATTTCTCTATTAATTTAGTGTTTATTATTTATTTTTTAAAAAGTGATTGTTCAGCATTGAAACTGTTTAAGTACCCTGCTTGTTTATGTTGTTATAATTTCAGATACCCTCAATAATTCCTTATCAATTTCTGATTTTCCCTTAATTGCCTGAACAAGAGGAGTCAGGTTTACCTTATCATTATTTAAACCAACCATAAAGTTCGAAACCCCATCTAATAAAGATTCTACAGCTTTAACTCCCAATCGGCTTGCAAGAACTCTATCAAAACACGATGGAGAACCCCCACGCTGCATGTGTCCTAACACAGATACTCTCACATCATATTCCGGTAAATTCTCATCAACATACTCTTTTAATTCAAATACATTTTTTCCAATTTTATCTCCCTCAGCAATTACAACAATACTGGAAGATTTTCCGGATGCTTTACTTTTTTGCAATGACTCCAACAAGCGATCCAATCCTAAATTCTCTTCTGGTATAAGAATTTCCTCAGCTCCAGCACCAATACCTGCATTTAAAGCAATATGTCCCGCATCTCTTCCCATAACTTCAACAAAAAACAATCGGTTATGCGAACTTGCAGTATCTCTGATTTTATCAATCGCATCTACCACCGTATTCAAGGCTGTATCATAACCTAAAGTATGACTGGTACCAAAAATATCATTATCGATAGTACCAGGTATTCCCATCACTGGAAATCCATATTCTGCGTTAAAAATCATCGCTCCGGTAAAACTACCATCTCCTCCTATTACCACCAAAGCATCTATTCCTGCTTTTACCAAGTTATCGTGAGCTTTTTTTCTTCCTTCAGGAGTTCTGAATTCAGCAGAACGAGCCGATTTTAAAATTGTCCCTCCTTTGTTTATGATATTATTCACGCTTCGAGGCCCCATCTCAATAAAATCTCCTTCAATCATCCCCTGATAACCTCTGTAAATCCCCATACATTCAATATTATGATATGCACAAGTCCTCACTACAGATCTTATTGCAGCATTCATACCTGGAGAATCTCCTCCAGAAGTCAGAACACCTATCTTTTTTATTGTTTTTACCATGTTTTTAGTTTTGGACCGTAAAATTAAGAAACTTAAAGCATTTTATTTATTTGTTTTCCTCAAAATCTTCAACCCTCTAAAATTCAAACGTTTTCGTTAATAATTTTTAACAAAAATTTAAAAAAAAATATAATTTTCAACAAAACATATAATTTTCCAAACGGATACAGCATAGGAGATAATAGATTCGAATTAAAAAAAGTAAAAATTCTGCAGTGTGGCCTGAATCAATACTCCTCCGGAATCAATGCTTCATTATTAACTTTTGGACTATCATTATCGGATTTCTTATCACCTGAAAAATTTATGTATTCAGGTGCCAAGTTGGAATCCTGAAATTGCAGACCTGATTTTTTTTGCACCCCTATCTGGTGATTTTTAAAAATCTTATTCACTATTTCCTGGAAAGTATCAAAATCAACTTCATAAGTAACCCCTATGCCCTGGGTATAGCCAATACCCTGCCCTATATAATTAATGTCATTTTCTCTGTTAAACAACCTCAAATTCATGGTTCCGTCTTCATTAACCCTGTATAATATTTCCAAATCTCCAACTACAGCAGATTCGTTAACACCTCCAAAAGGCACACCCACTTTACCATTTATTGTAATTCTTTCGTTTACTTTGGAAGAAATCGTTGCCACAAATCGACCGTCAGTTTCCTTACCTATCCTTTTGTCCGGAGAAATATAATTTATACCAACTTTAAATCGCTCATCCTGATCACTGGATTTTATGATGCCGCCTAATAATCCTGAAGCTGTTTCAACCAAGCTACCTGAAAAATCGGATTGATTAATTCCTTCAGGACTTAAAAAACCTCCTGATGACAATAAATATAGAGCCTGAGTCTGACGTGCCTCCTTATCGTTTAATTTATACTGAATCTCTGATTTTAAAACATTACTTACGGTTGGGAATTCTATATTAAAATCCGGTTCAGGGCTTGCCAAATCACCTCGTACGCCAATTATCACATCTACCGGAACCTTCCTGTTGAATGACGAATTTTCAAGCAAAACAGCCGGATTAGCTATTGTTTTATACACTGCCTCCAGATTCAAATTTGCCTTCATAGGATTTCCTTCCCACGATATAGAACCTCCTTTTTTGACATCAAATCTTTTATCAATAATCCCACCGTATTTGAAATTATAACTACCTTCATACGCCTGGAAATCTCCCCACATATTAAATTTTCCCAAAGTATTTATTTTCATCAGGATAGATCCAAATCCTTTACCTTTCATCCCGTGCCCCGAATCACGATCCAATATTACTTCAACTTCTGCATCCGGGGTAATATCAAGATCAAATTCCATTTCAAGACCTTCATATCTTTTGGCACTTTCAACAATCCCCATTTTCTTATTATACTTTTCTTTTGTAGTCAAAAAGTGCACAAATGCATTTTCCCCTACACTTTCTGCATTATTGATAGGGATTTTAATTTCTGTACCTTTTTCGGATCTGGCAGCTATTTTAATGAACAATCCGCTGGTTGGTCCCGAGATAGATGCCTCACCATTCATAAAAGCGGTCCCATAATATGCTGCATCCTCCGAATCCTTGGTATTTAATACAACCAATCTGTTTGATTTTATATTGAGATCTAATTTCCAATCAGAAAAATTATTGTGCTCCACTGTGCCGTTCAACAAACCTCTCGTTCCAAATTTAGTGTCCCTGATTGCATTATTTCGAATCAGAAATTTTTGATCGATTAAATCCACAATAGACCTGTCATTAATCTGATAATCTACATTTAAATAAGGAACCGTCAATCCTGTTTTCTCAATAAATAAGCGGCCGGTAAATTTTGGTTTTTTTACACTACCCTGAATAATAGCATTACCAGAGACAAAGCCTCTGACATTTGACAAAACCTCTCCTCCCAAAGTATTCATGACTCCTAAATTAAATTTTTCCAACTTGAATTTAAGATCAAATTCAGCCTCCTGACCTGTAATAGTAAAATTTCCCGAGGTACTAAACGATTCTACATCTTTATTTTGAATATAAGAATTGACAGAAAACACATCCAGATTCTGATTACCTTCTACCTCAAACTTAAACTTTCCTAATTCAGTATTATTAATATTTAGATTATCTACCACCAAAGATGCCGTAGGCTTATAAATAGCCTTATTCTGCTTAAAATTAACCTCACCATTCAAATTACCATTAAAAACAAACTGCTCGTTCTCCGGAGTAATTTTGAACAGATCGACATTTTTAAAACTTAATTTTAAATCCTTATTAATTTTATCTTTTATTGTTCCCTTCAGGGTAATTGCCTGATCTTCATGTGATAATATAATATCATCGAAATTGAAATTTTCAAATGATTTATCAAAGATTATTTTATTCTTAAACCTCTCATTCTGATTTAAATACCAGATATTATCTTTAAACTTAATTTCAGATTTACTTAAACCAACTACATTATTATTATCTTTATTTATGGTGTGGTATAAATTCAAATTATAATAATCCTGACCTTTATTTCCTCCCTTAAATTCCGCACGAAAGAATAAGGTGTCCTTCATGGTTACATTGATTAAATTAAAATCACGGATTTTATAATAGGGAGTTTTGATACTGTCTAATTCTACAAAGGCATTATACAGCGGATTTTTATTATCGATGGCTATCCTTACATTGTCAAAGATATTCTTTGCTATAAGAATTTTTGGAGAACTAAAATTTAACTTAAATTCTTGAACATCAGATTTAATATTCCCTTTTAAAACCGTATTTGCATCGAGAGAAATATCAGGATCTAAAATCTCAATAATTTTATTGTATACAATAAAATTAAATTTCAGAAACTGACCTCTATTTACCTTTTCAGGTTTAAAATTGGCATAAAGACTACCCAGAGAATTCCTTGCTAATTTAGCCAACTGATCAAACTGATATTTTCCTTCAATCTGACCCTGAATGATGTCGGGAGAATCAATTGTAATTATCTTCACCTTATAATCATCAAAAACAGAACTTATCTTAAAATCACTGAATTCATAGGTGTCTTTTGTATTTTGATATACTGTTTCCTTTATAAAAACACTACCATGTAATTCATCTAGGGTATTTCCAGCCACCTGAACAACCACATCTCCCTTGAAATTCGCAATTGTATCATTAACAAGTTTAATTTTGTTCAAATTAGCATAGTCAACCTTGACATGAAAATCATAACTATTTTCTTTATTACTTAAATCGATCAGACCATCAAAATCAGAAATAAAATTGGGATCACTGATTGAAATTTTACCCTTATAATATGGTAATTTGAAATTTCCATCTACCAGAATATTGGAATACGAATAACGGTTATATTCCAACTTCGTTACCGCTCCTTTTAGTTTCGTGTTAAGATATTTTTCGGTAAAACCCTTTCCATCCACATCGACATCAAGAGAAACCTTCCTCACATCACCACGATTCAACATTTTTCCCAGCTCGAAATTATCCAATAATACATTTCCTTTATAAGAGGCTTTGTCTATAAAATCCATATTTGTTAATACAAATTTGGATTGAACTTTTCCTAAATCTGAAGTTAAGTTCAGGTCTGCATCAAGTGTTGAAGCAGTTAGTTTTGTTTCACCAGTTAAATAAAAGTCTCCCAGCTTTTGAAGTTCAACAGGCATTTTTTTGCCTAATACATTTGGAAGCAGTCTAACCAAATTATTATAACTGGAATTAATCTTTAAAGATCGCCCATCCATGGCAAATTCCTGATTTCCTTTACCGAAAATATTTTTGAAGTTAATTTTCCCCTGGATGCGGGATTTGTTGGAATCAACCAAGTTTAAACCAGATATATTTAAATCATTTAAAGTTCCTTTGATGGTTGCCCCTCTAAAATAGAAAAATTGATTTTTACCCAGTTCGTTATAAAAAAAACTGATATCATTAGAATTGATTGCAGCTGAAATGATTTTTGCATCAAATTTGACCTTGTCATTAAAATCGGCAAAATCTTCCACTCTATAATTCAAAACAACATTGGCTTTAAACTGCGATTCCTTGGTCAGAAGGTCTAAATCATTAAGTTTTATACTTTTCTTGCTATAACTAAAATTGGAACTTAGCTTAGACACATATAAGCCACGGTGGTCCATAAAGGACATCTTAATTATTTTAGTGCTTATATTAGAACCATAGAGTAAAAAATTGTTTAGATCAATATTCAATCTGGTAAAATCCACATCTTTAGGATTTTCTTTATTCTCATCAGACAATCTAAAATGCGAATTCTTAAAAATTGCCCTCCTGGACTTCAGCAGAAAATGTTTCCCTGAAGGAGGTTTTCCCGTATCGAAAGCCTTAATGAATACATCTATATTCCATTCTTGTTCACCCCGATAGGTTTTTAAATCAAATAAAAGACCATTAAATCGAATTTCGCTAAAAATCAGATCACCATCAAACATTCTTTTCACGTCTGATATAGCAGTATTCAGCGTATTTGAATAAATAAGTGTGTCATTATGATGATCGAGAATTAGAACTTTTTTAATTTTAACCCCTCCGAATGCTGAAATCCTTACCGCATCAATATTAATATTAGTTCCGTAGTCTTTGTTAATTCGATTAGTAACATACTGACCTATTTTGGTCTGAACAAAAGGCAAAGAGAGGACTATACCAAGTACCAGAAAAAAAAGAATTAGCCCAAAAATTATATTGGATGTTATTTTATAAATTTTTTTGATAGCTCCTAATGTTTTTTTGTTTAGCTGAAAAATACTTTTGCTGACTGAAAGGACAAAACCTTTAATAAAATTCTTTAATTTTGGCTTCGCCGTAAAATTAACAAAAAATAAAATCGGTTTTTATAAAGACTACCCAAAAATTATGCCCTTTTATGCTAAATTCTGACGTTTATATTCTTGCAATTGAGAGTTCATGTGACGATACTGCCGCTGCTGTATTATGTAACGACAAAGTCCTTTCGAATGTTGTTGCCAATCAGCTGGTTCACTCGGAATATGGCGGTGTGGTTCCCGAACTTGCTTCCAGAGCCCATCAACAAAACATAGTCCCGGTAATTGATGCTGCAATTCGAAAGGCAAACATCAAAAAGGATCAACTTTCGGCTATCGCCTTTACGCAAGGCCCAGGATTAATGGGTTCCCTTCTAGTAGGCAGTTCCTTTGCCAAATCGATGGCATTAGCCTTGGGTATTCCTTTAATATCGGTAAATCATATGCATGCCCATATTTTAGCACACTTCATTGACGAAGAAGGTTACGACAAACCAGAGTTTCCTTTTCTTGCTTTGACTATCAGTGGTGGTCATACTCAAATTGTTAAAGTAAGGGATTTTTTTGAGATGGAAATTATAGGTGAAACCACAGACGATGCGGTTGGAGAAGCATTTGATAAAAGTGCAAAAATATTAGGACTTCCCTATCCCGGAGGTCCGCTAGTAGACAAATATGCACAATTGGGTAACCCAAAGGCTTTTTCTTTTACCAAACCAAAGGTACCCGGATTGGATTTTAGTTTTTCAGGCCTCAAGACAGCAATCCTATACTTTATTCAAAAAAATCAAAAGGAAAATCCAAATTTCATAGATGAAAACATTAATGACATTTGCGCTTCGATTCAGCACACCATTATTGGGATTTTGATGGATAAATTGAAACTTGCAGTTGCAGAAACAGGAATCAAACAAATAGCTATTGGTGGTGGTGTTTCTGCTAATTCTGGAATCAGGAAGACTTTGAAAGATTCCGAAACTAAATATGGATGGAAAACTTTTATACCTAAATTTGAATACACTACAGACAATGCCGCAATGATAGGAATTGTAGGATATCAAAAATATTTATCTCAAAAGTTCGATGACGCCTCTGTAGTTTCAAAAGCACGAATTCAATTTTAAACCATGCAGTTATTTTTTAACCCAAGTATTGATAAAACAACAACTTCTTTTTCATTTGAAAAAGAGGAAAGCAAACATATAATTAAAGTTTTACGAAAAAAAGAAGGAGACATTTTACATGTAACCAATGGATTAGGCTATCTTTTTAATTGTGAAATAAGTTTAGCTTCAGACAATAAATGCCTGGTAAACATAACCTCTTTTGAAAAAAAATCAGCTCCCAAATTTCATTTACATCTGGCAGTTGCTCCAACGAAGATGAATGACCGTTTTGAATGGTTTCTTGAAAAAGCAACAGAAATAGGGATTCAGGAAATAACACCTATTATTTGTGATCGTTCTGAAAGAAAAGTTATCAACAAAGAAAGATTTGACAAAATAGTCCTGTCTGCATTAAAACAATCCAACGAACTTTATCTCCCGAAATTAAACGACGCTATTAGTTTAAAGGATTTTTTAAAACAGGAATTAGGCGAAAAAAAATTAATTGCTCATTGCGAAGAAACATCAAAAAAAACCCTAAAATCTGTTCTAAAACCTAATGAGGACGTCACCATCCTGATAGGCCCGGAGGGTGATTTCTCAATCAAGGAAATTGATTTAGCAATTAAACAAGGTTTTATTCCGGTTTCTTTAGGAAATACCCGATTAAGAACTGAAACCGCAGCAGTTGTGGCCTGCCATGGTGTTGTTTTTTTTAATGAAGAGTAACCGCGAACAACAGAATCATGAAACGACTTTATATAGTATTTCTTTTAGTTAATCTTAATGCCTTTTCACAGGAAATTGCACTGCTAAAATACAGTGGCGGAGGGGATTGGTATGCCAACCCTACCTCGCTTACAAATCTGATCCGTTTCTGCAACAACAGCATAAATACGACCATTGAACAAAAACCGGCAACTGTAGAACCAAGTAACTCCGATATATTTTCATACCCATACATTCACATGACAGGCCATGGAAATGTGATTTTTAGCAATGCCGATTTGTCTAATTTGAAAAAATATCTTAGTGCAGGAGGTTTTTTACATATCGATGATAATTACGGTATGGATCAATACATTCGCAGGGAAATAAAAAAAATATTTCCCAACAGAGAATTAATTGAAATCCCCTCAAATCACCCCGTTTTTCAAATGCCTTACCAATTTCCAAATGGACTTCCGAAAATACACGAGCATGATGGAAAACGACCTCAGGCTTTTGGCTTATTTGTAGACAACAGATTAACGCTACTATACACATTTGAAAGCGACCTTGGAGATGGATGGGAAGATCCAGAAGTTCATAATGATCCGGAGGAGGTACGTGCGAAGGCTTTAAAAATGGGAGCAAATATAATTTACTACATTTTCAATAATTAGGATCGTGCAATTAGACCACTACCAAAATAAATTTAAAAAAAGACAATTTCCTATTACCCTAATTTGCGATAATATTTATTTCCAGCAAAATATAGGTTCCCTCTTCAGAGTGAGCGAGGCTTTTGGAGTTGAACAAATTATTTTTCTGGGAAAAGATATCCCATTAAATCCACGTAAAATAAACAAAACTTCCAGAAGTACACATTTACACATTCCAAACCAGATGTTTGAGGAAAGTATAACTTTAATTGATTACCTTCAACAAAATCAATATGAAATAATTGCAATAGAAATAACATCTTCGAGTAAACCATTAAAAGATATAAAAATCTCCGGTGACAAAAAGTTAGCAGTTGTGGTCGGAAGTGAAATAAATGGAATATGTGAGGAAATTTTAGCAATATCGCATCTGGTCTCACACATCGAAATGTACGGTACAAATAGCAGCATGAACGTTGTTCAGGCTACGAGCATCGCTCTTTATGAAATAACAAATAAAATCGCTTAACTTTTTTATCTTTGATAAAAAAACCTCATCAAAATGATTACCTCAAAGACAGTTTCTAACGGAATTTTAAAGGCTATTGGAACAATTGTTTTGATTTGCGCAGCAGTATTCTTTATATACAAAATCAAGACGGTAATTTTATACATAGCAATTTCCCTAGTCCTTTGTTTAATTGCAAACCCGTTAATACTTTTTTTGAAAACTAAATTGAAATTCAAAAATATATTTGCGGTGATTACAACTTTATTATTCTTTATTTTGATCTTAATCGGTTTTGCCCTACTGTTTGTTCCCTTAATAATTTCACAGGCAAAAAATTTATCCTTGCTGGACACAAACCTGCTTCAAAATCAAATAACGGTTCTGGAATCAAATCTGAAGGTTTATTTTGAATTACATAACATAGACATACAGGGACTAGTGGATGATACCGAGATGTCATCCAAATTTGACTTTAAGTTTCTAACTATTTTTATCAATTCAGTAATCAATGCAGTTGCTGATTTTGGAATGGGTTTAGCTTCAGTTTTTGTTATTACATTTTTCTTTCTGAAAGATCAGCTTAATTTTAAAGAAAAAGCCAAGTTGATTCTTCCGGACAATAACGAGGATAAAATCCTTAACTCGATTGATAAAATCAATAATTTGCTTGCACGATATATCATAGGGTTGTTATTCCAGCTTTTAGTGGTTTTCGTACTTTACTTTACAGTGCTTATTATTTTCTCAAACGAAAATGCGGTAATCATTGCTTTTTTATGCGCTCTGCTCAATATCATTCCATACCTGGGCCCTATTGTCGCAACGGTATTAGCAGCCATACTGACCCTCATAAGCAACCTTGGAACCGATTTCAAGACGGAAATATTACCAACTACAATCTATGTGGTGATCGGCTTTTTAATTGTTCAGATAATTGACAATAACATTAGCTCTCCTCTTATATTTTCAAAAAGTGTAAAATCCCACCCGCTTGAAATATTCTTAATTATTTTAATAAGTGGTATTACATTTGGTATTTTTGGGATGATTGTGGCTATTCCGATTTACACCAGTTTAAAAGTTATTGGGAAAGAATTTTTTCCAAACAATAAAATTATCGCAATCTTAACCGAAAAAATTTAAATTTGGAAAACCCTATTCTAAGGACTGAAGTTCAAGACTTTATCACAAAAAGCACCGTTGCTTCAATTTCAAAATTAGCCTTACAAAAAAATCCTTTTCCAAATATAGAATGGATCAGTATCTTAAACCAAATAGAAGCCAAATCAAAAGCCCGGGAAAAACTACCGACATGGTTTAATACCAGCAACATAATTTACCCAGGAAAGATTTCAGTAGAGCAAACCTCGTCTGAAAAGACAGCCCTTTACAAATCGAATCTTGTATCAGGCGAATCCTTAATTGATCTTAGTGGGGGTTTTGGTGTGGATGACTACTATTTTTCAAAAAAAATAAAATCGGTAGTCCACTGTGAGATTAATCAGGAACTCTCAAATATTGTCAGGCACAATGTAAAACAATTACAGGCAAATAATATTGAGTGTATCATTGGAGATAGCTTGGATACATTAAAAAACCTTAATCGGGAATGGGATTGGATATATATCGACCCTTCCAGAAGAAGCGAAAGCAAGGGTAAGGTGTTTATGCTTAAAGACTGCTTGCCAAATGTCCCTGAAAATATTGATTATTATTTTCAAAAATCTCCTAATATATTAATTAAAACCGCTCCCTTGCTGGATATTTCAGCAGCTTTGACCGAATTGAATAATGTAAAAGAAATTCATATTGTTGCCCTTGAAAATGAGGTTAAAGAGCTCTTATTCGAATTACACAAAGAATATCGTGGCAAAATCACCATCAAGACAATCAACTTAAAAAAAGATACTGCAGAAACATTTGATTATATTTTGGGTGATAGGCAAAAAATCCCCAACTTTTCCTTACCTCAGAAATATCTTTACGAGCCTAACAGTGCTATTATGAAATCGGGCGGATTTGAGGAAGTAGGCCTCTTTTACAATCTGAACAAACTTCATAAACACTCCCACCTTTATACATCAGCCGATTTGATACTATTTCCGGGAAGGGTTTTTGAAGTACTTAATTCATTTGATTACAATAAAGAAGAAATGAAGAAAAACTTAAGCGGAAAACAGATCAACATTACAACCAGAAATTTCCCCGAAAGTGTAGAACAAATCAGAAAGAAGTGGAAAATAAAGGAAGGAGGAAATTTGTATACTTTTTTTACCATCGACATAAATAATAATAAAAAAGTTTTACTTTGCAACAAAATAAAATAACCATGAAACAATTTCTTATAGCAGTATTATTCTTTATATCAGCACTGACATTCTCACAAACTCCCTGTGATTTTGTTGTCAATGAGACGGATTCTATAGGAACTTATAAAACGACAAATGAATACCTGATTTCAGAAAAAATCTTTGGTGGAACTTCAAATTATATTTTTTACTCACTTACATTAACTGATGGCCTCCCAATTTTAAATGTCCAGCATGTTCAGAAAAGCAAGGACTTTTTAAAAACCAACTGTTTGGATAAAAATTCAAAACTGTATCTACAACTAAATAACGGAAAAGTTATTACCCTACTGCACATTGACAAAGAAATCTGTGGATCAATTATTCGTGATGACAACGGCTTCAATAACAGATTAACCTCTGGCACTTTTATGTTTATGAAAGGTACATTTGAAGATTTAAAAAATTCTCCCGTTTCCTTGATGAGAATAAAATACCTTACAGACACCCAAGATTATATAGTTAAGAAAGAGATTGTGTCCGAATTAAACGGAAAATACTACCAGCCCGAAAATTATTTCATCAATAATTTGCACTGTGTAGAAGAATAATTAAGTAAGTTCATTAAAGAAGATTAAGGATTTTTCCGAAGGCCGCAGCAGCTTTATGGACTTGTTCCGTCCAATCAGCAGCAGCATTATCGTCTGCACCATCCGAGATATATTTAAGACAAAGGAAGGGTATACTTTCCTGCATTGCCACAAGAGCAAGAGCGTAGGCTTCCATATCAACCACGCTATAGGAAGTTATAGTATGCCCCATTTCAAAATTATCTCCTGTACCACAAATCCCTGATGGGAGGTTTTCCATTATTAATCCATAGTCAAATATAGAAGGTATACCCGAAAATGGAGTTTCATAAAGCTCATATCCCAAACCTCTAACATCCATATCCCTTTGAACAAACTGATTACAGCAAACCACCTCTCCTCTTTGGAATTGACTACTACCTGCTGATCCCAGATTAATTATCAGATTGGGTCTGTTTTGATGGATGGCTTTTGTTAATTTGCAGGCTGCATTAATCTTACCAATACCGGTAAACATTATATTTCTTCCTTCAAAAACATCAGCTGCTTCGCTCTCTAATGCAAATACAAACAACACATTTTCTAGGCTGTATTTATGGTCTTGGTTTATCATTATCATCTCACCTTATGTTTTATCAGATTTTCAGAAATACATGGATTAGTATTTTTATTTAGAAGTACAAAAATAGCATCTTTGATTAATTATTTTAATCAGCTCTGCTTGTCTATAGGATATAATAGAAAAAAACATAACATTGTCATTTATGACAACTTTATATTTCTTCCTAATTCTGACACTAAAAGCTGTTAACAAAAAAACGCCTCGTTGCAGAACAACTGAGGCGCTTCTATTTTTATAATTAATTTATTTAAAGAATATAGTCCGTATTGATAAAATTAGACTCTTTACTATTCAATAATTCCTGTAATATTTCATTATTGTATTCGTTGTCTTTTGAAGCTACAAAAGTTCTGATAGAAAATGATCTTAAGGCATCAAAAACACTTAAAGTTCCAACAGCAGAATCCTTACGCCCTGTAAAAGGATAAACATCTGGTCCGCGTTGACAAGAACTATTTAAATTAACTCGACAAACCAAATTTACCAGAGTATCAATTAGAGGCGCTATGGTTTTAATGTCTTTTCCAAATAAACTTACCTGTTGCCCATAATTGGATTCTGCCATATCATTCAAAGGCTCCTGAATATCTTTAAAAGTCAGAACAGGAATTACAGGTCCAAATTGTTCCTCATGATATACCCGCATATCCTTATTTACAGGAAATAATACTGCAGGAAAGATATAATTTGGAGAATGCTCCCCACCTTTAGAATTTAACACCTTAGCTCCTTTATCAGTAGCATCATCAATCAATTCCTGAATATATGCAGGTTTGTCCTTTTCAGGTAGGGGTGTTAGAGTTACCTCTTTTTCCCATGGATTACCAAAAACCTGTGCATCTACTTTTTCAGCAAATCGTCTGTTAAATTCCTCCGCTACAGACTCGTGAACATAAAGTATTTTCAAGGCTGTACATCGCTGACCATTGAATGACAAAGTTCCGCTTATACATTCAGAAATAGCCAAATCCAAATCGGCATCCGGCAAAATAATTGCAGGATTTTTTGCCTCTAAACCTAAAACTAGACGCAATCTGTTTTTATTTGGATGTTGATCTTGCAGCGCGATAGCTGATTTACTATTTCCGATTAAGGCCAAGATATCAATTTTTCCGGTTTTCATCATTGGTGAAGCGATTTCTCTACCTCTACCATAAACAATGCTAATTACTCCCTTAGGAAAACTGCTTCTGAATGCTTCCAATAAAGGTGAAATCAATAAAACTCCGTGCTTTGCAGGTTTAAAAATAACCGGATTACCCATAATCAAAGCCGGAATAAGCAGTGAAAAGGTTTCGTTAAGAGGATAATTGTAAGGTCCCAAGCAAAGTACAACCCCTATTGGTCCGCGTCGAACCATGGCATTAACCCCTTGGCTTTTTGTAAAACGAGCACAACTTCTGTCTAATTGCTTGTAATGTTCTATGGTATCGTATATATAATCAACAGTCCTGTCAAATTCTTTTTCAGAATCTCCTAATGACTTGCCAATTTCCCACATCAATAACTTCACAACTTCATTTCTTGTGGCTTTCATTTTAGAAACAAAATCCTCCATACATTTGATTCGGTCAACCACTTTCATTGTTGGCCACAATCCCTGACCGTTGTTAAAAGCTAAACTTGCAGAATTAACCACATCTTGAGCTTCCTGCTCTCCCATAAATGGTATACTTCCTAATAAAGTTGGAGCATAGTCTTCCGTTGATGAGATGGTGGAATATACTTCTGTTGTTTTTCCTGTCCACTTTTTCAATTCTCCATCAACTAAATAAGTATCCTGGTGTAATAATGTTTTAATTTGAAATTCTTCTGGAATTAAATTCATAACGTAATAAGTAGTTTTTAGTTTTTAGTTTATAATTAATAATTGGTAGTAAGATTTTTTGGTTTATGGCTCAACAACCTCCCCTTCCCATTCTAACATACCTCCGGTCAAATTGTAGGTATTTTCAAATCCCAATTGATTCATTATTTCGCAAGCTTTGGCACTTCTGGCACCCGAGCGACAATAAACATAATAATTTTTATCCTTATCCAGATTTTCAATTTCTGAGATAAAGGCTTGCCCCATATGAATATCAATGTTTATGGCGTTAGGAATATACCCCTCACTCCATTCATCTTCTGTTCTTACATCCAAAATAACGGCATTTTCATCCTTTTCAAGTTGAGAAACCCAATCTTCTTGTGTTAAATTCATAATAGTTTTGTTTTTTGGTAAAATTACGATGTTTTAACTAAAAATACAGTCTGCAACACTTATTTAGAGATTATTTCAAAGAAAACGTTGTAGTACAGTCACAATAACAATAAATTCTAACAAATCAATATTAATATCTCAAAAATTACCCTATATAACCGATGGATTATAGCAAATTCATAAAATGCAAATTTGTTTGATTTTTACAATATTAGAATGCAAAATAGCAGAGAATACTTATTTTTTACCTAATTTTACATTTCATCAGCTAGTATTTCAAATTCAATTAAAAAAGATTATTTAATGTCTGATTCATTAAATCTAAAGAAAAATTTCCCTGGTTTCTCCGCAGAACTTATAGAAGAAATTCAAAAAAATTCCATTGCCCAGACCTTCAAGGCTGGCGATATAATAATGCGTACTGGACAATACATAAACAGTACGGTCTTATTATTGGAAGGACAAATAAAGATTTTCCGGGAAGGAGAAAACGGAGGAGAGTTTTTGATGTATTACCTACAACCTGGTCAAGCATGTGCTATTTCAATGATTTGCTCAACAAAAAGTCAGACTAGTAAAATTACGGCGAAAGCGGTTGAAGACGGCGAACTTCTGATGATACCAGTTGCTTTGATGGAAAAATGGATGATGAACCATCGCAGTTGGGACGAATTTGTAATAGGCACCTACAGATCCCGTTTCGAGGAAGTATTAGAGGTTATCGATAATGTGGCATTTAGAGCTATGGATGAACGCCTAGAGTTTTATTTAAAAAGACATGCCACCGTAAATGGCAGTAAAGAAATTAAGCTTTCTCACCAGGAAATAGCAACTGAATTAAACACCTCTCGAGAGGTTATTTCCCGTTTATTAAAAAAAATGGAGCAGCGCGGAATGGTAAACCTAAACAGGAATCAAATTGAATTATTATTATAATTAGTATAGTAGTGTGACAAATGTTACTGTGGGTAAATGCAAAAGAAGAAACCTTTGTAAAAAAAGCATTTATGGAAATTATTGGTTATTTAGCATCAATTGTTATAGGAATTTCATTAGGGTTAATAGGTGGTGGTGGTTCAATTCTCACCATTCCCATTTTGGTTTACCTCTTCAAAATTGACCCTGAACTTGCCACAAGCTACTCCTTGTTTATTGTTGGTATGACTGCTCTGTTTGGAGGGTATAGCCATCATAAGTTGGGTAACCTCAATTTGAAGACAGCCATTTACTTTGCCATCCCATCAGTAGTTTCAATCTTAATAATTAGAGAAGTCATTTTTCCTCATATTGCAGCTACTCTTTTTACTTTTGCTTCATACGCTATATCCAAGGATCTATTGATAATGGTGGTATTTTCTATTTTGATGATTTCCGCCTCCATATCCATGATTAAAAACTCAAAAACTGAAAACACCAACCACAGAGCTAATTACACCCAATTAGCTATTATCGGTTTTCTTGTTGGAATAGTAACAGGTTTTTTAGGCGCTGGTGGGGGATTTTTAATTATTCCTGCTTTAATATTTTTTGCTAATCTTCCAATGAAGCAGGCAGTGGGAACCTCTTTATTGATAATTTTTATCAATTCAGCTATAGGATTTGCAGGCGACCTTTACATCGGGACCCCTGTTGATTATAGATTTTTATTCACAATTTCTGCTATGGCTTTCTTAGGAATCCTTATCGGAATAAAACTTTCAAAGAAAATAGATGGAGACAAACTAAAACCAATTTTTGGCTGGTTTGTTCTCGTAATGGGTATCTATATCATATTCAAAGAAATTTTTCTGTAAATTATTTAAGGTAAAACACAAAATAGCAATTAATTAAATTTTCCCTAACTCAAATCTGTTTTTCTTTGATTTTTTGGCTAATGAAAAACTGGCGCTTCTTTTTAGGCCACTATTATCATTTCATCATACTACATTTTTTGGTAACTACTTTTTTTCAATTTATTTTTATTTATTTGAATAAGTTATTATTCATAGTTTCAACCCACAAATTTTTAAGTAATTTAAACTACAATAAGTTTCTAAAAAAACTGCTTTGTGACTTAAATCACTCTCCGATTAAAATATATTTCTAAAATTTGTTATCCACCGATTGATTTTTTACCAAAAACAAAGCTATTGATTACACCGAAAGTATTTTTGTTTATCTATTAAATTGATATTGGTCAATAGGAGTTGTTTTAAAATTTTTAAAATAAGGTGTTTTTGGATTTTAAATTTAAATCTGTTTTTGTTATTTTTTTATTAAATTGGGCATCAACTAATTAAGTACTAATTAGTTTTACTATATTTTTTTAACACATTTACAATATTACAAGTTGCTAATTTATGTTTTTACAGTTTTGGATTAGGTAATTAAAAGAAATCCTTTTTTGATTTTTTGTTTAATATTATTTACATATCCAAATTGTATTGTTATACAGCTAGAGAACTACTTCTAGAAACTAAATACTAATAAAAAATACTATCACAATAATTAATCAAACAAAAAAACCATGAAACATTTTCAAATTTTAATCGTAGGAGGAGGTAATGCAGGAATTTCTGTGGCGGCCCAACTATTAAGAAAAGACAAAAATTTAAATATCGGAATTATCGATCCGGCAGAAAAACATTATTACCAACCAGCATGGACCCTTGTAGGTGCAGGTATATTTGATGTTAATAAAACTGTAAAAAAAGAAAAAGACGTTATTCCTGAAAACACAACTTGGATACAAGATGCCGTTGACGAATTCATTCCTTCTGAAAACAAAGTAATTTGTGCAAGTAAGGAAGAAATCAGTTATGATTATATGGTAGTCTGCCCGGGAATTCAACTGGACTGGGACAAAATAGAGGGATTAAAAGAAACCTTAGGTAAAAACAATTTAAGCAGCAACTATGCCTTCGATCTTGCTCCAAAAACTTGGGAATTTATTAAAAATTTCAAAGGAGGAACAGCCGTATTCACGAACCCTTCTACCCCAATAAAATGTGGAGGCGCACCGCATAAAATCATGTATCTTGCTTGTGACTATTGGACAAAAAAAGGAATTATTGACAAATGTGATGTGCATTATGTGAGTGGAGCTAGTGTTATTTTTGGAGTTCCGGAATATGCAGAAACTTTAAAGAAAATAGTAACAAAACATAAAATAAAAGCGCATTTTGGTTCCCAGGTATTAAGTGTCAATGGAGATAATAAAACAATTTTATTCAGTACAAAAGAGCAATCAGATTCCCTTAAAGATAAATTTAAAAATTTAGCAGCTTCATGTTATGGAATTACTGAAGATTCAGGTACAGAAAACCTTTCTAAGGTCACATTAACTTACGACTTTTGTCATGTTGTACCACCTCAATCTGCACCGGATTTCATAAAGAAAAGTCCTTTAGCCGATCCTAACAATCCTTATGGTTACGTTGAAATTGATAAAAACACCTTGCAACATTCAAGGTTCCAAAACATATTCGCCTTGGGAGATTGTATCAACGCACCAGCAAGTAAAACTGGAGCGGCAATCAGAAAACAAGCACCGGTCGTTGTAAAAAACCTTTTAGCCACTATTAACCACGCAGCAGTAAATGCTAATTACGATGGATACAGTGCCTGCCCTATTCCAACAGAATACGGAAAATTAATGTTGGCTGAATTTGATTATACAAATAAACCTAAAATGACCTTCCCATTTGATCAGGCAAAACCAAGATGGTCAATGTGGATTCTAAAAACTAAAATATTGCCATGGATGTATTGGCATAAAATTTTAAAAGGAAAGGCTTAGTCCTTTCTTTTTTTAATATTGTCTGGATTGTAACATAAGTCACAACAAATTTCAAAAACGCTATTTATCTTTGTATAGCAAATATAAAAAACACACATTATGCAGATCGAACAAATATATACTGGATGCTTAGCGCAAGGTGCTTACTACATTATTTCCAACGGAGAAGCTGCTATTATTGACCCTCTTAGAGAGGTACAACCTTACCTTGACCGTTTAAAACGTGATGAGGTAAAACTGAAGTTCATATTCGAGACTCATTTTCATGCGGATTTTGTGTCGGGACATGTAGATTTAAGTAAAGAAACTAGTGCGCCAATAGTCTATGGTCCGACAGCAAATCCTGAATTTGATGCCATAATAGCAACTGATGGTCAGGAATTTCAAATTGGAGCCATCAAAATAGTTGCCTTGCACACTCCAGGACACACCATGGAGAGTACCACTTACCTACTGATAGATGAAAACGCTAAAAAACATGCTATTTTCTCGGGAGACACCCTATTCATTGGTGACGTGGGGAGACCTGATTTAGCTCAAAAAGCTGCACATATGACCCAAGAAGAATTGGCTGCAACTTTATATCATTCCTTAAGAGACAAAATAATGACTTTACCGGATGAGGTGATTGTATACCCTGCACATGGTGCCGGAAGTGCCTGCGGAAAGAATATGAGCAAGGAAACAATCTCAACCATCGGAAATCAAAAACAAACCAATTATGCTCTAAGAGCCAATATGACCGAAGGAGAATTCATAAAAGAAGTAACCGAAGGGTTATTGCCTCCACCGGCTTATTTTGGAATGAACGTAGCAATGAACAAGGGAGGTTACGAAAGTTTTGAAACAGTTTTGAATAACGGAATGAGAGCTATAAATATAAATGACTTTGAATCTGTAGTTGAGGAAACTGGTGCACTTGTTCTAGATACACGAAAAAATGGTGTTTTCGCAAAAGGCTTCATACCTCAATCAATCAATATTGGAATCGAAGGAGACTTCGCTCCATGGGTAGGTGCTTTAATTGGTGATGTTAAACAAGCTATCGTTTTGGTAACCGAAACCGGACAAGAAGAAGAAGCTGTTACTCGTTTAAGTCGGGTTGGTTTTGATAATCTGGTTGGTCATCTTGAAGGCGGATTTGAAGCTTGGAAAAATGCCGGAAAAGAAGTTGATACCATTAACAGGATAACAGCGCAGGAATTTGCAGACCAGGTAACAATAGGAGAAAGCAATATTATTGATGTTCGCAAACAAAGTGAATACTGTGCAGAACACGTCAATGAAGCCTATTCAAAACCATTGGCATTCATTAATGACTGGATAAGCGATCTTGACCCTAAACAAAATTATTTTATACATTGTGCAGGAGGATACCGCAGTATGATAGCTGCATCCATTTTACAAGCTCGTGGCTTTAGAAATTTTGCGGAGATTGAAGGTGGGTTCAAGGCAATTTCCAGCACCTCGGTACCAAAAAGTGATTTCGTTTGTCAAAGCAAGGTTTTAAAATAATAAAACCATGTTAAACAACAAATTAAGCAGTAATTTTATAAAAAAAGATAGTTCTCACTCTTAAACTCTTATGCTATGAAAAAAAACATGGGAAAAGCAGACAAAAGATTCAGAATAATAATGGCTATGATAATTGCCATACTATATTTCACCGATACCGTTAATGGCACAGTTGGAAATATATTAATGGCACTTGGTATTATCTTTCTACTGACAAGCTTAATTAGTGTTTGTCCACTATATATCCCAATGGGCATAAATACAGATCGAAAGAAAAAGGAAAATTAAACTGCGTAAAATAATGAATGAAAAATTCAACAAGGATTTAATCTTAAGGGAGCGTTTGGCCTTGCAAAGAACAATTTTGGCAAATCAAACCACTTTTTTATCCTTTTTGAGAACTGCTATGTATTTTTCGGTAGCAGGATTAAGTACTCGAAATCTGTTGAAAATTGACAATAGCATTTTCATTGAAATATCTTTCTATCTGGTATCGGTGAGTATTTTCATAATTGGCATTTTCAATTATTTCAAACAGAAAAAGATAATCTCCGAAAATGAAAAACATGTTGGAGATTACAAATTAGATTATTATGAATAAAATACAGTGTTGTGTCCAATCCTGCGACAGACCGTTGGACCAGGAATATTGGGACATACAATATAAGGCAAAAACCACAGGGTGGGATTTAGGTGAAATATCCCCACCCATCAAAAATTATATCAATACGATTCAGAACAAAGATGCCAGAATACTCATTCCCGGCTGTGGCAATAGCTACGAAGCGGAATACTTATTAGAAAAAGGCTTTACAAACATTACCGTTGTAGACATAGCCCCAACTCTGGTAGCAGCGATTTCACAAAAATTTAAACATCACAATAATATCAAAATTATCCATGGTGATTTTTTCCAGATTGAGGGAAATTATGATTTGATACTTGAACAAACATTTTTCTGCGCTCTACCGCCTCCTATGAGGCAAAAATACGTTTGGAAGATGCATCAATTATTGTCGGATGAGGGTATGCTTGCAGGACTCCTTTTTGACAGAACATTCGAAGTTAGCCCCCCTTTTGGCGGAAGCAAGACGGAATATGAAAATCTTTTTAAGGGCGCCTTCGATTTTTTAAAAATTGAACAAACAAATGACTCAGTAATCCCAAGAGCCTGCTCCGAATTGTTTTTCGAATTCAGGAAAAACAATGACGTTATCGTAAACCTTTATAAATTCTCCGGAATTAGCTGTACGGGATGCATGGAGACAGTATCAGCAAAGTTTTCCCTTATAAACGGTGTGATAAATGCCAGTATGAGTACCGACTTCTCGGAAGTCTTAATCGTGAGCAACAAGGAAATACCTTTAAGCGAACTGCAGCTTGCAGTTTCATATGAAGAAAAATACAAAATAGAAGAAATCACTAAATGAAACAAATACTATTAAAAAACTGGCATGCCATGAGATGGATCAGATTGGCAGTAGGTCTATTTCTAATTCAGCAAGCCTTACAATTCCAAGAATATTTTTTAGGGATTATGGCTTTATTTTTTCTGTTGCAGGCAGTTTTCAATACAGGTTGTGGCCTGAACGGATGTGATATATCAACAACAAAAAAAGATAAAGATGAACAGTAGTTTTAATAATTTAATCAATTCAGATAAGCCTGTCCTGATTGATTTTTTTGCTACCTGGTGCGGACCCTGCAAAATGCTCAGTCCAATCTTAAAAGAAGTAAAAGATAATTTGGGGGACAGAATTTCTATTATTAAGATTGATGTTGATAAAAATCAGCAGGTAGCGACACAATATCAGGTACGAGGAGTCCCTACCATGATTTTATTCCAAAAGGGAAAACTCTTATGGCGACAGTCGGGTGTTTTGGATAAAAATACCCTAATCAATGTAATTTTAGAAAAAAGCAATTAATGAAAAATAAATCAATCCTAATAACCGTATTGGGAGTCCTCATCGGTGGTATTGCAGGTTATTTGTACTATCATTTTGTTGGATGCGCTTCAGGCTCTTGCGCAATCACTTCCAAGCCATTAAATTCTACTTTATATGGCAGCTTAATGGGAGGTTTATTATTTAATACGTTTATCTAAGAAGAAAAAAAGTAATGTCACCATTACTTTTTTTTGTAAATTTAGTACTCCTATTTTATTGTATAATTTTTCTCGGGACTTATTATAAACTGGCACCATTAAAAGTATACATAACCCCGATCATTCATTCTACAAAAAAGGATATGAAAAGTTACACTAATCTTCTATTATTTTTTTTGCCCTTTATTTCAATGGCTCAGCAAACCTTAACATTGGAAAATTATTTCCTTTTTGGTTTTTGGGCTTGCTAATATTATCAATCGGACTTGCGGTCGCAAAATTAGTCTTCAGCATTCCAATTCTCGGGAGCATTTTACTGATTTATGCTTTTACTTCGATGTATCTGCTGGTGGTTCTTGGTATAGGCTTGCTGATTTCGAATTTTCAGACACCCAACAGCAGGCCATGTTTGTAGCTTGGTTTTTTCTGATGATTTTTATTCTGATGAGCGGATTATTTACTACAATCGAAAGTATGCCAAATTGGGCACAAAATATAACTTTGTTTAATCCCATACGCTATTTTGTGGAAATTATCCGAACGGTTATACTAAAGGGAGCAACATTTTCAGATATAAGCCGACAGTTTCTTATTATGGATTTTTATGCATTGACCATAAATACTTTAGCTATGTGGAGTTACAAAAAAACCAATTAATTATTTGATTTGTAACTCAACCATTTCTCCAAAGCTTTTTCTAAAATAGGCAATTCAATAGGTTTAGCAATATAATCATTCATCCCAGCGCTAAAACATTTCTCCTTTTCCTCTTCAAAAATCCCCGCAGTCAAAGCTACTATTGGGGTTTCAGCCTCTTTACTTTTAAGTGATTCTTTCTCAATATTTCTGATTTCAATTGTGGCTTCAAAACCGTTTTTATGTGGCATCTGTATATCCATCAAAATTATATCCGGCTTATCTTTTAAATATTCTCTGACAGCCTCCTGCCCATCTCTGGCCTCAATTAAAATACTTTCTGGCACTATTTTATGAACCAGTTTCTTAGCTAAAAGAAGATTAATTTTGTTGTCCTCAACTATTAATATTTTCTTTTTGCCGTGAATAATTATTGGTTCGCTATCAATGTTGCCTTCTTCGATAAGATCACTTCTTTTCATATCAGGAATTTTGAGGTTTAATGTGAAATAAAAATTACTTCCTTTTCCAAATTTACTTTTTAAATGTAAAGAACTTCCCATAAGGGATAACAATTGATTTGAAATGGCCAAGCCCAGACCTGTTCCTCCAAATTTTCTGTTAGTCGAACTATCTCCCTGCTCAAAAGATTCAAATATTTTACTTTGACTTTTTTGCTTGATACCAATTCCTGTGTCTTTGACAGCAAAGCTTATTTCTATTGTGTCATCTGTATTCATTCCTTTACTGCAAACCTCTAATCGAACCTCTCCAGCATCGGTAAATTTTATTGCATTTCCTATAAGGTTAACAAGTATCTGATTCAGTCTTAATGAATCTGTAATTACATATTGCGGCACACCCTCTTTAATATCCAACACCAAAGATATATCTTTCCGGTTAGCTTCGTATTTAAATAAAGATATGACTTTTTTAAGGGTTACCATTAAATCTTTCTTCTCCGGTTTAAGCTCTAATTTTCCGGCTTCGATTTTAGAAAAATCAAGAATATCATTAACAATGTTTAATAGTGTATTGGCAGAATCATTAATAGTATTTACATATTCCAATTGATCATCTTCAAGTTTACTTTGTGTCAAAAGGGAGGTAAATCCCATAATCCCATTTAAAGGAGTTCTTATTTCATGACTCATATTAGCCAAAAAGTCTGTTTTATATTTACTTGCTGCCTCTGCTTCTTCTTTTGCCTTTTTAACCTCAATATCCTTTAACTTGCGCTCAGTTATATCTGTAAAACTCATTACAATTTCCTCAATTTCACCATTATTATCCAGAATCGGAAATCCGGAAACTGACAACCAAACATTTTTTTTTGACTTGCGATTTTGTAAACCCTCTACTAAATTTGCCACAGCTTTTTTAGTCTTAAGCACCCGGTTTAGAGGATACTCATTTACTGCCATCAGGGAATTGTTTTCGTTTATTAAATCATAGTCGCGGTCAAGATTGTTAACAAAATCATCAAAATAATCAGAACCGATTTCAAGTAATTCAGCTGCCCTGGCATTATTCATTTTTACTGAAAGATCAGAATTAAAAACAATTATACCCGCATCCAAAACATTCATTACCCCACGGTATCTTTCTTCGCTCTTTTTGAGTGCGCCTTCTACCTTTTTGAGATCGGTAATATCAGTAAGAGTACCTATATATCCAATTTTTTCATTTTTTGAGTTTAGTTCCGGTATTGACTGCCCTAAAACCCATCTGGTAATACCATCTGGTCTTAAAAAACGAAATTCTATGTGCGATACAGAATCAAAATCATCCTTCTTGGCAACGTACTCATAAATTCTTTGCTGATCTTCCGGATGGATTCCTCCTGCCCATCCACTTCCCATGGCCTTTTCGTAGGTAATACCGGTAATTTCAGACCATTTAGGGTTGACATATGTTGCTAATCCATAGAGGTCTGTCTTATATATTCCTACCGGTGAATTTGTCGTAAGTGCATTATATCTTTTTTCACTTTGGTAAACTGCTTCTTCAGCTTTTTTTCTCAACAGATCATTTTCAATCTTTTCAAGAGCAAATGAAAGATCTTCTGTGGCTTCTTTAAGCAAGTTCCTTTCCTCCTGATCAAAAAAGTCTTTTTCGCCGGCAAAATAAGTGATGGTACCTATTACCTCATCATACCGCTTAATTGGCAGAACCATAAATGACCGACAACCATACTCTAATAGTACTTTTGCTACCTCTTCATTATTATAATCCACCTCAATATCGTTAAATACTGCATCTCTGCCCTCTCTAAGATTAGCTGTTATCACATTGCCATTTTTGAAAATATCACCAAAGGCTTCCTTCTCAATCTCGGCGGTATCAATGTCCTCCTGACCCAAAACCATTCTTGGCAATAATTTACCTGATTGATTTTCATATAAGCATATCCTCACCAATCTAAATTTACCGAAATTAATAGCTATTTGACAGGTTTCCTTAAAAAGGTCTTCTTCTATAGTCGTTCTTGCAATCATCTGATTTATCTGGCTCAGATAAAAGTATAGCCTATTGGCTTTTGCAATTTTTTGTAATGCTAATACCCTTTCGGTGACATCTCTTAAATTAGAAACAATAGCATTTATATTTTGATCTTCCAAAAGGTTTATAAAAGTCCCTTCAAGCCAAACATAATGACCATCCTTATGTTTAAACCTAAAAGTGACTGGGATTAACTCATTTGGAGTCTCCAATAATTTACCAAAAGTTTGATGTAGGACTTTTAAATCTGTAGGATGAATATAATCACTACCGCTGCTTGAATCATACTGTGAATTCTCCCATCCCAAAATCCTTTCTGCAGAAGCACTTCTAAAAAAAGTATTGAAATTTTTATCCAATAAAGAAATGATTGCCTCATTATTTTCGATCATTGCCTTAAAACGTTCCTCATTCTTTTTTATCTGGAGCTCTATCGTTTTTGTTGTGGTAATATCCCGGACAAAACCTAAAAACCGATTTTTGGCAATCCTTATAATTCTGTAGGAACTCCACATTTTTTTCCCACTTTTATTAACTATCTGGACCTCACCATCTAACTTTCCAATTTTCAGAAGTGCCTTAAATTTATTTTTTAGTGAACCTTTAAATTTAGATTCAGATAAATCCCCAAATCGCTTAGTAAGAAGTTCCTCTCTGCTGTATCCCGTAAAATCTACAGCAGCCTGATTGACTTCTTTATAATTTCCCTTTTCATCCAGTACGAAGATAACATCGGGAGCATTTTCGATGTAATTCTTAAATTTAGCATTACTTTGCTCTTCAATTACTTTAATCTGATATTGTCTTTCAGCTTCTTCCTTTGCCTTAACAATAGCCTCCATTTCCTTTTTGTGGGTAACGTCTTGCACGTTTGCTCTAATTGCAAATACGGTACCCTCTTCATCCAATAATGGATAAACGGTTTCATTCACCCATTTAATTCTGTCTCCAAGCAGCAGTCGGCTCTGTTCCAGTTCAAAGGGTTTTTTATCGATAAGTAATTGGTCTATTTTTTTTTGAAAATGCTCGACATCTTCTTTTGAGAAATGATTAATATATTCCTGATACAAATCCTGCCCCTCTTTTTTTTCTATTTCAAAAAGATGATACAATTCATCAGACCAGCTAATCATTTTTGTTTTGAAAGTAAATTCCCAAGATCCCATCTTTGCCATTTTTTGAGCATGGTTGAGAAAATTTTGGCTCTTGACTAAATCTTCCTGAATGGTCTTAAATTGAGTTATATCCCTCCCAATAGCATAAATATCTGTGGCGGTAACCGCCTTGGCAGTCCAGACAATATAAATGGAATCTCCATTTTTTTTAATAAATCTGTTTTCGAAGTTAATGGACGGATTTCCTAGCTCTAAACTTCTGAGCTCGTTTATTGATTTTTCCAGATCATTCGGGTGCAGGTAAGACAGAACAGATTTACCTACCAATTCTTCTTTAGGATAACCTAAAATTTCTAAAAATGCAGGATTTATATCTTTAAGAATAGTGTCCATACTAAAAAAGCACACCAAGACATTCGATTCCTCGATAAAAAATTTAAAAGACTTTAAAAATTCTCCTTCACCAGACAATCTCTCGATTTCAAGTTCTTGATTTTTAATCCTTTCCTTAAGCGCTTCATTTGTAGGTATGTTCTCTTTCACAACAAAGAAATCAACGGTAAATTCTAATTTTTCACTTAAATTTAATTATTTTATTCCATAAATCACCTAGTCCTCCGTCTTTATTTATTAAATTTAAGAGAAGATTTAGTAAAATAAATCAATGTTTTTTTTCAATGTGACATATGTTACTGTGCTCACTTTCTTTCCTCTATAAATTTGCATCAACATTAGAAATTATAACAATGAAAAAAATAAATCAATTACTCTTATTTGGAATTCTCTCCGTATCATGGAACGGAATCAGTCAAGACACCTTAACTATTTCTAAAAAAGACATTCCTTCCAAAATTTTAGAGAATAATTTACAAATTAAGATTGCTAATCAGGATTTCAAATCTGCTCAGGCAGACTACCGCCAGTCCAACGCACTTCTTTTACCGAATATTTCCGCTTCTCATACGGCAATATCCACCACAAATCCGCTAATGGCTTTCGGATCCAAATTAAACCAAGAGATACTGACTCCGGCTGATTTTAATCCAGCCCTGTTGAATGATCCGGCAAAGACAAAAAACTTCGCTACTAAAATTGAAGTCTTGCAGCCTTTAATCAATTTGGATGGTATTTATGGCAGACAAGCGGCCAAAGCTAAAATGAATGCCTACCAATTGCAATCTGAAAGAACTAAAGAATACCTTGAACTTGAGGTAAACAAAGCTTTTATGCAATTGCAATTAGCCTATAAAGCGGCAGCTGTTTTAGAGAAAGCAAATGTTACAGCCGATGCTAATATGAAATTGATTCAGAATTATTTTCAGCAGGGCATACTTCAAAAAACCGATTTACTTGCCGTTCAGGTCCGTGTAAATGAAATTAAAAACCAATTGCAATACGCAAAAAGCAATGTGCAAAATGCATCTGACTATTTGGCTTTTCTGCTAAATGAAAATTTGGATAACAAAGTTTATAAACCTGCAGAAGCATTAGAAAATATGATCGAGGTAAAAACCATTGAAACTGTTTTATCCGCAAACAGAAAAGATCTTCAGGCTATGGACCAATCAACTCAAGCCTATGCAAAAATGATGCTTTCCAGCAAAATGAATTTTCTTCCGCGATTGAATGCATTCGGAAGTTATGAATTGTACGATGACAGCATATTAGGAACAAACGCCAAAGGATATTTGGTTGGAGCACAATTGTCCTGGAATGTATTTGACGGGTACAAAACTGTTGGAAAATTGGAAAAAGCAAAGGCAGATTTTCAAAAATCAAAAATTGAATCTCAACAATACAAAGCCCAAAGCCAAATGGAATTAAACAAGGCCAACCGCCAAATAAAAGATGCTGAAAACAAGGTACAACTTGCTAAACTGGATCTCGAACAATCTCAAGAGGCTTACAGAATAAGAAGCAACCGTTTCGAACAGGGATTGGAAAAAACAACCGATTTACTACAAGCAGAAACCCAACAACTCAAAAAAGAATTAGAATACCTGCAAGCAGTGTTTGAATACAATTTTACACAGGATTACCTGGAATTTTTAACTAAATAAGAATCATAAAAAAGAAAGACAAAATAAATATCAACTCATGAAAAAAATAATAACATTAGTATCGCTATCTCTTTTAATCTTAACTTCCTGTCAGGGAGAAAAAAAGGAGGCTACTGCACAATCGGAAGCTATTACTGTTAAAGTAAACATTATCTCTGAAAACAACGACAGCCAGTTTTTGGGTGCCAGCGGAAAAATTGAAGCAGAAAACAGTGCTAACATCAGCACCAGAATGATGGGATATATCACAAAAGTTCATGTTAGCGTAGGACAAAAAGTTGCAGCGGGTCAATTGTTAGTAAGTATTAATAGCAGCGACCTTCAGGCTAAAAAAGCTCAGGTTGAAGCAGGAATACTTCAGGCTACAGCCGCATATAACAATGCTAAGAAAGATTATGAAAGATTTGTTAATCTTTTCAAGCAGCAAAGTGCTTCTCAAAAAGAATTAGACGATATGACGGCACGCTACGAAATGGCAAAAGCAGCCTTGGAAGGAGCCAAACAAATGAAAAATGAAGTAATGGCTCAATTCTCTTACAGCAACATTACTGCTCCATTCTCCGGAATCGTAACCAACACTTTTATAAAAGAAGGTGATATGGCAAACCCGGGAATGCCACTTGTGAGCGTTGAAGGTGCTTCAAAATTACAGGTAACTGCAATGGTTTCAGAAAGCGATATCAATTCCATAAAAAAAGGAATGCCTGTAAATGTTTTAGTAAAATCTACTGATAGTAAACTTTCTGGTAAAGTAAGTGAAGTAAGTCTATCTGCAAAAAATACCGGAGGACAATACCTAGTTAAAATTAATTTAGATAAAACAGATAAAAGCATTCTTCCTGGCATGTTTGTAAACGTACAATTTCCAGTTGAAAACATTTCAAATGCAGCTGAAAACAAAGCAGTTATGGTTGAGGAAGCGGCATTGGTAAAACAAGGTCAGCTGACCGGTGTATATGTTATCGAAGATAATACTGCTTTTTTAAGATGGTTGAGAATCGGTAAAAACTTTGGCAACGAGGTTGAAGTCCTTTCGGGATTGTCTGCTAATGAAAAATATGTTATTTCTGCTGAAGGCAAATTGTATAACGGGGCAAAAGTAAACATTCAATAAAAACAATCTGTGTTTTAAAGAGGAGTTTTCAAACCAACTCAAACTTTTAAACCTCAAACTTTTAAACATTAAATAAAATGCAAGAAGGAATTTCGGGTAAAATAGCCAATTTTTTCATCAACTCAAAACTAACTATTTTGATGATGGTTGCGCTGATGATTATCGGTGTATACAGTTCTTTTCTTATCCCAAGAGAAGAAGAACCACAAATTAATGTTCCTATGGCCGACGTTATGGTTGGTTACCCAGGAGCAAGTCCTAAAGAAGTTGAAAGCCGAGTGGCGAAGCCTTTGGAAAAAATCATCATGAATATCAAAGGTGTGGAACATGTTCATACCATGGCTATGAATGGCCAGGCAATGTTAATTGTTCAGTTTTATGTAGGACAGGATGTAGAGCGTTCCTACGTAAAATTATATGACGAACTGGCCAAACACGAGGATATGTTCCCGCAAGGGGTTTACAAACCAATGGTTAAAACACGTTCTATTGATGATGTACCAATGTTGGGATTGACTCTATGGAGCGAAAAATTGGATGGTTTTCAATTACGTCAGATTGCTGAAGAAGTTACTTCAGAAATCGAAAAAGTAAAAGATGTTGCCATCACTAAAGAAATTGGCGGACAGACCCGGGCTTTAAAAGTTGTTTTAGACAAAGATAAAATGGCTGAAAACGGCGTTGATGCTCTAGGAATAATGCAAATGATCCAGGCCAACAACGGTAGTTCTCAATCGGGTACTTTTGTAAATAATGACAAAGAATTTCTGGTGACCACTGGACAATTCCTGTCTACCTCTGAAGATGTTGAGAATCTGGTTGTAGGTGTAAACAAGAATATGCCTGTTTACCTGAAACAAGTGGCCAGCATTCAGGACGGTCCTTCTACCGCTCGAAATTATGTAGCGTTCGGTTATGGAAAATCAAATGAAAAATTTGCTGAGGCTCAATCTGAATACCCAGCTGTTACTATATCTGTTGGTAAAGTTAAAGGAGCAGATGCAATGAAGATTTCTGCTAAAATCATTGAAAAAATCGACCAATTAAAAACCAATTTAATTCCGGATGATGTTCACGTAGAAGTCACCCGTAATTATGGAGAGACCGCTTCTGACAAGGTTGGCGAATTGTTGATGCACCTTGGAATTGCAATTTTGGCAGTAACATTCCTGGTGATGCTTGCCATGGGCTGGAGAGGCGGATTAGTGGTTTTCTTTTCCGTTCCGTTGACATTTGCTTTGACTTTATTCAGCTACTATATGCTGGATTACACCTTAAACCGAATCACACTTTTCGCCTTGGTATTCGTTGTGGGTATTGTGGTTGACGACAGTATTATTATTGCCGAAAACATGCACCGCCATTTTAAAATGAAGCGACTACCTTTTAAGCAGGCGGCAATATATGCAATCAACGAGGTTGGGAACCCAACTATCTTGGCTACTTTCACAGTAATTGCAGCTATATTACCAATGGCATTCGTCTCAGGAATGATGGGACCATATATGAGTCCGATGCCGATTGGGGCTTCGATTGCCATGTTATTATCGCTATTCGTAGCATTAACAGTAACTCCTTATTTAGGTTACCACCTTTTGCAGGAAAAAGAAGAACAAGAACATAAAGAAGCCGAAGGTCTTGAGACAAGTTGGGTTTACAAAATCTACAGTAAGATTGAAAAACCATTCCTCTACAGTAGCGGAAAAAGAAGACTTTTATTGGCCGCCACAGTGGTATTATTGTTTGGATCTGTAGTAATGTTCTTTACGCAGTCGGTTTTAGTAAAAATGCTGCCTTTTGACAATAAAAACGAATTTCAGGTAGTAATTGATATGCCTGAGGGTACTACCCTTGAAAGAACTGCGGCAGTAACACAGGAAATTGCTCAATATTTAGCCAGTAAACCGGAAGTAGTGAATTATCAGAATTACATTGGTACCTCTGCTCCTATTACCTTCAACGGTTTGGTACGCCATTACGATCTACGTGGCGGAAGTAACATGGCTGATATTCAGGTAAATCTTTTACACAAAGAAGAAAGAGCTCCTCAAAGTCATGACATCGCAAAAGAAGTGCGTCCTGAAGTTCAAAAAATTGCTAAAAAATATGGAGCCAATGTAAAAATCATCGAAGTTCCGCCAGGACCACCGGTATTATCAACTTTGGTTGCCGAAATCTACGGCCCGGATTATGACAAACAAATCAAGGTGGCTGCTCAGGTGAAAGACATTCTTACCAATACGGAAGGAATTGTGGACATTGATTGGACAGTTGAGGACAGTCAAACGGAGTACAAATTTGAAATAGACAAAGAAAAAGCCATCCTTAACGGCATCGCTCCACAACAGCTTGTGGGTAATCTGACCTACTTACTGAAAGAATACCCGATTTCAAATCTGTATGATGAAAATGCCAACGACAACACAGGAATAGTTCTTGCACTGGACGATAACGCAAAAACCAATTTACAGGACATAGGAAACATAAAAATAAAAGGAAGTCAGAGCAATATGGTGCCGGTTAGTGATTTGGTAAAAATCAAAACTGACACTTTACAAAAAACGATTTACCGAAAAGATCAGAAAAGAGTAGTGTATGTTACTGCCGATATGGCAGGAGCACTGGAAAGTCCTGTATACGCGATTTTAGGTATGGATAAGGAACTTCAAAAAATTGCTTTGCCAAAAGGATACATAATCAATGAATTATACATGGACCAACCATCTGATGAAAGCGATTTTACCGTGAAATGGGATGGAGAATGGCAGATTACCTTAGAAGTATTCCGTGATCTTGGGGTAGCATTTATGGTGGTAATTGTAATCATCTATATGTTAATCGTTGGGTGGTTCCAAAACTTTAAAACGCCAATCGTAATGATGTTGGCCATACCATTATCCTTAATTGGAATTGTATTGGGCCACTGGCTACTGGGTGCCTTCTTTACAGCAACTTCATTCATTGGAATGATTGCCTTGGCAGGGGTTATGGTAAGAAACTCTGTACTGCTGATTGACTTCATCGAAATCCGACTTAATGAAGGAATCCCTTTGAAACAGGCTATAATTGAGGCCGGAGCAGTTAGAACAACACCTATTTTGCTTACCACAGCAGCAGTGGTAATTGGAGCATCCATCATTTTGTTTGATCCGATTTTCCAAGGATTAGCAATTTCCTTGGTATTTGGAGCCATAGTTTCTACTCTGCTCACGCTGATTGTAGTTCCATTAATTTACTACGTAACAGAGAGAAAAAAATGGGAATCTGAATCTGAAGATAACTAAGAATTTAAAAATATAATCAGATGAAATTATTAATCATAACAGCAATAGCAGCTTTTGATCAGGATATCAGAAAAATGCTAAAAAAGGCACAGATAAAAAGCTACAGCTTTAAGGAAGTCAAAGGATATAGTGATGGCTTAGAAGCCGTTGAAAGCAATTGGTTTGGCAGTGACATGCACGAGAATGAATCCATGTTGTATTACGTGTTTACTGAAAATCAGAACATTGGCACACTTTTTGAACTAATTGAAGAGTTCAATGCTTCCCAAAAAACCTTTTCAAAAGTGCATGTGGCAGTATTAAACATTGAGAAATCAAATAATTAATCTTTAAAAGCAAAACCAAACTTAGTTTCGTTAATAATAGAGAATTTATGAAAAACAGAATTGTAAGATCAGTAGCTGGAACTTTTATATTAATCAGCTTAATTTTGGCGATGTATGTCGATATTAATTGGTTGTGGTTTACAGCTTTCGTGGGAGCTAATTTATTGCAATCATCCATTACAAAATGGTGTTTAATGGATACGATCCTTGACAAATTAGGAGTAAAAGATTAATTCTTTTCATTTCTTTAATTTACAAACCGACTGGAATTAACCAGTCGGTTTTTTTTGCAATTATATTTACATTTTCTCGCTTTTTAAAAATGAAAATTTTACTTCGCCGTATTGTGAATAATTATTTTTAAATTAGATAGATTCAAAACAACCACAATTTAATATAGCTATGTTTTGATGATGGGAATATACCACCAATATATTAAGGCAGCTCCATAGCATGTTAAACTCGAAAATTTATGAATTTAATAAACAAAAGACTTTGGTTTAAGCAATATTTCGAACTTTTGCCATCCTCAGTAAAAGTTAGGAAAGAATCTCTTTTTGAATTGGCTGAATTTGAAATCTCCTATGAAAACATCCACAATAAAAAAATCATTCAGGTTTCAATTAATCACAAACTTTTGTACCTGTCATTTATAATGGAAGTTATTGGAACTATTCTGCTAATTTTAGATTTTAAAACCGAAATCTGGATAGGAGCAATACTGCTCGGTGCTGTTTTATTTGCGGTATCTCTGTTAATCAGAATTAGAAGAATTCTAGTCCCCTCGATAGATGGTAATGATATCAGTCTTTTTTTCAATAGAAAAAACAAAGATCAGGTCATGGAGTTCGCTGAAAAGATAATTTCCCACGCCAACAATTTTCTATTACAGAAATTCGGAAAAATAGATAGGTATATGCCGATGGACAGCCAGCTTAACAATATCATCTTCTTAAGAGATCGTGAAGTTATTTCTGAAAGTGAATTTGAAGACCTCAAGAAACAGCTGTTTGGCCGTGACGATAAAGATTCTCTTGGTTTCCAATAAGTATTTTCGCAACCTTAATTAGCAGTAAATCAATCCCAATAATAAAGGTCTCACAGAAACAATCTTTGACAAATTAGGGTCAACGGTTAATTCAATTCTTTAATTTATAAACCGTCAGAAATTAACCAATCGGTTTATTTTCTATATAGTACTTTCCACTCAAAAAAATCATCCGCATGTCGATGCTGCCGCATTGTTGTTTTTTTCCTGGTTAATGTTATTTCAGAATTATTTTTTTGTATATTAGTAATCCTCCAAAAACTTCATTTTTAAATAGTTTAAAAACTATGATCCTTAGAAAAGCAATTGTATTAAATATAATCGCTATGCATCGGTTTTTTTATTTGTTCCTGTCATTACTCCATTTCTCCTGCTCCTCCAAAAATCTGGGCCACAGGATGGGTGCGGATATTATCAAAAATTACCCTGAAAACACTGTGGAAGGCCTGCGGGCCTTGTTGAATTCGGAGCGCCAAAATCCAAAACTGTTGTATATCGAAATGGATTTACAGGAAAATATTTCACAAGATCTTTTTGTTTTTCATGATAAGAATATCAGGCGATTGGTTCCCCTAACTCAATTTGGCAATGACCGTATATTATCAGAACATTCAGAAAATAATTTAGTAAAAAGGAGAACAACAAAATACAGATTTACAGATTTCAGTACCAAAGAAATACAAGCGCTCAATCTGACGGCAGATTCCATTAAGATTCCAAAATTAGATACGGTCCTGGAAACTATTAAAAAATTAAAATATTCAGGAAAAGTTTACCTTGAAATAAAATCAATTGAAAGCGATGAAGCCCGTAACCATTTATTAAAACTTATCAAAGTTTACCAAGCTTCATTCGAAATTGCCCTTATTGCCTATCGCGACAATTTTAAAGCTTCATTTAAAAATAAGGATTATTGGTGCTCGGTTTTTAAACAAAATAACATTAAGGTTTTAAGTTTGCCCAAACATAAAAAAATTTGCACGCATGTGTACTGCAATTAACTTTTTGATGTAAACCATATTTAGTACAGTAAAAAAACAATATCATTACAAATAATAACTTTAATTTTCTTAATTAAATAACAATAACACAATTAAATAAAAAAAAATATACAAAATATTAAATTGTAATAAAATATTTATAAATTTGATAATCTTCTAGAAAAAAATACATACTATCAATTCCTAGAGTGCTATTTCTAGTTGGAAGTAAAAAATAAGATTCGTACGGGAGTTAGTTACAAATTATAATAATTTATTTCTTGATTTTTAGATATCAAATGCTTCGATCTCATGAAAAATAACCTACAAAATGATTTGTACGAATTAGTCAAGAAAGATAGTCGTGTCTTCGATCTAATCCAGGAAGGCTCTCTTGATGGCTTGTGGTATTGGAATTTGGAAAACCCCAAACAATCCTGGATGTCTCAAAAACTATGGATTAAATTAGGGTATAACCCAAACAATCTTACTGAAAATACCGCAAGTTGGGAAACGGTCATAAACCAGGAAGATTTAAAAATCGCCTTGGAAAACTTTGAAAAATTTCGCTCTACTCCCAAAGGGACCTATGAGCAAACAGTGCGCTATACCGATAAAAAAGGTGCGGAAGTTTTTATTCGTACCCGAGCTTTATCCCTGCCAGATGAAAAAGGAAAAAATAGCTGCATTATAGGGACCCGAAGTAATGTATCAGCTGTTAAAAAATTAGAAAAAGAGGTCAGAAAAAAAGACAAGTTTTGGAGAGAAACCCTAGAGCGAATGAATTTTGGTTTCCAAATTATTGACAGGGATTACAGATACCTCTATCTTAATAAAAAAACGGAAGAATACAGCAAATTTCCACCCGGAACGCTCATCGGAAAAACCATGCTGGAAATGTATCCCGGAATTGAAAATACCGATATTTTTCGAGCCATCGAAAAAGTGGCGAAATCTGGTGAGATTGAAATTATCACCAACGAATTTACATTTCCCAACGGGGAATTGGAAATATTTCACAACATCATTCAACCCATCGATGAAGGAATAGGTATCTATTCCTATGAAGTACCTTCACAATACATAAAGCAAAATTTAGAACTCAAGGAGAAAAAAGAACTTTTATACAAACTAACCCAACAGATACCGGGAGTTATTTATCAGTTTCGAATGCATCCCGACGGAAGAAGCTATTTTCCCTATGTTTCAGATAAGCTACCGGACTTAAATGAATTGAGTGCTCTAGAGGTAAAAGACGATGCTGAAAAGGTGTTTTCCCATATTCATCCGGATGACTATGACAGGATCTGCCTTAGTATTAAAAAATCATTTACGACTTTAAATCTCTGGGAAGAAAAATATAGGGTTTTACTTCCCAACAAAGGAGAACGTTGGTTTCACGGCATTGCGCAACCTGAAAAAATGGAAGATGATAGTGTGATGTGGAGTGGATTCATACAGGATATTACAGAAACGCAATTGATAGAGGAATCACTCAAAGAAACCCGAGAACGGTCTGCTGCAATTTTCAAATCGGCGCAAATTCCTATCGTAATCAAAGATAAAAGTGGCAATATTAAAGAGTTCAATCAGGCCGCTTATGATCAATTAGGATATACCCCAGAAGAATATTCCCAATTAAACATTACACAAATAGATGTAACCAATCACACGCAGGAAAAAATCAATCAGCTTATAGCGGATTTCAAAGACAAAGGTTCCACAAAATTTGATGCCAGACATAAAACCAAAAACGGAGCTATTTTAGACATCATGGTTAATGCTTCTCAGATAAATATCGAGGGCGAACAATATACTCTGGCCGTATTTAATGATGTTACTCCCATAAAACAGGCCACAAAGAAAATAGAGGATTTCTCAAATAGACTAAATGAGGCCCAGAAAATGGCAAAATTAGGAAACTGGGACTTTGACCTTATAAATAACACCATCTATTGGTCAGATGAAATATACCGTATTCTGGATATGGAGGTAAAGGAAATAGAGGCAAATTATGATGTGTTTGTTGCTAACATTCATCCGGAGGATCGGGATATGGTAAATGAGGCTTTTTATAATTCAATTCAAAACAAACAATCCTTAGAAATAGAATTTCGCTTATTAACAAAGAATAACAATTTAAAGTTTATTAGCTCAAGAGGATATGCCGAATATGATGAAAATGGAACTCCACTAATCTCCAGAGGAATTATATTTGATATAAGCGAAAGAAAAAAAATCGAAAACATCCTTGCTGAGAAAAACAAACAACTGGAGCAGTTCACTTATATCAGCTCGCACGATTTACAGGAACCACTTAACACCATCATTTCCTTTTCAAACTTATTAAAAGAAGAAATAAATAACGTAAGCCCTGTAGGTCAAAAAAGTATCGAAATTATTGCAAGCGCATCGCTTCGGATGAAGGAATTCATAAAGGCATTATTGGAATATTCTAAAATAGGTCAGCATGCCACTAAAAAGGATATTGACATCAGTATTCTAATTGAAAACCTTAAACTGGACTTAAGCGACCTGATTGATAAAAAACAAGCCACAATCCAATATATTGGTAAACCACTTCAGGTACAAGCCTACAAAGAGGAATTGATGAAATTATTCCAAAACCTGATTGTAAACGGAATAAGATATACCAGCGAGGATACCAAACCGATAATTACAATTAATTCTGAAGAGCGTCAAAACAATTATTTATTCAGCGTGACCGACAACGGTATTGGTATAGAACCAAAACATTTTGATAAAATATTTGAGGTTTTTCAAAGACTACACCGAAGAGACCAATATGAAGGTACCGGAATAGGACTTTCATTTTGCAAAAAAGTGGTAGATTTACATGATGGCCAGATATGGCTTGATTCAGAAGTAGGAAAAGGAAGTACTTTTTATTTTACAATTGCAAAATAATTTTAAATGCCAATACTAGAAAGAATAATGCTTGTTGACGATGATGCTTTTACAAACCTATTTAATAAAATAGTTTTGGAAAAAGCCAACTTAGCCGGCGATATAATAGTTTATCAAAATGGAAGAGAAGCCCTGGATTACCTTGACCAATGTATAGAAAAAGTCGATTTAATTCTCTTAGATATCAATATGCCCATTATGAACGGCTGGGAATTCCTCGAGGAATTTGACAAGCTCGATGAATATAAAAAAGTAGCAATAGTTGTAATGCTTACCTCATCTATATCTTCTGAAGACAGAGAAAGGGCAGAAAGAATTCCCTCGGTTAAAAAATTTATAAGTAAACCGCTTTCTCCTGAATCTATTAAAGAAATAAAGGATTTATTCTAAATATTTATAAAAACAAACAAATTTAAATTGCCAGTTCCCACAATAATTTCCGTAACAAATGTAAAATAGCAGGTACTCGTTTCCTGTTTTGGTAATTCATTTTGGATCATAGACCATTAGATACAATTTTAAATAAAAAAGTCAAAATCACTGCTGATTCTGACTTTTCCAAAAATTTCTTGTTTAGCTCGCTAAATTAGTCCATAATAAACACCGTCAATCCTCTTGCCCCATGAGCTCCCAAAACCAACGATTGCTCAATATCGGCTGTTTTTGAAGGCCCCGCTATAAAAGTGCCAAAACCATAATCCATATCTCCGATACGTTGATAGGCCTGATGCATCGTGGCTACTATATCTTTTTTATTGACAATTATAGCTAAATACTGAGGGATAAAAGGTGAAACTCTTTGCCCTAAGATAGCATCGGTAACCCATAGCGCTGAATTTTCTGCAACCCCAAAGTGTGCGGTTAGTATAGCCAAATCTACATTTTCCAATGTATGAGGATCCGCTGTGGTCCAGTCTGTTTCAGCAATAGAATCCAAGTCGGGAATTGTAGTAACTACCCTTTGATCTGAAGTATAATTGTTATTAACGAAATCAATAATCTCAGCTACCGTTTGAATTTCAACAACCTCTCCTCCTATTCCTTTTAAAACACTTTTATACTTTTCAATTACATCAAAAGTATCCAAACCCAAAAAACTTAAATTGGGCACCTCGCTAACCTCAATAGGTTGATTTTGCTTTATTTTACTTAAAATACTGTCTCTGCTGCTCATTTCTATTTGTCTTTGGATTCTTTAGCATTCTTGGCATACCATTCTCTAAAGGACTCCTTAGGTGGGGCCGGCATTTCTCTTTGTTTATACCAAGGATTAAGACCATTATTTACCAGAAAAGGTAAATTTTTCATAACCCATCTTCCTATTTTTCCGGCAATTTTGAAAACAGCAGGATGAGATAAAACCGCAGCCATTCCTTTCATGGCAATAGTCTTAGAAACTGGTGAATATCCTTCTTTTACTAAAAGCTGACGCCATTTATATAATTGATCGTGAATATCAATCTTAACCGGACAAACATTAGTACAGGAACCACAAAGCGTACTTGCAAATGGCAAATCGGCATTTTTACGCATATCTAAGTTTGGTGCCAAAATGGAACCAATTGGTCCTGCTACGGCATTATGATAACTATGTCCTCCACTTCTTCTGTATACCGGGCAGGTATTCATACAGGCACCACAACGAATACACTTCAAGGAATTTCTGAATTCCTCGCGACCTAACTGCGTACTTCTGCCGTTGTCCACAATTACGATATGCATTTCCTTGCCTTCTCTTGGTTTCTTAAAGTGACTGGAAAAAGTAGTAATTGGCTGTCCCGTTGCGCTTCTGGCTAATAACCTAAGAAAAACCCCCAGATGTTTGCGCTCAGGAATTAATTTCTCAAATCCCATACAGGCAATGTGCACATCTGCCAAATGTACTCCCATATCGGCATTTCCTTCATTGGTACAAACCACTATCTCTCCCGTTTCTGCAACGGCAAAATTAACACCGGTAAGGGCTACTTTTCTGGTTAGGAAAGTGTCTCTCAGGTGCTGACGTGCAGCTTCAGTCAAATATTGTGGGTCGTTATTTCCTTTCTCGGTATGCAGATGTTCGTGGAAAGTTTCACTAACATCCTCCTTTTTTAAATGGATTGCCGGTAAAACGATATGGCTGGGTGGCTCTTGTCTTAACTGAACTATTCGTTCTCCTAAATCCGTGTCTATTACTTCAATACCATGTTCGGAAAGGTATTCATTGAGATGGCACTCTTCGGTAAGCATAGATTTGGATTTTACCATTTGCTTTACCCCATGCTTTGCAATAATCGAGTGAACTATTTTATTGTGCTCCTCACCATTAGCAGCCCAATGGACAATAATCCCATTTTTCATGGCATTTGCTTCAAATTCTACCAAATAGTCGTGAATATTGGCAAGCACATTTTCCTTTATTTTTGAAGCCGTGTTACGAAGGGCCTCCCAATCATCTATTTGATGTGCAGCTTTGTCTCTTTTCTCACGGACAAACCAAAGCGTATCGTCGTGCCAGTCGACACGAGCTCCATCTTTGTTAAAAGTAGCAGCGGCCTTACTATGGGCAATTACATTTTCCTTCATATTGAATTTAATATTTCAGCAATGTGAATTACTTTTATGTTGCTTTTCTGTCTTTTAAGAATTCCTTCCAAATGCATTAAACAGGACATATCGCCACCCGTAATATAATCTACCTGATGCGATGCATGATCTTCAATCCTGTCCTGCCCCATTTTTACAGATACAGCTTCTTCAGTAACACAAAAAGTACCTCCAAAACCGCAGCATTCGTCTTTTCTGCTCAATGAAACTAAATTTAATCCTTTGATGGATTTAAGTAATTGTTCCGGTTTTGAAAAAGGGGCTGCATTGAGTTCGCTCATCTGGGATAATTTCAAACCGCGCTGACCATGACAACTTTGATGCATTCCTACTCTATAAGGAAAATTTCCCTCGATAGAATCGACTTTCAAAACATCCGTTAGAAACTCCGTCAATTCATATACATTGTTTCTGATATGAGTTGCCGCTGATTCGTTTTCTTTTGAATGAAGATGATCTTTAACGTGCAGTGTACAACTCCCCGAAGGACATACGATATAGTCAAACCCTGCAAAATTGGTTACAAAATTAGTGTCGCAACCTTTGGTCAAATGGGCATAACCACTGTTTGCCATAGGTTGTCCACAACAAGTTTGATTCATGGGAAAGCTAACATCGCAGCCTAATCTTTGTAATAATTCCAGGCTTGCAATTCCAATTTGCGGATAGAATTGGTCAACGTAGCATGGTATAAAAAGTCCAACTTTCATTGTTGTAATATTTTTTTAATTACCATTTATCTGTTTGTAAGAGTATCGCTTAAAAATAACAAGTAGGATACTTTTCTTATCAGAATTAATGTTTATAAAATTTCAAATCGATTAGATCGTTTTGGATAGGTTTGGTATTCCAATTGTCATGAATAGCTAATGCTGCTCCCAAGGCACTGGCCTGTGCCATAGAGGCGGCATAAACCTCCATCTCAGGGAATGCCTCAGCCAACAAATTCATATAAATTGAATTTTTACTGAATCCACCATCGACAAAAATTTTCTTAACAGGACTGTTATGAATAACCAAATTTGTGGATACAATTTGCTGTGCAACAAGATCCAACATCAATTGGTGATAAGCAATATCATAGGTTTCAAAATCTGAAAAATCTCTTTTATTGAAAGGACAATTCTTTAAAATATTTTTATCCTTTCCAGATTTAGAACTTTGCTTGAATCTTTTTCTCAACTCGGAAATTATTTCACTATCATAAAGTACATGCTTGTAAGTATTTAAGGGTACTCCAAAATGTTGAGCTAATTTTTGAGTCTGAATTTCATGTTCATTTCCGGCAAAAAGGCGGGATGCCTTGACCGGTTTTCCTTTGTAGTGAAGGAAACACAAACAGTCATTTTCCAATTCATCAAAGGTCAAATTTTTATCATTAAACGGATTCATGGTAATTACCCAGGTACCGGTTGATAAAAGCACAAATGGATCTTCGAAATTAATAATATACGGTATAAGGGCAGAAGAACTGTCGTGCAAACCAACTCCTACCGAAATCTCATTTTCAATACTAACAGTTTCCTCAGAATCATGAATTGGCGGAAGTTTGTCTTTAATTTCTTCTTTTTTCACCCACTTATGATACTTCATCTTTTTGAAATTCCAAAGATTGGTATGACAACCGATACTGGTAATATCGGTATAACATTCCTTGGTAAGAAGAAAACTCATATATTGCGGTAAGTGCAGGCAACATTTTACCTTATCAAAAACCTCGGGTTTTTCTTTTTTCAAGCGGTAAATCTGCATTCCAGAATTCAAACTTCCTAATACAGGAGAAGCAGTTTTTACGGCAAAAACCTCTTCTCCCTTATATTTAGAATAGAATTTCTTTTTCAGTTTTTCAGGATATGGTTTCAGATAATTGTATAATGGAGTCAAAGGATTTCCTTCTTGGTCAACATATACAAAGCTGGCACCATAAGTACTAAAATTCACAGCCTTTAGATTGTATTCAGAATTTGATTGCATTTCCTTCCAGCAAGACAAAAACCAATCCTTTAGCGCTACAATATCTTCGCAGGGAAATCCATCCTCATCTACAGTCTCCGGAAGATTCACAGAATTTTCCCAAACTATTTGATAAGTTTCATCAAATAAAAAAGCTTTTTTATTGGTTTTTCCTATGTCGAAAATCGCTACTGCATTCATTTAATACCAATTTTATAATCCTGTAGCCATAGTTTTTGAACCTCTTTCGCCTATTAATTGGCTTCGAACTCCCAATTGACGATATAATCCAACTGGATTTATAGCTGCCCCTGCTCGGAATCTGGCTTCGGCAACCAAAGCGCGAACATCTGTTCGGAAGGCATTTTGTAATATTTCTTGTGCTTTTACTACATCATTTTCATCCTGAGCAATTTCAAGAGCCTTACGGTCAACAGACAGAGCCTGAGCGTAAGCAATCATAATCGCTTCCACAGATTGTAATAAGTCTTCCAATGGATCTTTAACATTATGAGAAGCATCAATCATCCAACCTAAATCAGAGGCGTGATTCATTCCTCGAGCGTCCATCCCTTCAACAAGTTCGTTGAAGATCAAGAATAACTGATAAGGTTTTAAAGCACCTGCAGTCAAATCATCATCTCCATATTTTGAATCATTAAAGTGGAAACCTGCCAATTTATCTTCCATCAACAATAAAGACACGATTTGTTCAATATTAGCATTTGGAAGATGGTGACCTAAATCAACTAAAGTTTTGGCTTTGTCACCTAATTTTTTCACATAAGAGTATGATTGACCCCAGTCGGCTACAGTTGTTGAGTAGAAGTTTGGCTCGTATGCTTTATATTCGAGGAACATTTTCCAGTTTGACGGCAAAGCAGCATAGATTTCTTGTAAACTTTCAAGTGTATTTTCGTAAGCTTTACGGAAATTTAATTGACCAGGAAAGCAAGAACCATCAGCTAACCAAACGGTCAATGATTCTGAACCTAGTTCAACTCCCTGCTTAATCACTTCAATGTTATGATCAATTGCCTGCTTGCGAACCGCTTTGTTTACATTTTGTAAAGAACCGAATTTATAGGAATGCTCACTATTTGGCTGATCCTGGAAAGTATTTGAATTCACAGCGTCAAATTTCAATCCGTGTTGCGCAGCCAAAGCTCTGATTGCATTGTGATCGGTAGGGATATCCCAAGGAATGTGGAGTGAAATAGCTCCGGATGCTTTATTCAAAGCGTGTAACAAACCAACATCTTCAATTTTTTCTTCCAAAGAACGTGGTTCACCACCTCCTGCAAAACGACCAAAACGAGTTCCTCCGGTCCCTAAAGCCCATGAAGGTATTGCGATTTGGAAATCAATAAGTTTTTGAATGATATTCTCGGTGTTGGCAACTTCAGAAGTTGTAAAAGCCAACTTATTTTTATGTGATGCGAAAAGCTCATCATTATGAGCTGCAATTTTATTAGAATCTAATATCATGGTAATTTATATTTTATGGTATTAATAATTTAAGGTAAATAAAAAACTTCCTTTAGCGGTACACTAACCGGGGAATTATCAGGGTTGGCATCCATAATGTCCCCCATATACTTCCACCATTTCTGCATCACTGGATGTTTAGGTAATTCGTCAAGTCGGGCAGGATCTTCAATTTTCAGTACACCAAAAAGCGCATTAGTATCTTCATCAAAAAATATAGAATAGTCCTCCACACCAACACTTTTAAGCAAGTCGGCTAATTCAGGCCATAGTTCGTCATGTCTGCGCTGATATTCCTGAACTTTCCCCTGATGCAACTGCATTTTAAATGCTACTTTTTTCATAAGTAAAGAATTATTAAAGGTAGATAAAAAAAGAATCTTTGTTTGCTTCTAAGATACCTTTAATTCAAAAAAGATACCTATAGAAAAGTCTAAATAAAAAAAAATAGTAGTTTTTAATAAATCTAACGTCCGAAAAAATCGGACGTTAGAAATATAAATCTAAAAACTAAAAACTAAATTATCTATAGAAGCCCATTGCTACACCGCCATCTACATTTAATGCATTACCGGTAGATTTACTTAATAAACCTCCAACAAAAACATAACATGCATTGGCAATATCATCCGGCAATATTATTTCGTTCAAAAGCGTACGTTTAGCATAGTAAGCTGGTAATTCTGCAACAGTAATACCATAAGCTTTAGCACGTCCTTCTGCCCATCCGCCAGCCCAAATATTTGAGTCAGAGATTACAGCATCAGGGTTAACTGTATTTACACGAATCTTATCGGCTCCTAATTCTGCTGCCATCAAACGAGTCAGATGCGCTTGAGCTGCTTTAGCAGAACCATAACCTGGGTTATTAGGACCTGCAACTACCGCATTTTTAGAAACGATATTTACGATATCTCCTCCAAAACCTTGCTTACGCATTACCGCAATTCCGGCTTTAGAAACAATAAATTGCCCTTTAACCAAAATATCATATAATCTGTCCCACTCTTCCAAAGTGTGGTCGGCGATAGATTTAGAAATACTGATACCTGCGTTATTAACCACAATATCTACACCTCCAAAAGCTAAACAAGCATCATCCAAAGCTTTCTCTGTACTGTCAGTATCGGTTACATTTAATAAAGTACTTGAAACAGCATCTTTACCAAACATTTTCACAAAGTCGGCTTTCGCTCCTTCAAGACGCTCTTCGTTGATATCATTGATAACAACACAAGCACCTTCTTCAGCAAATTTCTTAGCGATAGCCTTACCGATACCTCCGGCAGACCCTGTAATCAATGCAACTCTACCGGATAATGATTTTGGTTTTGGCATACGTTGTAATTTAGCTTCTTCCAATAACCAGTATTCGATATCAAAAGCTTCCTGATGCGGAAGCGAAGTATATTCAGAAACTGCTTCTGCACCTTTCATTACGTTTACAGCATTGATATAGTATTCAGAAGCTAAACGAGCCATGGTTTTATCCTTTGCAAAGGTAAACATCCCCACTCCAGGATATAAAATTACCACCGGATTAGGATCACGCATTGCCGGAGAATTATCTCTCTTACAAGTATTGTAATAATCAGAATACATGTCTCGGTAAGCCTGAAACGCAGGAGCTAATTTCGCTTTGATTGCATCAACATCCGATAAATCTTCATTTGGATCCAAAGTGATTACCAAAGGACTGATTTTTGTACGCAAGAAGTGGTCAGGACAAGAAGTTCCAAGAGGCGCTAATTTATCCAAATCGTTAGAATTGATGAATTCCAGTACTCTCGCGTCATCAGTATAATGACCAATCATTTTGCGCTCTGAAGAACAGAAACCTCTCAAAATCGGAGCAACCTTTGCAGCCTGTAATTTACGATCAGCAACCGGTAGACTTTTTATCTTTTGACCTCCAAAAACAGGACGACTTTTTCCGTAGTTAGACTCCAAATATTCTGCACATTTTTCAATAACTTCAAGTGTATTTACGTAGCTTTCATAAGCAGTATCACCCCAAGTAAATAATCCGTGTGAACCCAACATGATTCCACGCAATTTTTTACCGTTTTTCTCAGCTTCCTCAAGACAAGCTCTCAATTGAAGACCCAAATCGAAGCCAGGACGTTGCCATCCTACCCATCCTATCTCTCCGTTGAATAACTCCTCAGTGATTTTTTTTCCGTCTTTTGCAGCGGCAATTGCAATGGCTGCATCAGGGTGAAGGTGGTCGATGTGCGCGAAAGGCAAGAAACCATGCAAAGGTGTATCGATAGACGGCGCTTTAGAACTTAAATCAAAAATACAATGGTTGAACAACTCTACCATTTCGTCTTCAAACTCTATCCCTCGATATACATTTTCAAGATTACGCAATCTCTCCAAATAAAGAGCCGCACAACCCGATCTTGTTAAGGTACCTATATCACCACCAGACCCTTTAATCCACATTACTTCAGAATCTGCTCCAGTTAATGGATCTTTGTCAGTAATCTTTACAGAAGTATTCCCACCTCCATAGTTAGTCAATCTTAAATCAGCTCCTAGTAAATTAGAACGATAGATAAATAATGCTACTTCATCTCCTGCTAATTCTGCTGCCTTAGCGTCATCCCAAAGATAACTCACGTGTTTAAAAGTCATGTTTTATTTGAATTTGTATTTATTATATTGTTTCTGTGTAATTTACAAAATATTAAAGTGAATTCCCAATTCCTACCAATACAATGGAACTTAAAATCAAAAATATTCCAAACAGGAAGGTTCTAAAAGTTTTAGTAGAAACACCTTTCCACTCTTTTAGATATAAGCCCCAAAAGTTTGCAGTTAGAATAATTGTTGCCATGTGTAAAATCCATGAACTTGCTCCGTTACCCAACTTACTTTCTCCCATTCCATAAAAGAAGAATTGTAGGAACCACATAGTACCGGCAATAGCAGAGAACATAACATTTTTCGCAATTGGCGATTGGGTATTGGTATAATCACCAAAAGTCTTATTCTTAAAATTAAGATACATACACCAAATTAAATTAGTGGTAAGTCCTCCCCAAAGCAATACTACATAAGTTACATTGTTTTGATATAAAAATTCTCCCTGATTAGGATTCAAAGCTTTCCATGCTTCATTTGCCACATCAGCCATAGGTTTACCGGCTTCAATTCCGAAATTGAAAAAAGAACTCAGAATTCCGGAAATTACAGCAATGATAAGACCTTTCATCAAGCTAAATTCATCCTTGTTGATATGCGCTTGGTCAGCACCTTCAAAATCAAGCTCCTTAAGCATACCTGCTCTTCCTGAAAAAGCGATACCCAACAAACAAACCAAAACCCCTAACAATACTAATTGACCACCAGGATTTGCAAGCATATCAGAAAATGAAACCTTACCCTCTACGTGGTTAAAATTGTAATAAATTGGTGGAACCAATGCACCAAATGCAGAGCAAAATCCCAGAACTATAGAATTCCCCAGAGACATCCCTAAATAGCGAACACCCAAACCATAGGTCAACCCTCCAATCCCCCATAATAATCCCATTAAAAAAGTGAAAGACTTAATGGTCGGAGCTGCTTCAGCTATAATATCAGTAAAATTTGGTATTGTAAGGTAGGCAGCAATTGGCGGCACTATAAGCCAGGAAAACAAACCTCCAACGATCCAATAGCTTTCCCACGACCAACTTTTTACCTTTTTAAAAGGCATGTAAAAACTTCCTGAAGAAAAACCTCCAATAGAGTGATAAATAATACCAAGTATTGATTCCATAAAATAATTTTGAGTTAAGGTTAAGTAATAGACCTACAAAATAAAACAAATGAAAACTATTTACTATCCTGTACTATCTTGCTTTTGTTCAAAATATTTATAAATAGCACAAATATGACATATTCAACAGCATTTGTTATATAAAAACTAAGTATTATTTTACGAAAAAAGCACTCTAATGAGTGCTTTTTTCGATCTAAAAGAATTTATTTTTATATTAAGAATTACTGAGCCTCAATAATACATTCAACCTCTTTCAGCCACGGACTGCTAAATTTTACTTTTATCTGACCACCTTGACCATTGGCCTGAATATAAGCCAACAGCTTACCATGGTACACCCGTTGAAGATTATCCGTGTAGTCCGTCATATCTTTATTATTACCAGCCTCTAAACCCAATAATTTTCCCGGACCTTCAATACGACAACTAACCTCATCATCAGAAAGCATCACCGGAATTCCGTTTTCGTCAACAACCTGAATTCTCACCAAGGCTACACCATTATTTTTATCAATTAGGTTATTTTCTACTTCCACGGCTAATGCCTGTGGCCTCATTGAAGTTTGGATCGCATATCGGCATATAATCTCATTTTTTTCATTGAGTCCCACTGCCTCCAATTTTCCTTCCTGAAATGGGATGTCCCATGAAATCATGCCTGTTTCTTGGTCGTAATTTTTAAGCTCACCCACCATTTTTCCGTTTAATTCAAGTTTCGCTTTGAGGGTATTCGTATAACAAACCACCCTAACTGTCTGTCCATCTTTGTAGTTCCAAACCGGCCACGCATCTATAGACAGAGCATTCCTGTTTCTGTTAAACAATGGGTATGTACCGACATAAATCATAGGCTCGTGAGACCAAAGCGATTGTCGGAAATAGCCTCTGGGTTTCCTGTTTCCGGAAAAATCAACCAACCCTGAATAAAAACCCCTAGATGGCCAACTGCCAGATTCTCCCAAATAATCAATCCCGGTCCATAAAAACTGACCAAAAATATGTTCATTGTTTTTTACCGCTAGCCAAGCTTCTAAATCATGACGATTTTCACTGCCATAAATAACTCTGTTAGGATACTTTTTATGGTCACTTTGATATTTACTCTCCGTATAATTATAACCAGTGATATCTAAAGCTCCTGGATATTCCGTTTCATTTGACATAGCGACTCCTGCCAATCCGGCTGTTACAGGACGGGATTTATCATATTTCTTTACCGCAGCTACCAATGTTTTAGCGATTGTTCCAAGACGCAAGGCATTTGGAGCATCTTTTTTATACCCGCCATAGGCAGCCTGAGAAAAACCGGTATTTGCTCCTCCGTCTAACACAGGATGAGAATAGGGATCATTGGGATAGTCCACTTCATTACCAATACTCCAGGCAAATACAGAAAGGTGATTTCTATCTCTACGCACGAAATCCTCCAAATCTTTTTCAGCCCAATCAGCAAAAATATCAAAAGAACCCTCGAATCCTGGCTTCCCTTTATTCCATCCCTCTAACCATTTGCGTTTTGGAAACTCCCATTCGTCATAAGCCTCATTCAACACCAAAAGCCCCAATTCATCACACAACCGATAAAAATCAGGAGCCTGTGGATTATGGCTCGTACGTATTGCATTAACGCCAATTTCTTTAAGCGATTTTAATCTGCTTTTCCAAACCTCCGCTGGAACAGCGGAACCCAAAACTCCGGCGTCATGATGCAAACAAACCCCTTTAACCTTTATCCAATCCCCATTCAAAGCAAATCCTCTATTTGCATCAAATTTAAAGCTCCGAAACCCTGTAACAGTATTACTTTGATCTACCACCACCTTGCCTCTCAAAAGAGTTGTTCTAAGCTTATACAAATTGGGCTGACCAAGGTTCCAAAGCTTAGGATTATTCAACCTTAACTTTGTAACTATCTTAGATGATGTAGCTTCAGCAACCGCAACCTTATTTACAGATTTAGCAACGATTTTACCTTTTTCATCCTGCAGTTCATTTAACACCGTAATGTCTTCAAGATTCTCACTTTCATTTTGCACATCTACCTCTATATTCAGAATCCCTGCCTTTTTTATAATTTCAGGATAAGCATATACACCCCATTGACCAATATGCAACGGGTTAGCAAATACCAACCATACATGTCGATATATCCCCGAACCAGTATACCATCGGGAATCCGCGGCTTTGCTGTGATCGACACGAACAGCAATGGTATTCTTTTCTCCGTATTTGATAAAAGGAGTGGCATCGTATGCGAAAGAAATATAACCATTAGGCCTCTTACCCAACGATTGTCCATTTATAAAAACTTCACTCCTGTTGTACACACCTTCGAAATACAAGAATACTTTCTGACCTTTACGACTAATAGGAATATCCAGTGTTTTTCTATACCAGCCAATTCCAGCTGGCAAATACCCGGTTGCACTTGCCAAAGTGGGACTAAGTTGCCCTTTAACACTCCAATCATGGGGCAATTGAACACCCTCCCATCTCTGATCGTCGAAAACCGATTTGGAAAATTCCTGATTGTCATTAAGTGTAAATTTCCAATCATCATTGATTTTTTGACTTTCACCAAATCCTATCTGCCCCAAAACTGAGAAACAAGACAAAGCAAGAAGTAAGGAAAAGTGTTTTTTAAAACGAAACATAATAAAGTTACTATTGAAATTAAAAAAAAGAAAAAGTGCGAAATAATATTATTAAATCGCACTTTCAAAAATATAAAATCTTAGCTGCTTATTACCAGAACTTCACGTATAAAGCGGCAATGATTAATAAGGTAACAATGATTAAT
>CAZTLN010000012.1:0-99133 GCA_964614445.1 uncultured Flavobacterium sp. | reverse complement strand
CATATTGTAAATGTATCAAGTCTAGGTGGTTTTATGCCATTTCCGGGTCAAACGATATACGGTGCATCAAAGGCAGCTGTAAAATTATTGACAGAAGGGCTTTATTCAGAATTAAAGGATACTCATGTAAATGTCACTGTAATACATCCAGGAGCAGTTAGAACAAACATAATTGCTAATTCTGGAGTTAACGATGATTTTGTTGATTCAAGTGATAAAAGTAGAGCATTGGATCCAAACAAAGCGGCTTTAATGATTATTAAAGCTATGGAGAAGAATAAATATCGAGCTACTATTGGAAATGATAGTAAGTTATTAGATATTATTTACAGAATATCTCCCAAGTATGCTACAAATTTAATCGTTAAGAAAATCAAAGATTTACCTATAAATAAACACTAAAATGAGTCATACATTTAGAGCTTTAATCCTTGTGGTACTGCTTTTATCTTTTAACGGTTTTGCTCAAGAATTTCCTCAACTTACCGAGGCAACTATAAAGGAAGTAATAAAGGAATTATCACTTGAAGAAAAGGCAGCGTTAGTTGTTGGAACAGGCTTGAAATTTGGAGAGCCATACGATTCAGATAAAGATTTTATAATTCCAAATAAGCCAATTCCAGGAAGTTTAGCTGCAAATTCAAAGATGTATACAGTCGGGGCAGTTGGAAGAACATTAGAAGTTGCTAGACTGGGTATTTCAACAATTGAGATGGTAGATGGACCAGCAGGTGTAAGTTTTGGATCAAGAGCAACAGCTTTTCCGATTGCTAACTCATTAGCGAGCACATGGGATAAAAATTTAGTTTATGAAATAGGAGCTTGTATGGGTAAAGAAACGTTAGAATATGGATTGGATGTTCTTTTGGCTCCTGGAATTAATATTCATCGAAACCCGTTAACAGGACGTAATTTTGAATATTTATCAGAGGATCCTTTGTTATCAGGTCAAATTGGAGCAGCAATCATTAATGGGATTCAATCTCAGGGAGTAGGGGCTTCATTAAAGCACTTTGCAGCAAATAATCAAGAAACAAACCGTATTGAAGTTGATGCTGTAATTAGCGAGAGAGCGTTAAGAGAGATTTATTTAAAGGGGTTTGAAATCGCAATTAACGAGTCGAATCCATTAACTCTAATGGCTTCTTACAATTCTATTAACGGTGAATTATCCACACAGAATTATGATTTGCTAACTAAAATATCCAGAAATGATTGGGGGTATGAGGGAATCATTATGTCAGATTGGGAAGCTGGATTAGATCCTGTTAAGCAAATGAAGGCAGGTTTAAATTTAATTATGCCAGGTCCTTATCAAAATACACATGTAGTAGAGGCTGTAAAAAATGGAGAACTAGATGAATCTATTCTAGATCAAAATATTGAATTGATATTACAAGGTGTTATGCGTACTCCAAAGTATAAGAAGTATCCCTACAATAAAAAGATTGATTTTAATAAACATTCTGAAATTGCAAAACTAGCCGCTTCAGAAGGAATGGTTCTTTTAAAAAACAACAAAGCTAGTTTACCTATAGATGCTTCAAAATCCACGGTAGCATTGTTCGGTAATGCTTCTTATGAAACTATTATTGGTGGATCTGGAAGTGGATTTGTCATGAATTCAGGGCCTGTGGTTAATTTATTTCAAGGATTAGAAAACCATAATTTTAGAATTGATACTACCTTAAAAAGTGTTTACGAGGATTATATACTAAGCAATACTCCTTCAACAGGAAGAGTTGATTTAATACGAGGTAGAAAAAACAGAGCTAAAGAGATGGAAATTAATCTCGATCTTATTGAGTCAATGGCTGAGGTTAATGATTATGCAATTTTAACCATATCGAGAATTTCTGGGGAAACTAAAGATAGAATGATCCAAGACGATTTTAATCTCACTGAGCTAGAAGTAAATAATATGAAGGCTATAACAAGTAGATTTCATGCTCATGGTAAGAAAGTAATAGTTCTTTTAAATATAGGAGGTGTTATTGAAACCCAAAGTTGGAAACATATTCCCGATGCAATACTACTAACATGGTTACCAGGAGAAGTAGCTGGTGATGCGATGGCAGAAGTAATTAATGGAAGGGTAAACCCTTCAGGGAGATTAACTTCTACCTTTCCATGTCGTTATGAAGATGTCCCTTCGGCTTCTAATTTTCCAGGTACTCCAAAGGATAATCCTAAAGAAGTAATCTATCAAGAGGGGATTTATGTAGGATACCGTTATTATGACACATTTGGAGTTGAAACTTCTTATCCATTTGGATATGGATTGAGTTACAGTGAATTTTCCTATGGAGATATAAAACTTAATACTTCAAAATTTAAAGATGAAATCGAAGCTTCAATCACAATTACAAATACAGGAGATTTTGCAGGCAAGGAAGTGGTTCAACTCTATATAGTAGCCCCTTCAAATCATCTAAATAAACCAGATAAGGAGTTAAAAGCATTTGCTAAAACAAAAGATTTGAAGCCAAATGAGTCTCAAACCATAAAATTTAAAATTGGAGCTTCAAGTTTGTCGTCATTTGATTCTAACCAATCAGCGTGGATAGCTGAAGCAGGAATGTATAAAATAAAAATAGGAGCTTCATCAACAGATATTAAAGCTGAAAAAACCTTTACTTTAAAAAAAGAGATTTTAGCTAGAAAAGTAGGTAAAGCGCTAGTCCCGAAAATCAAAATTAACGAATTATCTTCTAAACAAAATAGGTCATAAATGAATATATCATCCACTAAATTATTGTCGATTTTAGCAATGCTATGCATTTCTATTTCATTAGCTCAAACCAAAGAATACGAAGGTCTTTGGCATTTGAAAGGAGAAGGGTCTTTTGCGCATAGTAAAATGTATTTAAAGTTTAAAATGGAAGGTGATGTTTTAAATGGTGCATTCAAAAATGATGATGGAACCCCCGATGTCATATACAAAACAGAAGTAACAGATTCTACATTAATAGTGTATTTTACAACTTCTGGAACACCAGCCAATATTAAACTAACTAAGATTACAGGAAATCCAAACCTGCTTAAAGCAAAATTATTAAATCAATTTAGTCTGAATGCAGAAAAGGTTGAAGAAGGAAGTACATTTGATTTTGAGTTACCAGATATAAATGCTAGCAGTCCACCAGAAGAAATCAGAAGAAAATTAATGGCAGAAGGGGAAATTAAAGATGGAAAAGTGAATACCGCTTTTGCTTCGACTTTTGAAAAAGTAAAATTAACTATTGATGTTTCAAATCAAATAGGTGAATTAATTAGAACTGAACGATACAATAATTTAACCGACTCTTTTTTATTCACTTCAGAAAGGGATGAGGATGTTGCCTTTTATAACGAAATGGGATTGCATGGGGAACTATATAAACTATGGATCTACGATGCAGATTTTTATAATCCTAAAACAGGTCAATACAATTATAGTAATTATGCTGATTATATTGCTGATGCCAGTAAGATTTCCGATCATTTAATTTTTAATATGAATGGGAGAGGCATTACAGGAGATTGGGGAGTGTCTATTGAAGAAAGTAAGAGAATATTAACACAAATTCTTACAGACCTAAAGTCAACTTATCCAGCATTTACATATATAGAAGTATTGAATGAACCTGATTATGAAAAAAGACTAACACCAGTAGAATATTATAGTGTTTATAAGGTTTTTTATCAGGCTGTTAATGATGTAAATCGGAAGTTGAATCCAAAAGAACCTTTGAAGATTGGAGGTCCTTCTACGGCTCAGTTTGATTTAAATTGGATTAGAACATTTTTAGATGAATACCAAAAAGATGGTGCCGCAGAAAAGCGATTAGATTTTATCTCTTATCATGGGTATTTCTCTAAACCTGAAAAAGAATACCTTTTTTATAAGGACAATCCAAGTTTAGTTGCAAATCAACGATCTATTTTAGAACAGGAATTGAAAAAAAGAGATATAGCTGTAAATATTCCAACTTTTGTATCGGAAATGGGAATTTATCCAGGACCGTTGTTTGATGATTATGGGAATATGAAGAATGATCGATTGCGGCAAGCAGCAGGTGTAATGTCTATTAACTATTGGTATTTAAACAGTAAGAATACCTATCCTTTTAATTGGGTGCTTAGACATCAAACTGAGGGTAGAAAAGATCAGTTAGTCACAAGAGATTCAACAGGAAATAAAATGATTTATACTCGAAAATTTACACCCTATGGAAATTCTATATTGATGGCTTCAAATCTCAAAAAGACAAGGGTTGCTGCTGATGTTTCGAGAGGATTAGAAGATGGCAAGGGTATTTACTCTATTGCTAGTGTTGATGAAACAGGTATTGCGGTTATGTTATGGAATTATCAAAGTAGATCTACAATAGGATATAAAGTAGATATAGCTATAAATAATTTACCCAAAGCATTCAAAAGAAGGGGGACTATCAAAGTAAAAACTGCTCTAATTGATCCAACTCACAGTAATTATCAGTACGATATAGAGAATTGCAATTTGATTTTTAACGAAAGTGAAGTAGCTTCAATTAAAGATGGTGTTTTCACTCAACAAATATCTATAGAACCTAATTCGCTTTTTTTGATTGTTTTAGAAAAGTGATAGTGTTTTTATTCTCTTTTTTTTAAATACATCATGATAAATTTTACAAGATTAAATGCTTTGTTAATTGTAGTTACAGTTTTTATCCAAAAGTCTGCAGCTCGAATTACCACCTGTTTTTAGTAAGATCGATCAAAGAAATGTAAGTTGTACAAACTTAACTACAGCTTATATTAGTCCAGTTAAAATAGTATGGAAATCAGATACATCTGGTGAATTTATTTCAAATCCTCAAAATATATTTTAAAATCGAATATCGGTCAAGTAAGTTTACAGATAGATTGTAAATCGTCAGCAAAAAGCGGATTGATTTAGCTCAATACTAAGAGAGTGTTTTCAAAATCTTTAAATTTGAATTACCATGAAAACACCAAAGAAAAAAACAGCACAAAATTTCATCAAAGACATTCGTAGGAACACATGAAGAATCTGTAGTTCTGAACAGGTTATCAAAATCGTAATGGAAGTGGATATACTAATTTAGCGTACAGTTGGAGTTAAGAGTAAAATCTTAATTTTAACACATGAAATAAGAAAGAAAAATTTACGATCCAGCTTTCAAAATTAAAGCTGTAGAATTAAGCAACGAAAGAAGCAATTTGTCAGAGTTAGCCAGAGAACTTGGAATAAAGGTTTCTTTGCTCTATAAATGGCGGAAAGATTATCAGGAATATGGTAAGGGCAGTTTTGTGGAAAAGGAAATTTAAAAATGACACCAGAACAGGAACGTATTCACGAATTGGAGAAAAGGAAGAAAGATGCAGAAATGGAACGTGATATATTAAAAAAAGCAATCAGCATTTTCTCCAAGAGTGGTAAATGAAATATCGGTTCATTAAGAATCATTAAAGCCATTTTCCGATTCAGAAAATGTGTTTGATTTTAAAAATCAGTTCCAGTGGCTATTACAAATGGAAAAACAGGGGTATTTCTGAAAGAGTGTTGAAACAGAATATGCTGAAACAGAAAATAAAAATTCTTTATTTTGAATTTAAGCAACGCTATGGCACAGTCCAAGGATTTTTAGAAAAGGTGCTATAAAAATGGCTGATTTACAATTGGCTAATGGCCCTTCTAAAGTGTGGATGTATATGAGTCAATATGATACTCCCATAGAGTCCGGGAAACTTCGAGGATTTCATACTTACGATTTACCTTTAGTAATGCGTCTAACTCTTTTCCCTGAAACAGACCAATTATCTAGACAAATGAGTGAGGCTTGGGGAGATTTTGCACGTAAAAGTGATCCTAGTTCTAATAATTTAAATTGTCGCGTTTATACATTAAAAAATAGGAGTACAATGATTTTTGATGTAGATGAGAGTAAAGTAATTTATAATCCTAGTTATAGGGAAAGAATAAGGATAGATAAATTGTTTGATAAAAATTAAGAAGATTTTTATCAAATCAAAATATATAATTGATACGGCAACATTACTTTAAATCTAACGAAATAAAATATAACTATTTACTATGAAAAACTACTGTCTTATAATAATCTTCTTTGCTTTTATATTTCATGCAGAAGCTCAGTTACCTGCTGTTTTTAATAAACAGGATACCACTTTAATCAGATCCACCAATCTTACTACAAAATACCTTACTCCAACAAGAATTGTTTGGAAATCTGATGAATCAGGAAATTTTATTAAAAATGCAGATTATGTGTTAAGACGTGGGAATGGTCAAGCTAGCATGCAAAAAGAAGATTTCTTTATGCTAAGAAATGATAATAGTTCTCAACATGGGATTATACTTGATTTTGGAAGAGAAATTCAGGGAGGTATAGAAATTGTATTGCCACGAGGAAATGAAAATCCTGCAGGAACAGTTCGTATACGTTTTGGGGAGTCTGTTGCTGAAACTATGAGTGAAGTTGGTGAAAAAGGAGCAACTAACGATCATGCCATACGCGATTTTAAGGTTTTGGTTCCTAAACTTGGGAGAATAAATATTGGTGAATCTGGATTTCGTTTCGTTCGAATCGACCTGGTTGATCCCAATTCAAAAATCTTCATTAAAGAAATAAATGCTGTTTTTAGGTATCGGGCTTTACCATATCAAGGTTCTTTTACGAGTAATGATAAGCGACTTAATGATATTTGGATGACTGGAGCTTACACGGTTCATTTAAATATGCAGGATTATCTATGGGATGGAATTAAAAGAGACCGATTAATATGGGTTGGGGATATGCATCCTGAAGTTATGACTATCAATTCTGTTTTTGGTTATAATGATGTAGTTCCTAAAACATTGGATTTTGCTAAGAATGAAACTTCTTTACCTAATTATATGAATGGTATCGGATCATATTCCATATGGTGGATTCTTATTCAGCGAGATTGGTATTATTATCAAGGAAATTTAGATTATCTCAAAGAACAAAAAGAATATTTATCAGGTTTATTAAAACTACTGTCTGAAAAAATAAATTCAGATGGGAGTGAAATTTTAGATGGAGAGCGTTTTTTGGATTGGACATCGAGTGAAAATAAAGAAGCTATTCATGCTGGAATACAATCCTTAATGATACTAGGATTTGAAGCAGGTGCAGATCTTAGCAATATTTTAGGAGATAAAGAAACTGAAGATTTATGTTTAAAATCAATCAAAAAGCTTAAAAAACATGTGCCTAAGATGGCTGATTCAAAACAGGCTGCAGCATTGTTAGGTATGGCTGATTTAGTTTCACCTAAAATTTCAAATAAGAAGATGTTGATGCAAAATGGAGTTAAGAATATGTCAACCTTTTTTGGATATTATATGCTCATTACGAGAGCTAAGGCTGGAGATTACCAGGGAGCGATTGATAATATAAGAGAATATTGGGGGGCAATGCTTGATTTAGGTGCAACAACTTTTTGGGAGGACTTTAATATAGAATGGACCGAAAATGCCTCACGTATTGATGAGATTGTTCCTGAAAACAAGATTGATATTCATGCCAAATACGGTGATTATTGTTATAAAGGATTCAGACACAGTCTGTGTCATGGATGGTCATCTGGTCCAACCTCATGGTTGAGTCAATATGTTTTAGGGGTAAATGTTTTAGAACCAGGTTGTAAAAAAATATTGCTTAAACCACATTTGGGAGATTTGGAATGGGTAAAAGGAACTTTTCCAACTCCTTATGGTATTTTGAAAATAGAAATTAAAAAGCTTTCCGATGGTTCATTAAAAACAACTTATGAGAATCCAGCTGAAGTAGAAGTAATTTTAGATAATAACAATAATTAATTTTTTTAATAAGTACTTAAAATGTCACATTTTGAAAGTATTAAATTCTTAATCTTTTTTTTTACGATAGGTACTATAACTGTAGCTCAAAATCCTATAGTTCCTCCAGGTGTTTATCTGGCAGATCCTTCAGTTCGTGTATGGAAAGATGGGAAATTATATGTTTATGGGTCTAAGGATGAGAGTACTAAATATTATTGTTCAAATAAATATGATGTATTAAGTACTAAGGATTTAAAAAATTGGGAGATAACAAAAGACGTATTTGTATCAACAGGAGATAAAGATCAAGTACCTTATAATGATGCCTATCTATACGCACCAGATTGCCAGTATAAAGACGGTTTATATTATTTATATTATTGTCTTTCAGATAAGAAAGCAGCAGAAGGAGTAGCTACTAGTAAATATCCAAATGGACCATTCGAGAATGGAGTTAAACTAGATGTAGGAGGTATTGAGGAAATAGATCCATCTGTTTTTATTGATGATGATGGACAGGGATATTATGTATGGGGGCAATTTGAAGCCAAAATGGCTAAGTTAAAACCCAATATGGTAGAAATTGATACAAAGTCAATTGTTCCAAGAATTATAACTGAAAAAGAACATTTTTTTCATGAAGGTGCTTTTATGACGAAACGAAATGGAATTTATTATTTAATATATTCAGATATAAGTCGGGGGAATAAGCCTACATGTATTGGTTACTCAACAAGTAATAAACCTACAGGACCATTTAAATACCAAGGTGTGATTATAGATAATGATAATTCAGATCCATCTAATTGGAATAATCATGGGTCTATTGTAGAGTTCAAAAAACAATGGTATGTTTTTTACCACAGGGCAACACACAATAGTAGTATGATGCGAAAAGCTTGTGTAGAACCTATTTTTTTTAATGAAGATGGAACTATAAATGAGGTTGAAATGACTTCACAAGGTGCAGGTTCAGCTCTCGATGCATTTATTAAAACAGAAGCGGAGCGAGCGTGTTTATTAAATGGAAATGTAAGAATAGAATTGTTTGAGAAGGATAATGAAAAGCTAACAGCTATTAATAGTTCTGATAATGTAGCTTATAAATACTTTGATTTTGATGATGGAGCAAGTTCTGTTGATATGCGTATTAAATCTTTAAATGGAGGAACTATTGTTGTAAAACTAGATCAGCCTTGGGGACCTACTTTAGGGGTTTATACAATAGATAGGAATGATAAACTTGAATGGCAAGAAATTAATTTCCAAGTTAAGAAAGTTAGTGGAGAACATGCAGTATTTTTAAGTTTTAGGGGAGAAGGTGAGAATCTTTTTGAACTGGATTGGTTTAAGTTTAATAAATAAGGAACGATAACTTATAAAATCAAATTAATGACGAAACAAATTTTATTAAACACGATAATTTTCTTCTCAATAGTTTCAGCTTATTCTCAAGAGGTCATTCGCTTATATGAAGGTAAGGCTCCAGGTTCAGGAAATTGGAATTATGGAGAAATTGAATTTTATAATGAAGGTACTAAAACAAAGATGTTGAGAAATGTAGTAGATCCAACGTTAGAAGTTTATATGCCCGAAAAGTCAAATGCAAATGGAACAGCTGTGATTATATGTCCCGGTGGGGGCAATGTTTGGTTGTCCTATGAAAGTGAAGGCACAGCAGTAGCCAAGTGGTTGTCAAATAAGGGTGTTACAGCATTTGTTTTAAAATATAGGCTTAATAAAACACCTAAAGATGAAGTTGAATTTAAAGAGTTTTGGATCAACTTTGAAAAGTCAATTAAAGATAAAATTAAAGAAAAGGAGAAAAGTGAAAATAAATCAGGAGAGTTAGGTGAACAAGTGATTTATTATGGAGGTGAGGATGGACTAAATGCAGTTAAATATGTTCGTGAGCATGCTGGTAATTATGGAATAGTTACTAATAAAATTGGAATGATTGGTTTTTCTGCTGGAGCTGGCGTTACTATGCATGTTATACAAAAAAGTCTTCCTGAAGATCAACCAAATTTTATAGGATTAATTTATGGTGGTTGGTTAAATGGGGCTAAAGTTCCTGAAAGTGCTCCTCCTGCCTTTATTTTATCTGCTGCAGATGATTTTATAGCCGCTAATAGTCCCGATGTATTTAAGGCATGGAGACAGTCAGGTAAAGAGGCAGAACTCCATGTGTATTCTAAAGGAGGTCATGGATTTGGAATGGTTAAAAGAAATCTACCTGTAGATGGTTGGATTGAACGATTATATGAATGGATTAATTTACAAATGGGAGTAAAGTAAATCTTAGAAGGAAGCCAAAATAGTATAGTTAATTGTTTTTAAGAAATATCGTTATTATTAAAAGGAAAAGTATCGCGTATTATATTGTAAGTCTCTCTTGAGGTTTACTACTAAGCTCTTGTTCAGGTATCCGTCCTAATAAAACAAGAGTTAATTGGGTTATGTCTGATTTTCTTTAATCTAAAGAAGATGCTTATTCGCTTTGATAAAGGAGGGACTAAGGAACAAAGGTATTTCCATGCAGGAACAGTAAAAGGGGATCGTTCGTTGATGGAAATGCGTTCAAGTGAAAATAAGTGGTATTTAGATGGTATGTTTGATTCTAAAGGTAAATGGGTGGTTTTGATTTCTCCCGAATTTTCTCATCCATTGGGTAATTGGTATCACATCGCTTTTACAGTTAAAAATGGTAAACAGGCTACTTTTGTTAATGGTCAAAAAGAGCTTGAGGGTGATGTTGAGTATAATCCAATTATGGAAGGACAAACATCAATTGGAGTGAGACAAAACAAAATTTCCTGGTTTAAGGGAGCAATTTACAGCATTAGAATAACCAATAAGGTTCTAGATCCTAAAGATTTTTTGATTTCAAAATAAATTGCTTTGTCAATAGGTAGTGTTAGGTTGATTTTCTGAATAAAATAAATATAGTTTAAAAATAACAAAAACAGCTTTTATTCAATGATTAAAAGAGTTTTGACTAAATAATAAATAACAGAACAAAAATGAATATAAGTTTAATTGGTAAAATGAAATCAACGAAAACAAAGAGCAAATTAATAATCTTAATTATCTGTCTATTTAATTTGACTTTAGTAAATGCACAAGAAGGAGGTTTCTTGAAAAACTTGTCTCACTATATTGAAAATACAGATGTATTTGAGAAAGGACAGGAAGAGGCTAGGGCGTTTCACATTCCAGATCAAAGTATCTTACTTAATGGGAATTGGAAATTTTATTATAGTGATGTTCCTGAGGGGATACCTTCTGATTTTTTTAAAACAGATTTTAATGATAATGTTTGGAATAAAATTACTGTACCATCTAACTGGGAAATGAAGGGTTATGGAGATAGAATGTTTCGTAATATTAGTTTAGGTTATCAATATATTAAGTCAGAGGCTGATCGTAAACCTACAGATGAATTTGCAATAGTGCTTCCTCAAGTTACTAAGGAGTACAATCCTACAGGGGCTTATAGAAAGTCATTTGATTTACCATCTGATTGGCAAGCTAAAGAAGTCTTTTTACATTTTGAAAAGGTGGCTTCAGCATCATTTGTGTGGGTTAATGGACATGAAGTTGGATACAATGAAGGAGCACACGAACCATCTGAATACAATATCACTCCTTATTTAAAGCCAGGAAAGAACACAATAGCTGTTTTTGTAATGAAATTTTCTGATGGCTACTATTTAGAAGGACAGGATTATTGGCGTTTCGCAGGTATTTTTGATGATGTTTGGGTGTATTCTACTGCAAAAGTACGTCTTTATGATTGGCATGTAATTACTGATTTTGATAAAACTTATACTAATTCAAAATTATCACTTAACATTGATCTTAAAAACTACGGAAACGAAGTAACTAATTATCAAGTGAGAGCTGTTTTAGAGAAAAATGGTAAAAAAATTACTAGTATAGAAAGTTCGAAATTTAACATTAGCAAGGGTAAGCAAACATGTAATCTTACAGAACTTATTAAAAACCCTGAAAAATGGACTTCAGAAACTCCAAGTCTTTATGATTTGAAAATGGAATTGTTAAATGGTTCTGGCGAAGTTATCGATAAAATAAAAACCAAAATCGGATTCAAAAAAACAGAAATTATTGGTAATGTCTTTTATCTTAACGGAGTAGCAGTTAAGTTAAATGGAACCAACACTCATATGCAACATCCTGAATTAGGTCATGTAGTAGATGAAGCGACCATTCGAAAGGATATGGAAATATTAAAGCAATTTAATTTCAATTTAGTGCGTATTTCTCACTATCCGCCAACGAATAGGTATTTGGAATTAGCAGATGAATATGGTCTTTACATTGTAGATGAGGTGGGTAATGAGTGTCATGCTACACAATTTGTTTCGGATATGCCCGAGTATACAGCTATGTATAAAGAAAGAACCACACAGGCAGTACTTAGAGATCGAAATCACCCAAGTATCATTTTTTGGAGTGCTGGAAATGAAAGTGGTGAGGGTATGAATATCACCGAAGTAATAAAAGAAGGTAAGAAATTAGATCCTACTAGATATTGGATGTATGGTGGGAATGACATGGTTCACCCTGCCGAGGATATTATAGGACCACGTTATCCTTCTCCCCTACAGGAAGAAATAAATTTAGGTCTGGATACTAGTGATAGTCGACCTTCATTTATGGATGAGTATCTTTCTGTTACAGGAAATGGTGGTGGAAATCTTGATGAATATTGGCGAGCAATTTATACTCATCCAAGAGTAATGGGAGGTGCCATTTGGGATTTTGTGAGTAACGGTTTAACAGATACTGTCCGTATACTAAAAGATCAATCTCCTTATAGTACTCCAGCACACGCTATGGGAAATTCTAAATTGGTAAAAGGCTTTACAGGTAAAGCCATCGATTTAAATGGTCATGATGAATGGGTAGAGGTGTATAGAAACAATAATTTGGAAATTTCAGGCGATCAATTATCCATAATGATAGATGTATTTCCAAGATCCCTTAATAGTAGTTCTGGATCTTTTTTAACTAAAGGGAGTAATCAATTTGGTTTAGTTCAAAATGGTAAAAATTCACTTGATTTTTATATTTTCACAAATAAGAAACATGTATTAAGTGCTGTTCTGCCAAAAAATTGGCAGGATCAATGGCATAATATTCTTGCTGTTTATGATGGTGCTCAAATGAAAATTTATATTGACAAGAATGAAGTAGCAGCAATGAAAGTAAGTGGGGCAATTAAAAATTTGCCATATCCTGTAAATATTGGTAGGAACGCTGAAGTTGATACTCAGGATACCAAGGTATATGTTTGTGATTCAAAGATCGACAATGTTAGGGTATTTACAAAACCTATTAGCCCGTCAAGTGATATTAGACCTTCAGATGCTGTACTTTGGTTGAATTTTGATGAGGAAACTAATGGAGGAACTTTTTATAGTAATGGAATGGGAGCCAGAACTTACGGAAGTATCTGGCCAGATCGTACTCCTCAGCCAGAATTATGGCAAATGAAAAAATCACCACAACCCTTATCATTTAAATTATTAAACGGTGAAAAAGGAGTTGTTGAAGTATGGAATCGTAGTGGTTTTACAAATGCTTCTTATTGGGCAACAAGTTGGACACTTACTGAAGATAACAAAGTACTTCAAAAAGGAGTTTTGAATTTGGATGTAAATGCAGGAAATAGAAATAAAGTTGTAATACCATATACAAAACCTGAAATAATTCCTGGTAAGGAGTACCGATTAAATATTACTTCTGCATTAAAAGATGATGAAATATGGGGTAAAAAAGGACACGAAGTATCATGGGATCAATTTGAATTGACTCATTGGAATACTTCAAAACCAAAATTATACGAAACAAATTCACCAATAGCCCTTAATATTCAGGAAGGAAATTATGTGATAAACGGAAAATATTTTATGTATAAACTTGATAAGGTTTCAGGTGAACTAAAGTCTATGATTGTGAATGGTAAAGAATTGCTTGTAGCACCAATTAAATTAAATGTTTGGAGAGCACCTGTTAATAATCAAAATGACAGATGGGCAGGATATAGTTTTAAAATGGATACTTGGAAACAAGAATATGGACGAACAATGGCCACAGATTTATATTCAAATGGAATAGATAAACTCAGTTTTATTCCTCTTGAAGTTCGAGCTAATGAAGCTGATGGTGTTGTATCAGTTTATGTTCGAGAAGTTGCACTTACCCGTCAAGATAATAATCCGACCTCATTGGATTTCCTTATCGAAGGAGGAGCGGCGGGACAATTAGGTGGTTTTGAAAGTATTTATGAATATAGTTTTTTTGGAGATGGTGTAATTGAGGTTAAACATGAAATTATGCCACAAGGTAAAATGCCACAATTATTACCTCGAATCGGTGTAACACTTATGCTGGATAATTCTTATGAAAAAATAGAATGGCATGGAAGAGGACCTCAAGAAAATTACTCTGATAGAAAAACGGGTTATAAACTAGGTATTTATAATTCTACAGTAGATCAGATGTTTGAGCCTTATTTAGTTCCTCAGGATTATGGATTACGAATGGATAATCGTTATCTAAAAATGACCAATAAAGAAGGGAAAGGTGTTGAGTTCTCAATGGATGAACATTTTAATTTTAATGCACATGCATTTAGTACTGAAAACATAACTAAAGCACTTTATACATTTCAATTGAAAAAGGCAGAAGGAATAACAGTTAATCTGGATTATGATACTACTGGAGTAGGTGATACATCACAAGCTGTGCTGAATTCATATAGAGTATTCCCTAAAAAGTATGCTCGTACAATAACGATTAAACCAATAAAGTAATTAAGTTAAATAGCTATAAAAAATGAAAATTTCTCAATATTTAATCTCAAGAAAAAGTGGGCAAATTTCTAAAGTTCTGGGCTTATTTGTTTGTTTATTTATATATTCCTGTAAAACCATCAATACAGTAAAATCTAAATCGCCTATTGATAGACATGCTTTAGTTACTAGGCATAATATTAACTGGAATGATGTAAAGGGGCAAATTCCTTTAGGTAATGGCGAATTTTGTTTTAATGCTGATGGTACCGGATTACAAACATTTGGGGGTAGTTCAATGGCACATTGGACATGGCATTCATTTCCTCTTCCAAAAGGGGTTACAGCTGAAGAAATTCCCTTAACAGGAACTTTTCAAAAAGGAAGGAATACGGGATTAGATGTTTTTCCAGAGGATAAGTCAGAAATGCGTCAATGGATGTTTGACAATCCACATAGTTTTAACTTGGGAAGAATTCGTTTAGCCAGATTAGATGGTAAAGAATTGTTAGAAAATGAAATTCAGAATTTATCCAGAACCTATGACTTATGGTCGGGTATTTCGACTTCTAACTTTACAATAGATGGAGAAACTGTTAAGGTAGTAACTTGTGTACATCCGGATACAGACATGGTTGCAATTGAAGTAGAATCAGAATTATTCAGGAAGGGTATTCTTCAAATAGTAATAGATTTTCCATATCCTTCAATTAACAGAACGTTGGCTTGGGTTGGGGATTTTGATAAACTTCAGGGTAATAATACAATTCTTTTAAACGATCCAAAAAATAATAATCAAGCTGATTTTAAAAGAGAAATAGATGATGTTACTTATTACACTACATTAAATTGGAACTTAGAAAGTATTTTGAAATTTAATAGTGATAAAGAACCAAATAAATGCAAATTAATAGCTAATAATAATGCTAAAATTAAGTTTTCATGTGCCTTTTCGAAAAACCCAATAAAAACAAATCTTTCAAATGTCGAAGAGACTAGGAAGGCAAGTGAAAAGTATTGGCCTTCTTTTTGGAAAAGTGGAGGAGCTATTGATTTATCTGAGAGTAAAGACCCAAGATGGAAGGAATTAGAAAGGCGTATTGTGCTTTCGCAATATTTAATGGCAGCTCAATCTAAAGGGAGTTATCCTCCTGCTGAGGTTGGTTTGATGGGGATTGATTCCTGGAGAGGTCAGTTTCATATGGAGATGATTTGGTGGCATTTGGCTCATTATGCTTTATGGGACAGGTGGGATATGTCTAAAGAAGCCCTAGGCATTTACAAAAAATTTATTCCAACAGCCCGAGCGTTGGCAGAACAATTAGGCTATAAGGGATTAAAATGGCAAAAATCGGCTGGTCCTGAAGGTAGGACAGCTCCATGGGTAGGAAATCAAATTTTGATTTGGAAACAACCACATCCGATCTTTTTTGCGGAACTGGATTATCGATTGAATCCTAATAAGGAAACGCTTGAAAAATGGGCAGAAATTATAGATGGCACTGCAGAACATATGGCTGATTATGTCGTACGAGATGAAAAAACAGGAATTTACCATTTAGATCCAGTTATGCCTCCTAGCGAACAAGGAGTAACAAAAGACGATATTTTCGACTTAGCTTATTGGAGATGGGGGCTAGAACAAGCTCAAATTTGGAGAGAACGTATGGGTTTGAAACCTAAGCCTCATTGGGATGATGTTAGACTTCATTTGGAAGAATTACCAGTTAAGGACGGGCTATACTTACATTCTAAAGAATGGGTAGATACCTATACGGAACGTAATTGGGAACATCCTAATACTATTGGAGTTTGGGGTATGTTGCCTCCTCAAAAAAATATGGATTTTGAAACAGCTCACAACAGTTTACTTAAAGTGTGGAAAACTTGGGATTGGAAACGTTGTTGGGGATGGGATTTCCCATGGACAGCTATGGCTGCAGCTCGATTGGGAGAGCCGAACATGGCTATTGATGCATTATTGCTCGATGCAGGCACTAAAAATTATTATGATCAACGTGGTGTTAGTACAGGTGGACCTTGTCCATATTTGCCTGGAAATGGGGGCTTGTTATATGCTGTTGCAATGATGGCAGCTGGTTGGGATGGCGCACCTGATAAAAATGCGCCAGGTTTTCCGGATGACGGCTCCTGGACAGTGAAATGGGAGGGATTAAAACCTGCACCTTGATGTTTTAATCAATTGAAATTTTTGAAAGTGCTTAGTCCCCAATTATCAATAATAGATAAAAATGACAAGGTACTCGTAGAAATTCCTGTATCTAATAGTAGTGATAGAGATGGATTAGAAGTGGTACATTGGTTCGTAAGTGATCCAGTGAGTTCAATTTCTAGACCACTTAAAGAATTGAAGTATTTTGATAAGAAAATAATTAAGGCGGTAGAAACTAAAGTGTTTCAGTTTGAAATAGACCCTATTCGCGATTTAAGTTTTGTTCACGGTTTAGGAAATTGCATATTACAATCAGGGGAGTACTATATCTCCGTGGGTAATAAAAAAATAGCAGTTAATCATTTAGATAAATAGTATAAAATGATGAGATTTAATAATTTTAAAAGTTGGCTTTTTTGCATTGTAGTTTTTAGTTTTTCATTTTGCTATAGTCAGCAAGTAATACCTCTTTACAAAGAAGCAATTCCTAAGGGTTCTGAAATTTTTACTTTAAAGGAAACAACTCGATTAGATGAAAATAATCAAATTGTTACTATCCGAAACGTCTCTGTTCCCACCTTGACAGTGTTTAAACCAGAAGCAGGTAAATCTAATGGTACAGCCGTTATAATTTGTCCAGGGGGCGGTTTTCAAGGATTGGCATTTCAAGCAGAAGGTACTGCAACTGCAAAATGGTGCGTAGAAAATGGTATAACTGCTTTTATTTTAAAATATCGCTTGATGCCTTTTCCTTATCCCCAATTCAATGATGCTAAACAATCTCAACGGGATTCTATTTTCACTCCTTTTGTAAAACTGGCATTCAAAGATGGATTGGAAGCTGTTAAATATGTTAGAAACCATGCAATAGAATATAATTTAGATGCAACAAAGATTGGTTTAATAGGATATTCTGCAGGTGGGACCATTGTAAGCTCTGTTGCTCTGAACTATACTCCTGAAAGTCGACCTGATTTTGTTGTGCCTGTTTACGCATATTGTGGTGCTATTGTTGGTGAAAAAGTACCTAATGATGCCCCACCAATGTTTCTTGCTTGGGCTTCTGATGATGCTATTGCTACCGGAAATCCAAGGTTATATGAGAAATGGAAAAATGCTGGGAAATCTGTTGAAATGCATTGTTTCTATAATGGTGGACATGGTTTTTCCGTTACCAAACAGAATAAGGCATCTGATATATGGATTGTATTGTTTAAGGAATGGATGTCAAACCAGGGATTTTTGAAATAAATTTAATTATAAAAATGAATCTGGATTCAGAAAATGTATGACAAGGAGTTATAAGACCATTTGCTATCAAGTTAATTTTGGATGTACTAAAAGTGGACGGTTGGAGTTGAGACTAAAATTTTAATTCTAACATATGAAACAAGAAATAAAATTTTTCGATCTAGCTTTCAAATTTAAAGTTGTAGAATTAAGTAACGAAACAAGTAATTTGCCATAGTTAGGAACAGAACTTCACATTTTAATAGCTACTTCTTCATCTGAAAGTTACAGGTTAAAAATTTTTAGAATTACAATTTAAATGGAGCCAGTATTCTTGTGACTGAAGAAGTTAATAAAACTATTTTAGATGATTTTGGTTAAACTCAACCTAATGTGAGTTATACGGATTAAAATTCTGGGATGTCAAAGAGGACTTATTTTAAAATTTCTGAGGATATAGAAATAGAAATAAATTTTGAACGGGCAGAATGGTGATTTTTGGATTTTACTCGCTTGAGTTAAAATGTAATATTTAGTTCAATTTTAGGACATAAAAACTTGAGATTAGTTATATAAGAAATCCGCAGAGTTAACATTAAAAAAAAATATTTACAACGTTAAATTATTATAATTATATTCATTTCCTGTAATAAAATACTGCGTTTAACATATGATTTGCTTAAAAGCTATTTGTGAAGTAGCAACCGAATAAATGAGGCTTAGGATGTGGTGTCAATTCCTCCGCGATCACTCGAACCAATGACCGCAAAGAAGTAATTTTGGGGTCATTTTTTTTTATGGTATATTTTGGATTAAATTTTCGAGAAAATCAATAATTTGGTTCGAATTTAAGCCTATACCGTTCACCATCAAACCCCTTGTTTTTCAAGGGGTTTTTTGTTTTTCCGACTTTTTTAAGGTTAAGCTTAGCTCTGCGATTTACCAGATTTATTAGGGATTTTTTTATCAAAATCATACGCAATTTGCTTATTTGATCCAATTTGAGAATTAATGCCTTTGTCAAATATGATTGAATTTATTCTTTTATAGTCACGTATTTAATATGCTAAAAAAATGATTAGAGATAATTTTTATTGGTATGCTTTAAGATTTGATATGGGAATAATTGATAACCAAAAATTATCATATATTTGAAAATGTTGCAATTAAACATTTTTTAAAACGGGATGTTGATAAACATTTTATCAATTTAATGATACCGTTTTGTTTATTTAGGCTTTAATACAAGGTAAAATATGAATTTGAAATATCAAATTACGCATTTATTGTTTCTTTTTGGGTTTATAGCTTTTTCTCAAGAGTTTCCCCCAATTGTAAAATATGACTCTAAATTATATGCAGCGGGCAACCAAAATTGGATGATATCGCAGGATAAAAATCGATTTCTCTATTTTGCAAATAATGAAGGTCTATTGGTATTTAATGGATCGACTTGGAAATTATATCCTTCTCCTAATGAAACTATAATCCGCTCAGTTAAGGTTATCGGTGAAAAGATTTACACCGGGGCTTATATGGAATTTGGTTATTGGAAAAGAAAGGCAGATGGTAATCTGGAATATTATTCATTGAGTTCAAAAATTAAATCCAAGATATTGGATGATGAACAGTTTTGGAATATTTTTTCAGATGATCATTTGGTTGTTTTTCAATCTTTAAATCGAATTTTTATATACAATTCCCAAGATAATAGGTTTAAAATTATTACACCTAAAAGTTTGATATTCAGAGCATATGAAACAAAGAAGGGAATTTATTTTCAAACAAATAATGAAGGTTTGTTTGAAATTGAAGGTGGTGAAGCTAAATTAATTACAGATGATTTTAACTTGAAAAAAAGTCGAATTGTAAATGTTTTTGAACGAGAAAACGGTCTTTTAATTTTAACTGACAAATCAGGTGTTTTTTCTATTGAAGAAAATAAAATAAATCGTCTTGCAACGGAAATTGATTTTAGTTTTTCTGAAGAAGTTGTGTATAGTGGAATTGAATTATTAAATGGTGATATTGCATTGGGCACAATTTCTAATGGTATTTTTATAATTACTAAGGATGGGAAATATAAATTTCATATATCACAAAAAAAAGGACTAAGTAATAATACCGCTTTATCGCTACTAGAAGATAAGGATAAAAACCTATGGGTCGGACTTGACAACGGTATCAATTGTATAAATATTAACTCACCAATCCAAAATTATGTAGATAATTCGGGTGTTCTGGGTACAGTTTACACTTCACAGTTGTTTGATGGTAAATTATATGTCGGTACAAACCAGGGATTGTTTGTGAAGGATTATAAAAGTAATGATGATTTTAGTATTATAAGAGGTACAAAAGGCCAGGTATGGTCATTGTTTGTACATGATGGAACTTTATTTTGTGGACACGATTTAGGCACATTCGAAATTAAAAAAGATAGCGCTCGACTCATTTTTTCACAATCAGGTACGTGGACTTTCTCAGTCATACCAGGATCGGAAAATAAATTATTACAAGGGAATTATTACGGAATTTCAGTTTTAGAGAAAAAAGATGGTCAATGGGGATTTAGAAATAAAATTAAAGGGTTTGATTATTCAGCAAGATATTTTGAGATAACCAAAAATTTTGAAATCTATGTAAGTCACGAATACAAAGGTGTTTTTAGATTAACCTCAAATTCAGATCTTCAATTATTTAAAGAGAATTTTGCATATCAGACTCCAATAAAAGGTAAAAATTCAAGCTTAGTTAAGTTTAATAATGTTATCTATTATGCTAATCGAGAGGGTGTTTTTAAATTGGAAAATAACTCAAAAAAATTTCAAAAAGATTCGATCTTAAGTTTGGTTTTTGAAAATGATGAATATACTTCAGGTAAAATGATTGCAGATAAGTCAAATAAATTATGGTTTTTCTCAAAAAACTATATACATTACTATGAATCAGGTAAACTAATCAATAATCTTAGAAGGAACAGTATACCCATACCTGCTGTTTTGACTAATTCTATGCTGGGTTTTGAAAATCTAACCCAATTGTCGGGTTCAAAATATTTATTTGGAACTACTGACGGTTATTACACGATGAATGTTAATGATTTAAATTTTGAAAATTATAAATTATCAATTTCAAATATTTCTTCAAACACTCTAGATGGGAATCTAAAATTAAATTCAATTTACAAACAGGGGCTTTTTCAACATGATGAGAACAATTTAACTTTTTATTATACAGTTCCCGCCTATAATAAGTATATAAATGTAGAATATCAATATATATTATTCGGTTTTCAAGAAAAATGGAGCGAATGGTCTACTCAATCCTCAGTGAATTTTAAAAATTTACCACCTGGTAATTATGTTTTAAAGGTAAGAGCAAGAATAGCAAATGCAATTTTAGAAAATTCTGCACAATATAATTTTACCATTTTGAAACCTTGGTATTCTACTAATTTAGCAATCGTAATTTATCTGATTCTAGGACTCATAATAATTCGATTAATACACAAGGAATATAAAAAGTATTACCAAAGGCAAAGAGAAAAATTAATTGAAGAAAATAATTTACTCCTCGAAATTAAAGAGTTAGAGAACGAGCAGTATTTAATGCGATTAAAAAACGAAAAATTATCAAAAGATGTTGATGAAATTAATAAGGAACTCGCTGCATCTACGATGAGTTTGCATAATAAGAATGAATTATTAGCCATAATTCAAAAGGACCTCAAAGAAAATGAAGATGGTGATAGTTTAAACATCAAAAATGTGATTACTACGATAAATAAAAATATCACAGAAAAAGATTCTTGGAGTGTTTTTCAGGAGGCATTCAACAAAACGGATAAAGATTTCTTGAAAAATATGAAAGATGCGCATCCGAGTTTAACTGCCAATGACTTGAGGCTTTGCGCCTATTTGAGGCTTAATTTATCCTCAAAAGAAATCGCACCGCTTTTAAATATATCTGTTAGAAGTGTTGAAATAAAAAGATATCGGTTACGAAAAAAAATGGAATTAGATCGTGATCAGGGCCTTGTAGAGTATATTTTGACTGTATAGCTATATTATTTAATAGTCCTAAAAACTATACATTACCACAACATTTAATAAATGTTGTGGTTTTTTTTGTTCTTTATCCAAATTAAAATTTTTCTTTAAATCTATTGTTTTTATTGGGTTTTTAAATGTTTTAGGTAAGTTTTTATAAATAGTACAGTTTTGTATGTTTTTTGTTTAGGTAAAAAAAGTAATGGTTAAACAAAAATTTGATAGTTTTACAATACTAACAAAAATAAACCCTATGAAACGAAATTATTTATTATTTGTCCTTCTTGTTTTTTCAACTTTGGGTTACGCTCAAGGTATTGATATACAAGGAACTGTGAAGGAAAAAAACACTGGGTTAGCCATTCCAGGTGTTAATATTCAAATTAAAAATGGTAATATTGGAACCAGTACTGACCTGGATGGGAAGTTTAAACTTCAGAACATCCCTAGGGGTTCGGTTGTTGTTGTGAGCTATATAGGTTTTGAAACTTACGAATTAGTTGTTTCAAAATCGGAAACTGATTTAAGTATTTATTTGAAGGAGGATTCAAATACGCTTGAGGAGGTTGTTGTAATTGGATATGGAACCCAAAAGAAAAGTGTGGTTACCGGAGCCATTTCTAGCGTGAAAGCAGCAGATATAGAAAAAGTACCTAATGGCAGAATTGAGCAAACTTTACAAGGAAGAGTCTCCGGTGTTACGATTGCTGCCCAATCTGGTCAACCAGGTGCTGCATCTACAGTTAGAGTAAGAGGTTTAACAACTTTTGATACTTACGGTGGTAACAATCCATTATGGGTGGTCGATGGTATTATTGTTGATTCAGGTGGTATCGGTTTTGTTAATCAATCTGATATTGAATCAATAGAGGTTTTGAAGGATGCAGCTTCTCTTGCTATTTATGGTGCAAGAGCTGCTTCAGGAGTTATATTAGTGACTACAAAAAAGGGTAAGGCCGGAAAAATTAGCGTAAACTACACCGGTTTTATGGGAGTTTCTTCTCCAGAAAAAACACTTAAATTACTTAATGCTACTCAATACGCTGCATTGATGAATGAAAAATCGGTAGCAGCAGGTGGTGCTGTTTTGTTTCAAAATTTATCCGGTTTAGGCAGAGGTACAGATTGGCAAAAAGAGATTTTCAGTAATAATGCAATGCGCTCATCTCATGAAGTAAGTTTCAGCGGTGGAAATGAAGTTTCAAAATTCTTTGCTTCGTTTGGTGTTCAAGATCAGGAAGGAATTGTATCCAAACCAATCTCTAATTTTAATAAAAAAAGTATTCGTTTAAATTCAACTCACAATTTATCGGATAAGATTCAAATTGGTCAAACATTAGGGTATACTCATCAAAAGGGTGTAGGTTTGGGTAATACCAATAGTGAATACGGTGGACCACTTAGTTCTGCCTTAAATCTAGACCCTATTACGCCAGTAATTGTATTAGATCCTATCGTTTCAAGTTCTTCGTTATATACCAGTAATCCAGTTTTTAGGGATACCAACGACAATCCTTATGGTATATCTTCATTAGTTGGACAAGAAATGTCTAATCCCGTTGCTTATGTGAATACAAGATTAGGAAATTACAATTGGTCTGATGATTTTATAGGAAATGCTTTCGCTGAAATTAAGCCTTTGGAGAATTTGAAAATTAAAACTTCTATGGGTGGTAAAATAGCTTATTGGGGAGAAGAAACTTTTACCCCAAAATATTTTCTAAGTCCTACTGTTTTGGCATCGCAGAATAGTCTTTCCAGAGCTACCAATCAAACGTTTGCGTGGAATATAGAAAATACAGCTTCTTTTTCAAAAAATGTGGGATCGCATGATTTTACAATTTTGGCTGGTCAGGGTGTTTATATCGACGGGAATGTCAAGGGGTCTTATGTTGCTCATACCAATTTGCCAGTGAATGATTTTAGGGAGGCTTCTTTTAACTTTCCACTTCCAAATGCACAACGTATAGGTGTTGGTTATAATACCCAAGAACACCGTGTAACCTCCTTATTTTCCCGTTTGAATTATTCTTATGATGAAAAATACCTATTTACGGGTATCATAAGACGAGATGGCTCTACTAATTTTGGTCCAAATAATAAATTTGGAGTATTTCCATCTTTTTCTGCGGGTTGGGTAGTTTCTAAGGAAGGTTTTTGGAAAGAAAACCAATTAATTAACTCGCTAAAAATTAGAGGAGGTTATGGAGTTACAGGGAATGATGCGATAGCTCCTAATGGATTTTTGGCACTGATTGATGGAGGTAGAAATTATACATTTGGAAGCTCTGGTTCAACAATTTTATCAGGAAATAGTCCAAGTGCACCATCTAATCCTGATTTAAAATGGGAAGAAACCTCTCAATTGAATATAGGTTTTGATGCAAAATTATTTAACAACCTTAATCTTGTTGTGGAATACTTTAATAAAAAAACCACTGGTATTTTACAATATGTTGATTTACCGGGTTATGTTGGTGCAACAGGAAGTCCACTAGGTAATGTTGCAGACATGGATAACAAAGGTTTAGAGTTTGAATTAGGTTATCGCAAGTCATTTGGCGAATTAAATTTTTCTGCCAATGGGAATGTATCCTATCTTAAAAACGAGGTAACCTATTTAGGTCAAGGTAAAGAATTTATAACAAGTGGGGCTGCGGGTTTTCAATCTATGGGAGAAATAACGCGAACCAAAGTGGGTCAGCCTTATAATTCCTTTTATGGTTTTAAAACAGCGGGAATCTTTCAAACACAGGATGAAATTGATTCATATAAAAATACTTCAGGTAATTTAATTCAACCTTATGCAGTTCCCGGAGATTTTCGTTGGACAGATACAAATGGAGATGGTTCGATAACAAATGAAGACAAGCAGTTCCTCGGAAGTCCGTTGCCTAAGTTTACATTTGGTATGACTTTAAATTTTGATTATAAAGGATTTGATTTAATGGCTTTTGCACAAGGTGCTTCTGGGAATAAAATTTTCCAAGGTATAAGAAGACTTGATATTCAAAACTCAAATTATCAAACTGTAGCAATGTCTCGTTGGACTGGTCCAGGAACCTCAAATAATTATCCGAGGTTAACCAATAATGATACTAATGGAAATTTTGGTAATGCATCTGATTTTTACCTGGAAAATGGCGACTATGTTAGACTAAAAGTAGTTCAATTAGGATATTCCTTTGCTCCTAATTTGGTAAATTCATTGGGAGCCCAAAAAGTACGTTTTTATCTAACTGGAGAAAATTTATTGACTCTTACCAAATATACTGGTTACGATCCTGAAATTGGGGGTAATATTTTAGGTATTGATAGAGGCTATTATCCTCAGGCACGCACTTTCATGTTTGGAGCACAAGTTCAGTTTTAATAAAATGGAAATTATGAAAACAAAAAAATATATATTATCATCTATTGCTATAGCAATGGTTGTACTGTTAAGTTCATGTTCTAAAGATTTTTTAGAAGTAGAGCCAAAAGGAACTAGTCTGGAGAGTAACTATTATCAAAATCAAGAGCAAGCTTTTGCAGGTTTAGTTGCTGTATATGACATTATGAGGAAAAATTCAGGAGGATTTGAGAATATGTTGACCATGATGAATGCTGGGTCTGACGATCATTATGCAGGAGGTGGTGGTGCAACTGACGGAGCGGGAATACAAGGGTTTTCAAATTACACTTTAAATCCTAATATAATGCCAAATAGTTTCTGGAATGATCATTACCAAGGTATTTTTAGAGCTAATTATCTACTTACAAAATTGCCTGAGGTAGCGATGGAAGCTGCTTTGATTGACCGTTACACTGCAGAGACAAAGGCTTTACGTGCTAATTATTATTTCAATTTAGTGCGTATGTTCAAAAATATTCCTTTGATAACTGTTCCTATGTCCTCTTCAGAGTTTTATTCGGTTACTCAAGTAACTCCGGAAGAGGTGTACATCCAGATTGAAAAAGATTTAACAGAGGCATTAGCAAGTACTAATTTACCTGACGTTGTTTCTTCTTCTGAAGCAGGCCGTTTCACTAAAGGAGCAGTACATGCACTTTTGGGTAAAGTATATTTATATCAAAAGAAGAACACATTGGCAGCTGCTCAATTTGCAGAAGTGAATGGGACGCTGGTAGGAACAAATCAATATGGTTATAAGCTCTTAGATAATTTTGCTGACTTATGGACGGTAGACAATAAATTTAATACAGAATCTATTTTGGAGGTAGCGCATACTAATGCCTCTATGATAGGATGGGAGAATTGGGGGAATGGAATCGACGAAGGGAATTCGGTAAACGTTATGTGTGGTCCAAGAACATATTCTAAGATTGCTGCTGATGCACCTGATTTGCCATCAGGATGGAGTTTTAATGTTTTTACACAGGATTTCTATGATTTTATAAAAACTGATCCCCGTTTTGCAGCAACAGTCTTGGATATGAAAGAGTTGCAAGCTAGCGGCAAGGCTTCCTACATAGGGGGGTATCAGGATACTGGATATTTTCTGAATAAATTTATTCCGCGACGCTCAGACGTTACAACTGGAGCCGGTGAGCCGGTTTTGAACTATCGCCAAAACACTTATGTAATTCGATTGGCTGATACTTATTTAATGGAAGCTGAGGCATTAGGTGGAACAGGAGTAAGAGCACAAGCTTTGTTAGATGCAGTACGATCTCGAGTAGGTCTTGGCAGTATTCCGGTTTCGCTTGCTGCAATTAAAGCTGAAAGAAGGGCAGAACTTGCTGGAGAAGGGCATCGATTCTTTGATTTAGTTCGATGGGGTGATGCTGCTGAGAAATTAGCTTCAAGAGGATTCAAAGCTAATAAAAATGAGGTATTCCCAATTCCCTACAAGGAGTTACAAAATACGCAGTTAATTCAGAATCCTGGATATAATTAATTAAAAGATAATTGTTATGAAAAATATAAAAATAGTATATAGGCTAATCTTGTTAGTATTTTTGGTTACGGGTTGTGCCATTCCCGATGGGATTGATTTTGATATAAGTGCTGCAGATTCACTCAAAGAACCAGCTTCGGTTTCTGTACTTGCTTTAATTACTCAGGATAATACAGGGAAAGTAACCTTAATTCCTCGCGGAGAAGGTGCAACTAGTTTTGAAATTGAATATGGAGATGGTTCAGCCACCACAGCTAATGTTATGGCAGGTGGTAGTACAGTTCATACCTACAAGGAAGGTGTTTACAAAGTTAAGATTACTGCAATTGGTTTATCCGGTAAAAAAACAGTTACTGAGCAAGAGATAGTTGTTTCATTTAAAGCACCGGAAAATTTAGTTGTGACAATTGAAAATGATCCAGCAGTTTCACGAAAAGTAAATATAACTGCCACAGCAGATTATGCATTGTTTTATGATGTATATTTCGGAGATACGGTCGATGAAATTCCGGTTCAAGCTAATAACGGCGAGGCCATTTCGCATGTTTATGCTTCAGCAGGCACATATACCATAAAAATAGTGTCAAAAAGTGGAGCTATTCAAACAACTAATTATGAAGAAAATTTTGTTGTTACCGAAATTCTAGCTCCGATTGCAGTTGCACCAACGCCTCCATTTAGATTGGGTAGTGATGTAGTTTCAATATTTAGTGATTCATACACAAATATCACAACTACTGAATGGAATCCTGGATGGGGACAATCAACTTTATTATCCAATTTCACTATTGGTTCAGATAATATCCTAAAATACAGTTTGCTGAATTACACGGGAATTGTAACTGATTATGGAAATCCAACTAATTTATCAGCTATGGAGTTTGTTCATTTTGATTATTGGACACCAAATGCTACGAGTTTAGGTTTCAAAATAGTAAATACTAATGAACCGGCCGGGCCTACTAAAGAATCGCAGGTGGATTTGTCTGCTGTTGTTGTAAATGAGTGGGTAAGTGTAGATATTCCATTGTCAGATTTTACAACTAATAAGTCTGCAATAACTCAAATGTTGTTTACTTCCGACGGTTCCACTGTTTTTATTGATAATCTATATTTTTATAAGAATCCAACTCCTGCTTCTGGCTTAGAGGGAACTTGGAAACTTGCACCAGAGGCAGGAGCATTAGGAGTAGGACCGGCTAAAGGGGATAAAAGTTGGTGGGCCATAGATGCAGCCGGAGTAGCAGCAAGAGCATGTTTTTTTGACGATGCCTATGTTTTTGGGGCAAATGGTTCTTTTTCTAATCAGTTAGGTAGCGATACCTGGCTAGAAGGATGGCAAGGTACAGCAGATGCTTGTGGAGTTCCCGTAGCACCTCATGACGGATCAGTTGCAGCATCGTATATTTATGATGCTGGAGCCAAAACAATAACAATAAACGGTAAAGGTGCCTATTTAGGTCTGCCTAAGGCTACTAATGCTGGGGAATTACCAAATGTATCAGTACCTAATTCAAGGGTTTATTCAGTTCAACTTTCAAATGGTAATAATACTATGGAGTTGTTTATAGAAACAGGTGCAGGAGTTTGGTGGTATTTCAAGTTATACAGAGATACTCCTCCCGTTTCGATCTTGAAAGGAACATGGAAAATTGCACCAGAAGCAGGATCTCTAGGTGTTGGACCTGCAAAAGGTGATAAAAGTTGGTGGGCTATAGATAATGCAGGAGTTACAGCAAGAGCTTGCTTTTTTGATGATACTTATGTCTTTGGTGCGAGTGATACCTTCAGTAACGTTTTAGGTGGTAGCACTTGGCTTGAAGGATGGCAAGGGACAGCAGATGCATGTGGTACACCTGTAGCTCCTCATGATGGATCGGCTACTGCAACATTTGTTTATGATTCTGGCAGCAAAACTATAACTATAAACGGTAAGGGTGCCTATTTAGGGTTGCCTAAGGCAACTAACACTGGTGAATTACCTAATGTTTCTGTTCCTAATTCTAGAGTTTATTCTGTTGAACTTTCGAATTCCAATAATACAATGGAATTGTTTATTGAAACTGGTGCGGGAGTATGGTGGTATTTTAAATTGATTCGAATTTAATTTTAAAGTTAATAATAATGAAAAATAAAATATACAAATTGACATTAGGTTTTTCAGTACTTTTTATTTGTAGTTGTACTGTCGAAAAGTATGAGTTGGGTGAATTAAATGCCCCGTCAAACGTCGCTGTTGCTATAGATATAGCCGGAAAAACTGAAGCAAATCCAAATGGTGATGGATCTGGAGATGTTACCTTTACCATTACTGGTGATAACATACTTGCTTCAAAAATTGATTTCGATGCTAATGATGGAACAAATTTGGTAGCCGTAACAGGTCAAAAAATAGTAAAGAAATATACCACTTTGGGGTTAAATACCTACACTGCTACTATAATTGCTTATGGTCCAGGGGGGACTTCCACAACTGTTACAGCTGATGTTACAGTAAAAAGTGATTTTACTCCAAATCCATTTATAGTTACTGCATTGACGAATAATACATCTAAAACTTGGGTAGTCGACAAGAGTGTTATTAGTCATTTTGGTGTGGGGCCTTGGTCGGGCTCTTTTACGCCAGAATGGTGGTCAGCGAATGTTAATGAAAAAGTAGATTGTTGTAATTGTTTTTATACCTCTACATTTACTTTTTCTAAAGTTTCTGAAACATCCTATACTATTCAGGTAGCTTCTCCTGATGGTGTATTTACTAAAACAGGTGCTTTAACCACTTTACCAGGAATTCCTTCTACGGGAGATGAAGGTTGCTATCCATACAGCGGTGGTTCAGGTTCGTTTAGTTTTGTTCCTGCGAGCACAGGAGTTTCAGCTTCAACACCTTCGACACAAACAAGTATATTATTGTCAGGGGTTGATACTTTTATTGGGTACGGTGCATTACAAAAGGAATATGAAATAATGGTGATTAATGCTGATTATATGTACCTCAGGGTGCAAGGAACAGAAACTGGCAATGCCTGGTATTTAAAGCTGAAACCAGCTCCATAAAACAGCTAAATTTCTGACAAACTTAGAATTGTATTCTAAGTTTGTCAGTCTAAAATATCATTTACAAATGAAGAATTATATAAATAAATCAAAAAAGGAAAATTTTATGTTAGCTGTTATTTTGTCTACGTTTCTAATTTTTTCATGTAGTGGTGATGACGGTGGGTCGGGAGGTAGTGGATTACCTGAAAAACCATCTAACCTCTCGGTAGTTGCCACACCGGTAGGTATTTCAGCTCAAAATCCAGATGGTGATGGTAGTGGAACTGTAAACTTTACTTTTTCAGCTACAAATGCTACGTCTTACAAGGTTTCTTTGGGTGATGGTGAAACAAGGGAGTCAACTTCAGGGACATTAAATTATACCTACACTGCTTCTGGAACTAATAAATATACGGTTCATGTTTCGGCATACAACGGTTCGCAATTTGTAAGTTCTTCATTATCATTGAGTATTTATGTTGCACCCAAGGCAATATGGTCAGACGAATTTAATATTGATGGAGTTCCAGATGCTACAAAATGGGATTATGACCTTGGAACCGGTGATTGGGGTTGGGGAAATAATGAGGCTCAATATTATACAAACCGTCTGGATAATGTAAAAATTGAAAATGGAGTTTTAAAAATAATTGCTAAAAAGGAAAATTTTAATGGGAGCAATTATACTTCTGCTCGAATTAAAACCCAGGGAAAGTTTTCCTTTAAATATGGGAGAGTTGAAATGAAAGCCAAGTTGCCAGTAGGGGGAGGTACATGGCCTGCTTTTTGGATGTTAGGGAATAACATTACATCAGTGGGATGGCCAGCTTGTGGAGAGATTGATATAATGGAACATTTAGGAAATCAACTAAATAAAATTTATGGAACCCTACATCATCCGGGACATTCTGGAGGTAGCGCAGATTCCAGAAATGTTGATATTTCTAATGCTACGTCTGAATTTCATATTTATGCTGTTGATTGGAGGGCCGATGCTATTAAGTTTTATGTGGATAATCAATTATTCTACACCTTTACTAATACTTCTTCATTACCGTTTAATCAAAATTTTTTCTTGATTATTAATTGTGCTATTGGAGGGAATTTTGGTGGAACTATAGATCCTAATTTTGTTTCCTCTACATATGAGGTAGATTATATAAGAGTGTACAACTAGGTTTTTTCGGATAGACAATTATTTCAATAGTCAGATTTTGTATCACAGGGTGACTTTCTATTTTATCTTAAAGGATGCAAGAAGTCGCTTTAAATGAGTATTTGTTCTAGTAGTTCAAAAAAGGTCGATCAAATTTCAAATTCTCAGTAATCCTTATCAAATGTTGATTTTTGAAGCAGTGCAATTTATATTATGTATATCGTACTAAGTAGATACATAAATGTTAAAAGGATTTTTTTAATCTTCGATAATTTTCAAAGTGTCAAGAATAACTAAACTTTTTTTTCGTCCAATTTTCATCGGTATATCCATGCTGGCTTGTTCATGCAAGACATCAATTCCTGATTCTCACAGTCATGCTGTACATGATTTATCGAAGGTAAAAGTTGATCTTTGGCTAACTGATTATTCCAATTCAATATTTCTTTACAAGCAGAATAAGGATATATTTTTTGGTGGCAGTACTAATACATATCCTACAATTGAAGTAGATGAAGATGTAGTTTATCAGGAAGTGGATGGTTTTGGTTTTACCCTAACCGGAGGTAGTGTACAAGCTATTAATATGTTGGACTCTAACAAAAAAGCGGAACTATTAAAAGAATTATTTGGAAAAAACAACAATTCAATTTCTGTAAGTTACCTGCGTTTGAGTATTGGAGCTTCTGATTTGAATACAAGTCCGTTTACTTATAATGATTTACCCCCGGGTCAGGTTGATTATGAAATGCAAAATTTTAATTTTGGCGAAGATGCAAATAGTGTAATTCCTTTTTTACAAGAAGTAATTGCGATAAATCCGGATTTAAAATTAATTGCAACTCCTTGGTCTGCCCCAACTTGGATGAAAACTAACAACCATTTTGTGGGAGGAAGTTTAAAACCGGAATTTTATGAAGCATATGCAAAATATTTTGTAAAATATATCCTTAAAATGCAGGAAAAAGGCCTTGTAATAAATGCTGTAACTCCTCAAAATGAACCATTGCATCCTGGAAATAATCCCAGTATGTATATGTCTGCTCCCGAACAGGCAAAATTCATAAAGGATTATCTGGGTCCGGCTTTGGCTGAAGCCAAATTAAAAACGAAAATTATTATCTATGACCATAATTGTGATAAACCAGGGTACCCTCTTACAATTTTAAATGATAGTGATGTTTATTCTTATGTCGATGGAACTGCTTTTCATTTGTATGCGGGTAATATAAGCGCATTATCTGCAGTGCATGCAGCTTTTCCAGATAAGAATTTATATTTTACAGAACAATACACCTCGTCTAAAGGTGCTTTTCAAGAAGATTTTAGCTGGCATATCAAGAATGTTATTATTGGATCAATGCGGAATTGGAGTAAAACAGCCATGGAATGGAATTTGGCCAATGATCCCAACTTTATGCCATTTACTGAAGGAGGATGTTCTACATGCAAAGGCGGTATAACCGTTAATGATTCAAATAGTTTTGAAAGGAATGTGGGCTATTATATTATTGGGCATATATCCAAATTTGTCTTTTCAGGTTCCCATAGAATTTTATCGAATCAATTACAGGATTTAAATAATGTAGCATTTAGAACTCCAGAGGGAAAAATAATACTAATTGTCCAAAATGATGGGGATAGTATGCAAATATTTAATATTAAAAATAAAGATAAGTTAGCTGCGGTCAGTTTGGCAGCTGGTGCGGTAGCTACACTTACCTGGTAAAAATGAATTAGTAGTATGAAACAAAAATTTTTATTTGTATTTGTTGTTGTGGCCATGTATGGAAATCATCTGTATTCACAACACAAAACAATAGATGAAAGGGTTGAAGAATTACTTCAAAAAATGACATTACAAGAGAAAGTCGGTCAATTGAATCAATATACGGGTGATAATCAGGCAACTGGCCCAATCACAATTAATCCTAATAAAGAGGCTGAAATTAAGGGAGGTTTGATTGGATCTATGTTGAATGTTATCGGCACTACTTATACACGACAATACCAAGAACTTGCCATGCAATCCAGGCTGAAGATTCCATTATTGTTCGGGCAAGATGTGATTCACGGTTATAAGACAACTTTTCCCATTCCATTAGCTGAAGCTGCTAGTTGGGATTTAGACGCAATTGAATTAAGTGCCAGGATTGCAGCAAAGGAGGCATCTGCCAGTGGAATTCATTGGGTATTTGCTCCCATGGTAGATATTTCTCGTGATCCTCGCTGGGGTCGCGTGATGGAAGGTGCAGGTGAGGATACCTATTTAGGATCAAAAATTGCTTATGCTAGAGTAAAAGGATTTCAGGGAGATCAATTGGGGGCGGTTAATTCGGTAATGGCCTGTGCTAAGCATTTTGTCGCTTATGGTGCTGCGGAAGGAGGTAGAGATTATAATTCTGTTGATATGAGTGACAGAATGCTTTGGGAAACCTACTTACCACCATTTAAGTCTGCCTTAGACGCAGGTGTAGCCACTTTCATGAATTCATTTAACGATTTAAATGGTGTTCCTGCAACAGGAAATAGATATTTGCAGCGAGAAATACTCAAAGGAAAATGGAATTTCAATGGTTTTGTAGTTTCAGATTGGGGATCTATCGGTGAAATGGTGAATCATGGAAATGTTCAGGACAGAAAGGAAGCAGCTCAAGTTGCTATTACAGCAGGGAGCGATATGGATATGGAAAGTAATTCCTATCGTTATAATTTAGAGAAATTAGTTCAGGAAGGAAAGGTTGATGAAGGCTTAATTGACGATGCAGTCAGACGAATCCTTCGCAAAAAATTTGAACTTGGATTGTTTGAGGATCCTTATAAGTATTCAAATCCAAAGCGTGAAGCAGTAGCATTAAATAATCCCGAACATCGTAAAATAGCCAGGGATATTGCGGCAAAAAGTATTGTTTTGCTTAAAAATGAAAATAAAATATTACCCCTTTCGAAGGATACTAAAAAAATCGCTTTTATTGGTCCAATGGTTAAAGAACATAAGCAAAATATGGGGTTTTGGGCAGTGGAATTACCCGAAATAGATTATAATAAACATGTTGTGTCCCAATGGGAAGGATTGCAAAACAAAGTTGGAAAAAATACTGAAATTTTATACGCCAAAGGGTGTGAAATAGAAGGAGAAAATAAAGATGGATTCGCTGAAGCATTGGCTGTTGCAAATCAATCAGATGTGGTTATTGTGAGTATCGGAGAGAGAGCAGATATGACAGGTGAGGCTAAAAGTAGAAGTAATATTGGTATTCCTGGAGTTCAGGAAGAGTTAGTTCAGGTTTTAACAGCAACAGGAAAACCGGTAATAGTTTTAATTAATGCTGGTAGACCACTTGTGTTTAATAAAACAGCGGATAATGCCCCTGCAATTTTATATACATGGTGGTTAGGAACAGAAGCAGGAAATGCTATTGCAGATGTATTATTTGGAGATTATAATCCTTCCGGGAAATTACCTATGACTTTTCCAAGAGATGAAGGACAATTACCTATTTATTATAATCATTTTAATACGGGTAGGCCTGCTCCAAATGAAACGGCAACCACTTATGTTTCTGCGTACATTGATATGAAAAACAGTCCAAAATTTCCATTTGGACATGGATTAAGTTATACAACATTTGATTATTCGGACTTGGAATTGACTAAAAATAAAATCGAAGCTTCAGAAAATGTTGAAATTTCCTTTAATTTAACAAATTCAGGTAAATCCATTGGTAGTGAGGTAGTTCAGCTGTATATTAGAGACAAAGTGGGTTCAGTAGTGCGTCCAATAATCGAATTAAAGGATTTTCAAAAAATAAATTTAAACCCTGGTGAAACAAAGAAAATCAGTTTCAAATTAGATAAGGAAAAATTATCCTTTTACAATAACCAGTTAGAATGGGTTGCAGAACCTGGTGCATTTGATATCATGATTGGTGCTTCCTCTTCTGATATTCGATTGCGCTCAATTTTGGAACTATTGAATTAATTTCCAAATAATTACGATTTAAAATTATTCCAACAAATCAGCAAAAACCAATTTTTTTTGCGGAATATTTTATTTAAAATTTCGATAAATAGATTAATTGGTTTGAATTTAAGTTTAAATCGTTCACCATCAAACCCCTTTTTTTTCAAGGGGTTTTTTGTTTTTCCGACTTTTTTAAGGTTAAACTTAGCTCTGCGATTTACCAGATTAATTAGGGATTTTTTCTCAAAATCGCACGCAATTCAACTCGATTATAAATCAACCTCTTCTGAGTTTTGCTTCTTGAATTAGGATTTGAGTTTACTTCTGCAGTAGTTTACTAAACATTGGAGAAGTGTTATTTTTGTTGTTAAAGAGTACCAAATGGAACCAATTTGAATGATTTAATATAGATAATGGTTAGATTTGAATATATTTGGCAAAATTTGATAAATGCGGTAAGTCGCCTAAAATCTATTTTTGTCATATAAGAAACCAGATAAATATTGAATTATGATAGGACTGTTGCATCGTGAGTCTACAATAAGGAAAATTCAGCTTGTACAGCTTAATAAAGTATTTTTTGTTTTATGCTTGCTTTTTACAATTCAAACATCCTGGGGACAAAGTTGGGTTGGAGGAGTTTCTTCTGACTTTCTTGATGCTACTAACTGGAGTGAAGTTCCTGATTTTACTGCGCTAAACACCTATGCAATCCCTGCGGGCGGTAGTTTCAGTCCGGTCCTTAACGCGGATTTACCGGCAACCTGCACTTCAATAAGTGTTAATAACGGTGAAACCTTTACTACATTCGGAAATATTAGAAGTACAGCTACTAATTTTATTGGGGGCACTGTGGATATAAAAGGAGGTATTTGGAATGCGGCAAAATTTTATGTAGGAAATGGAGCGGGTAATGGTGTTGTAAATATTGCTGCTGGTGCTGAAGTAATTGGAACTTATGTTTGGAGAATTGGATATGGGGGAGATAGTGGTACCATCAATGTTGAGGGTGGTACTTTGACCTTAGAAGGTGCTAATGGTTCTTTTACACTCGGATATTCAAAACCAGGTACTTTAAATATCAATTCTGGTATAGTAAATGTAAACTACTCAAGTTTTGGTTCCTTTTCGATTGTGGACAATAAGGGAAATGTTACTATTGACGCTGGTAGGATTGTTATTCCTGGCGATCAAACAGCAGCTGTTCAGGTGCTTATAGATGCAAATAAAATAAAAGCTATAGGGGTTGCATTAGCAGAAGGAAAACCTATTTCTTGTAAGTATGATATTGAATCTAATACAACTATTGTTATTGCAGGGGTATTTGTAAACTATTCTCCCGTTGCTGAAGTTGAATCTATATCGGTTGCACTCAATGGAACAGCAACTTTCCTGGATGGAGGAAAATCATCTGTATTAGCCAATGATACTGATAAAGAAAATAATCCTTTAACAGCGATTTTAGTGAATAGTCCCGCTCATGGAACTTTAGCTCTAAATTCCGATGGAACATTTAGTTACATTCATGATGGTTCCAACACTACCACAGACAGTTTTTCTTACAAAACTAATGATGGTAATTCCGATAGTAATATTGTAAATGTAACCATAACAATATCTCATGAGCCTAGTCCTTCAGGTCTAACCTATAAAAACCCACACGTATTTACACGAGGAGTATATGTAGCTCCTTTGAATCCAACAGTGGGTGGAGGTGCTATTATTTCATATAGCGTTATCCCTGATTTTCCGGCAGGTTTGAGTTTAAATACCCAAACCGGTGTTATAAGTGGGACGCCAAGGGTCGCTGCAGTAACAAAAGAATATACAATTACCGCATCTAATTTGGCGGGGAGTACCTCAACTAAGGTAACAATTACTGTGAATGATTTAGCTGGAGTTGGTCCAAATACAAGACCAATGGAGTATCTGGATCGGGGGTTGGTTGCTTTAGGAATTAATAATGGTGTTTTTCTTTCCTGGAGAATGGTAGGATCCGATAATCCGGATGTGGGTTTCAATTTGTATAAAAACGGTATTAAATTAAATACTAGTCCGATTACTGCAGCTACAAATTATGTAGATGCTGCCGGATCAGCTTCGGATTTGTATAAAGTGGAAGCAATTTTGCCATCAGGAAATGAAATGTCTGCTGAAGTTACCGTATGGCCATATGCGCCACCTATCGAACCCGGAAAACCATATTTAGCCCGATTAGAAATTCCTATACCAGCTGCTCCGGGACCAGAATATATTGCGGGCGATATGTCTGTGGGAGATTTAGACGGTGATGGAAAGTATGAACTGATTTTTGAATGGGAACCTTCGGGATTTCCTGAGAATGCCTATTTAGAAGCAATAGATTTAAAAGGGAATAGTTTGTGGAGAATAAGCTATGGTCAAAATACTACTTATAATGGTGTTCCTTTTATGGTTTATGATTTAGACGGTGATGGAAAAGCTGAGGTGGCTACAGTAACAGCGCCTGGAACTAAAGATGGTTTAGGAAATTATTTAAGTAAAGGACCTGCTGCAACCGATGACGATAGCGTAATAATTCCGAGAAATTCAGGGCATTTGATGGAAGATCCGGCTTATATGACTGTTTTTAATGGCATGACAGGTGCTGAAATGGCAACGGTTAATTATCCTATTTCAATAGGACCTATAGAAACACATGAAGCTACCTGGGATGATGGTTATGGAAAAAGGGCAGCATCTATTAAAGCTGCTGTGTTGTATGATAAGGAAAAAGGGCCTTTGTTGGTCTTTGCTCGCGGTATATACTCTAGAATTGGAATGGGAGCCTATACCTGGGATGGAAATTATTTAAAACAGGAATGGCTGTTTGATAGTGATAAATTAGCTGAACCAGATAAAAGTAAGTACAGAGGAGAAGGAAATCATGCTGTTACTGTAGCGGATGTTGATGGTGATGGCTCTGATGAGTTAATGTATGGAGCCTGTGCTATTGATAATAACGGTAATGGCTTATATACTACGGGAAGAGGTCATGGTGATTCACATGCTTTGGGTGATTTAGATCCCAGCAGACCTGGCTTAGAATATTTTCAACCACACGAAAATAGCACTTATGGATTTTCATTTAGAGATGCTGCTACTGGTGAGATTATCTGGGAGGTTTTAAGTCCTGCAGATGTTGGGAGAGCTTGGGCTGCCGATATAACGGGCGATAATCCTGGTGTCGAAATATCGGTTGTTGGAGATTATATTGATAATGGTTTAACTGATGACAGTTCGGTCTTTGATACCAAAGGAAGTCCACTTACATATGGTTACAGTGCCTATTTACAACCCATATATTTTGATGGAGATATTCAAAGGGAACTGCGAAAAGACTCTGGTGTTGATGATGTAAATAATGGCGGTAGGATGTTAACCGCTTGGTATTATGGGGCAAGTAGCATTCATTCCACCAAACAAGATGCTAATTTAGTAGCCGATATTTTAGGTGATTGGAGAGAAGAAATGATCTTCAGGAAAGGAGATAATAGTGCTTTTGTAGTTTTTTCAACTTGGATTCCTACGGAGCATAAAGTCTATACTTTGATGCATGATCCCGCTTATAGAATGCAGGTGGCTACTCAAAACGTAGGTTACAATCAGCCTGCTAATTTGAGTTATTATCTTCCTAATGGTTCCCCAAAACCGGATATCAGAATTGTGGGTGCAGCGGTTGAGGTAGATTCAGATAACGATGGTGTTATGGATAGTTTAGATGTATGTCCTAATACACCTTCAGGACAAGCAGTAAATGCTTCCGGTTGTGCTCAGAGTCAATTGGATGAGGATAATGATGGGGTTAAAAATGATTTGGATAGCTGCCCGAACACACCAAGTGGTCAAACAGTAAATGCATCAGGATGTGCTCAAAGTCAACTGGATGATGATAATGACGGAGTGAAAAATGATTTGGATACATGTCCAAATACACCAAGTAGCGACCAAGTTGACAGTCATGGTTGTACGGTGATTTCTCAAACAGCAATTAAAACTTACGTTGAAACCCCAACATGTCCCGGTAAAGCAAATGGTAAAATAGTAATTACAACAAGCTTGACGGGGTATAGTTTTACAATCAAAGTAAAAGGACCTTCTGTTGACCAAACACTGACTAACCTAACGATTGCACCAAATACAATTAAGGAGATTTCAAATCTTGGGGCAGGAACCTATGAAGTAATTGTTGCTATCCCATCCAATAATTTTGAACAAATTTATAGTGTGGTGGTTAAAGAGATTTCGGCAATTACAGCAAAAAGGGTGGCAGACGATAAAATTGTGAGTTACACCGTTTCGGGAAGTAATGAATACCTGGTAACGGTTAATGGTGTTTCAAGGACCTACATTACAGGCTCTGGTGAGAGTTCTAAAATTATGATTGATTCTAATTTGCTTCAGGCAACTAATACAATTTCTATTGAAACTAACAGCGACTGTCAGGGAGTGGTAGTAGATAATTTTAATTTGAGTCCTTCAGTTTCAATCCATCCAAATCCTACATCTGATATTGTGTACATTGAAGGAGTGAGTAAAGGTTTGATTCAGGTGTACAACGGTAATGGTAGCTTACTTTTTGAAAAAGATGCTGAAATCACAAAAAGTTTAGATTTAAGTGGTTATGCAGCAGGGGTGTATTTGATAACCATTATTCAAGGTACAGAATCAGAAACATTTAAGGTTATTTTAAAATGATAACGCTTCTAAAGCAGTTGTCAAAATGAAGATAGCTTGTGTTTTTTTAAGCTCACATTAAAAAAAGGGTAACAAGGCGGCTCGTAATTAAAAAAAATGAGGTGCCTTTTTTTCAAAAACAAAATGAAAAAAACACTGATCATTTTAATAATTAGTTTTTTTATTTCCTCTTTTACAAAGTCAGCTGAGCTTTTTGCACATATTGACAAGATTATTTTTTTACAGGGAAAAGTAGGGGAAAGAACGTTAGTTGTCAAAGTGAAATGTTTCGATGAAAATCCCAAGCGGTATTTGAATTATTTTTTTGACGATGACAAAAAAGATCGTGCTCTTGAAGGAGATTTAGTAGGTAATGTATGGCAATTTGTAGCTAATAATAATTCTCAAGCCGAAATTGAATTGTATATCCAAGAAGAAAAAGATGGCAACTGGAAAGGATTTTTGAGTCAAGGTTCAAAACAAAAAATTAATGTGATTTTAACCCCCATTGTTATAAATTCCGATTCCAATTTTTATTCCTTTATTAAAAACAAAGAATTGGATCTATATGATGCCGCTAAAATTTCATTCATCAAATTAAAGAAAACAAAAACTGAAAAATTTAATAAAAAATTTTTCCTGGATTGGCTTTGTGAAAAAGAATCTGATATCAGTTTTTTCAGACTGCACAGCAGTGATAGTACTATAAATCTAGACAGTATTAATAATAGTTTCGAATATTTACAATTGTCATTAATCCAAAATTTTTTTCGTTTTAGCCCTATTGGCAAAAATCCTAAATTTAAAATAGAAATTACAATTTTAAATGAAACCCTCATCAGTTTTAAAATAACAAGCAATACCCTTCAAAAAAATAGTAATGCTATACAAAGACAGCATTTTTTTAATTATGATATAAAAAGTGGGGCTTCAATAGTATTAGAAAATATTATTTGGTTTGACCCAAATTCTAAACCAGAAACCGATAGCATGGCTATTTATGATTACAGGAAAAATGTATTTGCTTCTACAGTATTTTCGATTTTAAATGAACTTTATCCTGAACAAATGAAAAACAGTGAATGTAATCTTAATAAAGTAAGCAAGTGGGCAATTCCAAATTTCTTACTAACTAAAAAAGGGATTCAATTGAGTATTTCAAACGCGACAAATTGTAGTTTAATGGACTGGGCTATCATCCCATATAAAAAATTAGAACCATATCTTCTGATGAATTATAAATTTAATCAGATTCTCAAATGAAAGTCGGTTTGCGATAAACAATTTAGAAGAGAGGTAATATCAGAGAGGTTCAAAAACAAATTAATGCTGTTTTAACCGCACAGCAAAGAGCGAAATATAAAGAGATTAGAGCAGCAAAAAAATAACAAGACTTAACTTCTCTGTGCATAAAATAATTATAGTAGGCGTAGGTTTTTAATCAACTAAAACAAAAAAATGAAAAAAAGAATCTTAATTATCGGAATACTGTTTCTTTCAAGCCTTGGCTTTGCCGCTAAAAAAGAAATTTCTAAATGCAAAAAAATAGTTTTAGAAAAAGTGGATCAGGATAAAGATCAAAAAGCCAAATATGAGGAAAGAAAGGAGTGGATTAAAAACCGCAAAAATGAATTGTTCAAATTGATTAACAAAACCATTAACATCTACGAGTTTCCCAATGCAAATATTGAAAGCGAAAGAGATAAACTGAAGCTAAAGGTAAGAATGTATGCCAAGGATATAAAGTCGGAAGATTACAGTCAGGATAAAAAGTTTGAGCGCATCCAGCAAAGGTTTGATAATTTGGAAAAATACATAATAGATTATGCAGCTAGACTAAAGGAAAGGCAACTTATGAGAAGATAATTGAAAGGCCTTCATTTTTTGGTTAGAGACTATTAAAGTTTATATCTAATTTAGGTTTTTACATGCTTTATAAAATGTAATGTTTTAATAAACAGGCAAAGAAGTCTCTAGTGTTTATTAATAAAACTCTTGAATTTCAAGGGTTTTTTATTTTTTAACCCAAATGGTCATTTTATTAGTATACAGGGTATAATATTTTCGACAGCTTTATAAGCCATACGTACTATCAAAATAGTGCTGATCTACTCTTGCTTTTTAATTGTTTAATGTTGATTATAGTTTCATAATTGTAATCTTTTTTAGAATTATATTTTTAAATCAAAACATTCATTATTTTAGTACAGTAATTTCAAATTGTGCAAAAATGAAAAATTCTATCAGTCAGCAGACACCTTTAAAAAATTTAGAGGAATGGGAAGATGATTTGTTACAACGCTATCCAGACCTGGATGATAAAAAGAAGGAAAAAGAGGAATTCAGGAATTATGTAGATTCTGATAGGGTGGAAACTGTAAAGGAGTTTTACAGGTTGAATCATAAATATCAGACCTACGATTTTGTTTGCGCAAAAGAGGAAGAGTTTTTGAAGTTCAATAAAAAGGAAATGTCGCTTTGGGAAGCTATTGATTTCCTTAATACCCTGATAGATGACAGCGATCCCGACACCGACCTGGATCAATTACAACATTTATTACAAACGTCTGAAGCTATTCGTGCTGATGGACATCCCGACTGGTTTGTGCTCACCGGATTTTTGCATGACTTGGGTAAAGTTCTTTGCCTGTTTGGTGAACCACAGTGGGCCGTGGTAGGGGATACCTTTCCTGTAGGATGTGGCTATTCAGAAAAGATTGTTTATCCCGAATTCTTTGATGCTAACCCAGATTGTACTGATGAAAGATACAACACCAAATTAGGTGTTTATACTGAAAACTGTGGCCTTGACAAAGTTAAAATGAGTTGGGGTCACGATGAGTATTTGTACCAAATCATGAAGGATTATTTGCCGGAACCCGCTTTGTACATGATTCGTTATCATTCCTTCTATTCTCAGCACCGGGAAAATGCTTATAGTCATTTGATGAACGAAAAAGATATCGAAATGTTTGAATGGGTAAAGAAATTTAATCCTTACGACCTCTATACAAAAGCTCCTGTGAAACCGGATGTGCAAGCATTAATGCCTTATTACAGAGAGTTGGTGGCTAAGTATCTTCCTGAGAAAATAAAATTTTAAAATGTGTTGTAATTTGAAACTAATTAGATGATTTGTCAGTTGCTACTAATATTAAATCTTTAATCTTTAATTGGGATCGTGATCAAAAACAAAATAAAGTTTGTAAAGGAGCGTATTCACGAGAAACTGCATCGTGAACCCTATTTTAGGCACCCTAAATTGAAATTCATACCCAACTTCATTCTCAATCTTAGCTACTTTATTATCTATTGTGCTGTGGTTGGTTTTCTGGTATACCACCTGATTCTATTTGCCAGCAATTGGTTTTATCATCTGAACTGATTTTTTTTTCATTTCCAAATTGATAAAAAAAAGTTTTTTTTTCAATAATTTATTTACATTTGCAAATGTAATTTCAACACTTATTTAATAAATTTATTTTTTATTAATGATATTGTAAAACCACTTGGAAGATTTTACATACTTTTGTACTGCCCAAAAAAAAGGGTATAATTTTAATGTAAATATTAAGGATTTATACTGTAAGCAATATAGATCGTCGCAATACTTTGAAAATTAAAAACAAAACAATGAACAAAAAAATTGACAATTTGGCTGCTGATAATATCAGAGCATTGGCCATTTCGATGGTTGAAAAAGCAAATTCAGGTCACCCTGGGGGTGCAATGGGGGGAGCAGATTTCATGCATATCTTATATACAGAGTACTTAAAATACGACCCTACAGAGATGGATTGGCCTTTCAGAGACCGATTCTTTATGGATGCAGGTCACTTATCGGCATTGATGTATTCGCAATATCACTTGTTAGGAAACTATTCCAAAGAAGATTTGCAAAATTTCAGACAATGGGGATCGGTTACTCCTGGTCATCCGGAAGTTGACGTGCAAAGAGGAATTGAAAATACTTCCGGTCCATTAGGGCAAGGCCACGTTATGGGAATTGGTGCCGCTATTGCAGCCAAATTTTTAGATGCCAGATTTGATGGTTTGTTTACTCACAAGATATACGGCTTTATTACCGATGGGGGTGTACAGGAAGAAATTTCACAAGGAGCCGGTAGAATTGCAGGTCATTTAGGATTAAGCAATTTTATCATGTTTTATGATTCAAACGATGTGCAGCTTTCTTCTATGACCGATGAGGTAACTTCTGAAGATACTGCAATGAAATATGAAGCATGGGGATGGAAAGTGGTAACTATCGACGGACATGATCACGCACAAATCAGAAAAGCTCTTGATGAAGCCAATGCAGAAACTGAAAAACCAACCTTGATTATTGGTAAAACTATAATGGGTAAAGGATGTGTTACTGCCGATGGAGCTATCTACGAAGGAGCTTGTGAATTGCATGGTAAGCCAATTGGTGATACAAAAGCCGATTATGTTAAGACATTGATTAATCTTAATGCTAATCCGGAGCAACCATTCGAAATTTACGAAGAGGTAAAAGCTTATTATGGAGAGGTTTTAGCTAAAAAAGCGGCCGAAGCTGGGGCCAGAAAAGAAAAAATTTCTCAATGGAGAAGTGCTAATGAGCAACTGGCTCAGAAGATGGATCAGTTTTTATCAGGACAATTACCTGATTTGGATTTAAGCAGCGTGGCACAAAAAGCAAACGCAGCAACCAGAGACGCTTCGTCTGCTGTATTGGCTTATTTGGCAGAGAAGGTAGAGAACATGATTGTGTCTTCGGCAGATTTGTCCAACAGTGATAAAACCGATGGATTCCTAAAAAAATCTTCTGTATTGAAGAAAAATGATTTCAGCGGAGCATTCCTACAGGCAGGAGTTGCTGAACTTACTATGACATCAATTGCAAATGGTATTGCACTTCACGGTGGAGTAATTCCTGTGGTAGCAACATTCTTTGTTTTTTCTGACTATATGAAACCTGCTATAAGATTAGCAGCTATTCAGGAACTTCCAGTGAAATATGTTTTGACTCATGATTCATTTAGAGTGGGTGAGGACGGACCAACCCATCAGCCAATTGAGCAGGAAGCACAAATGCGTTTGTTGGAGAAATTAAAAAATCATTCTGGTGAACCAAGTTTGTTGGCTTTGAGACCGGCTGATGCCATGGAAACTACAGTAGCCTGGGACATTGCGTTAAAAAACACTAAAACTCCAAGCTGTCTTATATTGTCAAGACAAGGAATTAAAGATATTCCTGCAGTAGAAGGTTCAAGATATGAAGAAGCAAAAGCCGCTGCAAAAGGGGGGTATTTGGTAAAATCAAATCCAAACCCTGATATTACTTTGATTGCAAATGGTTCGGAAGTATCTACACTTTTGGATGCCGCTGCTGTTTTAGAAGAAGAAAAAGGAATGAAGATAAATGTGGCTTCCATTATCTCTGAGGGGCTGTTTAAATCGCAGCCAAAAGCATATCAGGAAAGCATAATTCCTAAGGATAAATTTGTTTTTGGACTTACTGCTGGACTTCCTGTAAACCTTGAAGGTTTAGTAGGTGATAGTGGCAAGGTGGTAGGCTTGGATCATTTTGGTTATTCTGCACCTGCAGCTGTTTTGGATGAAAAATTTGGTTTCAACAGTAAAAAAGTTTGCGAAGAAATTATCCACTATTTAATTGAAAAGAACGAAAACATTTAAGTTGAGTAGTATTAATAAAAAAAGGAAGTCTTATTTAGGCTTCCTTTTTTTATTATGTTATTTTTTATTTAAAACGCTATGTTAAATTTTTTGCAAAATTACTGAGCATTTTATTATCGTATTTTTCCTTGTCAAACATATATCTATAAGATCCTTTTCTGGAAGACTTAGTGTCTTTTTCTTCTAATTTTACAAGAATATCCAAAGAATTGATTTTGCTGATGAAATTTCTTTTGTCCAGCGGTTTGTCAAAAATAGCCTCATACAGTTCCAGTAGTTGTCTCATGGTGAACTTTTTAGGCAAGAGTTCAAATCCTACCGGTTTGGTGGCTGCTCTGTATCTTAATCTTCTGATGGCATGCTGAACCATTTCGTCATGATCAAAAATTAATTTAGGCATTTCCGAGATTTTAAACCATTGCGCATGATAATTCTTGGTTAACTCCTCATCATGGTCCTTAATATTAATAAGAGCATAGTAAGCAACGGATACCGTTCTGTCTTTAGGATCACGATCTACCTCGCTGTAAGTGTAGAACTGTTCCATGTAAACGTTTTGTAAACCTGTATAATACTCTAAAACTCTGGTTGCTGACAGGTTTAACGATTCTTTTCGCTCAAGAAATCCTCCCACCAAAGACCATTTACCCTTCTCAGGTTCAAAGTCTCTCTTAATCAATAGAATCTTTAGTCCTTCATTGTCGAAGCCAAAAATGATACAATCAACTGATAATAAAACTTTGTCTTCGGTACTGTAATTGTTTACCATTTTTTTTTTTATTTGTGCCGTAAATATATACAGTTTAGTGTATGTTTTACAAATAAATGGTGATTTTTATTGTAAAAAATTATCGAACCTCAAAAAAATAATTACATTTACAAATGTAAAATAAACATTTTAAAAGGCACAATATTTGTAAAAATGAAGAAGTATTTATCGATCTGTTTTGTACTTGTTTTTGGAAGTCAAATGGTTCTTTCCCAAAGACAGCTTACCACTGTGAAAGTAAATGAGGTTGCAGATGCACCCATAATCAACAAAAATATTTATGGCCATTTTGCAGAGCATTTGGGTAGATGTATTTATGGTGGGTTTTATGTAGGGGATACATCCAGTATTGCTAATACCAATGGAGTTAGAAATGATATTATTGAAGCATTAAAAGAATTAAAGATTCCAAACTTGAGATGGCCGGGAGGCTGTTTTGCCGATACTTACCATTGGAAAGATGGTATTGGACCAAAAGAAGAAAGACCGGCTATCGTTAATAAATGGTGGGGAGGTGTTACCGAAGATAATAGCTTTGGGACCCATGACTTTTTGAATCTTTGTGAAGTATTGGAGACGGAGCCATACCTTTCCGGAAATGTAGGAAGTGGTAGTGTTCAGGAATTAGCCGACTGGGTTCAGTACACCAATTTTGGCGGTAAGAGTCCGATGAGTGATTTAAGGAAAAAGAATGGCAGAATTGAACCTTGGAAGGTAAAGTTTTGGGGGATAGGTAACGAAGCTTGGGGGTGCGGAGGAAATATGACTCCGGAATATTATGCAGGGGAATACCGCAAATATGCCACTTTTATGGCCGACTGGGAAAATACCGGCGGATTGATGCGTATCGCTTCGGGAGCGAGTGATGCCGATTACAACTGGACAGAAACCTTAATGAAAAATATTCCATTAAATATGTTGGGTGGTGTAGCAATGCATCATTATTCAGTTATAAATTGGAGAGAAAAAGGATCAGATGTTGATTTTAGTGAAGCACAATACTTTAAAACAATGAGTGAAGCACTGGAAATGGAAGAACTCGTTACCAAACATGCTGCTGTAATGGAAAAATACGATCCAAAACACAAAGTAGCTTTAATAGTTGACGAGTGGGGTGGCTGGTATGACGTGCAAAAGGGAACAAACCCGGGATTTTTGTATCAGCAAAATACCATGCGCGATGCCATGATTGCAGGTGCGACCTTGAATATTTTTAATAATCATGCAGATCGTGTTCGTATGGCTAATTTAGCCCAGGCTGTCAATGTTTTACAGGCAGTTATTTTAACAGAGGAAGCAAAAATGATTCTGACACCAACCTACCATGTGATGAAAATGTACCGAGTTCATCAGGATGCTAAACTATTACCGGTGGCTTTCGAATCTCCAATGTATAATTTCGAAGAGAAGAGTTTGCCGGCTATTTCAGTTTCGGCTTCAAAGGATAAAAGCGGTACAGTGCACATATCAATGGTGAATATCGATTCAAAAAAAGATAATACGATTTCCATAGATTTAGCCGATTTAGGTTTGGAAAATATTTCGGGGACCATTTTGTCATCAAAAAAATTGCAAGACTATAACTCGTTTGAGAAACCAAATGCAATAGCCCCAAAGGAATACAAAGGCTTTATAAATGTTAAAGGTAAAATAGAGATAACCATACCGGCTTTCTCTGTTGTAATGTTAGAAGGAAAAAAATAGAATGAAAATGAAAAAAATCTTGATGGGAAAAAAGACACTCTTTTATTTAAGCATATTTGCTTTTACTTTATTTGTAATTGGTTGTTCTAATGATGATGGTACGACAGATCCAATAATTGATCCACCGGTAGTGGAGCCGCCAGTTGTAGTTCCTCCGGTATTCAAGGGGCCTACCTATAGCGACAACTATACCTCGATTGCCTCCTGGACATCAAGATCACTTTGGAACCTGGCAAATGTCCATGATCCCTCTGTAGAAAAATCAGGGGATTATTATTATATGTATCAAACAGATGCCTCTTATGGGAATGCGCATGACGGACACGGACACTTTTTTTACCGTCGTTCCAAAGATTTGGTAAACTGGGAGTTTATGGGATCTACCATGACAAATGCTCCTGCGTGGGTCAAAGATTCGCTTAACAGCAAAAGAGCGAAATTAGGCCTGCCTATGATAGTGAGTCCGAGCTACGGTTATTGGGCTCCTTGTGTTAGAAAAGTAGGAACCAAATTCCGAATGTATTACAGTATCGTTGTAGATGATCCTATTGATGGTTCCCGTTTCGATCCTTTATGGCGTGAAAAATCATGGTCTGAAAGAGCCTTTATTGGTTTAGCGGAAACGGATGATTTGGCCTCTAATACATGGGTAGACAAGGGGATGGTGGTGTGCTCGGAACCAGACGGAGTGGAAACCTACACTCGTTCCAGTGCAAATGACTGGAGTGCCTATTTCAAATTCAATGCTATTGATCCGAGTTTTATTGTAACCCCTCAGGGAGAACATTATCTGATATATGGTTCCTGGCATTCGGGAATTGCAGCCTTAAAATTAAATCCTACCACAGGGAAGCCTGATAAATTGCAGGCATTAAGCGATTACGGAACATTAATTGCTAAACGCGGAAACAGTCGCTGGCAGGGTTCAGAAGGTGCCGAAATAATTTACAATCCGGATACACAGTATTATTATTTATTTATGGCCTATGACGAACTTTCCGTCGCTTATAATACGAGAGTGGCGCGATCAAGAACTATCACAGGACCATATTATGGTATTGATGGGGCTAATGTTACTACGGGTTCAGATTGTTGGCCTATGCTGACTCATCCATACGGATTTAATAACCATACCGGTTGGGTGGGAATCTCGCATTGTGCTGTTTTTCAGGACCCTGCCACCAAGCAGTGGTATTTTTCCTCTCAAGGTAGATTACCGGAAAATGTTCCTGGAATAAATGTTTCAAATGCCGTTATGATGGGGCATGTACGTGCCATGAATTGGACAGACGATGGATGGCCGGTAGTTGATCCGGAACGTTATGCCGCAGTTCCTGCGACAACTATTTCAGAATCCTCTTTTGTAGGGACCTGGGAGCAAATAACTATGAATTATCAATATCGAACTCTTCAAAAATCGGTGACAATTAATTTGACTGCCGATAATAAAGTTAGTGGAGGATTGACCGGTTCCTGGTCGTATAACAGTGCAAATAAAACGCTGACTATCAACGGTGTTAAATGCAAGGTAAGTGATGCTTGGAATTGGGAAGCTACTACAAGAAAAGTTACCCTTACCTATTCAGGCCTTACCGGCAGTGGAAGACCTGTTTGGGGTAAGAAGGTGAATTAAAAAGCTAATTATAGTGATTGGATACTGTCATAAAAAAAATAATTCAAATCAAGATAGATATTTCCAAAGTTAAATTTTAAGATGAAATTGAACTTTAAATTGTTTCTGCTTTTTATCATGGCAATGAGGGCAGAATGGTCAAATGGTCAAAATATTACCGTTCATGACCCTGTGATGATTAAGTCTGGTGACACTTTTTATTTGTATTGTACAGGTAAAGGTATCAATGTTTTCAGCTCAACAGATATGAAAAATTGGAAAAGGGAAGCTTCTGTATTTTCAGAAAAACCGGATTGGACTGAGGCGGTTGTTCCTGATTTTAAAAATCATATTTGGGCTCCGGATATTTCTTTACATGATAATAAGTACTTTTTGTACTATTCAGTATCTGCTTTTGCAAAAAACACTTCGGCCATAGGTGTGGCTACTAATACAACGCTCGATCCTACAGATCCTAATTTTAAATGGGTTGATCAAGGAATTGTGGTTCAATCTGTGCCTAACAGAGATATGTGGAATGCGATTGATCCCAATTTGGCATTTGATGAAAACAATACTCCCTGGTTAGCCTTTGGTTCTTTTTGGGGTGGACTGAAAATGGTAAAACTCAATGCTGATTTAAAAACAATTGCGCAACCGGAAGAATGGTATACCATAGCCAGACGTCAAAGAAGTTTTGATCTTGCGGATACCAATCCAGGGAATGGTGCCATCGAAGCCCCATTCATTTTCAGAAAAAATAATTACTACTATCTTTTTGCATCCTGGGATTTGTGTTGTCGTGGAGAGAAGAGTACTTATAAAGTAGTTGTTGGTCGATCCGATAAAATCACTGGTCCCTATTTAGATAAGGGCGGAAAGTCTTTGGCTGAAGGAGGAGGAAGTATTCTTATTCAGGGAGACCGAAATTGGTATGGTGTCGGGCACAACAGCACCTATACCTTTGATGGGAAAGATTATCTTATTTTCCATGCCTACGATGCCAAGCAAAAAGGGAGGCCGGTGTTGATGATAAAAGAATTGCAGTGGGATGAAGAGCTATGGCCTACGGTAAATTAAATGTACGGCTTAATGATTAATCTTTTTCTGAAAATAAAGTTATAATCCTTATTAATTAAGTAATTAAAGTAAACCAATAAAACATGCAAACCAGCCTATTAAAAAAAATTACCCTTTCTGCCATTATGATCGCAAGTGTGATTTCTTGTGCCGATAAAAAGGAGCAAAAAACAACATCCAAGGAGGAATCGTCTGCTTCCGCTAATGAAAAAGGTTCTAATGCTCCTATTGTACTCCAGCGAGCAGACCCGTTTATCTACAAACATACCGATGGGTACTATTATTTCACCGGTTCGGTACCTACCTATGACGGTATTGAATTAAGACGTGCAAAGTCTATAGCTGAGTTGCAAAATGCCGAGACTTTTACCGTATGGAAAAAGCATCTTAGCGGCCCAATGAGTCGCCATGTTTGGGCTCCTGAAATTCATTATTTAGACAAAAAATGGTATGTGTATTTTGCTGCAAGCGAGGAAAATGATATTTGGAAATTACGCCCTTATGTTTTAGAATGTACCGGACAGGATCCATTGCATGACGAGTGGAAAGAACTCGGTCAAATGCAAGCCGCTGATGCTGACCCAAAAAGTTTTACAGATTTTTCTCTGGACGGAACTGTCTTTGAAAACCAAGGCAAACGTTATTTCTGTTGGGCAGAAAAAACAGGCGGACAATTCGCAGCTTCCAATTTATATTTAGCCGAAATGGAATCGCCTATAAAACTAAAAACTGTTCAGTTTATGCTTACCACACCAGATTATGATTGGGAACGCATAGGGTTTTGGGTGAATGAAGGTCCCGCCTTCATCAAAAATAATGGAAAAGTATTCATTACTTTTTCTGCAAGTGCTACAGGTGCCTGTTATGCTATGGGTATAATGGAAGCAGATGAAAATGCAGATTTATTGGATAGAAATTCCTGGAAAAAATCAAGATACCCTGTATTAAAAACCAATGAAGCAAAGGGTATTTATGGGCCGGGACATAACTCTTTTACGGTTGATGAAAATGGGGAGCCAATACTAATCTATCATGCCAGAGATTATGAAAAGGCAGTGGGAGACCCAAAAGTTGTACCAGCTACAGATAAAAGACCATTGAAGGAGATAATAGCTGATCCGCTATACGACCCTAACCGTCATGCGAGAATGATGAAAGTAAGTTTTGATAATAACGGCAGGCCGGTATTTGAGTTTAATTAAGTACTGAGACATTTCTCTTTGTATTTAAAAAAAGAAAGAATTTAGAATAAAAAATGAAATTAAAATTGAAAATCAAATTTTTCCTTTGTGGTCTTTTATTGATCGCAATAACAGCTCATACACAAACCAAACTTGAATTAGATGCTTCTAAAACCATATGTAAAATCCAACCAACAATGTACGGGATTTTCTTTGAAGATATCAACTTTGCTGCCGATGGAGGTTTATATGCAGAATTAGTTAAAAACCGCTCCTTCGAATTTGAAAGTCCAATGATGGGATGGCAGCAGCCAAATACAGACCGACATTCCAATAATCTTAATTCGGGGATGGCCAGTCCGATGAAAGATATTCACCGTAAAACAAATCCTAATTATTGCAGGGTTACAATAAATAATGATAAGAATTATCAAATAATCAATGAAGGTTTCCGAGGTATGGGGATTAAAAAAGATGCTAAATATAATCTTTCCCTACAAGCGGCCAACCCTTATAATGCTGTAAAGAAAATACATATTCAATTCATTGATAAAGATAAAAATGTGTTGGGGGAGACGGTGATAGTTCCAAAGGGAGAAAACTGGGTAGCTTATAGTTCCCAAATTGTAGCCAATAAAACAGAAGCTAAGGCGCAATTAAAAATTTCATTTGAAGGTAATGGAGTAATTGATTTGGATATGATTTCCATCTTTCCTGAGGATACCTGGAAGGGCAGGAAAAATGGGATGCGAAAAGACTTAGTTGAATTATTAAATGATCTGAAACCCGGTTTTATCAGATTTCCAGGAGGATGTATTGTAGAAGGACGTACCCTTGCTAAACGCTATCAGTGGAAAAAAACCGTAGGAGCCATTGAAGAAAGGGAAACACTCATAAACAGATGGAATACGGAGTTTAAGCATAAGTCAGCTCCAGATTATTTCCAGTCTTTTGGAATTGGATTTTTTGAATATTTTCAATTATCGGAAGACCTTGGAGCGGAGCCCTTGCCAATTCTTTCTTGTGGAATGGCTTGTCAGTTCAACACCGGTGAATTGGTTCCGCTGGAAGAGTTAGATCCATATGTTCAGGATGCAGTTGATTTAATTGAATTTGCTAATGGTTCGGTTGATAGTCCATGGGGTAGAGTGAGATCTGATATGGGACATCCAGAACCATTTAACTTAAAATATATTGGGGTTGGTAACGAGCAATGGGGTAGCCAGTATATTGAAAGATACAAGGTTTTTGCAGCAGCTATAAAAACCAAGTATCCCGAAATAAAGATTGTATCCGGCTCAGGGCCATTTCCCGATGGAGAATCTTTCGATTACGGATGGGAGGAACTTAAAAAATTAAATGCTGATATTGTTGATGAGCATTATTATAAGAATCCGGATTGGTTCAAAGAAAATGCGTCCCGATATGATAATTACGATAGGAAAGGACCAAAAATTTTTGCAGGTGAGTATGCCGCACATCCGGCCGGAGTTGAGGATGGTTTCAAGGAAAACAATTGGCTGGCCGCGCTTTCGGAAGCTGCTTTCATGACAGGCTTAGAGCGTAATGCTGATATTGTGCATTTGTCTTCCTATGCTCCATTGATGGCACATGCCGATGCCTTCCAATGGGCTCCTGATATGATTTGGTTTGATAATTTGGAATCTTATGGTTCGCCTAACTATTATGTTCAAAAATTGTTTTCAAATAATAAAGGGACGGATTTGTTATCCATTAATCTCAATGGTAAACCAATTACAGGACAAAATGGTTTGTATTCATCTGCAGTAAAAGATACTTTAAAAAATGAGGTTATCATTAAGGTTGTAAATACCTCAGACAAGGAGATGAATTTAAGTATTAATCTAAAATCGGTAAAAATTGTAGGGAAGGGAACTGCTACAGTGCTGGCAAGTAAGGATTTGATGGACTTCAACTCATTCAGTCAACCAAAGAAAGTAAGCCCTAAAGAAAGTTTTGTCAAAGTGGGTAAGAATAAAGTTAATTTAAATATTGATGCGCAATCTTTAACAATTTTAACATTAAAAGCTAAAAAATAAGTAATATTTATAATTGTAGATATCACATTTTATTTTTTACTTTGTGGCTCTTAGAAAATAATTATTTACCTTAAGTGTTTTGAGTACACTTAAAAAGAATAATTATTATATTTGCATTTGGAAAATAAAATATTTAGAATGAAAAATTATGTAATAGGTTTAGATTACGGTAGCGATTCTGTTCGCGCGGTAATTATTGATACCGAAAACGGGCAGGAATTAGCCTCGGATGTTTGTCATTATGCGAGATGGAAAAACAAGCAATATTGCAATCCGTCCATCAATCAATTTCGTCAGCATCCCTTGGATCATATTGAGGGATTGGAATCTACGGTTAAGAATGTAGTAAACGCTAGTAAGGTAGATCCTGCATCGATAAAAGGGATTTGTATTGATACTACTGGTTCTTCCCCTATACCTGTTACTGAAAATGGAACTCCATTGGCTTTAACTCCAGAATTTGCTGAGAATCCAAATGCAATGATGGTTTTGTGGAAAGACCATACAGCTATTGAGGAAGCTAATGAAATCAATAAGCTTGCTGCTAACTGGGGAGGAGAAGACTTTACAAAATATGAAGGTGGAATCTATTCTTCAGAGTGGTTTTGGGCAAAAATATTACATATAGTTCGTGAGGATGAGGCAGTTAAAAACGCTGCATACACTTGGTTAGAGCACTGTGATTTGATGACTTATATGTTGATTGAAGATCAGGATTTAAAATCATTTAAAAGAAGCCGTTGCGCTGCCGGACACAAAGCAATGTGGCACGAAGACTGGGGTGGATTGCCACCGGAGGAATTCTTGTCGAAATTACACCCTTACTTAGCTCAGTTAAGAGGGAAATTATATGATGAAACTTATACTTCAGATGTAGTTGCTGGTAAATTAAATGCTGAATGGGCTGCAAAATTAGGTTTAACAACTGATACTGTTATCGCTGTTGGAACTTTTGATGCGCACTCTGGAGCTGTAGGAGCAAAAATCGATGAGTACGCATTGGTACGTGTAATGGGTACTTCTACTTGTGATATCATTGTTTCTGCAAAAGAGAATGTAGGTGGAAATACAGTTAAAGGCATCTGTGGTCAGGTTGATGGTTCTGTAATCCCTGGGTATATCGGATTAGAGGCGGGTCAGTCTGCGTTTGGAGATGTGTTGGCTTGGTTTAAAGATGTGCTTACATGGCCGTTGGACAATCTGGTATACAATTCAGACTTATTGACAGAAGAACAAAAAGTAAAATTAAAAGAAGAAGCTGAGGCTAACTTTATAAAAGTGTTAACAGAGCAGGCAGAAGCTATTCCGTTATCGGAAAGTATTCCAACTGCTTTGGACTGGGTAAACGGACGCAGAACTCCAGACGCTAATCAAGAATTGAAGAGTGCGATGACTTATCTTTCATTGGGTACTAAAGCACCACATATTTTTAAAGCATTAATTAACGCTATCTGTTTTGGATCAAAAAAAATCGTAGATCGTTTCGAAGAAGAAGGTGTTCGTATTGACACCGTTATCGGAATTGGTGGTGTGGCAAGAAAATCTGCTTTCATCATGCAGACATTGGCAAACGTATTGAACAAGCCAATTAAAGTTGCTGCTTCAGACCAGGCACCTGCTTTAGGAGCCGCTATCTATGCTGCTGTAGCTGCCGGCATCTATCCGAACGTTATCGAAGCAAGTAAGAAGATGGGAAGTGATTTTGAAAGTGAATATTTCCCTCAAGCTGATAAAATAGAGAAATACCAGGAATTGATGGATTCTTATTCTGAATTAAGTCAATTTGTTGAATCAATAACTAAATAATTAACATGTCAAAATATCAAGCCTTAAAACAAGAATGTTACGAAGCTAATATGCAACTTAATGAATTGAATCTTGTTGTATATACTTTTGGAAATGTAAGTGCTGTAGACCGTGAAAACGGAGTTTTTGCTATCAAACCAAGTGGTGTGCCATATGAGGATTTAAAACCTGAGGATATCGTAATTGTTGACTTTGATAACAATATTATAGAAGGTTCCATGCGTCCTTCTTCAGATACTAAAACTCACGCTTATTTGTATAAGCATTGGCCAAATATCGGAGGAGTGGCTCATACTCACGCTACTTACTCTGTGGCTTGGGCTCAGGCACAACGCGATATTCCAATTTTCGGTACTACTCATGCCGACCATTTAACAGCTGATATTCCTTGTGCTGCACCTATGGCAGATCACCTGATAGAAGGAAACTACGAACACAATACCGGTATTCAGATTTTGGATTGTTTTAAAGAAAAAAATATTTCCTATGAAGAAGTGGAAATGGTATTATTAGGAAATCATGGTCCATTTGCCTGGGGAAAAAATGCAGCAAAAGCGGTGTATAACTCTAAAGTTTTAGAAGTTTGCGCTGAAATGGCCTACCTGACTCTTCAAATTAATCCAGCTGCTCCAAGGCTTAAAGATTCTTTGATAAAGAAACATTACGAGCGCAAACATGGTAAGGATTCTTATTACGGTCAATAATTAAAAAAATTAAACAGTAAAATATAAATAAATTAAAATGATTGATATTTCAAAAAAGGAAGTTTGGTTTGTTGTAGGTAGCCAAAATTTATATGGGGAGGAAACTTTAAGACAAGTTGCGGTACATTCGGAAGCTATTGCAAAAGGGATTGACGCATCTTCACATTTGCCGGTTAAAATAGTTTATAAAACAGTAGCAAAATCACCAAGCGAAATTACAGATATCTGTATGGAAGCTAATTCAGCTAAAAACTGTATTGGTATCGTGGCTTGGATGCATACTTTTTCACCTGCTAAAATGTGGATTAATGGTTTAAGTATCCTAAAAAAACCTATTTGCCATTTACATACACAATATAATGCAGAAATTCCATGGGCTTCTATTGATATGGATTTCATGAACCTTAATCAATCAGCTCACGGAGACAGAGAGTTTGGATATATCATGTCCAGAATGCGTAAAAAGCGCAAAGTAATCGTTGGACACTGGGAAGACACACGCGTTCAGCAAAAAATAGGAAACTGGACAAGAGTAGCTTTAGGTTGGGATGAATTGCAAAATTTAAAAGTAGCTCGTTTTGGTGACAACATGCGTGAAGTAGCTGTAACTTGTGGAGATAAGGTTGAGGCTCAAATCCGTTTTGGTGTTGCTGTAAACGGATACGATTCCTCGGATATCGTTAATAAAATGAAATTAGTTACAGATGAGCAAGTTGATGCTTTGGTTGCTGTTTATGAAGAATCATACAATCTAGCTCCTAAATTACAAAAAGGTGGAGAGCAAAGAGAATCTTTAAGAGATGCTGCAAAGATCGAATTAGGTTTAAGAGCGTTCTTAGAAGAAGGTGGTTTCGGAGCTTTCACAGATACTTTTGAGAACTTAGGTGAGTTGAAACAATTACCGGGAATTGCAACACAACGTTTGATGGCTGATGGCTACGGATTTGGTGGAGAAGGCGACTGGAAAACTGCTGCAATGGTGAGAGCTTTAAAGGTTATGAATGTTGGACTTGAAGGAGGAACTTCTTTCATGGAAGACTATACATACCACTTTACACCTGAGAAATCTTATGTTTTAGGATCTCACATGTTGGAAATTTGTCCATCAATCACAGACGGAAAGCCTTCTTGTGAAATTCACCCATTAGGAATTGGTGGAAAAGAAGATCCAGTTCGTTTGGTATTCAATTCTCCGGCTGGTGATGCCATTAACGTATCTTTGGTTGATATGGGAACGCGTTTTCGTCTAATTGTGAACGAAGTTACTGCTGTTGAACCAATGGCAGAATTACCAAAATTACCGGTTGCTCGTGTACTTTGGGATTGTAAACCAAACCTTGACATTGCTGCAACAGCTTGGATTTTGGCAGGTGGCGCACACCATACCGTATACAGTCAGGCGGTAACTACAGAATTCATGGAAGATTTTGCTGATATGGCTGGAATCGAGTTAGTGGTTATTGATAATGATACTAAAATCCGTCAATTCAAAGATACCTTGAATGCAAATGAGGCGTACTATCACTTGTTTCAAACAAGATTGTAAAAAAGAAGATTAAACCAATTTTATAAAGTCATAAAGTCTTAAGTAGTCTTACTTTAGACTTTATGGCTTCTCTATTAACTATAAAAATCAAATAATTATGAAAAGATTAAAAAGTTCTATTCTTGGATTGGCTTTGTTAGGTATTCTGGTACTTAATGTTCAGTGTAAAGGCAATCAGAAAGATGAAAAAAAGGTTAGTGCTGTACAACAAGACAGTGTTTCTATCGAAAAATCGGTGTATGGTAAGACAGCACAAGGAGAAGAAATTGAGAGCTACAAACTGAAAAACCAAAATGGGATGGAGGTTGATATCATGACTTATGGTGGTATTATTACCTCTCTGAAAGTTCCCAATAAGGAAGGAATTTCGGAAGAAGTGGTTTTAGGTTTTAATAACTTTGAGCAGTACACAAAAGATAACCCATATTTTGGAGCGCTTATTGGTAGATACGGTAACCGAATTGCTAAAGCAAAATTTACTCTTGACGGAGTGGAATATAAATTGGCGGCAAACAATGGAGCGAATAGTTTGCATGGAGGTCCGGAAGGTTTCCACAGAAGAATATGGACTGCGGAAGAAGCTACAGGTGGTGAAAAAGCCACTTTGAAATTGAAATATGTTTCTAAAGATATGGAAGAAGGTTTTCCTGGAAATCTAACTGTTTTTGTTACTTATACCTTAAGCAATGATAATACACTGGAAGTTGATTATGAGGCTACTACTGATAAGAAAACAGTTGTTAACTTAACCCAACATTCTTACTTTAACTTGTCAGGTGATTTCTCTAAAACTATTTTAGATCATGAAATCATAATTGATTCTGATAAATTAGTTCCTGTTGATGCCGACTTGATCCCGACGGGAAAATTGGATGATGTTACCAATACTCCTTTTGATTTCAGACAAGCAAAAGCAATCGGTAAGGAGATTGAGGTTGAAAATGACCAGTTGAAAAAAGGACTTGGTTATGACCACTGCTGGGTGTTGAACAATCAGGATAAAGGTTTCCGTTTTGCAGCTTCAGCTTACGATCCAACTAGCGGAAGACTACTTGAGGTTTTTACTGACGAACCTGGAATCCAACTTTACACAGGTAACTTCCTGGACGGTACGCTACCTACAAGAGACGGAAAAACTTATGCACACAGAACAGGATTTTGTCTGGAAACAGAGCATTATCCGGATTCACCAAATCAAAAAGATTTTCCATCTACTGAATTAAAACCGGGAGAAACATATAAAACTAAAACTTCCTTCAAATTTTCGACAAAATAAAATATACTTAATTTTTATTAAGCCCATGAGTTTATCTTATGGGCTTTTTTGCTTTAATGGGCGATAAAACTAATTATGGTATTGTAGTAGGTATGGCAAATATTTAAAAAATTATAAATGAACAGGATTTATGTATTTTTGAGCCACGGAAAATTGATTTGAATAATGAGTAAAAACAGACTGGTAGATATGACAAGGGGGCCAATAGCTCCACAAATTATTCATTTTACGCTGCCGCTTATCATTGGTAATTTTTTTGTACTAAGTTATAACGCTGCAGACTCCATAATTGTGGGGCGTTTTATAGGAGCCAATGCATTGGCAGCATTGGGAGCCGCCAGTCCTGTTATGAATATTCTGCTTTTTTTGATTATAGGTATTTGTCTGGGAATGTCTATTTTGATGGGCAAGAGTTTCGGAGAACAAAATTTAAATAAATTAAAAAATGTTCTTTCCACCTCTTTAATTGCCGGAGGTCTATTTACTCTGGTTTTAATTGTTCTGGGGTTGTTTTTTTCAAGATTGATCCTGATTTTTCTGAAGACTCCTCCTTTAATTTTGGATGATGCCGCTAGCTATCTTCAAATTATATTTATTGGTTTTATTTTCACCTTTATTTATAATATCTATGCCTCAACCCTGCGTAGTATGGGAAACTCCAAAAGTTCGCTATATTTTTTGATAGCTTCAGCTCTTTTAAATGTTGTAATGGATTACTTCTTTGTGGTGGTATTGCATAGAGGAGTAGCTGGTGCAGCCTGGGCAACAGTTATTGCTGAAGCGATTGCCGCTTTGTTTTGTGTGCTTTACGTAAGATACAGAATCCCGGTACTGCGATTGGGCTTGGCAGATTTTGTTTTTGACAGGGGTTTACTGCGTGTAATGCTAAGTTATAGTTCGATTGCTGCTATGCAGCAGATTTCCTTGCACTTAGGTAAATTCTTAATTCAGGGTGCTGTTAATCCATTAGGTATTGTTTCCATTGCAGCTTTTAATGCCGTGAGTAAGATTGATGATTTTGTGACTATTGTTCAGCAAAACATTGCACACGGAACAACTGGGTTCTTGGCTCAGAATAGGGGAAAGGGTAATTTCAGAAGGATAAGAAGAGGTTTTTTGATGGGGTTAAAAATGGAAATATTTTACACCATTTCGGTCTTAATTATTGTGCTATTGACTTCCAGGTTTCTGATCTCTCTTTTCTTGGGAAAAGAGGCAGAAGCTGTTATTGATGCCGGCGAAAAATACCTGAAAGTAATGGTGTTTCTTTATTTGCTTCCCGCAATAACAAATATTATTCAGGGCTATTTCAGAGGATTGGGTATGATGAAAATTACTTTAAATTCCACTTTGGTTCAGATGGTGGGGAGAGTAATTGCTGCATATATATTTGCTCCCTATTTTGGAATTCAGGGTATTGCCTTGGCATGTTTGATAGGATGGATTTGTATGCTTGGATATGAATATCCTATTTTTTACAGAACATGGAAAAAGCCAATGGTTTTGTAGTTTATTGTAATGGCATAAAAAAAGAGTTTAACAAAGATGTTAAACTCTTTTTTATTTATTAATAAAATTCTTTATGCCTCTTCCTGTTCTTCCATGGTATGATAAACGTTCATTACGTCATCATCTTCTTCAATTTTTTCGATTAATTTTTCAACATCGGCCACTTGTTCCGGCGTTAGTTTTTTGGTAATCTGCGGAATTCTTTCAAAACCAGAGGAAAGGATTTCAATGCCTCTGTTCTCTAATTCTTTTTGAATAGTACCGAAACTGTTAAACGGAGCATAGATTAAGATTCCGTCCTCGTCCTCGAACACCTCTTCCGCACCAAAATCAATAAATTCTAATTCCAGTTCTTCAGCATCCAAACCTTCTTTTGGAATACGGAAATTACAGGTATGGTCAAACATAAATTCCACAGAACCTTGAGTTCCCATTGTGCCATTGCATTTGTTAAAATAGCTGCGGATGTTTGCAACGGTTCTGTTGTTATTGTCTGAAGCAGTCTCTATTAAAATGGCAATTCCGTGAGGAGCATATCCTTCAAACAAGATTTCCTTATAGTTTGCTGTATCCTTGTTTGAAGCATTTTTTATAGCGCGTTCTACGTTATCTTTAGGCATATTAGCTGCCTTGGCATTTTGGATTACGGCTCTTAATCTGGAGTTAGTGTCAGGATTAGGGCCACCTTCCTTAACAGCCATTACAATATCTTTACCGATTCTGGTAAATGTTTTGGCCATTGCAGCCCAACGTTTCATTTTTCTGCCTTTTCTAAATTCAAATGCTCTTCCCATTTCTGATTATTTTTCTATCGGTGTAAAATTAAAATTTTTATATTTTGATTACTTTTCTAGTTTTTAAAGAATGGCATTTTTACCACTTTTGCCAAAATATCTTTTTTCCTTATTCTTATAAATATTTCGCTGTCTACAGCACTATTTTCAGTTCTAACATAACCCATTCCAATCCCCTTGTTTAAGGACGGTGACATGGTGCCCGAGGTTACAATTCCTATGTTGTTTCCTGTGGCATCAACAATTTCATAATCGTGTCTTGGGATTGCTCGCTCCTGCATCTCAAAGCCTACAAGTTTCCTTGAAACTCCTACCTCTTTTTGTTTTTTTAAATTTTCAGAATTGGTAAATTCCTTATTGAATTTGGTAATCCAACCCAAGCCGGCTTCAATAGGTGAAGTGCTGTCGTTGATGTCATTTCCGTAGAGACAAAATCCCATCTCCAGACGCAAAGTATCACGGGCAGCTAATCCAATTGGTTTAATGCCATAGGCTGCTCCGGCTTGGAATACTTTATTCCAAATAGTTTCTACTTCTTCATTTTTGCAATAAATTTCAAAACCTCCGGCACCGGTATACCCCGTCGCTGAGATAATTACGTTTTCAAAGCCTGCAAATGGCCCGATTATAAAATGATAGTATTTTATTTCTGAAAGATTAACTGTGGTTAGAGCTTGTAAAGCCTCCACAGCTTTTGGTCCTTGAATTGCCAGCAACGAATAATCATCGGAAAGGTTCTTCATTTCTACACCAAGGTTATTTTGTGATGAAATCCATTCCCAATCTTTATCAATATTGGATGCATTAACCACCAGCAAATACTCCTCTTCTTTGATTTTATAAACGAGCAAATCATCAACAATTCCACCCTCATTGTTGGGTAAACAGGAATATTGGACTCTTCCATCTGTCAAAGTGGATGCATCATTCGAGGTCACTTTTTGAATTAAAGCCAAAGCATTTGGGCCGCTGAGCAGGAATTCACCCATGTGCGAAACGTCAAATACTCCTACAGCATTACGAACGGTTTCGTGTTCAGCATTTACTCCTTCATAAGTAATGGGCATATTGTATCCTGCAAACGGCAGTATTTTTGCTCCCAAGGCCTCGTGTATGTGCGTCAGCGCAGTATTTTTCATTACGATTATTTGTGAATTTTGACGGCGCTAATTTATCGTTTTTATTTGTAGTAACAAAGGTGAAAAGCTCAAACTTTTCTGTAGGATAGAAGGGGGTATTATAAACAAAAAGAAGTTCTTAAAATAATATAGAATTTATGATTTCCGGAAAATATTAGCTGATTGTTACGAAGGCATTCAATTTTTGTGTTTTTTATTTTTACCTATAATTTTCTCTTTTTTGATATGATAGGCCTGATTTAGTTTAACAGTGAATTCTTCCAATTCTCTTGAAACCGTATTAATGTAACCTACATATTTTAGCAGTTCATTTTTGGTAATTTTCTTTTCACTGCTTATCAAGTCTGTCAGTCCCAATAGGGTAGCAACCGGTCTTCTTAAAACATGGGAAATATCAAAGGCAATTTCTTCCATTGCCTTCTCGTATTCTACGTGATGCGTGATATCCTGAAAGCTTCCGTACAAAACAGTGCTGCCGTCGGTTAATTTTTCAGGTTTAGCGGTTACCAGATGCCAGCGGTAATCCTCTCCTGATTTAACTCGGTATTCTTTACGTAATTCGGTTGAGTTCTTAATAGAATTGTTCAAATTTTCTTTGAATGATTGAAGATCATCCGAATGGATTTGGTTAAAAAAAGCATCCAGTGATGTTTTGGATTCGGCAAAATCAACATCAGATATAATTTCCTTTATTCCACTGCTTAAAAATTCAAAAAACAGTTCACCCTCCATGGTGGCTTTTAACTGAAAAATCCCACCGGGAACATTATCGGTAATCTTCTTGAGCTTGTTAGTATCGGTTTCAATTTTGTCCTTTTGAGCCAATACGACTTTCCTGGTGTTCAGGTAATCCATGGCTTGTTTTGCCAATAGTTGCAAGGCTTTTTTTTGGTTTTCGGTTATTTCGCGTGGTTTTCGATCGATTACGCATAAGGTACCTAATACATTTCCGTCAGGAGTTTCAAGTGGAGCCCCTGCATAAAACCGAATATAAGGTGAACCTGTTACGAGCGGACTGTTTGCAAATCTGTCATCTGTTAGGGAATCATTTACGATAAGTACTTCTTTAGGTTCCTGCAGAGCATGCTGACAAAACGAATCTTCTTTTTTTGTTTGGGGTACTTCAAGACCTATTTTTGCCTTAAACCATTGACGGTCCTCATCGAGAAATGTTATCAGAGAAATAGGGACATCACAAACAAGGGATGCAATTTTAGCGATTTCATCCAATATTTTTTCAGGTGGAGTATCAAGTATTTGATATGATTTTAAATCTAATAAACGTTGCTTTTCATTATACATAACTTGATTCTGTTTTTATCGGGTTACTTTAATGATTTACATTGGTCTATTCCAATGGGAATTTAGGGTGTTTTTTGGAAATATTTATTGAAAAACAGAGTTAAGAAGGGCTTTAATTCCTTTTTTTAAGCTTAAAGTCTGCTTTTTAATATACCGCTAAATTTAGGAATTTATATTTATTCAACATAAAATTTTTGTTTAAAAGGGAGAAATATTAGGGGAATATGAAGTAATTTTAGAGGTAGAATGAAAAAAAATAATATGATGGTAAAGGTTATCCCTGTTGATATAGAAGATATATTAAAGTTTTATAAACCTATTGCAAATAATGCTCACAAAGGGTCGCAGGGTCATGTACTTTTGATAGGCGGGAGTTATGGTAAAATAGGGGCTATGTGTCTTTCTTCGAAAGCAGCTCTAAAAACAGGTTGTGGATTGGTAACTTCATTTATTCCTGAATGTGGTTATCAAATTTTGCAATCTGCTATTCCAGAGGTTATGGTAATTACCGATGAAGAACAGAAATATATTTCAAATATTGACTTTGATTTTAAACCTAATGTCATTGGAATTGGTCCGGGAATTGGACAGCAAAAAATCACTGAAAAAGCAATCTATGCTTTTTTTAAAAATAGCAAAACACCCTTGGTTGTTGATGCAGATGCCTTGAATATTTTATCTAAAAACAAGGCTTGGCTGACCATTTTGCCCCATAAAACCATTTTAACCCCACATCCTAAGGAGCTGGAAAGACTGATAGGTAAATGGTCCACTGAAGAAGAAAAATTTGAAAAAACCATTTCATTATCCGTTCAGTTTGATTTTATCATTGTGATGAAGGGGGCTCCAACTTATATTATTTATGGTGAAACTATATTTAAGAACACTACCGGAAATCCGGCTTTGGCAACAGCTGGAAGCGGGGACGTGTTAACGGGGATGATAAGCAGTTTATTAGGGCAGGATTATAGTCCGTTACATGCGGCGCTACTGGCAGTTTATTTACATGGACTTACGGCTGATATTGGAACGACCAAAACAGCTCCGCAGTCATTTATAGCGTCTGATATTATAGATAATTTGGGGGAAGCCTTTATGAGATTGTATGATTTTAAAAAAGGCAATTAACAGGGATAAAAGCGCAAATTAACCCTAATTATTTAGTGTGTAAACTGAAAAGTTTTTATAGCGTGCAGAACGTGTAAACATATGTCTAAGTCCGATTCTTCCGTGATTTAATTGAGGATAGTTGCTAAGATTCCAGAAAAATAATTTTGAAAAGTTTTTTCCGGTCACATTAAAGTACAGCTCGTTGTTTGTTTTAATAACTGTTATGCTGTAGGTTTCATTAGGTAAAAACAAGCCAGTATTAAAACTACTCTCCGGAATTTCTGTTGTTTTGTTAAAATTTTGTCCTGAAATCACTGGATATTGTCTTGCTCGTATATAATCGTTTTTTAAGTCGGTATTGTCATTTTCATACGATGCAAAACTAATGTGTAACGCCTTCATAAATTGGTAGTAGGTTTTCATGGAGGGGATTTCTCTTAGTTGATTCCACTTTGTGATATCGTCTTCATAAGGCGTTGTTTCAATTCCGGTTGCCTGGAGGTAAAGTATGGTCGCAAAGGTTGATTTTAGGTCTGTTTTAGTGTATTCGAATACTATTTTTGTATTCCCCTCAAAAGATTCTTTAGTCCAAAGAACGGCATTGTACGCATCATTTCTTTCAATTTTTCCTGCGCTAAAATCCATACCTTTATCTGTATTTGTTATTTCGGCATTTTTTCCATCTACAAACCATTTAGATTGCCAATTTTGTGTACAGGAATCCTGAAACTTTATTTGCCATTTTTTTGAATTGCTTAAGGCATTAAAATCAAATTCTTCCTTATTTTGAGCGGTAGTTAGAGAAAAAAATAGTAAAAATATTGCCAGGAGTCGGATATAGGTCATTTGATTTTTGCTTTGAATGCCTTTTTCTAAAAATTTTTATTAAAAATAAATTATAAAATTTAGGTTTGAAATTTAAGCAAAATCCTGATTTATTTTAGAATGTGAGGAGAAAAAAAAGTATTGTTAATGGGGTTTATAAAAGAAAATTGTTTCAAAAAGTATTTCAAGTTTTTCTTTGTGTTGTTTTATTATTGAAATAAATTTGAACAATGAAATTGAAAGTGCAATAAACCATAATGAAGGAAAGAATAAAAGTAGTAGTAAGTGATTTGGATGGCACTTTATTGGATAGTAATCATAAAATTTCTCAGTTAACCAAAGATGTATTCAGAGAACTTTATGAACAGCAATATTTGATTATCATCGCGACTGGCAGACATCATCTGGATGCAATGCCAATAGTGGATACCCTGGGTGTTCCATTGTACCTGGTGACTTCAAATGGAGCGCGTATTCATTCGCCATCTAAGAAATTGTTGTTTTCAATAAATATGAAAGCCGAAGAGGTGAAATCGGTTTTAGCTTTGGATATTGATGATGAGATTACTACAGTTTTATTCAGGGAAAATGTTTGGCAAACCAATAAGCAAAACGAAAAACTGAATAGTTTTCAAACTGAAATGAACTACAAACCGGAATTGGTAGATTACAAGAAACTAGATGATTTTGCGGCCATAAAAATATTTTTCACACATGATGATCATTCAAAATTGCTGCAACTTCGAGATCAGATTTTGGAGGTGCACCCAGAATGTTTTAGTCATGCGTTTAGTCTGCCCATATGTCTTGAGTTCATGGATAAATCAGTAGACAAACTTCATGCAATCGCTAAAATTTTGGAAATCGAAAGTTATGAATTTGGACAAGCTATTTCTTTTGGTGATGGTTTTAATGATGAGAAAATGTTGCTTCATGCTTCCAAAGGACTTATTATGGGAAATGCTCCTGACAGCTTGAAAAAAAAATTATCCCATTTGGAAGTCATATCCGCTAATCATGAAAATGGTGTGGCGAATTATTTAATCCAGAATTTTTTAAGGGAAGGCGAAGGTTAATCGTTTTTATAAAACTGGGTAGGGGCGGCATGGTTTTATATTAAGGAAGCTTAATTTCTTGTTAGGATAATGAAATTCTTTGCTTTTTCTGTGTAAAATAATCATAAATTTGCAAAACATATAATAAAAACATACATCAAGTAATGAGCAATACAATCACCACCACTAATTTCAATTTTCCAAATCAAAAATCGGTTTACAGAGGTAAAGTAAGAGAAGTTTACAATATCAATGATGAATTGTTAGTTATGGTGGCGACTGACAGGCTTTCTGCTTTCGATGTAGTTTTACCAAAAGGAATACCATATAAAGGACAAATTTTAAACCAAATTGCAACAAAATTTATGGAACTAACCGAGGATATTGTTCCAAATTGGTTGATAGCAACTCCAGATCCTAACGTAGCCGTAGGACATCTTTGCGAACCGTTCAAAGTAGAGATGGTGATTCGTGGCTATTTATCAGGCCATGCTTTTAGGGAGTATGCTTCAGGTAAAAGAGCGCTTTGCGGAGTTGAAATGGCTGAAGGACTTAAAGAAAATGACAAATTCCCGGAACCAATCATTACACCAACCACAAAGGCAGATAGCGGTGAGCACGATGCTGATATCTCCAGAGAAGATATTCTTTCAAAAGGAATCGTAAGCGAAGAAGATTATTTAGTTTTAGAAAAGTACACCAGAGCATTATTTCAGAGAGGTACCGAGATTGCTGCAAAAAGAGGGTTAATTTTGGTGGATACAAAATACGAATTTGGTAAAACCAAAGAAGGTAAAATTGTCCTTATAGATGAAATTCATACTCCGGATTCTTCTCGCTATTTTTATTCAGAAGGTTATCAGGAAAGACAGTTTAAAGGAGAGGAACAAAAACAATTGTCTAAAGAGTTTGTTCGCCGTTGGTTAATTGAAAATGGTTTTCAGGGTAAAGAAGGACAGCAAATTCCGGAAATGACAGAGGATTATATTGAGTCAGTGTCTGACCGGTATATCGAATTGTATGAAAATATTTTGGGAGAAAAATTTGTTAAAGCTGATATCACAAATATCAGCAATAGAATTGAGAAAAACGTTTTGGATTATCTGAAGAACAGATAATAGTACAGTCAAAAATAAAATAAACAGCCGCTGTTCCAATAAGGATAGCGGCTTTTTTATTTTAAGAATTAATTATAAACAGAAATTTACATTTCAAACGGATGCCATTTTAGATCTGAATTGGAAGACTTAACCACATTTTCTATGAAGGCCATTCCGCGAACCCCATCATTTTCATTTGGGAAGTCCAGATTAATCTCATTTGGAGTTTCTCCTTTAAGATCCGCCAACAGAGTGAGGGCAAAATTTTTGTAAATATTTGCAAAAGCCTCGAGATATCCCTCCGGATGTCCGCCAGGAGTTCGGCAATTGGAGGTCATATAAGGACTGAGATTTGGATAGTTGCTTCCTGCTCTTAATATTTGGGTTGGACTGTCGAGCCATTTAAGAAGCAGGGTGTTGGGTTCCATCTGATGCCATTCAAGTCCACCTTTTTCACCATAGACCTTAATTTTCAGCGCGTTTTCTTCTCCGGCTGCAACCTGGCAGGCAAGTAAAATTCCGCTAGCTCCGCTGTTAAAACGCAGAATAACACTGCCGTCATCATCCAGCATACGTCCTTCCACAACTGTATTTAAACTGGCACATAATTCGGTAATCTGTAAACCTGAGATATATTCGGCTAATTGAGCTGCGTGAGTTCCAATGTCTCCCATCGAAGCACTTTTTCCGCTTTTGCTAGGGTCTGTACGCCATGCTGCCTGAACGTTACCTTCTCTTTCTGATAATCTACTGAGCCACCCTTGAGGGTATTCTACCCAAACTTTTCGTATTTTACCCAAGTCACCATTTTTTACAATGGCCCTTGCTTGTTTTACCATAGGATATCCCGAATAGGTGTGGGTAAGACAAAGTCTTTTTCCGGTTTCTTTAACTTTGGCCTGTAACTGTAAAGCCTGCTCGAAAGTTAAAGTCATCGGTTTTTCCAGTACAACATTAAAGCCTTTTTCCAAAGCCAGCATTGCAGGTTCAAAGTGAACAAAGTTTGGGGTAACAATGGAAACAAAATCTATTCTTTTATCCTCCGGCATGCTTGCTTCTTTTTCAAGCATTTCAACATAGTTGGTATAAATTCTATCTTCTTCAAGAAAGAGTCCCTGACCTGAACTAACAGCTATATCAGGGTTATGACTTAAGGCGCCACATTTCATCTCGATTAGTCCGTCCAACCATATTGCATGCCTGTGAATTGCTCCGATGAAAGCATCTGTGCCACCGCCAATCATTCCCATTCTTATTTTTCGTATATTCATATATTTTGTTTTTTGAAGTTGTTTAAAATTAATATCTAGTAAAAATAAAAAAGTATCAGTTTTTAGGGGTTAATTTCAAATAATTTCTTCCTGTTTTATGTGATTTAAATAAAATTCATAATAATACATTTTTAACCCTATAAAATTATTAAAAGTAAATTTAATTTATATATTTGGCTAAATAAAATTAATTTTAAAGTTTAATTGTTACACAAAATGTAATCGACTAATTGGTTTATATGAAAAATTTTACAAAAATTAAATTGTCCTCCATGATGTTCCTAAATTTCTTTATTTGGGGAATGTGGTTTGTGACGATGGGGACTTTTTTAACCAAAAGTAATATTGGAGCCAGTGGCTCTCAGACGGGATTAGCCTATGGGACTCAAAGTCTTGGTGCTATAATTGCGCCTTTTATTATTGGTATGATAGCAGATAAGTATTTTGCTGCTCAAAAAATTCTTGGAGTTTTGCATCTTGCAGGCGCAGTATTACTTTATTTAATGTCTGGTAGTTCCGAATTTGAAAATTTTTATTCCTTACTATTACCCTACATGATTTTATTCATGCCGACCTTGGCATTGATAAACTCGGTTGCTCTTAATCAAATTAATGATGCTGAAAAGGAGTTTGCCTTTATCAGAGTTTGGGGAACAATAGGTTGGATTGTTGCCGGTTTAATCATTGGTTGGATGGCGTGGGAAAGCAGTCCTGAAACCTTGAATGGCACTTTTATGGTTGCCGCTGCTGTCTCTGCTTTGTATGGAGTTTTTTGCTTCTTTTTACCGGACACACCACCAACTAAGGCTGGTAAATCAGTAAGTTTCTATGAGACCATTGGTTTGGATGCGCTAAAAGTTCTTAAAGACAAAAACTATCTTGTTTTCTTTTTAGCTTCTATTTTGATATGTATTCCATTGGCATTTTATTATGGTCAGGCAAATCAGTTTCTTAATGAAATAAATATGGATGGAGCTGCTGCAAAAATGACCATTGGTCAGATGTCAGAGACTTTGTTCCTGTTTTTAATGCCTTTGTTTTTTATTCGATTTGGAGTAAAACAAATGTTATTAATAGGTATGATTGCCTGGGCGGTACGTTATTTACTTTTTGTATACGGAAACGTTGATAATAATCTCTGGATGCTTTATGGTGCAATTGCCCTTCATGGAATTTGTTACGATTTCTTTTTTGTTACCGGGCAAATTTACACTGATCAGAAATCAGGGAAAGAAATAAGATCTTCGGCTCAGGGATTGATTACTTTGGCAACTTATGGCTTAGGTATGTATATAGGTTTTTATGTTGCCGGAGAAATTGTAGATCATAATGCCATTGAGGGTGGTTTACATAATTGGGATAAGATATGGATATTCCCATGCCTGTTTGCAGCCGGAATAGCTTTGTTGTTCTATGTGTTTTTTAAAGAAAAAGTAAAAGTTAATATTGAAAATGCAGGATGAAAAGGAGAGATGTAATAAAGAATCTTGCGGTAGGAGGCTTTGTGTTTAGCAGTCCGCAGTTGTTGTTTTCACAAAATAACAATGAAAATAAAAATTCAAATTTGATGGGAGTTATAAATCATTCCGTATGTCGTTGGACATTTGATGAGTTGCCTATAGAAGAGTTATGTATTCTGGTCAAGAAAATTGGATTTTCTGCCATTGATTTAGTGGAGCCGGAAGATTTTCCGGTACTAAAAAAATATGGGATCGATTCTTCAATGTGTACGGGAGCACATATAAGCTTAACTGAAGGCTGGAACGATCCACAAAACCATGAGGTTTTGATTGCAAATTATCTGAAATATATCGATTTGGTAGCAGATGCCGGATATAAAAATCTAATATGTTTCAGTGGGAACCGAAATGGGATGGATGAAGAATTAGGCTTGGTAAATTGTGTCGAAGGATTAAAGCAAATTCTGCCAAAAGCCGAAGAAAGAGGTGTTGTTATTCAGATGGAATTATTCAATAGTAAAGTTAATCATCCTGACTACATGGCTGATTCCTCCAGATGGGGAATTGAACTATGTAAAAGATTAGGTAGTGAAAATTTCAAATTACTCTTTGATATCTACCATATGCAAATTATGGAGGGAAATATAATTGAGACCATCCAGAAAAACCACCAGTATTTTGGTCACTATCACACCGCGGGGGTTCCGGGGCGTCATGAAATTGATGAAAGTCAGGAACTGTACTATCCTGCCATAATGAAAGCTATTTATGCTACTGGCTATAAAGGATATGTGGCGCAGGAGTTTTTGCCTGTTTCCAAGGATAAAGCCAATGCACTCAAAAAAGCAATACAAATTTGTGATATTTAAATTTAAAACTAAAACTAAAAAAAATTAATATATGAAAGATAATCAATACGACGCTATTGTTGTAGGCTCAGGTATTTCAGGGGGATGGGCAGCAAAAGAGTTGACAGAGAAAGGTTTGAAAGTTCTTTTATTGGAAAGAGGTCATAACATTGAACATATAAAAGATTATACCGAACAAAACAAACCAATTTGGGAATATGCGCACCGTCATTACAGACCCACAAAGGAAATGATAAATGATTATCCAGTTTTGAAAAGGGATTATCCGTTGAATGAACGTAATCTTTCTTATTGGGCAAGTGATAAAGACAATCCTTATACCGAGACTAAACGTTTTGATTGGTTCAGAGGCTATCATGTTGGGGGACGTTCCCTGATGTGGGGAAGACAGTCATACCGTTGGAGTGATTTGGACTTTGAAGCCAATTTAAAAGAAGGTGTTGCAATTGATTGGCCAATAAGATATAATGATATAGCTCCATGGTATAGCTATGTTGAAAAATTTATCGGTGTTAGTGGTTCAAAGGAGAATATACCGCATTTACCTGATAGTGAGTTTTTACCTCCAATGGAATTAAATGTAGTTGAAAAAAGCGTAGCAGGAAAAATTAAAGAGTATTATAAAAATGCAAGAACTTTAATTATTGGACGAACGGCTCACGTAACCAAGGCAATTAAAGACCGAACTCCATGTCAGTTCAGAGATATGTGTTGGAATGGTTGTATGTTTGGAGGATATTTTTCTACCCAATCCTCAACATTGCCTGCAGCAGTAAAAACAGGAAATTTGACATTAAGACCGTTTTCTATTGTAAAGGAAGTAAATTATGATAAGGAAACTAAGAAAGCTACTGGAGTTACTGTTATTGATGCTCAAACAAATGAAGAAATGGTTTTCAATAGTAAAATTGTATTTTTATGTGCCTCTGCATTCAACTCCACTTGGATATTAATGAATTCAGCAAAAGATGTATGGAAAGACGGTTTAGGAAGTAGTAGTGGTGAGCTTGGACATAATGTAATGGATCATCATTTTAGAGTTGGTGCCTCAGGTGATTTTGAAGGACACGAAGATTCTTATTACTTTGGTTTTAGACCAACAGGGTTTTATATTCCGCGATATCGTAATATCGATGATGCCAGCAAAAGAGGTTATTTGAGAGGATTTGGTTATCAGGGTAGTGCATCAAGAAACGGATGGAAAAGTCAGGTAGCTGAAATGAATATCGGTAAAGATCTAAAAGATGTATTTGGTGAGCCAGGAAACTGGAGCATTGGAGCGACTGCTTTTGGAGAAATGCTGCCATATCATGAGAATAAAATAAGTCTTGATCCTGATAAAAAAGATAAATGGGGATTGCCGGTTATCAATTTCGATGTTGAAATTAAGGAAAATGAGATAAAAATGCGTGAAGACATGAAACAGGATATGAAAGAAATGTTGGAAATCGCAGGAGCCAAAAACGTGCAGGTGTTCGAAACAGAGTATGCCCCTGGAATGGGTATCCACGAAATGGGAACGGCAAGAATGGGAAGGGATCCAAAAACCTCAGTTCTTAACGGAAATAATCAGGTGTGGGATTGCTTGAATGTTTTTGTGACCGATGGAGCCTGCATGACTTCAGCAAGTTGTGTAAATCCATCTTTGACCTATATGGCATTGACCGCCAGAGCTGCAAATTTTGCGGCAGAAGAGTTGAAAAAAGGAAATCTATAAAAATAATCAAACGCGTAAAGATATGAATCGTAGAGACTTAATAAAGAATATAGCCATAATTAGCGGAGGTTTGTTTATTGGTTCTAATTATTTGCTAACAAGTTGTAAAAGAGGTGATGCAGGTTCCTTGGTTTTAAGTGATGATTTAATTAAGCTTTTAGCTGAGGTGAGTGAAACAATAATACCAGAAACGGAAACTGTTGGAGCAAAAGCAGTCAATTCAGCTGAATTTATCAGCAAAGTTTATCAGGACATTTATACTGAAAAAGAGCAACAAGATTTTATTGATGCTCTTAATTTAATCAATGATAAAGCAAAAGAAATTGAAGGTGAAGATTTTGTGAAATTATCGGCACAAAAGAGAGCAGATATTTTTAATAAAGTAAAAGATCCTAAAAACGCCGGACTTCTTTCGGTGTACCAAATGGTGTTATTTGCTTACCTGACATCTGAAAAGGGAATGCAAGCCTCCTATAGATATACACCGGTTCCCGGAGTACAACATGGAGAGATTCCATATAAAAAAGGGGATAAGATGTACATAGGATTACATGGGCATTCTTAAAATGTAGTAGGGGCAACGAATTGTTTTTCGTTATTACAGGTCATAATTGGAAGCATTCGTTAAGAAAAAATAAAAAAAGATTTAAAGGAATAAAAATCCAAAAGATAATGAATAGAAGAGATTTTGTGATAAGAACAGCTCAGGCAGCTGCGCTATTGGCAGTAAAACCAACATTTGCATATAATGATTTAATGGCAAATGGTATTTTTAAAGATTTTGGTATACAACTTTGGACTTTGAGAGATGTTATTTATGAAAATCCTATTGAAGTTATTAGCCAAGTAGCAAAAATGGGATATACTCAAATTGAAAGTTTCGAAGGTGAAAAGGGGATTTTCTGGGGGATGAAACCAAAAGAATTCAAGTCTTTTCTTGATGGTGAAGGTTTGAAATTAGTAAGTACGCACTGCAATTGGAAAGAAAATTTACAGCAAAAAGCAGCTGACGTAGCTTGTTTGGGAGGTAAATACATGATTTGTCCCTGGTTGGGGCCTCAAAAATCAATTGATGATTTCAAAAGATTTGCAGATGAATTTAACAAGGCAGGTGAAATATGTAAAAAAGAAGGAGTGAAGTTTGCCTACCACAACCATGATTATTCTTTTAAAGAATTAGATGGTCAAATACCGCAACAGCTGTTTATGGATGCTACTGACCCAGACTTGGTTGATTTTGAAATGGATATATATTGGGTAGTTACAGCAGGAGAAGATCCTATTGAATACATGAAAAAGTACAGCAACAGATTTAGACTGTGTCATGTAAAAGATAGAAATAAAAATGCAACAGAGCCTTTTGATTCTTGTACTCTTGGCGAGGGATTTATTAATTATCCCGATATTCTTGAAAAGGCAAAGGCATTAGGGATGGACTATTTTATCTACGAACAGGAAAAATACAATGATAAAGGGGTACTGGTAAATGCAAAAGAAAGTGCCGATTATTTATTGAAAATGAAAATATAATTCTATCAATATGAAAACAATAAAAGGACCTGCTATTTTTTTAGCGCAATTCTATGGAGATAAAGCTCCTTTTAACAATATTGATAATATTTGCCAGTGGGCTGCAGATCTGGGTTATAAGGGCGTGCAAATCCCAACCTGGGATGAAACCTATTTTGATTTGGAAAAAGTAGCCACTGATAAGGTATTCGCACAGGAATATAAGGCAAAAATAAACAGTTACGGCTTGGAAATTACTGAATTATCAACCCATCTGCAAGGACAATTGATAGCTGTAAATCCGGCATATGACCAACTTTTTGATGGTTTTGCTCCCGAGACTGTAAAAAATAATCCAAAAGCAAGATATGAATGGGCGGTGCAGCAATTAAAATGGGGAGCAAAAGCTTCAGAAAATCTCGGACTAAATGCACATGCCACTTTTAGTGGGTCATTGCTGTGGCATACGGTTTATCCTTGGCCACAAAGACCTGCAGGATTAGTTGACGAGGGATTTACTGAGTTGGCCAAAAGATGGACTCCCATTTTAAATGAATTTGATAATTGTGGGGTAGATTTGTGTTACGAAGTTCATGCAGGAGAAGATTTACATGACGGTATTTCCTACGAAATGTTTTTAGATAAGGTAAATCAACATCCGAGAGCTTGCTTACTTTATGACCCGTCTCATTTTATTCTGCAATGTTTGGATTATGTAACATATATCGATCATTACCATGACCGAATCAGAGCCTGTCATATCAAAGATGCAGAATTTAACCCAAATGGAAAACAGGGAGTTTATGGAGCCTATCAAAACTGGGGTGACCGGGCGGGCAGATTCAGATCATTAGGTGACGGTCAGGTCGATTTCAAGAAAGTGTTCAGTAAGTTGGCCCATTATGATTTTCCAGGCTGGGCAGTATTGGAATGGGAATGTTGCTATAAGAAACAGGAAGACGGTGCAAAAGAAGGAGTGGAGTTCATAAAAAATCATATTATTTCTGTAACCGACAAGGCTTTTGATGATTTTGCCGGTGTCGAACAGGATAAGGATTTTAACAGAAGGATATTGGGTGTTTAAATTTCGATAAAAAAATAAATTTAATTTTCAAAAGTCCATAATTCAGAATATCCTGATATTTAATTGGCTTAAAATAAAATCAAAAACTTTAAAACTATAATCAATGAAAAAAACACTCTTAATTCTTTTTATGGGAACTTTTATTTTGTCCTGCAAAAATGAGAATTCAAAAAAAATGGAAGCATTAACCGAAACTGAGGAAGTAAAAAAGGAGGAAGTGGTTGATAATATGCTTTCGGCGGATGAAATTGCTGAAGGTTGGGAACTTTTGTTCGACGGAAAATCTATTGAAGGTTGGCATAAGTATGGAGGAGACCCAATTGGAAAGGCATGGGTAGTAGATGATCAGTCGATTCATCTTGAAGTATCAGACAAAGAAGACTGGCAGGCTGCCAATGGAGGTGATATAATTTCTGCCAAGGAATATTCAAATTTTCATTTAAAAGCAGATTGGAAAATAGCTAAAGATGGAAATAGTGGAATTATCTTCTATATTCATGAAGATGCTAAAAAATATGAGTACCCTTGGATGACTGGACCTGAGATGCAGGTTTTAGACAATGAAGGGCATCCGGATTCTAAAATTATTAAGCACAGAGCAGGGGATTTGTATGATTTAATAACCGCTAAGGAGACTGTTAAACAAGCGGAAGAATGGAATCATGCTGAAATTATTTCAGATAAGGGAAATCTGCAATTTTACCTGAATGGTGAAAAAATATTAGAAACGAGCATGTGGGATGACAATTGGAAAAAAATGATTGCAGGTTCTAAATTTCAGGAATTTCCTGGATTTGGAACATACAAAAGTGGAAAAATAGGATTACAGGACCACGGAAATAATGTGTGGTTTAAAAATATAAAAATCAAAGAATTAAAATAGTAAGAGATTCTAAAACATAATAAACATAAAAAAACCTTTGTGGAAATCACAAAGGTTTTTTTATACCTAGAAAGAAGTATTCATCTTGTCTTTTATTTCTTTTAAGCATAGATTGTTGATACTTCCCTCGTGTGTATGTTTTGTTTCCTTTGGAGACTGATAGCTGCCGTTTTCCAACTGTTCAGCAACAGCTTTGTAGGCGTCTCTAAATGGCATTCCCGCTACGACCATTTCGTTTAAAGTATCAACCGTGAAAAGGTAGTTGTATTTTACATCATTAAGAATTTCATCTTTTACCTTGATGTCTTTGATAGAAAAAATTGCAATATCTAAGCAGGCTTGTAATGTTTGTATTGCTGGAAACAAGCCTTCCTTCAATAACTGTAAATCGCGGTGATAGCCGCTAGGTAAATTGTTTGTAATTAATGTTATTTCATAGGGAAGTGCCTGGATTTTGTTGCATTTTCCACGAATTAATTCAAAAACGTCTGGGTTCTTTTTATGTGGCATAATGCTGGATCCTGTTGTAAGGTGTGCGGGCAAACTTATGAAATCAAAGTTTTGGCTCATGTACAGGCATACATCCATAGAAAATTTTGCCAGGGTGGCAGCAACACTACTCATTGCAAAAGCTACTGTTTTTTCAGATTTTCCGCGACTCATCTGTGCAGCAACCGCATTGAATTTGAGGGTTTCAAATCCGAGTTCTTTAGTTGTGTAAGTTCTATTGATAGGAAAAGAACTTCCATAACCTGCTGCCGATCCCAATGGATTTTGATCTACAATTTTTAAGGCTGCATTAAGCATTGTAATATCGTCTATAAGACTTTCCGCATAGGCAGAAAACCACATTCCAAAAGAGGATGGCATGGCAATTTGCAAATGTGTATAACCTGGCAACAGTACATTTTGATGCAATTCGGCCTTGTCCATCAATAGCTCAAAAAGTGTTTTAACTTGTTGTTTTATTTCTTTTACAACATCTTTCAAATACAAATTGACATCTACTAAAACCTGATCGTTACGAGAACGTGCAGTGTGTATTTTTTTTCCTGCATCGCCCAGTTTTACAGTAAGCAGATATTCAATTTTGGAATGAACATCTTCAAAACTATCCTCGATTTCAAAATTACCTTTTTCAATGTCAGCAATAATTTCTTCCAATGCTAAGACCAAAGAAGCTGTTTCGGAGTCAGTAAGAAGTCCAATTTGTCCCAACATCTTTGCATGTGCTATGGAACCTAACGCATCGTATTTGGCAAGTACAAGATCCAATTCTCGGTCATTGCCCACAGTGAATTGTTCTATTTGTTTATCGGTTGGTATTCCTTTTTCCCAAAGTTTCATAGTCGTTATTTTATTTGACGTACAGGCAATTTATCATCCTATACCCTGAATAATTATTTTATTGATTTGAAAAAATCTTCTAATATTTTTATGTATAATTCTATACCCTCAATGATTTCATTCACGTAGATGTATTCGTCTGCTGAGTGCGAACGCAAACTGTCTCCTGGTCCTAACTTTAGCGATTTACAACTTAATACTGACTGGTCTGAAAGGGTGGGAGAGCCATAGGTTGTTCGTCCTAAAGCTATACCCGCCTGCACCAATCCATGGCTAACAGGAATCGAAGAGGCATTTAGATGCATGGAACGTGGACGTACATCCGCATTTACATGCTGTTGCACCGTTTCGAGAACTTCCTTGTTGTTATAGCGGTCATTAACTCTGATATCAACTACCAGATCGCATTCTGAAGGAACTACATTGTGTTGCTTTCCTGAATTTACCTGGGTTACAGTCATTTTTACAGGTCCTAAGGTATTGGAGGTTTTTTCGAATTTATAATCTCTAAACCATTCAATTACCGATAAGGTGTTGTAGATGGGGTTGTCGTTATTTTCATGTGCCGCGTGGCTTGGCGTTCCTTTTACCGAAACATCCAGAACTAAAAGCCCTTTTTCGGCAACAGCCAACTGCATCAGGGTTGGTTCTCCAACTATTGCACATTCCAATTCCGGAAGGTGTTGCAGTACGCTGTTTAAGCCTTTCTTTCCGCTGCTTTCTTCTTCAGCAGAAGCTACTACAACGATATTGTATGGTAAATCAGCAACTTCATAAAAATGAACAAATGTTGCTAATAGCGAGACCAAGCATCCTCCTGCATCGTTACTGCCCAAGCCGAATAATTTTCCGTCTTTTTCTATTGCCTTAAATGGATCATTAGTGTAGGCTTTATTTGGTCTTACGGTATCGTGATGAGAATTTAAAAGTATTGTCGGTTTGTTCTCGTCAAAAAATTTGTTGTATGCCCAGACATTGTTGTTTTCTCTTCTGAAAGGTATTTTGTTTTGATTAAACCAATCTTCTATTAAAATGGCTGTTTGCTCTTCTTCACTTGAAAAGGATGGAGTCTCAATCAAATTTTTGAGTAATTGTATCGCTTCCTGTGTTAGAGTTTCTGTATTTTTCATTAATTCTGAATCTAAGCAATGAATAATTTTATGAGCAATTTGGTTTTCTACAGTTGTATCGTTGTGCAAACAGCATCGCTGCTTTTTAACATTTGATGATGACCAATTTTTATTTTTTGAACTCCCTTTCCTAAACTGTTGAAACAATTATCCAATTTTGGAATCATTCCTGAATGGATTGCTCCTTCGTCTTTTAGTTTTGAATATAGAGTAGCATCCATTTTTGCGATAACTGAGCGATCATCTTCTGAGTCAAATAAAACACCCGGTTTTTCAAAACAGTAGTTAAGTGTAACCTCAAAAACCTCTGAGAGTGCTATGGCTAATTCACTGGCGATAGTATCTGCATTTGTATTTAATAATTGTCCGTTTTTGTCATGAGTTATGGCGCAAAATACAGGAGTAATTTCTAAAGACAATAGTTTTTGCAATAAGTTTCTGTTAATTTTTCTTACGTCGCCTACAAAGCCATAATCAATAGTAGGATGGTTTCTTTTTTCTGAACGAATTAAATTTCCATCAGCTCCGGTAAATCCTACTGCATTTGTGTCATATGATTGTAATTTAGCTACAATATTTTTGTTAATTTGACCTGCATAGATCATAACCGCAATATCTAACATAGGAGCATCTGTGATACGTCTTCCGTCAATCATCTGCGGAACAAGGCCAACGCTTTGAGCCATTTTGGTAGCAGATTTTCCGCCTCCGTGAACTAGTACTTTTAAACCTTCTATTTTTGAAAAATCAGATAGAAATTGCAACAGTTCGTCTGGATTATCTATTACATTTCCTCCGATTTTAATTATTGAAAGCGGTATTTTATTTTCCATTTTTAAGAATTTTTTGCAACACTAATTGGGCTGCATAAGTTCTGTTGTTTGCTTGTTCGATTACCAATGAATTAGCGCTGTCAATTACTTCATCTGCAACGATTACATTTCTTCTTACCGGAAGACAGTGCATGAATTTACCGTTGTTGGTCAGCTTCATTTTTTCTGCCGTAACAGTCCAGTTAGGATCTGTGTTTAGAATTTTTCCGTAGTCATTGTAATTACTCCAGTTTTTCACGTAGATAAAATCGGCATTTTCGAAAGCCTTATTTTGATCGTATTCGATTTTAGAATCTTTGGTGATTTCCGGATTTAATTCATAACCTTCAGGATGAGTAATTACAAAATCAGCCTCCTGTAATTGCATCATTTCTACAAAGGAATTTGCCACTGCCTGAGGTAGGGCACGAGGGTGTGGAGCCCAGGATAGTACCACTTTAGGGCGGTGAGGTGTTTTAAATTCCTTCATTGTAATTGCATCGGCAAGGGCTTGTAAAGGATGTCCTGTACAACCTTCCATATTTACGATAGGCACAGTAGCATGCTTTAAGAAACCTGCTAAAACAGTTTCTGCATTATCTTTTTCTTTATCCACTAAGCCGGCAAAAGCTCTTATTGCAATTACATCGCAATATTGTGAAATTACTTCAGCAGCCTCTTTAATATGCTCGGATGCACCTTTATTCATGATGGCTCCGTCTTCAAACTCTAAAGTCCAGCCTTCATTGGTAAAATTCATGACCATTACATTCATTCCCAAATTTAAAGCAGCTTTTTGAGTACTTAAACGGGTTCTTAAACTAGGGTTAAAGAACAACATGCCTAAAGTCTTGTTTTTGCCTAACTTTTTGTTTTTTAAAGGTTTGTTTTTGATTTTAAGTGCTGCATCTACCCATTCAGAAAGATTGTCGATGTTTTTTATAGAAATATAATTCATGCCTATAGAATTTTAGTAAAAGGTATAGTGTTTTTTAATGCATTTATGACAAAATTATCCTGTAAACCATTGACAACCCAGGTTTCAATATTTCCTTTCTTGGCAATGGCCGCTGCATCTATTTTTGATTGCATTCCGCCGGTTCCGTGAGAAGATTTCGAATCGCCAATTTCATTTTTAAGCATTTCCAAATCCTCCACTGTTGTTATCGTTTCAGGATTAGCTGAGTCAATAGATGCCTTGGTGTAAATCCCGTTAGTATTTGTTGCAATGATAAGGATGTCAACATTCAGTAAAACAGCCGTTAATGCCGCTAATTTGTCATTGTCACCAAATCGGATTTCGTCTGTTGCCACCGTATCATTTTCATTGATAATAGGTATGTAATTGTTTTTAACCAAAACATTTATGGTATTCACGATATTGTGTCTGGCTTGTTCTTTTTCGAAATCAGAATAAGATAACAAGCATTGGGAGGTCAATAATCCCAAGTCGCTAAAATTTTCCTGATAAATGCGCATCAGTTGTGGCTGACCAATTGATGCTAATGCCTGTTTGACAAAAACGTCTTTATCCTGACTTTCCAGTTTTACAAACTGTTTTGCAGCGGCGATGGCACCTGAACTAACGATTATAAATTCATAATCATCGTTCAACGCAGCTATCTGCATGCCAATATCCTCAATCTTCCCCCTTGAAATATGATTGGTTTCTTTCGTTAAGGTATTGCTGCCGATTTTTAATAATATTCTTTTTTTTCTCATTTTTTAACCACTAAGGGCTTTTTTTTAACCGCAAAGAACACGATGTATTCACAAAGTGTTCAGGATTTTTTGTTTATGACTGCATTCTAACTGAATACTAACAACGGATTACTTATTATTATCTAATTTGTCCTTCACCGTAAACATACCATTTATTGGTTACCAAATGTTGAAGTCCAATTGGACCTCGTTGATGCAATTTATCGGTACTTATCGCTAGTTCCCCTCCTAAACCAAATTGCCCACCATCGGTAAAGCGGGTGGAGGCATTTTGATAAACTGCAGCACAATCTACGTTATCCATGAATTGTTTTGCTGTGGCATCATTTTCGGTAATAATTGAGGCGGAATGACCACCACAATATTTGTTGATTTTTGCTATGGCTTCCTGATCTGAATCAGTGGTACCGATAACTATTTTGTAATCTAAAAATTCCTCATACCAAATCGCTTCGGTTTCGATTGCTTTGATTCCGGTTGCCTGTGCAACTTTTTCATCTCCCAGGATAGTTACATTTCGCTCTTGTAATTCGTTGATTACCTTGTTTGCAAAATCCTCCCAATTACTCAAATTAGTATCAATTAATACTTTGTCTAAAGCATTACAAACTGAAATGTTTGAGGTTTTTCCGTTAATTATTATTGCCAAGGCCTTATCCAGATCGGCTTGACTGTTTATGTATACAAAGTTGTTTCCTCGGCCACTTACTATTACTGGGCAGGAGGCGTGTTTTTTGGTGAATTCAATTAATTTTTCCCCTCCTCGCGGCACAATTAAATCTACTCTTTGGGTTGGGTTTTCTAAAAATGCCTGAGTTTTTGCCCGGTCATAATTTAGGTACTCCACCCAATCAGTTGTTATTCCGTTTTCCTCTAAAGCCCGGTGCCAGAGGCTTACGATCTTTTGATTGGAAAGTAAAGACTCTTTCCCGCCTTTTAATAAGATCTTGTTTCCTGATTTAAAGGCAATACCGCCTGCTTCAACCGTAACATCGGGACGAGATTCGTAAATGATAAATACCGTACCGAAAGCAGCCGTTCTGTTGCTGATTTGCAATCCGTTATCATGAGTGAATTCAAATCTTACTTTACCAACAGGGTCCTCTTGATTTGCCAATTGTTGTAACGAAAGTATCATTCCGTCAATTTTAGCATTATCAACTAAAAGGCGTTTTTCCATAGCAAGATCCTCACCATTATAATTGGCTAGGTCTTGTTGGTTTATTTCTTTTAAGGCTTCTCTTTCTTGCTCTAAAAGTTCGGCCATTTTTAATAAAACGGCATTTCTTTTGTCAATAGGAAGTAGAGTATTCATGGTTGTAAAATTATTCAAAAACCTTTGTCTGACTTTCAAAGTTGGACAAAGGTATGTGATTTTATATTATTTTAATTCGGCTAATGATTCCTGAAGCGCTTTTATAAAGACATCTATAGCATCTTTTGTAATCGTTAGAGGCGGCAGGATTCTCAATAAATTTTTGTTGTTTGCTCCTCCTGTGAAAATGTGTTTTTCAATAATCATTTTCTTTCTTAGTGCACTTACATCGAAATCGAATTCTACACCTAGCATTAAGCCCCTACCTTTAACTTTTTTGATTTCGGGTATGACTTTGATTGTTTCAAAAAAGTACTCCGATATCTTATTTGTGTTGTCGATAAGGTTTTTCTTTTCCATAACATCCAATACAGCTATTCCGGCAGCACATGCTAAATGACTTCCGCCGAAAGTGGTGCCTAATAAACCATAACTTGCTTGGAATTTAGGTGAAATTAAAACCCCTCCGATAGGAAAACCATTCCCCATGCCCTTAGCAGTAGTTACTATATCGGGGTTGATTCCGTGATGCTGAAAAGCAAAGAACTTACCGCTTCTTCCGTAACCTGACTGTACCTCATCTAAAATAAGAACAACATCATTGGCCTTACAGGCTTTTTCCAACGCCTGGAAAAATTCTGTTGTTCCCATATCTAGACCACCCACACCTTGTATAGGCTCTATAATCACTGCACACACATCACCCTTTTTTAATTCAGTTTCTACCAAATCAATATTGTTCAATGGTAAAAAGGTAACCGACTGCTGTGCGTTTAAAGGGGCTACAATTTTTTTATTGTCAGTTACAGCAACTGCAGCAGAGGTTCTTCCGTGGAAGGAATTGTCAAATGCTATAACTCGTGATTTTCCTGTATGAAAAGAAGCTAATTTCAAAGCATTTTCATTCGACTCCGCACCTGAGCTACAAAGGAATAAGTTGTAATCTGTTAATCCTGAAGCTTTTCCTAATTTTTCTGCTAATTCTACCTGCAAAGGATTTTGAATAGCATTAGAATAAAAACTCAAATTATCCAATTGTGCTTTTACTTTAGCAACATAATCCGGCTGTGTATGGCCAATAGAAATTACTCCATGACCAGAGTATAAATCTAAATATTCAATTCCTTTTTCATCGTAAATGGTGCAGTCTACAGCTTTTACGGGAGTAATAGGATATAATGGATAAACGTCAAATAAATTCATTTTGTAATATTTAAAGATTTAAAAATGGAATGATTTAAAGATTCATTGTCGTTTTTGAATGGATTTTTAAATCAGAGGATATACTAATTCTTAAATTATTAAATCCTTCAATCTCTTAATTTTTTATTTTTTAGAATCCGCAAGGTTTTAAATTTAAACCGGTAGTTTCATCCAAGCCAAACATTAAATTCATGTTCTGCACGGCCTGACCTGAAGCTCCTTTTAATAAATTATCGATAACAGAAGTTATCAAAACCCGGTTTCCTTTTTTCATTAAACTAATAATACATTTATTCGTTTGAACTACCTGCTTCATGTTTATATTAGTAGTCGTAACGGTTACAAAAGGCTGTTCGGCGTAAAAAGCTTCGTATTTTGCTACTAAATTTTCCAGACTGTCTTCCGACTTTGTATATAAAGTAGCAAAAATACCTCTTGGAAAATCTCCTCGGTTTGGGATAAAAATCAATTCGTCTGCAAATGATTCTTGCAATTGATTGATGCTTTGGTTGATTTCACCTAAATGTTGGTGTTCAAATGCCTTATAGTGCGAAAAATTATTATTTCTCCAACTAAAATGCGAGGTAGCAGCTAGACCCACGCCTGCACCAGTGCTTCCTGTGGTAGCATTGATATGTACATCATCGGTTAAAAGACCATCAGCAGCCATTGGTAATAAAGCCAATTGTATAGCCGTAGCAAAACAGCCGGGGTTTGCGATATAGTTTGTGTTTTTTATATCTGTTTTGTTCAATTCCGGCAGGCCATAAACAAAAGTTTTACCGTCGAACTCTTTGTCTTTTGTAAGGCGGAAATCATTTCCTAAGTCGATAATTTTAGTATTATTGGAGAACTTGTTGTTCTCCAAAAACGAAATGGATTTACCATGTCCCAGACACAAAAAAACTACATCTACTTGTGGATTGACAGTATCTGTAAAGTTCATTTCGACATCTCCCAGTAAATCCTGGTGTGCTATCGATAATGGTTTTCCTGCATTTGTTGTGCTATAAACAAAATCTAATTGGGCGTTCGGATGGAACATCAGGATTCTTATTAATTCTCCTGCTGTATATCCTGAACCTCCAATGATTCCAACCTTAATCATAACTTTCGTGGTTAACTGATGAATATATTTTTTGCGCATTTCCTAAAATTTTGATAAAACCCTTGGCATCATCAGAAGTCCAGGCATTGTTCATTTCTCCGTATTGCCCAAAACCTGTGTTCATCAAGTCATTATCAGATTCGATTCCATCTAATGAAAAGTGGTAAGGTTTTAAAGAAACAAAAACTTTTCCATTTACAGTTTTTTGAGTGTCTTCAAGGAAGGTTTCGATATTTCTCATTACTGGGTCAAGGAATTGACCTTCGTGGAATAACATTCCGTACCAGTTACCTAATTGTTCTTTCCAATATTGTTGCCATTTACCTAAAGTATGCTTCTCTAACAAATGATGTGCTTTAATAATGATAAGTGGAGCGGCAGCTTCAAAACCAACTCTTCCTTTGATTCCGATGATAGTATCACCCACGTGGATATCTCGTCCAATTGCATAGGCACTGGCAAGTTTTTCTAAAGCAACGATGTTGTTAGAAGGCTTGTCGGTAACCCCATTGATAGCAACTAACTCTCCTTTTTTGAATTCCAAAGTAACTTTTTCTTCACCTTCTTTTTGTAACTGAGAAGGGTAGGCTTCCCCTGGAAGCGGATCTCTAGATGTCAATGTCTCTTTTCCTCCAACACTGGTTCCCCATAGTCCTTTGTTTATGGAATACTGTGCCTTTTCCCAAGAATAGTGCACCCCGTTTTTAATTAAATAATCTACCTCTTCCTGTCTTGATAATTTTAAATCACGAATAGGAGTGATGATTTCAATTTCCGGAGCTATAGTCTGGAAAATTAAATCGAAACGAATTTGGTCATTACCAGCTCCGGTACTACCGTGAGCGATGGCACTTGCTCCAACAGATTTTGCGTATTTGATGGCCTCGATAGCCTGAAACACACGCTCAGCACTAACGGAAAGTGGATAAGTATTGTTTTTCAATACATTACCATAGATCAGGTATTTAATTGCCTTATCGTAATATTTGTCTAAAATTGTAAGATTTGCGTGTTTAGCACTTCCTAATTCGTAGGCTCTTTTCTCAATTGCTTCTAATTCTTCCGCATCAAAACCACCGGTATTTACTAATACGGTGTGAACTTCAAATCCTTTTTCGTTTTTTAAATATTTTAAGCAATATGAGGTGTCCAATCCTCCGCTATAGGCTAATACAACTTTTTTCATTATTTCTGTCTATTGGCTTTTTGCTTAGCATTTGTTTCAATGCCGCATCCAGCTGATTATTGATACTATTTATTTTACGTTTTTGCTGTCTTTTTTGTTTTCCAAAAAAAGAGCTTGCTTTATCTTTTTTAAACGGTTCCAAATACGAACATTAAACGGATGTTTTGGCGGTTCTTTCTGTTTTTCTGCCGGGTCATAAAGCATACCTGTACAAAGGCACATTTTGTAATCTTTACTTTTTAGAATTTCAAAATTAGTACAAGTCTGACAACCTGCCCAAAATGTTGGGTCATTGGTAAGCTCTGAAAATGGTACCGGTTTATATCCCAAATCCGAATTTATTTTCATAACCGCTAATCCTGTTGTAATTCCAAATACCTTGGCACCGGGATATTTTTTCAAAGAATAGTCAAATACAAAGCTTTTTATTTTCTTGGCTAAACCTAAATTTCTATAATCCGGGTGAACGATTAACCCTGAGTGCGCAACAAATTTTCCGTGTTGCCAACTTTCAATGTAGCAAAACCCTGCAAAATTACCTTTTTTATCCAAAGCAATTACTGCGTCCCCTTTGGCCATCTTTTTTTGCACATACTCTGGGGTCCTTTTTGCAATACCTGTTCCTCTCAATAAGGCAGAAGATTCTATAGTGTCACAAATAATCTGTGCGTACTTAAAATGTTCCTCCTGCGCTATAACAATAGAAATATCCATTTCAAAAATTGAATTTTGAGTTAAAAAATGAGAAATAATTACAATTTAATAATGAACCTTTTTTGAAATTGACTGCAAAATTAACATAATATAACCAACAAGAAAATATGCAAAGTAATAAAATGCTAAAAAATATAATTTTTGAATTTGTTATTCCAATCGATAACAGCAGCTGAGTTTTCAAAATGGCAATGATAATGTAAAATGATTATAATAAGAGCGAAACAATTTTTTGGATACTATACAAGCATCCGTACTTCGGGCGAAGTGATTGGTCCGTTTATCCGTGACAAAGAGGTAATATGCGCACTGTTATAATTCATTGCCGCAAAAGTACATATATTTTTAAATAGTACAGCTAATAACTTATAATTTTAACTTTATATTATTTGTTGTATTTTGCTTAGGATTTTTGGGCAATAAAAAAAGGGGTTTTGTGCCCCTTTTTAGTTTTTGAAATACCTTTAATAAAATCTGTTTTTTGAGACTATCCCTTTTATTTTAGCCTTCAAGTCTTCCGAAGTATTGTAGATCATTTGCTCGTTAGTTGGGAATGGCAACAGTTTTCTGCCGAAGTTGGCATAATAAGACTCCTCGGTAGCTCTTTTGTCTCCGGTGTAGGTAGCAAAAGTGTTTTGGAAAACATGTTCGCTGCTCAGAGGAAAAGATTTTAGTACCTGATTAGTCCTGAAGTCAACATAGTCTATATTAGCAGTCACTTGGCAGGCTTTGAATTGGCTTATTTCTATTATTTTTATTGATACCTTTTTTAAATTATCCACTCTTATAGCTTTTCCTAAGCTGTCTTTAACTACATTGCCATTTTTATCTGTTAGATTTTTTTGACCGTCAACTATTTGTTTATCATTAACAATTATTTTTTCCTTTAATTGCTCTGGTGAAATATTGATTTCTTTAAAGTCAATAATTAATCCAAAATCATAATCGATTCCCTTTTGTGGTTCGTTGTGAAAAACGGTCCACTTATTATTCATGCCATAGGTGTTAAAATCTAGCAAGTCCCTTTCTAAATTGCCTGGTATAACCTTGTCTGTATCATTATGTAAAGATACTTCAATATAATCAGTACCCTTAAATAAGGCTTCCTCTTTAAGTTCCTGTGAATTGCGATAGTTAGGATTAATCTTATTTAAATATTCTAAATCATCATATGCCTTTCTGAAATTCATTTTATTGGAAGTTGTTAATAGTGCTCTGCTATTATCAAATAAATATTTAGACAAGGCGTTTTTGCTGTCCACAATTTTAGAATTGTAATTTTCAAAAGGGAATTTTGCATTTCTTCCTTCTTCGAGCAATTTTAAGGGGAGTAAGGGTTTGATTTTTTCCTGACGATTATTTAAATTCTGATAGGTGTTGAAAATTTTTTCCAGATTCACAGGATTGTTATCTTGCTGTAAAAGGTTTAGTGTGTTTAGATCTCTCTCTTTTGCTTTGGCAAATGCCTCCTCAAGAATGTACACATAATCCTGATTCCCTTTTTTGTCTTTGTTTGATTTTAAATTGGAAATAGCATTGTCAATTGCGGAGTCGTAATTTCCTGAGGTAAGTAATGTTCTGGTGCGTTTTGCGCCACAGGCTGAGATTAGTATTACAAGAGATAGTAAAAGTTTAAGTTTTTTCATATGTTAAAATTTAGACGAAAGATACGGTTATTTATGAAATTCTTGTTTTAAATATCTGTCCGTATTTGAAATAAATGTTCAGCCTATTAGTTTCTTTTGATTTTTTAATGTTTTTCGATTACCGTATTGAAGGAATAAATCCCCTGCTTTTTAAGAACTATTGGGCAATAAAAGCCATAAAAAACCAAATAAAGAAAACAAGCAATCCCAACAATATAACTAATTTGAATACCAATGCTGTCTGCAATTATTCCCTGAAACCAGCTTATTAGGCCTCCACCCATGATCATCATAATCAAAAAGCTGCTTCCTTGACCAGTGAGTCTGCTTAATCCATTAATTGCAAGAGCAAAAATACATGGCCATAAAGTGCTGCAAAACAGACCAACACTGGTAAAAGCATATACACTTATTATCCCGGATGTTGTTATTCCAATAAAAAGAGCTGCTATTCCCAGTAGGGAAAAAATAACCAGCATTCTGGCAGGATTGCTTTTGCTGGCAATATCAGCAGCTATTAATACCATTATAATTAAGGCATAAACATAAAAGGGACTGAGGTCATGTTCGGCAATGGTGTTTACAAGTAAAAATATTGCAAAGGCCAGATAAGGAGTGATAAATCTTAATGTTTTTTGAAGGCTTCTTTTGTTGGTGAATGCTTCAATTGCACCCGTCCAGCGTCCAATCATTAAACTGGCCCAATAGAGTGAAATATAAGGAGCTATGTCTCTCGTTAAAAAGCCTAATTTGGTTTCCATGTAGGCTGGAAGATTACTGGCGGTAGATACTTCTACACCTACATATACAAAGATTGCAATCATTCCCAAAGCCAACTGAGGAAATTGTAATGCAGATTTTTTTACCGTATTTAATTCTTTCTCTGCTTTTATAATTGCATCAGGTTTGTCCGGAATTTGAGAAAATTTAAGTAGAATAGCGACAATTAAGAAAACTAATCCCAGTATTAGATATGGTGTTTTTACGCTTTCAATTTCCAATGAGGTTTTTTGGTTTTGGGTAGATCCAAAGATTGCAAAACTCACAATCAAAGGACCAATAGTAGTGCCAAAATTATTTATTCCACCCGCCAAAGTAAGTCTTTGGGCTCCGGTTTTTACTGAACCTAGAGCAATAGCCAATGGATTGGCTACTGTTTGCTGCAGAGAAAACCCCAATGCTACCATGAATAAACCTGATAACATTAAGGGAAAGGAACTGTAGTTTGCTGCGGGATAAAAAAATAAGGTTCCCAAAGCTGAAATGAAAAGTCCCAGGGACAAACCGTTTTTATAACCTATCCTGTTTATGATGTCTTCTTTAAGCAGAAGGGAAATACCCATATAAATTAAAGAACCTATTGTATAAGCAATGTAGAATACTAATGAAACGAGTTGGCTTTCTGCTTGAGAAAGTTCGAAAGATTTTTTGAAAACAGGAATGAGTATGTCGTTACTGGCAGCAACAAAGCCCCAAAAGAAAAAGACACTGGCTAATGGGATGAATTGACTCCAGTTTGTTTTTAGGTTATCAACTTTCATAGATTTCGGATTAATTGATTTTGACAGAAATAAAATTCTTGCATCCAAATTAAAAAAAAAAAATATAATGAATAAATTGATTTTGTGGTATTATAGATTGGTTTTAAAACATATGATTATCTTTAGCCCTGAGATAAGAAAGGATAATGTTATAAGTCAATCATTACAGAAAAGTGCACCAATATGAAATATTACCTCATACTTCTTCTTTTTGTTTTTGGTGCCAATGCCCAAATAAAAAATGAAGCTCTAAACCTGATGCCTTGGCCACAAAAAATAGCTTTATCGGAAGCAGCTTTCCTGATAAATAAGAACTTTAAAATCAATGTTACAGGTAATCCTGATTCTAGAATATTTATTGGAGCAACCCAATTTTTAAAAAGGCTTGACGATAAATCAGGTTCGTTTTTAAGTCAGCGATATGTAAAAAGTAGGAATGAATTTCCCGGAGCCGAATTGCAAATCCACTGCGAGCGAAAAGGAAAGGTAGGATTGAATGAAGACGAAAGTTATCGTTTGTCGGTTAAAACACATAAGATTCAGATCAATGCCGAAACCGATTTGGGCGCTCTGCATGCTCTGGAAACATTGTATCAGTTGGTTCAGAATGACGGGGTTTCCTTTTATTTTCCTGCAGCTGAGATTGAAGATCGACCAAGGTTTGCCTGGAGAGGGCTGATGATTGATGCAGCCAGACATTTTCAGCCTGTGGATGTTATTAAGCGAAATTTGGACGGAATGGCAGCGATGAAAATGAATGTTTTTCACTGGCATTTGTCCGACAATCAGGGTTGGAGAATTGAAATTAAAAAATATCCAAAGCTTATTGAGAATGGTTCTGACGGAGAATATTATACTCAGGAGCAAATCAAAGAGATTGTAAAATACGCCGGTGACAGAGGAATCATGGTCGTTCCCGAAATTGATGTGCCGGGACATGCCTCGGCTTTACTGGCTGCTTTTCCCGAAATTGGCAGTATGACAGACAGCGAAAATCCTTATGCCGTTTCACGAAGATCGGGAATTCACGATGCGACATTAGATCCTATCAATCCCAAAACCTATCAAATTCTGGATGATGTTTTTGCTGAAGTATGTATTTTGTTTCCGGGAGAATTTTTTCACATTGGTGGGGACGAGAACAACGGAAAGGAATGGAATGCCAATCCAAAAATACAGCAATTCAAAAAGAAAAATATGTTGGCTACTAATCATGATTTGCAGACGTATTTCAACATGAAATTGGTTCCGATGCTGAAAAAATACGGCAAACAACTAATGGGTTGGGAGGAAATTATGACTCAAGACATGACTAAAGAAGCTGTTATTCATTCTTGGAGAGGTGTAAACGAAGGCATGGAAGCCGCAGGGGCAATGGTAAAAGCTGCCAAAGGAGGGTATAAAACCGTTTTATCCAATGGTTATTACATTGATCTGATGCTGGGTGTAGACAGTCATTATCAAAATGACCCGATGCCAAAAAACGTAACGTTTACCGAAGAGGAAAAAGCAAGGATTCTCGGAGGTGAAGCCACGATGTGGAGCGAACTGGTGACTCCGTTAAACATTGATTCCCGTATATGGCCAAGAGCAGCAGCTATTGCCGAGCGTTTCTGGTCTGCTGATACGGTAACCGATTTGAAAAGCATGCACAAAAGACTGAAACAGATTTCTTTCCGTCTGGAAGAAATTGGGCTGACGCATATCAGAAATAAGGGGGTGATTTTAAGAAATATCAGCAATTATCAGAACACAAAAGCAGTGGAAGATTTTACCAATATCTGTGAGCCTTATAAGGTGTATAAACGCAATGGAGGAGGGAAGAAATATTTCATGCATTCACCGCTGACTTTATTTGCCGATGCTTGTTCAGCCGATGCGTCGGATGCTTATGAGTTTAATGCCGTTGTCAATGATTACTTAAAAAATAAAAGCGCTGAAGATCAAAAAGTAATCGCTGATTATTTAAACAAATGGATTGCGATGGATTTGGTTTTAATTGAGCTGAGTAAGAACGCTCCGCTGATTCAGCCGGTATTGCCTTTGTCCAATAATTTGAGTGCGGTTTCCAAGGAACTTTTGCGTGGTTTGGAACAAAAACAACCTTTAAATAAAAAACTGCTCAATGATTTATTCGAGCAGATGAACACCCGCAATTCTGCTGATGTGGAATTGGTAGTTTATGAGAGTTTGAGGAAATTAGCTGAATTGTAATTAGCTGGAGAATTTCACCTGAAATATACTCTATTTTTGATTATGGTTTTTGCATTAATAACTCATACAAAAAATAGTAATTTTTTGTACTTTTGCACGAAATTTTATAAAAGACATTCATGTTAACAGTAAATAATTTATCAGTTCAGTTTGGTAAGCGAATTTTATTTGACGAAGTAAATACAACTTTTACTCATGGGAATATCTATGGCGTAATCGGGGCAAACGGTGCCGGTAAATCTACTTTCCTTAAAATACTTTCCGGGGAAATGGACCCTACTTCTGGGCATGTGCAGTTGGAACCGGGAAAACGTATGTCGGTTTTAAACCAAAACCACAATATGTTTGATGAGCATACTGTATTGGAAACTGTAATGATGGGGAACAAAATTTTGTATGCCGTTAAAAAAGAAATGGACGAATTGTATCTTGATTATAATGATGCAAATGCAGACCGAATAGGGGAGTTACAGGTTCAGTTTGAAGAAATGAACGGCTGGAATGCTGATTCTGATGCTGCTTCGTTATTGTCTAACTTGGGTATTGGCGAAGAATTCCATTATACCTTAATGGCTGATATGGAGGCTAAAATGAAAGTTCGTGTGCTGTTGGCACAGGCACTTTTCGGAAATCCTGATGTATTGATTATGGACGAGCCTACCAATGACCTGGACTTTGAAACCATTGCGTGGTTAGAAAATTTCCTGGCGAATTATGATAATACTGTTATTGTAGTTTCTCACGACCGTCACTTTCTTGATGCGGTTTGTACGCATATCTCGGATATTGATTTCGGAAAAATCAATCACTATTCAGGAAACTATACTTTCTGGTATGAATCAAGTCAGTTAGCGGCTAAACAAAGAGCGCAACAAAACAAAAAAGCGGAAGAAAAGAAACAAGAATTGGAGGAGTTTATCCGTCGTTTCTCTGCAAACGTGGCGAAGTCTAAACAGGCTACTTCGCGAAAAAAAATGATTTCGAAACTGAATATTGCTGAAATCAAGCCTTCAAGTCGTCGATATCCTGCCATTATTTTTGAACAGGAACGTGAGGCAGGAGACCAAATCCTAAATGTTCAGAATTTAAGTGCTTCTGTTGATGGTGAAACTTTGTTTAAGGGGGTAGATTTGAATATGGCAAAAGGGGATAAGATTGTTCTTTTTTCTAAAGATTCTCGCGCCACTACCGCTTTCTATGAAATTATCAATGGAAATGCAAAAGCAGATTCAGGAACGTATGACTGGGGTGTAACTACAAACCAGGCGTATTTGCCGGCTGAAAACCATGAGTTTTTTAAAAATGATTTGACTTTGGTGGATTGGTTGCGTCAATGGGCAAAAACCGAAGAAGAGCGTGATGAAGTGTATATCAGAGGATTTTTAGGAAAAATGATTTTCTCTGGTGAGGAAGCTTTGAAGAAAAGTAATGTTTTATCGGGAGGAGAAAAAGTACGTTGTATGATTTCCCGAATGATGATGGAACGCGCTAACGTGTTAATGCTTGATGAGCCAACGAACCACTTAGACCTTGAATCGATTACGGCTTTCAATAACTCATTGAAAAACTTCAAAGGTTCTGTGATTTTTACAACTCATGACCACGAATTTGCCCAAACCGTTGGTAACAGGGTAGTGGAATTGACACCAAACGGAGTGATTGACCGTTATATGACATTCGATGAATATCTTGACGATGAGAAGATACAGGAACAAAGAAAAAAAATGTACAATCTGTAATATATAAATGAAACTCCGGTATTTCAATATCGGAGTTTTTTTTTATAGGATTTTAATTAATAAATCATAAACAGGAATTTGTATATTTGCAACACCCAACATAATTCCAAACTATGACTCAAAAAGTTTTACTTAATTCCAAAGAAGTCAATATCATCCTTCATCGTTTGGCTTGTCAGCTAATTGAAAAACATCTCGACTTTAAAGATACGTATCTGATCGGAATACAGCCAAGAGGAACTTTTTTGGCAAACCGTCTAAAAGAATTATTGGAAAAAGAGTACAACACCCCAGAAATTAAATTAGGTTATCTTGATATTACCTTCTTTAGGGATGATTTTCGTAGGACGGATAAGCCTTTGGAAGCTAATATAACGGATATTGATTTTATAGTAGATAATAAGAAGGTTATTTTTATAGATGATGTACTATATACCGGCAGAAGTATTAGGGCAGCGTTGACTGCTATTCAGTCTTTTGGTAGACCTTCTGAAATAGAATTACTTGTTTTGATAGACAGACGTTTTAGTCGAAATTTACCAATACAGCCTGATTACAGGGGTAGGCAGGTAGATGCTATCAATAATGAAAAAGTAAAAGTAAGTTGGAAAGAAAATGATGGTGAAGATGCGGTTTATTTGGTTACTAATTGAAAAGCAGATAATTAATCGTTTGAGATCCATCCTGTAAAAAAAAATATTAATCGTAAAAAAATGAAAGAGTTAAGCGTAAATCATTTATTAGGTATCAAGTACATTAACAAAAATGATATAGACCTTATTTTTGAAACTGCTGATCATTTTAAAGAAGTTATCAATCGCCCAATAAAAAAGGTGCCTTCTTTACGAGATATTACTATAGCTAACATATTTTTTGAAAATAGTACCCGTACAAAACTTTCATTCGAATTAGCTCAAAAGAGATTGTCTGCAGACGTAATTAGTTTTTCGGCTGCTCAATCCTCGGTTAAGAAAGGAGAAACTTTAATAGATACTGTAAATAATATTCTTTCAATGAAAGTGGATATGGTGGTGATGCGCCATTCTACTCCGGGAGCGGCTTATTTCTTATCAAAGAATGTAAAGGCCAGCATTGTCAACGCCGGTGACGGGGCTCATGAGCATCCTACACAAGCTCTCTTGGATAGTTATTCTATCAGAGAAAAATTGGGAGATGTTGCTGGAAAGAAAGTGGTGATTGTAGGGGATATTTTGCATTCCAGAGTGGCGCTTTCAAATATATACGCCTTAAAAATGCAAGGAGCTGAGGTTAGGGTGTGCGGGCCAAAACCGTTAATACCGAAACACATCGAATCTCTTGGAGTTAAAGTGGAGCCAAGCCTGAGAAAGGCTCTAGAGTGGTGTGATGTGGCTAATATGTTGCGGGTTCAAAACGAAAGAATGGATGTTAACTATTTTCCGTCTACAAGAGAATATGCCAAGCAATATGGTGTGGATAAAAATCTTTTGGAATCATTAGATAAAGAGATTGTAATAATGCATCCGGGACCTATAAACAGAGGAGTTGAGATTACTTCTGAGGTAGCTGATTCCGGACAATCTGTGATTTTAAACCAAGTGGAAAATGGGGTTGCAATCAGGATGGCTGTTATATATCTTTTAGCTTCAAAAATCCAATAATTTCTTAAAAACTTAGTACCTTTAGATTCCTGTAATCTAAAATGAAAAAATGATGAAAGTAGATCACAAAGACCATACTACCACTATAAAAGATACACAAGGGGATTTAACTTCTTTTTTAACCAAGGTTACCGATCAATTTAAGACCTTCGAAAAAAGTAATATTATTATAGATTTGCTTTCATATAATGATTTAACTGTTGAAGATTTAAAATTATTTTTGCCAATTTCCAAACAACATAAAAAGGCAAAGAAATCATTTGTAATTGTTGTTTCTGATTTTGATTATAATGCTCTTCCCGAAAAGATTACAGTTGTTCCCAGTTTGCTGGAGGCACATGACATTATAGAGATGGAGGAAATTGAGAGAGATTTAGGTTTTTAACTTAGTTACCCCTTAAGGAGGATATTAGGAACATAAATTGACTTACTGATTTGAAACTTACCATTCTAGGCTGTTATGCAGCAACACCAAGAACTTTTACAAATTCAACCTCTCAGGTTTTAGAAATTAAGAACAGATTGTTTCTGATTGATTGTGGAGAAGGAACTCAGGTGCAACTTCGTAAGAATAAAATCAGGTTTTCAAAAATCAATCATATTTTTATATCGCATTTGCATGGGGATCATTTTTTTGGTCTTGTAGGCTTAATTTCGACCTTTACTCTGTTAAATCGAAGTAATGAATTGCATATTTATGGACCTAAAGGGATTAAAGAGGTTATTCTGCTCCAATTAAAGCTTTCGAATTCATGGACCAATTATGGTTTGTATTTTCATGAATTGGAATCAAATCAAAGTGAAATAATTTATGAAGATGATAAAGTTTCTGTGTCGACAATTCCCTTAAATCATCGTATTTATACAAATGGATTTTTATTTAAAGAGAAAAAAGATCCGAGAAAGCTAAATGTTGATGCAGTGCGAAAATATGAAATAGAAGAATGTTATTTTCAGAACATTAAGAATGGCAAAGATGTTGTGTTAGATGATGGAACAATCGTTTCAAATGAAAAATTGACTTTTGAACCCAATCCTCCAAAAAGTTATGCCTTTTGTTCTGATACTGTATTTGATGAAAAACTAGTTTCTTGGATTGAGGGTGTAGATATTTTGTATCATGAGTCTACCTTTTTGCAATCAGAAGTACTTTTGGCAGCTAAAACCATGCATTCAACAGCGATGCAGGCTGCTCAAATAGCTAGTAAAGCAAATGTTAAGCAATTGATTTTAGGACATTATTCTACCAGATATGATAATATTAGCTTGTTTAAGGAGGAAGCAGAAACTGTTTTTTCTGATGTTATTTTATCTGATGATGGAAAATCTTTTGAATTTTAAAATTAAATTAGCACAACAATAATCAATATTTTAAAAAATGGAAGACCTTAGTCATTATAGAAGATCTTATGAAAAAAGTGAATTGTTAGAGACTAATATTCCGGAAGATCCTATCAATCTTTTTCACCGATGGTTTCATGAGGTTGAGGATTTTGGAGGAGATGAGGAAGTGAATGCTATGACCGTTTCAACTATTGGTTTGGATGGGTTTCCGAAGTCGAGAGTTGTATTATTAAAAAAATATACTGAAGAGGGCTTTATTTTTTACACCAATTACAATTCCGAAAAAGGCAAGGCAATAACCAATAATCCGAATGTATGTCTTTCTTTTTTTTGGCATGGTGCAGAGAGACAGGTAATCATTAAGGGTGTGGCAGAGAAAACCCCGGAAATAATCTCTGATAATTATTTTGATTCCCGACCTCAGGGGAGTAAGTTGGGAGCTGTTGTTTCTAACCAAAGCGAGGTAATTCCTTCTCGGGAGTACCTTGAAAAAAACCTTAAAGATTTAGAAAGTCATTATGAAAGTATGGTTGTTCCGAGGCCAAAGCATTGGGGAGGTTATTTGGTAAAACCTTTTGAAGTTGAGTTTTGGCAGGGAAGGCCTAATCGACTTCATGATAGAATCAGGTATACTGTCGAGGGTGATTTTGATTGGAAAATAGAAAGACTATCACCTTAGGGTGTCAGATATTCTTTCATCTCTTTTCGAAGTGTTGTTGTTATATAAGTTTAATTATAAAGAAATGCTTGTTCAGATTTGAACAAGCATTTTTTGTTAGTGGTATTCAGATCGTTTTTTTGTACTATATTTTATTTCAATAAGTAAAAATGAGTTTTTAAATCTAGGAATTAAAAGGTCTTTATGTAAGAAAAACAAGAAGTTTTTATAAAAATGATGTATTTCATCGATTTTTTTTTGTGTTTTATCGAGTTCCGATATACATTTGTATTAGAATTAAGAACAATAGTTCATAAAGTTTGAAAAAGCATAAAAAAATAAAATAGATAGTCAATGAAAACCAATTTCCTAAAAGCTGTAATCTTGTTCTCGGTAATCTTCACCATGAATTCTTGTTCTTCAGACAGTACCGAAACTTCAGTAGAAGCAACAACTACACAAACTCAAACAGCAGCAGTGGCAGTAAACTACGCTTACAGTGCAGATGAGTTGGCTACCATGAAATTAATCAATGACTACAGAGTAAGCATCGGATTAAATGCTTTGGAAAAAATCAATCACATCTCTGTGAAATCAGAAGAGCATGACAACTACATGATCACAAACAATGTGGTAAGCCACGATGGATTTGTGGAGCGTTCTCAAAACATCATGAAAGTTACCGGAGCTAAAAACGTAGGTGAGAACATCGCGTATAACTTCAGTACTCCTGAAGCAGCTTTGGCAGCCTGGTTGAAAAGCCCTGGACACAAAGAAAACATCGAAGGGAACTATACTCACTTTGGGATTGCTATCAGAACTAACCCTGAGACCGGAAAAAAATACTATACCAACATCTTTGCAAGATTGTAAGAAGTTAAAAATAAAAGAGAATTTCTCTTTGTTCA
>CAZTLN010000011.1:0-99401 GCA_964614445.1 uncultured Flavobacterium sp. | reverse complement strand
TCTGGGTTGTCCTTGGTTTAAATCCGTGGAGCAAGTTTTGGATAGAAAACTTTGCATAGATGATTTTTCAAATTTAAATCCGTTAAAAGACCTAATAGGTGTTTTGACTGAAGAAAAATTGAAAAATGATGAATTAACTCAACAATTGATTCATAAAGAGTTAGAAGTAAAACGCCAAAAAGAAGAAAACATTGAATTGCAAAGGCTGTCGCTTGTTGCAAGTAATATAGGTAATGCGGTAATGTTTACTGATACATTAGGTAAAATCATATGGTGCAATGATGCCTATTATAAGATGACAGGGTACAAAAACACCGAAGTTCTGGGTAAAACTCCTATAGATACCTGTAAACACCCTGATTCAAATAAACAAGTCGTTAAGAAAATAGTATCCTGTTTTCTAAATAATGAGGCATATGACCTAGAACTTTTTCAAACCCGTAAGGATGGAAGTGGCTTTTGGACAAGAAATATTGGCCAGCCGGTTTATGACAAAAATGGCAAAGTGGTTGAATATTTTTCAATCATAGAAGACATCAGCGAAAAGAAAAAGTATGAAGAGTTTTTAATACATAAACAAGAAAAGTATCGCAAAATTTTGGATAATTTAAATATGGGCATAGCCGAATTTTCTGTTAACCATGATTTTGTTTATGTTAACAATAAAACATTAGAATTATCGGGATATTCTCAAGAGGAACTTTTTTCAAAAAAGTCAATTGATTTTTTAGCATGGCCAGAAGATATTAAAATAATAGAAGAAGGTATAGAAAAAAGGAAGTCAGGGATGTCTGAGTTTCAGGAAATTGATTTGTTACATAAAAACGGCGAAGTGAGAAATGTCATAGTTAGCATGGCTCCTCAACTTGATTTTGATGGGAACTTTATTGGTACTCTCGGGGTTTTTATGGATTTGACCGAAAGCAAACAACAAAAACAAAGGCTCAAACTCCTGTCTTCAATTGTAGAAAAAAATACAAATGGGGTATTAGTTTGTGATGTAGAAGGTAAAATAGAGTGGGTAAATGAAAGTTTTGTTGCAATGTCGGGTTATAATGTAGAAGAATTATTAAACCGCACTCCGAAAGAAGTGTTGTCTGGCCCTGAAACAGATCCAGAAGTTTGTGGATCTATTATTTCACAAATGTTAGCGGGAAATCCATTTAAAGAAGAAATAATTCATTATAAAAAGTCAGGTGAAAAATATTTTGTACGATTGAGTGGACAGGCGCTGTTTAATGATGATAATGAAATTATCAAATTTTTTATTAACATGGAAAATATCAGTTTTCAAAAAGCCTTGGAAATCCAGAGAGAAGAATTAATTACAAAATTGGCAATGAGTAACAGAGAACTTGCAGATTATGCCCATATAGTAGCGCATGATTTGAAATCTCCTATTCGTGGAATTTATACCTTACTGGGCTGGATTAAAGAAGAAAATTATTTGAATTTGCATCCTAATCACTTAGATTATTTTTCAATGATCGAGGATAAGGTTGAAAAAATGGATAGTTTAATTGATGGTGTTTTGACGCATTCCAAAATAGATAAAATTAACATTTGTACAGAAATAGTAGATTTGAACCAAGTAATGCAAAATGTTCTGAATTTGCAGAATATTTCCGGCAGTAAAGCAGTTATAATAAAAAGAAGATTGCCGGAAATTAAAGGTGATCAATTCAGGTTGCAACAGTTATTCCAAAATTTGATAGGGAATGCCATAGCACATAACGATAAACAAGAATGTATTGTTGAAATAGATTATTCGGTAGTAGATAAAGATATAATATTTACGATTAAAGATAATGGTCCCGGGATAGCAATTGAAAATCAAAAGAAGATTTTTGATGTTTTTCAATCCTTTTCAAATGGTAAAAAATCGACGGGCTTGGGCTTGTCAATAGTCAAGAAAATCATAGAAAGCTATGGGGCCGAAATTTGGCTGGAAAGTAAAATGGGCGAGGGTACCACTTTCTATGTTAAATTTAAAAATCAGCAAATTAGCGGGAGTAGTCCAAGGCCTAATTATGCCATGAGCAATTTAAATTAAGTTTCAGTTGTGATGGGAGCAGTGTTTTGTTCTAAAATAATAATAATAGGATTGTCCCCGTCTTGTAAATAATTGTATCTTTCTCGAAAACAAGCGATAATGTTTATTAGCCAAAGATTCAAATTGAAAAAAAAATCACCCAAATGAATAAAAACCTCAAAATACTTTTAATAGAGGATGACGCTATTGAAGTTATGAAATTTAAAAGGGTAGTAAGCAGCTTACCCGAAGATCACAAAATAATTGAAGCTGAAAATGGTGAGGAAGCCTTACCAATGTTGACTAAGCATGAATTCTTACCTGATGTAATCATTCTGGATTTAAATATGCCAAAGATTAACGGAATTGAGTTTTTGAAAATATTAAAAAATGATGCGTTATTAAAATACATTCCGGTGACCATATTGACTACGTCAAACAACCACAGTGATGTATTGAAATGTTTCGAAATAGGAATAGCGGGTTATATTGTCAAGCCACTCAAATATGAAGATTATTTGGATAAAATCCAGAAAACGGTTAATTATTGGAGTGTTAATCAATTAGTTTCAAGATAGAAGAAAGACGCCTGGAATAGCTTTAATTGCAGGCGATAAATACGTCCTAAGGTTAATTTAAATCCTAAATAAAATAGGGTAAATAGGGAATAAATGAACAGGGATAGGGTTGTCAATAGTTAAATAGATAATTGATGGCTTCGTTGGGAAAATGTGGGTTGAAAATGAAGTAGGGTAGAGAGGCATTATTTTATCAAATTAAGGAATTAACAAAAAACAGCTGCAGAGAGTCTGTAGTAAAGATAAATAAGTAGATATATCAAAGATATGGATGAGGCTAATCTAAGCTACATAGACCAGTTGGCAGGGGATAACATGGAATTCAGAAAAAAAATTATTGGAATCCTAAAAAAAGAAGCTCCTGAGGAAATAGCAGTTTATGAAGGATATAAAAGTAATGCTGATATGGATGGAATGGCAAATGCTGTACATAAAATCAAGCATAAAATATCGCTATTGAGTATGGAAAAAAGTTACTATATTGCGCAGAAGTACGAAGCTAATTTGAAAAATAGCTCCACTGAGTTGCAGCAGGATTTTCATGCCATCATAGAAAATATAAAAGAGTTCGTAAATCAAATCTAGTTTAATTATGAATTGTGTTATTATAGATGATGAAGAAATGTCAAGAGCAATTATCGCTCAGTTCATCACGGATCATACCGAATTAGAGATTAAGGAAGAGTTTTCCAGCGCTATCCAGGCAATAAAATATTTCAATCAAAACGAAGTAGATCTGGTTTTTTTGGATATTCATATGCCTGATTTCAGCGGATTTGATTTTATACAAACGGTGAAAAATCCGCCTCAGGTCATCCTGACCACATCCGACAGAAATTTTGCATTGGAAGCATTTGAATACGATTGTATAGCAGATTATCTTGTAAAACCTATCAGCAAGGAACGATTTTCAAAGGCTATCGAAAAGGTAAAAGAAGATAATAGCAATGGTGTCACTAGAGTTGATAAGCTAAAAGAAGAGCAGGATCCCAATGATTTTTATATCAATATAGACAGAAGGCTCATCAAAATTGATATCCCGAGTATTTACCTTGTAGAAGCTAAGGGAGATTATATTCAATTGAAAACAGAAAATAAGAATTACACCGTTCACACTTCGCTAAAAAAAATAGAAGACAAGTTACCGGTTGATACCTTCTTAAAAGTGCACCGATCATTCATTATCAATGTCAAAAAAATAATTGACATTGAGGACAATAGTGTTTTGATTAAAAAAGATGTCATTCCTGTGAGTCGTTCAAACCGCCCTGAGTTAATGAAACGGCTAAATTTGCTCTAATAAAGAAGTCCTGGGCGATATTTCAAAATATAGAATTTGGGCTTCTATGTAATAAAAAAAAAATACCGGTTTATCTCTTAAAGCAAAAGATTTTCTCTTGCTTTTTTTATGGTCAGAATTTTGAGCTAATATATGCTTTAATATAAATGATGTAAAGGTGTTTGTATTTAAGTGTGAATCAATCATTTATCTTTGAAATTAAGTTAAAATAGTCTTAAATGGAATATAAAAATGCAGTTTATCGATTATTTATACCAATCATCAAATTTAATTAGCATAATTAAGACCAAATTCTATATTTACCGCCATAAAAGTATTAACCTTATAAATCAGTGAGTTATGGCATTACGGTATGAGCAAAGAGAACAAATTTTGTATGTTGAGGGAACTCTGGATATAAATTCAGTAAAAAATTTTAGAGGGCAATTGGAGTACCTGATGCAGTATTGCGATTCACTCATAATTAACCTGGATGGTATTGACTATATCGATAACAGAGCTATCGGTGTTCTTCAGGAAGTTTATTCAACTTCCATGACATCCAAAAAACCATTTTCGTTTTTAAATAGGAAAAGAAAAAAATCAGAGCAGTCCTAATCATTATATGTTATAAGTGATTGTAAAAGCTTTAAAAGTAATTACAGTAAATGATTTCCCATGTTTACTGTAATTCTTTTTTTTTGGCCCTAATGGTCAAAAAGTAGTTCCCTGATTATTTTGAGTATGCTGTTTTATATAGTTGTAAATCAGTGGTTTTGATGTGTTGGGAGGGATTGTATATCGTAAATCGATACAAAGACGTTATTGGTCTATACATTAGGGGCAGTTCGTCAATTAAAAACTATAAAGTAACCTACTTGTTGTAAATTTATAATAGATATTTTAATAACTAATAAATACTGGAATTATGGGACTACGATTTAAACAAAAAGAAGAAGTAATTTTTGTTGATGGAACTATAGATTCAACATCAATTAAAAAATTTAAAAGTCACTTAGAATTTTTGGTGCTTTATTGTCAGTCACTAAAAATAAATCTGGATGGGGCTGAGTTTGAAGATCAAAAAGGAATTGGTATTTTGAAGGATGTATACAAGTCTTCAGTACCAGCCAATAAGACATTTTCAATTGTTGGGAAAAAAGGGAATAATTATATCAATCCCAGCAACTGATTAGGACTTGTTTTAATTTAGTAATTACTACCACTCCTAAAGATGGGACAGATGTTGCAGCATTATTGTTTTCCCTTAAATAGGTACAAGCTATTCTTAATTTGCTGTGAATTATTTTTTTTGCTGAGATAATTATTTTGTAACCAATTGTATATCAAAGCATATTGGTGTTTTGTCGAAAGAAAGATTTACCGTTCATCGACAGTAAATCGTTACTCGTCTACATAAAAACGTAACTCATAGAAATGTAATTTTCCTACAAAATTATTTTTTTTATCTTTATATAAAATAGAAAAATAATCTTGCAATAATCATTTAAAAATGGAAATTATGGGACTACGATTTATACAAATTGATGAGGTTTTATATGTAGAAGGAACTTTAGATGCAAAATCTATAAAAAATTTCAGAAATCAGTTGGATTACCTTATGCATTATTGTAAGTCTTTGGTACTTAATATTGATGGCTTAGAATTTGTAGATCAAATTGGAATTGAAGCGTTGCAGGATGCTTATGGATTATCAATACCGCCCAATAAAATATTTTATTCTGGAGGCAAAAAGCAAACAAAATATAAGGTACCACTGAATTGATTATAATAGTTACTTTTTTAAGTTAGTTTAGTTTCATAGGTTGTGATGAAAGGCAAAAGTTAATTCTTTTGCCTTTTTTGTTTTAGCATCATTGCTTTTTTACTTCATTTTTACTCCAATCCGGTTCCTTCTTATCGGTAGGTTTGATTATAACTATTGTTTTATTGGAAGTTAAGCTTTTCTGTTTAACCTACAGGACTTTGCCATTCGTCTATACTTCTCCGTTAACTCATCGAAATGTGGGAGCTCCAAAAAGAATCATACCTTAATTTTATGTTTGAAATGAAGAAATTCAACTAAATAGGAATTATGAAAGCTAAAATCACAGAGATTGAAGAAACACTTTTTGTTGAGGGGAGTTTTGATTCAAAATCAGAAAATAGATCTAAAAGCCAGTTGGAATACCTTAAAGAATTATGTGATTCTTTCAGGATAAATATAAACGGTAAAGATTATCCCAATACAAATGGAAAAGAAGTAGTAGAGAAACTTTTTGATAACAGTATTCCCTCCAATAAACCTTTTTTCATTATTGGTCAAAAACTCAAATAGCGAAATACCATTTTGCATAATAATGCAATTAAAAATGTCAATATAAAGGAAATTAAAATTATTCAAAAACTCTAAAAATTAATTAGTCATGAAAATAGTAATTGTAGGCAGTGGATACGTGGGTCTGGTAACAGGAGCCTGTTTTTCAGAAGTTGGAATTGAGGTCGTTTGTGTAGACGTGGATCACAATAAAATAGAAAACCTTAAAAAAGGTATTGTTCCTATTTATGAACCGGGATTGGAAGAGATGATTGTTAGAAATATGAATAAGGGACGCCTTAGTTTTACTACTAACCTTAAGAATGCTTTGCAGGACGCGGAGGTACTGTTCATATCAGTGGGAACCCCGCCGGATGAAGACGGTAGTGCCGACTTGAAATATGTACTAGCCGTAGCCAGAGAATGCGGTCAACATATAGAAGATTATTTGCTTGTAGTTACAAAAAGTACCGTACCTGTGGGAACTTCAAAAAAAGTGAGACAGGCAATTCAAAACGAGTTAGAAAAAAGAAATTTAAAAGTAGAATTTGATGTAGCCTCAAATCCTGAATTTTTGAAAGAGGGAGCCGCCATTGATGATTTTTTAAAGCCGGATCGAATTGTGGTTGGTTTGGATAGTGAAAGAGCCGAGGAGGTGATGAAAAGTTTGTACAAGCCTTTTACATTAAATGGCCATCCTGTAATCTTTATGGATATTGTTTCGGCCGAAATGACCAAATATGCAGCGAATTCTATGCTTGCCACAAAAATTAGTTTTATAAATGATATCGCAAATCTGTGCGAGATTGTAGGTGCAGATATTAATAAAGTTCGAAAAGGAATTGGCTCTGATTCTCGAATCGGAAATAAGTTTATCTATCCTGGAATAGGTTACGGCGGAAGCTGTTTTCCTAAAGATGTGCAGGCACTGATAAGAACTGCAAATGATCACAATTATGAATTACGAGTTCTTAAGGCGGTTGAGGAAGTAAACAAAAATCAGAAGTTGGTTTTATTCAATAAAATCATGGACTATTTTAATGGTGATATCAAAGGGAAAACAATTGCGCTTTGGGGGCTTTCCTTTAAGCCGCAAACGGATGACATGCGTGAGGCTCCCTCTTTATCTATTGTGAAAAATTTGCTTGAAGCTGGTGCCGTCGTAAAAGCCTATGATCCGGTGGCAATTAAGGAGGCAAAACACCATTTTGGAGAAAGTATCTCTTATTTCAATGATCAATATGAGGCTTTGATAGATGCTGATTGTTTGGCGGTATTAACAGAGTGGCCTGAATTTAAATTTCCAAACTTCCGAATTATGAATAAGTTGTTGAATTCGGCAGCAATTTTTGACGGTCGAAATATTTACGACCAGGAAGAAATGAAAAAAAATAAGTTTAATTATTTCTGTATTGGAGTGCGCACCTCAGATGAAGTCTATAAAGATGAAGTAAATCCGGTTGCAGAATATGTATTAAGTCCTAATTTCAATAATTAACAGTATCATATTAAAATTCAACGATTATGAAAAGAAAAATATTAGTAATAGATGATGAATTGACAACCAGAGCATTGTTGGATTATTTTTTAGCAACCAAATATGAAGTTGTTACCAAGGAATCAGGTTTAGAAGGGCTTCAATGGTTGGAAAGAAACCTTCCGGATTTAATAATAAGTGATATTCAAATGGACAACATGGATGGTTTTGAATTTCTCAAAGAAGTTAGACTAAAAGGATATACAAAACACACCCCTGTAATTATGTTGTCAGGTCGGGCAGAAAGTAAGGAACGAGTAAAATGCTACCAAATGGGTGCACAGGATTACTTGTCAAAACCATTTAATCCCGAGGAACTTGATGAGGTAGTAAAGAAAAACCTTTTTCCTATTCATTATACCTACACCTGGTAGGTCATTAAACTTCCCTATTTTAAAAAAATTAGAAAATCATGGCAATTTTATATGTTGGAAATTCTCCAGAAGAATACGTAAAGCATGCAGAAGAGAAAGATGCGACAATTAATGTGGTGTCCAATGGACTTGAAGCAATCAATTTTCTGTCTAAAAAGAATGATATAAATGTAATCATTGCTGATTATAATTTACCAGGCTATAATGGTGTCTTATTGTTTCAAAAGATAAATGATAATACGAAAACAAGAAAAATCCCTTTTATTCTGGTGGCAGATGTTTTTAATAAAAATCTATTTGAGGAGTCTTTCTCTTTGGGAATAAATGAATATTATGTAAAAGGTTCCACAGCCGTAAGTCAGATAGTTGACAGATCACTTTCGATTATAAAACTAACAGAAAAAAAGATAAATAAAAAAACAAGGTTGACAATTCCTACAACCCAATACAAGTTGCCGCTTTCCAAACGAATTTTTGATATTGTTTTTGCCTCTCTGGCACTAATAGTTTTATCCCCATTATTGGTGGTAACTATTATTGCTATTCGGATGGAATCTAAAGGGAAGGTTTATTACATCGCAAAACGTGTTGGCCGCTATACTTTTGATTTCTATAAACTTCGTTCCATGAGAGCAGGTTCAGATGAGTTACTGAACAACTTGGCTAAAGAGAAAAATCAATATAGTTCGTCAAATACTGATTCATCTGCCAAAATGGAGGAAAGTTGTCCTAGATGCAGCAAGCTTCCATGGGGAGAATCCTGTTCACCTCTTTTGCACGAGGGGGTTAATATAATTTGCGATTATTGGTACAATTACCAGAAAAAAGAAGTGGAGAAAAGCAAAGCAACTTTTGTGAAAATCCTGAATGATCCACGAATTACCAGAATTGGAAAATTTATCCGTAAAACAAGCATCGATGAACTTCCTCAACTGATTAATGTATTAAAGGGTGATATGTCTATAGTGGGTAACAGACCACTACCTGTCTATGAGGCAGAATTGCTTACCCAGGATACCTTATCCAAAAGATTTTTAGCTCCAGCGGGAATTACAGGACTTTGGCAGGTGGAGTTAAGAGGGCAAAGCGGAGTTATGTCAGAAGAAGATCGTATAAAATTAGATAATCAATATGCAGATTTTTTCATTGGAGATAATTATTCCCTATGGTACGACATCAAAATAATTTTAAAAACCATTCCTGCCTTATTTCAAAAAGGGGCAGTTTAATTCTTAAATAAAATCAAAGCGAAATGATCAAATTTTTTAAAATAGCATGCATTGCCGGTATTTATATGTTGACATTAAACACTGTTCAATCGCAAAATGCTATAGACGAATCGGCCTCATTAGAACGCTTTGAATTAAATTTTCCTCCATTACAGGTTGTGATTGATTCTGTTTTAAAAAATAGCTCAATGCTTAATTTCAGAAAAAATTATATGGAAGCACAGGAATCTAAAATTAAAATAGAGCAGTTGAGTTGGACCAGAAATTTAGGTATTCAGGGCGATACCAGATATGGAAACTTAAATAGTATTTCCAGTAATACGGATGGTCAGATTAATTCTTCATTTCTTACCACCACACAACAATTAACCTACAGTGCAGGTTTGTATCTAAAGTTATCCGTTTTTGATTTTATGGGACGTAAAAATGAGGTCAAATTGGCTAAAATGGAACTTGAAGAGGCTAAGAGCATGGCTGAATTTCAAGAAGAAGAAATAAGGCAAAATGTTATAAAATTATACCAAAATCTCTTATTGAAATATAAAATTCTTCAGATCAAATCCAAAAAATATGGAGACGGAAAAGTTAACATGGAAATGACAGAAAAAGAATTTAGAAATGGAGTTATAGATATTACAGAATATGTAAGAATCTCCGATATAACTTCAAATATTGAATCGGATTACGAAATAGCAAAGTCGGAATTTATTACTACAAAACAGGTATTAGAGGATATGGCGGGTTTCGTTTTTAATTTAACCTACATAAATTAAATAAATGACAATAGTTGATTTCATAAGGTTAGTTCTTAAACACATAGTATTGTTGTTGCTTATTCCAATTTTACTTGCTTCACTGGTGATTTTGCTCACCATGAATCCTGATTTTGAGTATTCCTCTCAAACTGTTTTATATACGGGATTGGCAACAGGCACTTCAATAGAAATGGATAAAAGGTTTGACTATCAGGCTACAAATGCCGATTTTGATAATCTTATCAATATGATTGTTTCAAGGGAAACGCAGGAAGAGGTGGCCATAAGACTGCTTGCCCAGCACCTAATGTTGAAAGAGGCGAATCCAAAATATATTTCAAAACCAATTTTTGATGACTTAAAAAATAAAATACCGGCAGAAATTTATGGATATGTAGCCAAAGGAACTGGCGAAACAATTACAGATTATGAAACGAACTCTAATAATAAGTTGTTTCCCCCGGAAATTGATCGAGGTATATACGAGAAGACGGTACAGAATTTAATTGCTTTAATGAATAGTAGTCACGATAATTATATCTACGAGGTTCTGAATTATGATGATGATGAGCATTATTCTCTTAATGCTATATCAAAATTAACGGCTAGTAGAATTGCAAATAGCGACTTAGTTAAATTGAGTTATACCTGCAACGATCCGGGAATTTGCCAACAAACATTGGCCATATATAATGAAGTATGCACCCGTAATTATAAAAATATTAAGGAAAACAGTTCAGATGCTGTAGTTAAATATTTTGAAAGTCAGTTACAAAAAGCAAGTGAGAAGTTGAGAATTGCGGAGGACAGTTTGCTGTATTTTAATATAGATTATAATATTATTAACTACTATGAGCAGAGTAAGGCTGTTGCAGTAGTGAAGGAGGATATGGAAGTGGATTTTAAAAAGAAATCTGCTGAATTGGCAGGAACCCAGGCAGAAATCAACAGACTAGAAGAAAAACTTCAAATACAGGATGCCATTCAAAACAAGAGTAACAATGTAATAGAAAACAAAAAGTTGCTAGGAGAAATAAATTATAAAATTGCCTTACTGCAAGCCGAAATAGATTCAAATAAAAGCCAGCAAGCTATAAATAAAATTACCGAACTTAAAAAGCAGGCAGCTGATTTAGCTGCAGCAATTAAAAGAGTGGTAAACGAATTGTACTCCTATGAAAATACGATTGATGGTTTACCTGTTAAACAGGCCCTTCCCATTTGGATGAATAATGTTGCAGAAGCCGAAAATCTTAAGGCAAAAATTAAGGTGATTGACAACCAAAATAAAGATTTTCAGAAGGTTTACGCTCAATATGCTCCTGCGGGAGCCAATATGAAAAGAATTGAACGGGAGATTTCAGTTTCAGAGCAAGGTTATATAGAAATTTTGCATGGTTTAAATTTAGCTAAACTAAAATTACAGGACAGTGAGTTGTCCTCTAAATTAAAAACCATCGATGCACCTTTTTATCCACTTTCACCAAATCCTACTAAAAGAGGCATACTGGTTATTGCGGCTGCTTTTTTGGGAGGTATATTAACCTTGGGAGTTCTTTTGGTAATGGAGTATTTCGATGATACCTTAAAAAATGTTATTCGGGCAAAACAAAAACTTGGATTACCTGGTTTAGGTATGTTACCTAAAATTATCCAAGATGCGGGTACCATAAATCTGCAATTTGTTCAAAAAAGATTAATTGAAATAATTAAGCAGAATATTGAATATTATTTTAGCTCGCATCCTAATAATAGTACTGCTAAAACTATCGTGGTATTTAGTACACAAAGAATTGAGGGTAAGACTGTGGTTTCAGGAAATCTTGCCAAGGCATTTATGCAGGAGGGTAAAAAAGTGCTATTACTTAATCACTCGGAGGAACAGGATGCTGTTAAGCAAAATACCAGAATACCTTTTATTAATAAATTGTTAGGGTATCATGATTCCAGAATTGATTTTGAAAATACCTTTTTGGAAGAGCCACAAAACTACCTGGATCAGTCGCAATATTTTAAATATCAGATAAATAATCATTTTTTTAATTCGAAAGATTATGTGGATATCCTTAAGCACAATAACATCCCCCTCAATTTTTCTCCAGAGGTTGTAATAATTGAATTACCGGCTATTATTTACCATAATTATCCAGCAGAATTAATAGCTGCAGCTGACTTAAATATTCTTGTTTGCAGAGCCAATAGAGTTTGGACAAACGCAGATCAGTCAGCTATAAAAAATATAAGGGAGTTATCAGGAACTAAGTTAAATTTTATTGTAAATGGAGTTCATATTAATGAGTTAGAATCAGTCTTGGGAGAATTGCCAAAACGAAGAAGCAGGTTAAGAAAGAAAATGAAAGAGATGTTTAAGTTTCAATTTTACTCAAAAAACCAAATATAAATAAAATGGATTTAGTAAAGAAAATAATACGAGAAGATAATTTTTTGTCGCTTGCAGGAAATGTACTCATTGCCATATTGGGTATTGGCGTTTTTGCGCTGCTGGCCAGGAGTTTGTCTGTGGAGTTGTTTGGTGAATGGGTGCTATTTGTAGCTGCAGGTTCCTTTATAGAAATGTTTCGATTTGGAATTACCAATACCGGACTTATCCGATTTTTATCAGGGGCAGATGGTGAAACTAGGTTGAAATTTATAGGTTCAAATGCCCTTATTAACCTGGTGGCAACGGCTTCTATTGCGGCTTTAATAATGTTGACCAGATTCTTTTTTAACGAGCCGATAAAGCAGTCAGGATATAATTTATTTTTTAGCTGGTATCCCTTATTAGCATTTTTAAATCTACCATGGAACATTGCATTGGTTGTTTTGCAGGCAGATAGAAAGTATGCTCAGATTTTGATCTTAAAAGCCATAAACAGTGGCGTTTTTTTTGTGGCAATTCTTATGCATTACACCATACTAAATTTAACCTTGGAGCAAATAGTTGTTCTGGTTATTTTAATTAATGGTTTTACCTCCTTGATTAGTATTGTTCTCGGGTGGGATGGGGTTATGAAAATAAAGTATGCCACCAAATCTACCGTTAAAACTCTTTTGAACTTTGGAAAGTATACCACCTTTACCTTAATTGGAACTAATTTATTGAGAAGTGCTGATACTTTGATATTGAGTTTTAGTCCGCTGGGATCAGCTGCTATAGCCCTTTATGCTATCCCACTAAAATTAACAGAAATGCAACAGATACCGTTGCGAAGTTTTGTTGCCACGGCCTTCCCAAAAATGTCAAAGGCCAGTTTGCATGGAAAAATACGGGAGGTGAAAGATTTGTTTTATAGTTATTCGGGTGCACTTACTTATTTGTTTGTTCTTATGAGTCTATTTACTTTTCTATTTGCAGAAATATTGGTACTACTTCTTTCGGGAGAACAATACCTAGGAACTGATCCTGTGACTGGTTTTAATGTGGTTGCCATAGTAAGAATTTTTTCTCTCTATGGTTTACTGTTACCGATTGACAGAATGACGGGGATAGGATTGGACAGCATTAATAAACCAAATATTAATGCTCTCAAGGTTTTGTTTATGGTTATCACGAATGTCATAGGTGATTTTATTGCCATTTTTATTTTTAAATCTTTGGTTCTTGTGGCAATAGCATCGGTATTATTCACCCTAGTGGGAATTTGGATAGGTATGCACTTTTTAGACCGGGAATTATCCCTGAACTTCAGAGAAATTTTTAGTAGTGGTCTAAATTTCTATACAGGACTTTATGACAAATTGAGAAGTAATCATTTCGCTAAAAATGTTAAAACTGTTAAGAACTGAGATGGAATTACAAGAAAAAAATAGAAACCCTTTTAGCAGTGTATCTGGTTCATCAGGAATCGCTTCACCAATATCCCTGTTTCTTCTTTTGGCAGGCGTGTTATTGTCTGGGCTGATTATTACAAAATTGGAACTGATAGGTGTCGGGGTATTATTTGCGCTTGTGTTCATTTTAATATACCTGTACTTGTTATTTAAAAAACCAATTTTAGGGTTTTATACTCTTATCGTTTTGGGATTTACCATTTTGGGAATTTGTCGTTATATAACCGGACTACCATTGGGATTTGCTGCTGATGGTGTTATTGTACTGACCCTTATTGCTCTTATTTTTTCAAAATTTAGGGAGAGAGTGGATTGGTCCCCAACCAATAAGGATGTTGTTTATTTGGGAGCGATATGGTTGTTGTATTGCGTGATGGAAATTGTAAATCCTGAAGCTCGAAGTATAGAGGCATGGATTGCCTCCAGAGGAATTGGAATTTACTTTTTTTTGTTTGGCGTATTAGCACTAATGTTTGTTAATAATCATAAACGATTAGATACTTTTTTATATATATGGGCAGCTTTTTCCATTTTGGCTTCTTTCAAAGGAATAATTCAACTTTACGTTGGCCTTGACTATGCAGAGAAAGCATGGTTAAATGCGGGTGCCTACCAGACTCATGTATTATTCGGTAAACTGAGGGTTTTCTCTTTTTTTTCTGATGCTGGCCAATTTGGTGCTGATCAGGCCTATACAGGTGTAGTGGCTTTTATTTATTCACAGACCAAAAAAGGATTTGCAAAAATCTTCTTTATTATCGCCTCTATGTTGGGCTTTTATGGCATGATAATATCGGGTACAAGGGGTGCCATCAGTGTTCCCTTTGCAGGATTGATGACTTATTTTGTTCTCAGGAAAAACATTAATGTGCTGATTGTCGGATTGGTTTTCATCATAGGACTTTTTGTTTTTTTTAAATACACTACAATCGGCCAGGGAAATGCTCAGATAAGAAGAATGCGAACTGCATTTGATCCAAATGATGCTTCATTCCAGGTAAGATTGAATAATCAAAAAAATATTTAAAGCTTATTTAGCAACCAGGCCATTTGGGGGAGGTATTGGACATGCAGGAGACAAGGCACAGCGTTTCCTACCCAATGCATTTCTTTCACACGTGGCAACTGATAGTTGGTACGTGCAAATATGGGCGGAAACAGGAATTGTCGGTTTAATCCTTCACTTATTTATTCTATTTTATGTGATAGGAAAAGCCTCTCTGAAAGTGATGTTCAAAATAAGGGATCCTATAGTGAAAATAAAAATGTCAGCATTGATCGCCGGTATGGCCGGCATAATGGTGGCGGCATACGGTAATGGTGTTTTGGGTCAAATGCCGACGGCCTTCTTAATCTATTCATCAATGGCAATAATGTCAAACCCAGAGATTTTTGAAGATTCGAAATTTAAACGATTAGCACCTATTACCAAAAAGAACATGGTTAGGAAATTAGAATAATAATTTAGGAATTTAAAAACATATAGTCATGTATTATCGTAATATCAAAGATTTAAATGATATAATACTTAAGCGATTAAGTATTATTCCGAGAGATATTGATCTAATAGTTGGAGTTCCCCGTAGTGGTATGCTTCCGGCTAATTTATTAGCCTTATATCTGAACAGGCCCTACACGGACATCCATTCTTTTATGAATGGTTATATCTATAAGGCTGGTGCCAGAAGTCAGTTTTTTGATACCTCTCTTTTTAAAAAGATATTGGTGGTAGACGATAGTGTTGGATCGGGGGCGGCAATAGCAGAGTGCAAGGAAAATTTAAAAGATTTGTCTGCCAAATTCGACATCAGTTATTGTGCAATCTATATGATGCCTGGCAAAGAAAAATTGGTAGATTATTTTTTTGAAACCATTCCGTTTCCGCGATACTTTCAGTGGAACATTATGAATCATACCACATTAGAAAAAGCTTGTTTTGACATTGATGGAGTTTTATGTGAGGACCCATTGCCTGAACAAAATGATGACGGAGAAAAATACATTGATTTTATTCTCAACGCTCGGCCACTTTTTGTTCCAGGTTGCAAGATTGGTACGATAGTTACCTCCCGTCTGGAAAAATATCGCAAGCAAACAGAGAGCTGGTTAGCAGCAAACAATATTAAGTACAATGATTTAATAATGCTTGATTTACCAGATATGCAGGCCAGACAAAAGGCCAATAATCACGGAGGGCATAAAGCAAAAGCATACATGGCAAAGCCCTATGTTTTATTTGTGGAAAGTGATTATCGACAGGCAGTAGAAATAAACAGGCTAACTAAAAAACCTGTTTTGTGTACGGAGAATTTTGAAATGGTTTTTGAATCGGAGTCTTTTTTATACAATATTAAAAGCGGGAAGCACCTTCCATTTCTCAGAAAATATGCCTTAAATGTCAGGGACCAAATAAGAAAGTTAGCTTAAGATTGAAAGTGATATAGAAAGGGGTGATTGCAAATTTCATTCATAAATAGTATCAAGGTTATTCAAGTAATTGTAAAAAACAGCAACATGGTTATTGGAATAGAAGGACAAAGACTTTTCAGAAGAAAGAAACACGGGATGGATATGGTGGCTTTAGAGCTTATCAGAAATCTGCAGATTTTAGATAAGGAAAATCAGTATTACATATTTGTAAAGCCAGATACAGACCATGGTGTTTTAAATGAGACTTCTAATTTTAAAATAGTTGAATTGAAAGGTGGGGCTTATCCAAAATGGGAGCAATTTGCTCTGCCAAGGGCGGTGAAAAAATATGGCTGTGAAATTTTGCACTGTACAAGTAATACCGCTTCGCTAAAATGTGAAGTACCACTAATCACGACACTTCATGATATTATTTATATGGAAAGCAGCTTTTTCAATATCTTGACCAGCAGTGCCACTGCCTATCAGAAATTTGGAAATTTATACAGAAAACTTGTTGTACCCAGTGTTGTGAAAAGCAGCAGAAAAGTGGTTACAGTTTCTCATTTTGAGAAAAACAGAATTGCTAATTTCTTCGGAATTAAAGAAGGTGATAAGTTGGATGCAATTTATAATGGGGTTAGTGAGCATTTCAAACCTATTACTGTTGCGGAAGAACTAAACAGAGTAAGGCAAAAATATTGTTTGCCAGATCATTATTTCTTTTTTTTAGGAAACACAGATCCCAAGAAAAACACAAAAGGCATTCTTAAGGCTTTCTCGGAATTTTTAAAACAAACAAGGTTAGATTATAAATTGGTAATGCTGGATTTTGAAATAGGGGAGTTGGAGAAATTACTTGCTGAAATTGGAGACAAACAACTGATGGACAAAATTGTACTTACCGGATATGTTAAAAATACTGATTTGCCGGCCATTTATTCGCAATGTGATTTATTTCTGTATCCATCTCTTAGGGAAAGTTTTGGTATTCCCATGTTAGAAGCCATGTCCTGCAAAGTACCGGTTATTACTTCAAATACCTCCTCAATGCCAGAAGTAGCAGCTGATGCCGCTCATATTGTGGATCCTTTTAAACCAGAGGAAATTACTGAGGGTATGATCAAAATTATAAATGATGAAACCTATAGGAAAGAACTTTGCCAAAGGGGACTGGAACGAAGCAGAGAATTCTCCTGGGAGAATATGGCTAAAAGTTATTTGATGCTTTATAAATCGATTCACACGGAACATTCAATACCAAATTGATTATGGAAACAAATTTTAAACAACCATTAGTGTCAATCGTAAGTGTAAATTACGACCAACCCGAAGTTACCTGTGAAATGCTGGAATCTTTGAGAAAGGTTACTTACCCTAATTATGAAACATTGGTTGTAGATAACGGATCACAAAAAAAATCTCCTGATTCAATTAAAGAGAAGTACCCGGAAGTCCAATTAATTGTCAGTGATAAAAATCTGGGTTTTGCCGGCGGAAATAATATAGCTGTAAAACAAGCCAAAGGCGATTATATATTATTGCTAAATAATGATACTGAGGTAAAAGAAAACTTTCTTGAAAGTATGGTAGAACTAATGGAATCAAATAAAGAAATTGGTATTGTAAGTTCTAAAATACTTTCCTATTATGAAGAAAATGTTTTGGAGTATGCGGGTGCCTCTCCTTTACATCCCATAACTAGCAGAGGAAAACATTATGGTAACCGAGAAAAAGATTATGGGCAGTATGATAAGGTTGAGGAAACATGCTTTCCACATGGTGCATGCATGATGATAAGAAAAAGTGTTTTAGAAGAATTAGGGCTATTGTATGAGGGATATTTTCTTTACTATGAAGAACTGGATTTTGCGGAAAGAGTAAAAAGAGCCGGTTATAAAATATATTACCAGCCTAAATCATCGATCTATCATAAAGATTCTTTCACCACGGGCAAAAACAGTCCTTTGAAAACGTATTATTTTAATAGAAACAGATTGTTGTTTTTGCGCAGGAATAGTAGTGGAGTTATATTCGTACTTGCTACAATCTATTTTTTTCTGGTTTCATTACCAGAAAATACTATTAAATATTTATTTGATAAAGAACAGTTATCGGCCTTATACAGGGGAGTATTCTGGAATATCAGCAATTATGATATCAATAGGAATCAAACCTTGGCCTAACTCAATAAAGCAGTACAAAATTCAATTGATAATAACCTAAAAAGTATTAGTCATGATAAAGGGAAAAGACATCATAATAGTAGGAATCCAGGCTTGGGATATAGAAATAGGGAGCAACTGTAAAGATATAGCAACAGAATTTGCAAAGCATAACAGAGTGTTATATGTGAACAATCCCATGAGTTTGTTAGACTTTATAAAGACTAAGAAATCAGAGCAGGTAAAGAAAAGGAAACGTGTGGTCTTAGGCCAAGAGGATAGCCTTCAACAGCTTGCAGACAATTTGTGGGAGTTTAATCCTAAAACAGTGTTTTTTCCAACAAACCGTATCAGACACAAAAATCTTTTTGACAAACTGATCAGCTATAATGCCAAAAAGATATCAGATGAAATTTTGAGGGCTATCAGTATTTTGGGGTTTAAGGATTACATCCTTTTTAATGATAGTTCAATGTTCCTGGGAAAGTATATTAATGAGCTATTGAAACCGAATTCTTTTATCTACTATATCAGAGATAATCTGGTTAACAGTCCCATGTATTATTGGAGTTTTCACGGTAAAAGATATGAGCAAGAATTAATTCAGAAAGCCGATGTAGTGGTGACAAACTCTTTATACTATACAGAATATGCAAGAAGATATAACTCAAACAGCCACATGGTTGGGCAGGGTTGTGATGTTTCTCTCTTTGATTTTAAACTGAACAAAATTGAAGTTGCGAAAGAATTGAAACAAATTGAGGGACCTATAATCGGATATGTGGGATATCTGACAACTCTCAGACTTGACATTGATTTGCTGGAATTTATTGCCACGAGTCGTAAAGATTGGAATATTGTTTTAGTAGGGCCTGAAGAAGCAGAATTTATAAATTCAAAGTTGCACAATTATGATAATATTCATTTTTTGGGTTCCAAAGATATGAATCAACTTCCGGAATATATAAAAGGTTTTGATGTTTGTATTAATCCACAATTATTGAATGAAACCACAAAGGGTAACTATCCACGAAAAATAGATGAATATTTGGCAATGGGTAAACCGATAGTTGCTACTAAAACTTTGGCAATGGAATATTTTGAAGATTATGTTTATTTAGCGGAAACCAAAGTAGATTACCTGAATCTCATTGAAATGGCCCTTGAAGAAAATTCCGCCAAATTAGCCGATGCCAGACGTGAATATGCACTAACGCATTCTTGGGAAAATAATGTTATAGATATTTATAAAGCCATAAAGATGGCTACTAATTAAAAATTTAAATGGATTTAAAAGAAAAAATAAATAGAAACAAACTTCTCAAAAAATGGGTGCATTGGTCGATATTGATTCCAAAGCAGACCAGACCAAGAATATGGGTGAAATGGTTTGTTAATCCGTTTTTTCATAAAAAAGGTAATGGAGCGATAATTAGAAGCAGGACCAGAATGGATGTGGTTCCATGGAATAGGTTTGTATTGGGTAAGAATTCAATCGTTGAGGACTTTTCAGCCATCAATAATGGTGTTGGTGATGTTATAATTGGTGACAGGACTAAAATAGGTTTGAGTAATACTATTATTGGGCCAGTTAATATTGGAAATGATGTTTCGCTTGCTCAAAATATTACAATATCTGGCCTAAACCACAATTATGAAGATGTTACTAAACCTATCAATAAACAAGGAGTTACAACTTCACCTATCGTTATTAAAGATGAGGTTTGGCTTGGATCTAATGTGGTCGTGGTTTCAGGTGTAACCATTGGAAAACATGCTATTGTAGCGGCTGGCAGTGCAGTCACAAAAGATGTCCCTGAGTACACGGTAGTAGCTGGCAATCCTTCCCGAGTAATAAAGAAGTATAACAAAGCAACCCGGAAATGGGAAAAAGTAAAATAACATGGAAGCATTAAAAATTTCTTTCTGGATCTTTCTCTTTATAATAGTATATACTTATGTGGGTTATGGTGTTCTATTGTATGCTATTATCAAAATAAGGAGGTTTTTTAAAATTGGTCAGAGCGTATCTTCAGATATAACCCATGAACCAGAAGTAACCCTATTAATAGCAGCATATAATGAAAAAGATTATGTAGGGGCGAAGATGAAGAATTGTATGGAACTTGATTATCCCAGAGATAAATTGAAAATTATATGGGTAACCGATGGTTCTGATGATGGTACTCCGGAGCTTTTATCAAAATATCCAAATGCCACTGTGTATCATTTGGATGCAAGAAACGGGAAAATAGGAGCAATGAATCGAGGGATTAAATTTGTAAAAACTCCTATTGTGATATTTAGTGACGCTAATACCCTATTGGGAAAAGAATCGATAAAACGAATCGTTAATCTTTTCAGTAACCCCAAAGTGGGCTGTGTTTCCGGAGAAAAGCGGATTAGTAATAAACAAACTGATGTTGCCTCTGGTGCGGGCGAGGGTATTTATTGGAGGTATGAATCTAAATTGAAAAAATGGGATGCCGAGCTGTTTTCTGTGGTTGGAGCTGCAGGAGAACTTTTTGCCATCAGAACAGAGTTGTACAGACATGTAGAAAAAGACACCTTATTGGACGATTTTATAATCTCTTTAAGGGTCGCCCAGGAAGGTTATACAATTCAGTATGACCCAGAGGCCTATGCAATTGAGACAGCATCGGCAAATGTAAAGGAAGAACTCAAAAGAAAAATCAGAATATCTGCCGGCGGGATTCAGTCTATCGTAAGATTACGTGCGTTATTAAATATATTCAAATACAAAACATTGTCTTTTCAATACATCTCTCATCGGGTATTAAGATGGAGTTTGACTCCATTATGTCTCCTTTTGATTATCCCGACCTTATCAGTTCTTGCCATTGAAGAAGGTGCTTTAGATTTCGGTTTGTACTCTCTTTTGTTTTGGTTGCAGTTTCTTTTTTATGTTTCTGCCCTTATAGGTTGGTTTTTAGAGAACAGATCTACACGTATAAAGATTTTGTTCGTACCTTATTATTTTCTCATAATGAATCTTTCGGTAATTTTAGGTTTCGTTCGATATCTGAAGAACAGCCAGTCTGTAAATTGGGAACGTGCAATCAGGGCAACATAGTTAAAAGGTGGTCAAATTCGAAATACCAATTCTACAGTCTGACTAAACGAAAAGGTTATTTGTCGATACATATCCTTCTTCCGTCTAAAATTAAAAGGAACTCTCAGCTTAACCACTAATTTTATCATTCTAAAATATATTTCTGCGAAGTAGAAATCGAAAAATAATAAAAATTAGATAATGTAAATATTTATGGAAGTCTTTAAGAACGTTATAATGGTATTTGAATATGTGATATTTGGCTATTTTACCATTTCAAGTTTGTACATATTGATTTTTGCTGTTGCCGGTAATTTCTATCGAAGAAGATCACCAAAATCAAGTCAAAAAATTTTTAATAAGATCGCAGTTTTTATACCTGCATACAAAGAGGATGCTGTAATTGTTGAGGTAGCAAAATCAGCTCTTAAAAATAATTATCCGTTAACAAAATTTGATATTGTAGTAATTGCCGATTCTTTAGAGGCTAAGACGATATCGAAGCTTAAAGAACTTCCAATAATTCTTGTTGAGGTTTCTTTTCAGCAAAGTACGAAAGCCAAAGCTTTGAATAGAGCAATGGAAGTGATATCTCAAAATTATGATTATGCAATTATTTTAGATGCTGATAACATTATGGAAGCTGACTTTCTAAATAAAATGAATCAGGCTTTTAATGATGGTCACCTTATCGTTCAGGGGCATCGAAAAGCAAAAAATTTAAATACATCCTATGCAATGTTGGATGCTGCCAGTGAGGAGATTAATAATCATATATTTAGAAATGGTCATAGGGCATTAGGATTGTCATCTGCCCTAATTGGCTCCGGAATTGGATTTGAATATGACTTGTTTAAAGCAGAAATGGCAACAATGAAGGTAGTAGGAGGGTTCGATAAAGAACTTGAATTTAGGTTAGCCTTAAAGGGGAATAAAGTGGAATATTTACCCGACGCCATTGTTCTCGATGAAAAAATTCAAAGGCCAGGAGATTTTTCAAACCAAAGGAAAAGATGGCTTTCAACACAATTTATTTTTTTATCTAAATATTTTATTAAGGGAATAAAAGAACTGTTGTTAAGAGGGAATATTAATTTTTTTGATAAGCTTTTTCAAATGATCGTTCCACCCCGAATATTGTTGTTGGGAAATACTTTTATTATAACTTTTATATACGTCATATTTGTTTTTGGGTTTAGATATAATCCAAATGTAGCTCTACACTATTGGATTTTGAATTGCATAATAGTTGTGGCCGCTTTACTGCTTGCCTTGCCAAAATCATTTTATAATACAAAGACATTACTTGCAATAGTCTGGCTTCCTTCAGCATTTTTAAGAATGAAATTTTTACTTTTTAAATTAAAGGGAGCTGATGAGAATTTTATTCATACTGCCCATGGAGTTATGGAGAATGAGTAAGTTGAATGTGCAGAAGTCATCAAGATATCGAAGGACGTTTGATGGTTTTCAATTGATTATAAATTAAGGGATTGTTTAAAATTAATAAGTTAAGTGGATATTCTAATATTTTAAAAAATGAAAAGAAGAAGCGCGATACTAGGTATTTTAAGTCTTACGGGAATCGGAATTGCGTCATATGCGGGATTTAATGGGATTGGTGGTAAAAATATCAATAGAGGTGACTTGAAAAATTATTTGACACTCTTAGAAGAAATTGTAGATGTTGTAATTCCAAAAACAGAAACTCCAGGTGCAAAGGAAGCAAACGTTCATTATTACATTTTAGATTATATGGAAGCTTGTTCATCAGATAAAGAATATAATAATTTTATTGCTGGTCTTATGGATTTGCAAGATCAGTGTATGGACTCATTTAATATAAGATTTGAATTTTGCCAAAGTCAACAAAAAAGAGATATTTTAGAAAAAATGGAGAGTACTTTGGATCCAAATAGCTTATTGGTCAAAATCAAGAATAAAATAGGCGGTAGATCTTTTTTTGAGATATTAAAATCACTTACTGTGGAAGGATACTGTTCATCAGAAATTGGTGCAACTAAACATTTAAGATATGCTCCTGTACCGGGAAGATATAGGGAAGTAATAATTTCAGCAAATAATCCAAAAGCCTGGGCAACAAGTTAGAAATTATGTTAAACAAGACTGATATAAATACTTTTGATGCTATTGTAGTAGGCTCCGGTATCAGCGGCGGATGGGCCGCAAAAGAACTTACAGCTGGAGGTTTAAAAACCCTGGTACTGGAAAGAGGTGGTAATGTACAGCATGTTAAAGATTACCCAACGGCTTTTAAAAATCCGTGGGATTTTAGATTCAGATCGCATCTGACAAATGAAGAATTGAAAGATAGACCAATTCAAAGTAGTCATTGTAATGCCGGTAATCAGCATTTTTTTGTGAAAGATTCAGATCATCCCTATATTCAGGTAAATCCATTTAAATGGATTAGAGGGTATCAAGTGGGGGGCGTTCACTAACATGGGGACGTCAGAGTTATCGACTTTCCGATTTAGATTTTGAGGCTAATAAAAATGATGGTTATGGGGTTGATTGGCCAATAAGGTACAGTGATTTGTCTAAATGGTATGACTATGTAGAGGATTATATTGGTGTAAGTGGGACAAAAGAATCCCTTGCTCACCTTCCTGATGGTGTCTTTTTGCCTGAGATTCCAATGAATGCTGTAGAAAATCACCTTAAAGAATCAATCAAAGAGCATTATTCGGATCGAATTTTAATACATGGCAGGGTAGCAAATCTCACTCAGTCAAAGCCGGGAAGAGGTCCTTGCATGTATCGGAATTTATGCAGCCGAGGTTGTCCGTTTGCCGGGTATTTCAGCAGCAACTCCTCAACTTTGGTTGATGCTTATAATACAGGTAAACTTACCCTAAGGGAAAATTCTGTAGTTAAGGAAGTGATTTATAGTGAGGAACAGAAAAAAGCCATAGGTGTAAGGATAGTTGATGCCATCACAAAAGAAGAGGCATGTTATTATGCAAATATTATATTTCTAAACGCATCGGCAATTGCAACAGCTGCCATTTTATTGAATTCAACTTCTTTGTCTTTTCCTAATGGTTTGGGAAATTCCAGCATGCAAATTGGTCACAATTTAATGGATCATATTGTTAATGAAGGGACTTATGGGATTTTTGATGGGAAATTGGACACTTACTACGAAGGCAGATCTCCGGGAACTATCTATATTCCAAGATTTCAGAATTTAGATGCCCGGACAAAAAACAGGGATTTTCTCAGAGGATATGGAATTCAGGGAAAGGGTGAACGGGAAAATTGGGAATCAAAAGCAACAAAAGGAATTGGAGTATCGCTAAAAGCTCAGTTGGAAACTCCAGGTAAATGGAAAATTTCCCTGGGGGGCAGAGGCGAAACACTGCCTAATTATGACAATAAAATCACATTGGATCATAATAATCTGGATCAGTGGGGTTTGCCTCTGGTAAAAATTCATTTTAATTACGGTTCTAATGAGCTGGCAATGATGGAACATATGACAAAAACAAGTGAGGAAATTTTACAAAAGGCAGGATTTAAAAATGTAAGGAGTTACAGAAGTACTCCTGATCCGGGCTCAGCAGTACATGAAATGGGTACTGCCAGGATGGGAAATGATCCTAAGACTTCTGTTCTTAATAAATATAATCAGATGCACGATGTTAAAAATGTTTTTATAACCGATGGAAGTTGTATGACCTCCTCAGCATGTCAGAATCCATCCTTAACCTATATGGCCCTTACAGCAAGAGCGAGCCAATATGCAATAGAACTTTTTAAAAAAGGTGAAATATGAATAAGTTAAAATTCTTTATGGTTCTTTTCGGGATGTTTTTCCTGGTTGGTTCATGGATATTATATATTGTTAGGGGAAATTCTTATGATATTAAAACAGAAGGAAAACTTTACATAGTAAATAAACTAGGTAGCAGTATAACCAGTTTTGATTTGAATCAGGGTAAAGAATTGTTTGAGTATCCAATTGAGGTAGAGCCACACGAGGTGGTTGCTTTTAATGGTGAAAATAAGGTAGTGGTTACTAACTATGGAGACTTGAAAACGAATGGTCAAAGTATAACGGTAATCGATACAAAAAATAATAAATTAGAAAAAGAAATTAGCCTAGAGGGAAGTCTGAGACCCCATGGTATAATTGCTTTTCCAGAAACTGATAAGGTTGGTGTGGTTACAGATAGTGGTAATGAATTAATTATAATCAATGTAAAAACAGGGGTCATTGAGAAAAAAATCCCAACACTTCAGAACGTGAGTCATTTACTTGTAAAGCATCCAAAAAAACCAATAGTTTTTGTTACCAATATTAATTCAAATTCTGTAAGTGTCATAGATCTGGATTTGGGCAAGGTTGTCCGTATTATATCATGCGGATCAGGAACAGAAGGTATTGATATCACTCCCGATGGATCCGAAGTATGGGTGGTTAATAAATTTGATGACACAATAAATATTATCAATACAGCAAGTTTAAAAATTATTAAAACTATCAATACCGGAAAAGAATCTATGCGATTAAAGTTTTCAATTGATGGTAAAAGTTGTCTTGTGACTAATTCTACAGATGGTACCATTTCCGTTTATGATCAGAAGTCCAAGAAAGAAATAAAAAAAATAGCAATTCGAGGAAAAAAAACTTTTTTAGAAAGATTGCTTTATCATACTCCCAGGCCATTGGGTATTTTAATGCATCCCAATGGATTGTACTCATTTGTTTCAAATACAAATGCAGATGAAGTAGAAGTAATTGATATGCGAACCATGGCAATTGTAAGTACCATAGGTACCGGAAGGTTACCCGATGGATTAACTCTTGTACAATAAATATTTAAAAGATTAAGAATTTAGAAATTATGAAAAAAGGAATTGTAATATTATTTCATGATAATGCTAGCGATGTTGATAAGGATTATTTTACAAAAAAAATGGATTATGCAAAGAATTTACAAATTTGCTTAGTCGATAATAATAGTAAAGATGAAACCTATCAGGTTCTAAGTGAAATAGCTGAAGATTGTGAAAATGTTTCAATTGTGAATGTTAAGAAACACAAAACAGATATTTCAGCTGCCAGGGCTGGTGTCCGATTCCTGAGTAATAAATATAATTTATCTGAAATCGCCTACATCTGTTATGATTTGCTGCCCAGTAATCAAAGAGGTTTAGATGAATTCTTCAAATTATTAATTGAAAACCAACATTCCTCTTTAAATCCTAAATTTAATTATGTTGAAAATGGTAAATCAAAGAAAACCTTGTTTCAGAGTCTCTTTTCATTAAATGGTTTTGTTCAGAACTTCAAATCCAAATCCACTGTTGCAATAACACATGATCAAATCGAGGCTTAATTTTTATTTTTAAAATCCGTTAATCTACAGAAAAAGGTCAGTCGACTAATGATTTGTTTCATCCGTATAAAATTACAAACTTCCCCGATAAAGATTTTTAATTTTGATATGTTGTTATTCTTAGATCAATTTTTTAATCAATAATGCAATGGGAAAAAGTATTCAAAAATTTGTATTTCCAAGCCTTATTTTTCTTCTTGTAAGTGGCTGTTCCTTTTCTGATATTGAAAATATATCTGACGAAAAGACAACTGATGAAAATGAAGTTGTAAATGAATTGTCGGTGGCCAAGGGGTTTGACTTTAAGACCCAGCATCAGGTTAAGGTTACCATAAATGATAATTCTGAATATGCGCTTTATGAGGTGTATGTCTATAATGATGATCCGACTTATATAGGAGAGGAAACATTTCAAAATCAATCGGGACAAGTTGTTACAGAACCGGTTTATAAAAATGAAGTTTTGGAAAATTTACTTTTTTCCGGAATCCCAAAAAATGGTGTTTTGTCACAAACCATTAACCTGCCAACTTATTGTCAAAAGGTTTTTATTAGAAGGAAGGCAAATCTTAATTATTCCTCTGCCATCCTTGATGTTTCTGAAGGGGAGGTGAACTATACATTCAAAAACAATAAAATTAACGGAAGAGTTTCGGCAACCAAAAATGGGGTAAATGTTTATTTATATGCTGTAAACGGTTCGGGGCAATTATTTCAAATTGATCCTCTAAACGGTCAGTTGACCGACTTGTCAGCGATGCCAATGGGTAGTTATACCTGCGCCATCGATCAGGAAAGTAAAACTCTTTATTCCATAGGCAGAAGTAGTCCCTACCCACTTATGAAATACTCTATTGAAAGTAATGAATGGCAAACAGTTGCAGAAATAGGTATTGGAGGTCCCCGACTTGACTACAATGTGAATGATGGCTTGCTGTACTTCTCAAGCGTGGATAAATTGTATACTATAAATCCGATCAGTGGTTTAATTGTGGAATCATGGAATATCAAAGGGCTTCACAGCACTGACGGTGGTGATCTGGCTTTTGCTGAAGATGGAACACTTTTTTTATGTACTTTTTCGGGTTTGTATAGATTGGAATTGGATCAGAATAATGAATATCAAAGTGTCAGAATAAGTGCTGATAATCTCCCATTTCAGCCCACTTCAATGACTTTCGATTCCAACCAGGAATTATGGTTGGCTAATAACGCCAGTAGTTCAGATTTAATTATTATGGATACTCAAACTGGTGGTTGGCAATATCGATATGGAATAACTGCAGCTAATGATACCGATTTGGGAAGAACTATCAATGATTTAACCACTTTCAGAGTATTTTCGGATACCGTTGATTTAAGTGATTCCGATGGGGACGGGGTGTTGGATACCGATGATTCTTATCCTAATAATCCCGAAATTGCCTTTGAGCATTTCACACCGAGTAAATATGGTACCGGAACAATTGCATTTGAAGACTTTTGGCCAAGTTACGGCGATTATGATTTTAATGACGTAGCTTTAAATTATCAGGTAGTTGCTTTAGTCAATTCAGACAATCTATGTATACAGCTCGATATAAAATGTCAGGTTAAGGCTGAGGACGGAGCTTTTATAAAGGGTATTGGGATAGAAATAGAAAGTTTGTCACCTTCGGAAGTACAAAGTGTCACCGGTACAAAATTGTATTTTGATCAGGCGGGTTACAATAATTCAGGTTATTATAAAATATATCCGGATGACCCATGGATTACCATCTCAAAAAATTCAAACGGTACAGAGGCTGGTCAAGGTAAAGCTGTAGTTATTATTACTGACAATGCTCGCCTTTTTAGCAAAGAAGGGAATAAAAAAATTTCAATCAGGTTTAATCAGCCAATCAGTACCAGTCGTTTAGGTGTAGCTCCTTTTAATCCTTTTATAATTGTGGGTATGCAGCGCAGAGAGTGGGAAGTTCATCTTCCATATAAACAACCCACTTCCTTGGGAAAAAAATCTAATCAGATTACCCCAAGGGTTTACGAAGGTCGTCCTGATCCTAATCAGGATGTGTTAGGGAACTATGTAGATTCCAATGGGTTGCCTTGGGCTATCGATATACCGCATAATTTCAAAGTGCCAAAATCAAAGGTAAAGGTGTATCATGCCTATAATTACTTTAAACAATGGGCTGCTTCTGGGGGCGTTGAATTTGCAGATTGGTATAAAGATAATCCGGGCTATAGAAATGCAAATATGTTGGATAAATAGAGGAAAGAATGATTAAATTATAAAAGAAAATAAAATCAGTAAAGATGAAAAAATAAATTCAGATATTTACAAAAGGCCTCTTAGTGTCAACATTAAGGAATTGTCTTTTTAAATAAGTTTAATGACTTTAAAAAAGAGTTAATTTGTAATATGTGTGAATTATTTGTGAATAAAAAACCCTAACGGCTCTTTTTGAGTGTTAGGGTCTGTTTTTGTAGCGAAGACGGGAGTTGAACCCGTGACCTCAGGGTTATGAATCCTGCGCTCTAACCGACTGAGCTACCTCGCCATTTCTAAAGAAAATGTTTCCTTGAATTCGGGTGCAAATATATAAATAAAATTAGAGCCTGCAAGAATATTTTGAAGAAAAAAAATATTTTTGAAAACGTTTTTTTTTAAAATTATATTCTATATATTCGGTAAAAAAATAATAAAATTCTCATGAACATAAATAAAGTAAAATACGAAATCGAAATTCCTATACATTCCTCTCCTCAATTGTTATATCAATTTATTTCAACGCCTTCGGGATTGGCGGAATGGTTTGCTGATGATGTTAATTCTCGTGGGGAATTTTTTACTTTTATATGGGATGATACAGAAGAAAAAGCGAGGTTAGCATCTAAAAAATCAGGTGAGAAGGTTAAGTTTAGATGGGTAGACAATGATGGAAAAGACACTGATTATTTTTTTGAATTACGTATTATTGAAGATGAATTGACCCAAGATGTGTCATTGGTGGTAATTGACTTTGCTGATGAAGATGAAGTCGAAGAAGCAAGACAGCTTTGGGAAAACCAAATTTCCGATCTGAAACATCTACTCGGTTCAGTGTAGTGATTTATGATATTATAAATTATATTTGCCCTAAATAAAATTAGGGCTTTTTTTATGATAAATTTTAATGGTGCAATTGTTGATTCAGAGTCAAATATTTTAGTTCAGAATCGTGGTTTCTTATACGGGGATGGTGTCTTTGAAACATTGAAAATAGTAGATTCTAAGATTCTTTTTTTAGAGGATCACTATTTCAGATTAATGGCTTCAATGAGGGTGGTGCGTATGGAAATTCCAATGTATTTTACCATGGAATTCATGGAGGGTCAAATTTTATCGTTGGCTCGGCAAAATCAAATTTTGAGCTCTTGTAGGGTTAGGATAACCGTTTTTAGGAATGATGGGGGTTATTATTTGCCTCAAACTAATACTGTGTCCTATATTATTCAAGCAGTAAGTCTAGAAAATAAGCAGTATGCTTATGATGGAAAAGGGTATGAGGTGGATTTATTCAAAGATTTTTATGTTACCAGGCAACTACTTTCCTCGATAAAGACAACAAACAGGATTTTAAATGTTTCTGCAAGTATTTATGCAAATGAAAACGGATTGGACAATTGTCTGTTATTAAATGATGATAAAAACATTGTTGAGGCTATTCAGGGTAATTTATTTATGATATCAGGAAATAAAATAATTACTCCTCCCCTTTCTGAGGGTTGTTTAAATGGCGTAATGAGAAAGCAAATTTTAAAATTGGCAAAGAATATGGAAGGAGTAGAAGTTGTTGAGACTGCAATTTCTCCTTTTGAATTGCAAAAAGCTGATGAATTGTTTGTAACAAACGTCATTAAAGGTATTCAACCTGTTACCAGATATAGGAAAAAAGAATTCAAGGTGGAGTTTTCCCTTAGATTACTGGGTAAATTAAACGATTCAGTTTATAATGGTTAATATTAATTTAGGTAAGGGTTTTCAGGTGCATTAGACCAGATAAGATAGTTTCCTCCTAATTCTTCTAATTGTTCTTTCCAGAAGTGGGTTGCTGATTTACCTATTATTTTGTTTTTGTAATCGTTAGTAACGATAATCCAGGAATGAGAATTCATTTCGGTTTCTAGTTGGTTTTCTGACCAACCGGTATAACCTAAGAAAAACCGAATATTATTTTTGTCAATTGATCCGGAATTTAAAAGTTCTTTGGTAGACTCAAAATCTCCTCCCCAAAAAATACCATTTGAAATCTCAATGCTGTTAGGTATTAAATCAGGAACGTTGTGAATAAAGTACAGGTTATCTTGTTCAACTGGGCCTCCGTTATAGATTTTTAACTTCGAATTAATATCCGGAATAAGGTCATGTAAGGTGTACTTAAGAGGTTTGTTAATGATAAACCCTACAGAGCCTTCTTTGTCGTGGTCGGCCAAAAGTATTACAGATCTATTAAATGATAAATCTCCAATTATAGAAGGCTCGGCAATAAGTAGTTGTCCTTTTATTAGATTTTCTGATATCATGGTTACTGTAAATTATCCTTTAAAATTAGGGAAAATGAAAAAAATAAACAAACAATATTAATGATTATTGAAAAAAAAAACCTCCGGAAGGAGGTTCTTTTTATAAAGTATAATGCTTGGTATTAGTTTACTGAACCTTCTAATTCAGCACCAGCTTTGAATTTTACAACATTTTTAGCTGGAATAGCGATAGTTTTTCCAGTTTGAGGATTTCTACCGTCTCTTGCAGCTCTTTGAGATACTGACCATGATCCGAAACCTACTAAAGAAACTTTTCCGCCTTTTTTCAATGTTCCACCTACATTTCCTAAAAATGATTCTAAAGCTAATTTAGCAGCAGCTTTAGTGATTCCTGCGTCAGCAGCGATAGCATCGATTAATTCTGATTTGTTCATAATAATTATTATTAATTGTTGGTTAAAAAAAATTGCTAATAACAAATTTAGCAGGAAATACCTACCTTGCAAGTGTTTTACTTGATTTACCTGCTTTTTGTTAATAACTTATATGTATTGTTAATAAAGAAAGCTTGGTTTGTTCTGAAAGCCCATGTTTGTTGGGGTTAAATGACTTTTGCATTCTCTGAAAAAGAAATTCCATTCAAAAGTTCTGAGGTTGTCATTTTCTTTTTTCCCGGAAATTGCAAGCTTAATATCTGAATAAATCCGTCCTTAGTTGTAATTTTCATATCTTTTTTAGAGGATATTATTTGACCGACCGGATATTGATGCGGTTCGGAAATTATTTTTGATTCGTATATTTTTACATTCCATTCTTCCGTGCCATCTGAAAAAATACACCATGAAGCAGGGTAAGGGCTTAAGCCTCTTATCAGGTTGTGAATTTCTACGGTCGTTTTGTTCCAGTCAATTTTGCAATTCTCTCTATTTAGTTTGTATGCGGTTTTGATTTCAGGTTTATCTACCTGGATTTTTGTTTTTACCTGTCCATTCTCGATTAATTTAAGAGTTTCAATCACGGTTTTGCTGCCAATATCCATTAAACGATCATGAAGTTGTCCTGCATTTTCATTTTGGCCTATGGGCGTTTCTGCATTGAGGATCATTGCTCCGGTATCTATTTTTTCATCTATAAAAAATGTAGTCACTCCCGTTTTTGTTTCTCCGTTTATTATTGCCCAGTTAATGGGAGCTGCTCCCCTGTAATTTGGTAGAAGGGAAGCATGAAGATTGAATGTTCCTAAGGTAGGCATTTCCCAAACTACTTTTGGTAGCATTCTAAAGGCTACTACCACCTGTAAATTTGCTTTTAATGCTTTTAGCTCCTGTATAAATGATTCCTCTTTGAGGTTTGTAGGTTGTAATAGTTTGAGGTTGTTAGCCAGAGCGTATTCTTTAACCGCTGAATATTTTAATTTTTGACCTCTACCCGCAGGCTTATCGGTGGCGGTAATTACTCCTACCACATCATAGTTGCTTTTGATTATGCTATCTAAAATACCCACTGCAAATTCGGGGGTACCCATAAAAACAATTTTTAGTTTTTCCATTATTGTTTTAAAGTGTAAGTGTTGTTTGATTGAACTTCGATGCGTCCTGTTTCTAATAATTCCTGAATTACATAGATAATATCGTCTGACATATTTTTTATCTTTTCCTGAATCTGTCTCGAATTTAAATCTTCATATTTCAGAACTTTTAATATCTCATTTGAGAGGTTTTTCAAAGATGGAGTTGTACTCTTTTTACCTACGCAATAGGAGCATATACCGCAGTCAATATTTGTTTTTTCTCCAAAATAATCCAGCAGAAACTTGTTTCTGCAAATGTTTTTTTCGGTTACATACTGGATAACCGATTTATATTGTTCTATTTTTAATTGATTTTGTTTTTCCAGATATTTAGAAATACGATTTATGGTTCTTTCGTCCTCACGGATTTCGTTGAAAATTATTGTACTGTCATTACTTTTTGCCTGAAAGGATACAATTTCCTTTTGTTTTAATTTATCCAAAACAGTCTGGACTTGAGATTCACTGTGGTTTGATTTTTTTGCTATTATTGTTAGGTTGACAGAGGTGGCGATATCATGAATTCCCGGATAAGTGCGGAGGATGGCCAAGATAATCGCCTCGTCATTTGGGTTTAAGCTGTTGTAACGGATTACTTCTTTGGAAGGAATTATAAACTGCAGGGTTATTTTTTCTGAAAACTCTTTGGATAAACTTAATATTCCCTGTCTGTCGAGGAACTGAATGGCGTTATAGGTTTTTATAACAGCAAAATTGTACTTAGAGCAAAATAAATTTAAATTGAAGGAATACTGTTCATTTATTCCCTCGCCGTAAGCGATTTGAAAATAATTGCAAATTTTAATATAGACGTCTTTTAAATATTTTTTATCAGGAAGTACATTGATAAATTGATTTTCGGTATGTGAAATATCTGATTTGTTGGTCAATATTATGGCATAAGCTCTGTCTCCATTTCTACCAGCACGCCCTGCCTCTTGGTAATAGTTTTCTAGATTTTCAGGTAAATGTACGTGAATAACGGTCTTGACGTTAGCTTTGTCAATTCCCATACCAAATGCATTTGTTGCCACAATTACTTGTGCTTGCTCTGTCATCCAAAGCTCCATGTTTTTGTCTTTTTCTTTTAATGTAAGTCCACCATGGTAGAAGGTTGCAACAAAACCGAGGGAATTTAATTGTGAAGAAATGTCCAGGCATGCTTTTCTGTTTCGGACATAAATAATGGAAGGCTGTGGATTCTTTTTTAAAATTTGTGATATCCGATATAACTTGTCTTCAATTTCAAAAACCATGAAGGCAATGTTTTTTCTTTCAAAAGATTTTTGGAAAACTTGTGGGTCTTTTAAGCCTAATTCTTTAATGATATCGATTTTAACTCTGGGTGTCGCTGTAGCTGTTAGAGCCAGAAAAGGAATTTTTGGAAAATGGGTTTTTAAATTGGCAATTTTTAGGTATGCCGGCCGGAAGTCATGTCCCCATTGAGAAACGCAATGGGCTTCATCAATGGCAATCAGATTAATTGGGAGGGTTTTTATTCGTTCAACAATCCACTCTGCCTGCAATCGCTCAGGAGATAAGTATAAGAATTTATAGTTTCCAAATTGGCAATTATCTAATAAATCTATGATTTCATCCGATTTTATTCCACCAGTTAGTGCAATAGCTTTTATGTTTCGCTGTTGTAAAGTTGCAACCTGGTCTTTCATCAATGCAACCAAAGGGGAAATTACCAGACATATTCCTTCTTTCATTAAAGCGGGTACCTGGAAGCATATTGATTTTCCGCCACCCGTTGGCATTAAAGCAAAAGTATCCTGACCATTATTTATGGAATTTATTATTTCATGCTGTGGTGGTCGGAAATTGTCAAAACCCCAGTATTTTTTCAGGACGTTTAATGCTTGAGACATTTTTGCTGGAAATTAAATTTTGTGATTTTGCAATATTAGTGCTTTCCGAACTAGGTTTTTGAGCGGTTAAAAATTGAGAATACAAATAAGAAATCAAAATATAGTCTCCTAATTTAACCACTTTATTTGCAAACTTACTCAATCTATTTGATATTATAAAAAGGCAATATAGGCAAAACATTGGTCTGTATAAAAAATCTAATTCATAATTAAAAGTTTACATTTGAAAACGTATATTTGCTTTAATTTAATGCGAAAATGGATAAGAAGACTGAAGAATTTTATGAGCGTTTGAAGGTAGAGTTGGATATGAGTAATGAATGGCCAGCTCCGTATTTGTTTAAATTTATTGTTCCAACCGATAAGGAAAAAATTAAACAGGTAGAATTAGCTTTTGATTGTATGGGGGCGGTAATAAAGACCACGAAATCCAAAACAGGAAAGTATACAAGTATTTCTGTAGATGTTCAGATGAAAGATTCGCAGGAAATAATTGAAAAATATATCGAAGTTTCCACTGTTGAGGGAATTATTTCCCTTTAAAAAAGCAAATAATTTAGTGAGGTTTATTGCTTTTCCTTCTATTGTGAAATGGAAAATTCCAAAATAAGAAATCATATATGAATCCAAAATACATAAAAGAAAATGCCCACGATGTTGTTCATCATTTGGAATATAATGCTGAGCGTACTCATCTGATTATCCCGGAATATGGTAGGCATTTGCAAAAACTTATTGATCAGGCTACAGAAATAGAAGATCATGAGGTTCGAAATAAGGCTGCAAAATATATTATTCAGATAATGGGAAGTTTAAATCCTCATCTGAGAGATGTGCCTGATTTTCAGCATAAATTGTGGGATCAGCTTTTTATAATGTCAGATTTTAAATTGGATGTAGATTCCCCATATCCAATTCCTTCAAGTGAGGTTTTGCAATTGAAACCAGAAGTATTGAAATATCCTCAGAATTTTCCTAAATACAGGTATTATGGAAATAATATAAAGTATATGATAGACGTGGCTAATAAATGGGAGGAAGGAGAGATGAAAGATGCTTTGGTTAAGGTTATTGCTAATCATATGAAAAAATCTTATCTGAGTTGGAATAAAGACACCGTTAAAGATGAAGTGATATTTGAACATCTTTATGAATTGTCAGATGGGAAATTGAATTTACTTCAAAGTTCAGAAGAGTTAATCAATACATCCGATTTATTGCGTACCAATAAAAGGATGTCAAATAAGGTTTCTTCTGGAGGTCAATCGAAGAATCAAGGCAATAAAATGAAATCTGGCAAAGGGAAGCAGTTTTCGAAAAAACAAAAGTAATAGTCTGAATTCAATTGTAAACGCAAGAGTTTTCAAAATAAAATAATAAAATATTAGATCCAAGATAAAATGGGAATATTCAAAATCGAAGGAGGAATCCGCTTAAAAGGAGATATCACTCCACAAGGGGCAAAAAATGAAGCTTTGCAAATTTTATGTGCCGTTCTATTAACTCCGGAAAAGGTTGTTATCAACAATATTCCCGATATAATTGATATCAATAAATTGATAAGATTATTAGGAAACTTAGGGGTAAAAATTGAAAAATTAGGTACTGGATCATACTCATTTCAATCTGATGAAGTAAATGTTGATTATCTAGAAACCGAAGCCTTCAAGAAAGAAGGTGGAGCCTTGCGAGGATCTATAATGATAGTAGGTCCGCTTCTAGCACGTTTTGGGAAAGGATATATTCCGAAACCTGGAGGTGATAAAATTGGAAGAAGAAGATTAGATACTCATTTTGAAGGATTCATCAATTTAGGAGCAAAATTCAGATACAACAGAGAAGATCATTTTTATGGTGTTGAAACAACTGAAGGACTTCTGGGTACTGATATGTTGCTGGATGAAGCATCGGTTACCGGTACTGCTAATATCGTGATGGCAGCAGTGCTGGCTAAAGGGAAAACAACTATTTACAATGCTGCTTGCGAACCATATTTGCAACAATTGTGTAAAATGTTGAATTCGATGGGAGCTAAGATTACCGGTGTAGGATCTAATTTATTGACCATAGAAGGGGTTGAGAGATTGGGAGGATGTGAGCATAGAATTCTTCCTGATATGATAGAAATAGGTAGTTGGATTGGATTGGCAGCAATGACAAGAAGTGAAATAACTATAAAAAATGTTAGTTGGGAAAATTTGGGGCTTATCCCAAATACCTTCAGAAAATTAGGAATTACCATCGAAAGAAAGGGTGATGATATTTATATTCCGGCACATGAAAAGGGATATGAAATCAAAACTGATATTGACGGTTCCATCCTTACCATTGCAGATGCTCCCTGGCCGGGATTCACCCCTGATTTGCTTAGTATCGTTTTAGTGGTGGCTACTCAGGCCAAAGGTGATGTTTTAATTCATCAAAAAATGTTCGAAAGCCGTTTGTTTTTTGTCGACAAATTGATAGATATGGGAGCTAAAATTATTCTTTGTGATCCGCACAGGGCTGTGGTAATAGGGCATGATTTTAAATCTACGCTGAAAGCCACAACAATGTCCTCTCCTGATATACGTGCAGGAATTTCTTTGCTGATTGCGGCTTTATCTGCAAAAGGGATAAGTACAATTCAAAATATCGAGCAGATTGACCGTGGATATGAAAATATAGACGAGCGATTAAGGGCAATTGGTGCTAATATAATTCGTGTAGAATAAAATGAAATAATGGATAAAGAGCAAATAGCCGTTAAGGCGACGTACTTTAGTATTATAGGAAATACCTGCTTGGCAATTTTAAAAGGCTTAGCAGGTTTTTTTGGCAATTCTTTTGCCTTGATAGCTGATGGTATCGAATCTACAACGGATATTTTTGCATCCTTTTTGGTTTTGTTAGGTATAAAATATTCCAATAGACCGGCAGATAAAAATCATCCTTATGGTCACGGTAGAGCTGAACCACTGATTACATTTTTGGTAGTTGGTTTTTTGATAACCTCAGCCACCGTTATTGCATACGAAAGTATTATGAATATCAAAAATCCCCATGATTTGCCTGAATCGTGGACCTTATTCGTCCTGGGTGCTATAATATTATGGAAAGAATATTCTTATCAAATTGTAATAAAAAAAAGTATAGAAACAAATAGTTCTTCGCTTAAAGCGGATGCTTGGCATCATCGCAGTGATGCAATAACATCAGTAGCTGCATTTATTGGAATTTCGATTGCTGTTTTTATGGGTAAGGGTTATGAATCAGCTGATGATTGGGCTGCGCTTTTTGCTTCTGGCTTTATTTTTTATAACAGTTATTTAATATTTAGGCCAGCATTGGGAGAAATAATGGATGAACATTTATATGACGATTTAATTGATCATATAAGGGTGGTTGCTGCTGATGTAGAAGGTGTTGTGGGGACAGAAAAGTGTTTTATCAGAAAGGCAGGTATGAAATACCATGTTGATCTGCATGCTATTGTTGACGCTAGTATAACGGTGAGAGATGGACATGAAATTGCGCATAAGCTAAAAGATACTCTCAGAATTGAAATACCTCAGTTGGGCCATGTTTTGATTCATGTAGAACCTGATTGATTTGTCAAATAACTAAGAAAAGGGCCTCGTTACTAATTTAAACGAGGCCCTTTTTTTCTTTAACAGATGGTGCTATAAAAATGACTGGATAGCCAAATCATAACTTTTTAAACCAAATCCGAGTATTACACCTTTTGCATTTCCTGAAATATAAGATTGGTGCCTAAAACTTTCTCGGGAAAAGGTATTTGAAATATGTACTTCAACAACCGGCGTTGTAATTCCTTTCACTGCATCTCCTATGCCGACTGAAGTATGGGTGTAGGCTCCAGCATTTAGGATAATGCCATCGTATTTAAAACCAAATTCCTGGATTTTGTCTATTAATTCTCCTTCTATGTTACTTTGATAGTAACTGAATTCGATGGATGGAAATTTTTCCTGTAGTGTTTTGTAATATTCTTCAAAAGTTAGACTACCGTATATTTCCGGTTCTCGTTTTCCTAATAAATTTAGGTTTGGGCCGTTTATTATGCTGATTTTCATTTTTTAAATTTTTGTAAAAATAGAAAAACCGTTCTAATTATAGAACGGTTTTTGCGAAATCAACCAAATTAGATTTTTTAAAAAAGGATTCCGGCAGATAGTTGTACAACCGAATTTTTAACCTGCGCGTCTTTTGAGGCTTCGGTTAATCCCAAACTATATCTTGCCTGCAAAAACAGACTTTTTGTAAGATTGAATGCAAGTCCTGCATTTGCTGCGAAATCAAATGTTTGTCCGTCTTTTACGTCAAAATTATTTTTTTCACTTAATAAAAAAGAGGCTTGTGGTCCTAATTCCAGGGATAAGGATCTGTTTAATTTAATTTTTGCCAATACAGGAATGGAGATATAACCTAATTTGTTTTGGAATTCAGTAAGTGCGCTTTTATAGTTAGCGCCCTGAGTGGTATATAATAATTCAGGTTGTATAGCAAAACTTTCAACTAATTTTATTTCAGCCACAAGTCCCGCATGGTAATTGGTAATAGCTGATGTTTTGTAATTGGTGCTGTTGATGGTAATGTCAGATCCATTTTGATTTGCAAAATTTATCCCTCCCTTAATTCCAAACTTTACAAATTGTGCATGGATATTAAAAGAGATACCCATTAGCACTACGATGATTAAGATTGTTTTTTTCATGGTATTTGATTTTATTTTTTTGAGTTTACTTCTATAACTTCTTAACCGTATAATTATTGTTCAGAATCCTATGTTTAACAATTAGAATATTAAGTTTTTTAATGTTTTATATCCAGAAAGAAGGCTATTGTGTTTTATCTTGATTAAAATATAGTAAATTTATTAGATGCAAATTTAAGAATAGCTGAATTATGGACAGGTATATTTTAATGTTTTTTTCTTTTCTGGTGTATGGTTTTGCTATTGGACAAGAAAATAATGGTTGGTTTAGCACTGAAATAGAGTTTGGGATAAAAGCCGGTTTAAATTCATCAAATTTTATGGGTGAGGAGGGTACGAAAGCTTTGGTTGGATTTCATTCAGGTTTTGTTGGTGAATTTAGGTTTAATGATAAAATTTCCCTGCAACCAGAATTACTTTATTCAGTCCAAGGGGCAAAATTGGATGCTGATAAATCTGTTAAATTACATTATTTTACAGTTCCAGTAATTGGAAAATACTATATTTCCAATATTTTTTGTCTAGAAGCAGGACCATATATTGGGTTTTTACTAGCGGCAAAGCAAGCCGGGCGGGATGTCAGAGATTTCTATAAAACAACCGATTTTGGATTTGACTTTGGTGGTTCTTTACTTTTGACTGATGACATAAGTGTTGGATTGCGATATGGTCTAGGTTTGGTTGGTCTTAAAGAGGTCCCTGCTACTCAAATAAAGAATCCAAAAAATGCAGTTTATCAATTTAATTTACTTTATAAGTTTTTTTGAATTTTCAATATAGCTTTTATTATGCTTAATTTTTCTCATATTAAAATATAAAAAGTGTTATTTTGCTTTTATGAAATGGGAGTCATATATCAAAGAGTTTCAGGGATATTTAAAAATTGAGCGTGGTTTGCTTAAAAACACTATTGATAATTATAGTTTTGATATAGAACGCTTGTGTGTTTTTCTTGAGAAAAATGATATACACGTGTCACCGGTTCAAATTACTGAGGAAACAATTCAACAATTCATTTACAGTATTTCATCTGAGGTTAACGCTCGCTCTCAGGCCAGAATTATTTCAGGATTAAAAAGTTTTTTTAATTATCTTATTTTTGAAAATTACCGTTCAGATAATCCTCTTGAATTGGTGGAATCTCCTAAATTAGGGCGAAAATTACCGGATACTTTGTCTGTTGAGGAGATTGATTCTTTGATAGGAGTGATTGATTTAAGCTCTAATGAAGGAGAGCGTAATCGCGCTATTTTGGAAACCCTGTATGGTTGTGGATTGCGTGTCTCAGAATTGGTGTCACTTAAAATTTCTGATTTGTATTTTGAGGAAGGCTTCATTAAAATCACCGGTAAAGGAAATAAGCAGCGATTCGTTCCTATAGGAGATTTAACTCAAAAATTTATCAATATTTACAGAGTTAGCAAAAGGAATCATCAAACTGCGGATAAATGGTCAAGTGACATCTTGTTTCTAAACAGGCGAGGAAAGCAACTTACCAGAGCTATGATTTTTACTATAATTAATGATTTGGCAAAAAAAACAGGTCTGAAAAAGAAAATAAGTCCGCATACATTTCGTCATTCCTTCGCTACTCATCTATTGGAGAACGGAGCCGACCTACGGTCCATTCAACTGATGCTGGGACATGAATCGATTACAACCACTGAAGTTTATTTGCACTTGGATAGAAAATATTTGAGTGAGGTGATTAATTCATTTCATCCTAGAAATGATTTTAAATAAAAAAGCATTCACGATGGTGAATGCTTTTCTGATTTTTCAAGTAATCTTTAACTTGCGTTATTTTGCAATATTTACTGCTCTAGTTTCTCTAATCACGGTTATTTTTACCTGACCCGGATATGTCATTTCTGTTTGTATTTTTTGTGAAATTTCGAATGACAAGGTAGCTGCTTTATCGTCAGAAACTTTTTCACTCTCCACAATCACACGCAACTCGCGTCCGGCCTGAATAGCGTATGCGTTTTTTACTCCGTTGAAACCGTATGCCACATCTTCAAGGTCTTTAAGACGTTGAATATAGGAATCTAAAACTTGTCTTCTTGCGCCTGGTCTTGCACCTGAAATAGCATCACAAACCTGTATTATAGGTGAGAGTAGTGACTTCATTTCTATCTCGTCGTGATGTGCTCCAATTGCATTGCATACTTCTTCTTTTTCACCATATTTTTCTGCCCATTGCATACCCAATAAAGCGTGCGGAAGGTCACTTTCTGTTTCCGGTACTTTACCAATGTCGTGCAGTAAGCCGGCTCTTTTAGCTAATTTTACATTAAGTCCTAATTCAGCAGCCATGATACCACAAAGCTTTGAAACTTCTCTGGAGTGTTGAAGTAAATTTTGTCCATAAGAAGAGCGGTATTTCATTCTTCCTACAACTCTTATTAATTCCGGATGTAAACCATGAATTCCTAAATCAATTACAGTTCGTTTTCCTACCTCTATAATTTCGTCGTCAATCTGTTTAGTTGTTTTAGAAACTACTTCTTCGATTCTGGCCGGGTGTATACGACCGTCTGTTACTAATTTATGAAGGGATAAACGTGCAATTTCTCTTCTAACTGGATCAAAGCAGGAAAGAATAATAGCCTCAGGAGTATCATCTACAATGATTTCCACACCCGTTGCAGCCTCTAACGCTCTAATATTTCTTCCTTCACGACCAATGATACGTCCCTTGACATCATCAGATTCTATGTTAAATACAGAAACGCAGTTTTCAACGGCTTCTTCTGTACCTACTCTTTGGATTGTGTTGATAATGATTTTTTTAGCTTCCTGTTGGGCTGTAAGCTTTGCTTCCTCTATTGTGTCTTGGATATGAGACATTGCTTCTGTCTTAGCCTCAGCTTTTAATCCTTCAATAAGTTGCTCTTTTGCCTCATCTGCTGAAAGTCCTGAAATCACTTCAAGTTGTTGTAGTTGGCTTTTGTGTAGCCTTTCAACCTCTGCTTGTTTTCTGTCTAAGTTTTCAATTTTTGAATTGTATTCAGCTGTTTTGCGCTCAAAGTCATCGTTTACTTTTTTTGCCTTTGACAATTCATTAGAGACCTGAGATTCCTTGTCTCTGATTCTTTTTTCTACTTCAGCGACTTTTTTATCTCTTGCAAGAATGACCTGTTCGTGCTCTGATTTTAATTCAATAAATTTTTCTTTTGCCTGAAGTATTTTATCCTTTTTGATGTTTTCCGCTTCTACATTTGCATCTCTCAAAATTGATGCGGCTTCTTTTTTAGCGCTTTTTATCAAATTTGAAATGTTGCTTTTTTCTATGACTTTTGCGATGCTGAATCCCGCTCCAACACCTATAACTCCCGAAATAATAATCGTTAATATGTCCATGTTTGTTTTAAAAAATTATATATAAAAAAAGCCTACATTAATTTGTTTGAATAAACTCGTAAAGACAAGTTTTGAGCTAACTCACTGTTCAAGTTTCCAGGACTAGGCTGGCATGCTTTAGTAGTGATGATTCGCTCATTTTAATTTGTTAGTGTTGAGTTTATCAAATTATGAACTAATGTAGGCAGTATCTTAATTGTAAAAGAACGTTTTGTTAGAGATGCTGGTCAAGTAGCGCATTGATTTTTTCAATCCTTTCAATGGCTTCCTTTCCGTTTAAAGCACTGTTTATCTGTTTTTGCTCTACCTGTGAGGCAAATTGTAATGCACACATGGCTAAAACATCTTGTTTGTCGCGAACAGCATAATTTTCTTCGAATTGCTTAATCATCATTTCAATTTTTTTAGAAGCACTTCTTAGTCCTTCTTCCTGCGAAGGGTCTACTGTTAAGGGGTAGACTCTGTCTGCTATTGAAATTTTAATTTTAAGCTTTTCGTCCATATTTTACTAATCTGATAACTGCGCTATGCAGTAATCGATTTCACGAATTAATGAATTTATTTTAAGCTTTGTATCTCTCTTGTTTTCGTCACTGCCTAATAATGAATTGGCAATTTTAAGTGTTTCATATTGCGATTTTAACGCTTCAATCTCTTTAGCTTGAGATTGCATGATGGTTGCAGATTTTTGTAATTCACTTGCTAAATCTTGATTGTTTTTTTCTAATCTTGTTATTTTTAGAATTAGTTTTTCAACTTTATTTTCAAGAGCATCAATTATTTCCGCAATTACACTCATTATTGATTCTATCCATTACTTAATATTACAAATTTAGTATTAGTTTTTATTAATGCAATATTTTGGTGGTTTTTTTATTAATAAATGTTCAAAATGTTGTAATGCAGACCGTTGTAAAATATGTTGTTGCCAAAGTATTACAAATAAGTTTTTTTATCTTAGCCAAAAATATATGCGATGCGATTTTCCTTCTTTTTTTTCTTTGTTACCTGGTTTTTAATGGGACAAAACGAATATCCAAAAGATTATTTTCAAGTACCTTTAGATATACCGGTGCAGTTATCTGGAAATTTCGGAGAATTAAGACCTAATCACTTTCATGCAGGTCTTGATTTTAAAACATCGGGAGGAGAGGGTCTTGAGGTGCATGCTGCAGCTGATGGATACGTTTCTCGTATCAAAATATCTTCTTTTGGTAACGGAAAAGCTATTTATATAAACCATCCCAATGGTATAACAACGGTTTATTGTCACCTTCAAAGGGGAAATGGAATCATAGAAGAATTTATCAAGAAGATACATTATAAAGAACAATCATTTGAGATTGAGATGTTCCCCCGGGCAAATGAATTGGTTGTGAAAAAGGGTCAGGTCATTGCTTTTTCAGGTAATACAGGTTCTTCAGAAGGACCTCATTTACATTTTGAATTTCGTGATACAAAATCCGAAAAAATAATAAATCCCCTGTTTTTTGGTTTTGACAAATATATTAAGGATGTGAAAAAGCCTGTAATATCTTCAGTTTATGTCTATCCAATTGAAGGATCCGTTGTTAATAAATCCTCAAGACCATTGTTGTTGAATTTGTCATTACAACCTGATGGAACATATTTGGCAAGCAAAGTACTTGCTAATGGAAAAATTGGATTCGGAATCAGTACATTCGATACCGACAATAATTCCCCTAATAAAAATGGAGCCTTTAAAATCCAATCGTATTTGAATGGAAATCCAAGTTTTGGTTATCAGTTTGATACTTATTCCTTTGGTGAAATGCGATTTGTAAATGCTTTGATTGATTATCAAAAATATAAAAAAACATACCAGAGAGTCCAAAAATTGTTCATGGTTAGTCCCTATAATTTGACTCTGATTAAAACTGATAAATCCAATGGAATAGTTGATGTGAATCCGAACTTAACATCGGTTTACAGGATTGAAGTTGCTGATTATTTTGGTAATGTCAACAAAGTAACTATTCCTGTAAGTTATGATAATAGCGTTCCAATTGTCGAAAAAGAAATGAATGCTTCCGAATACTTTTTAAAGAAAGACAGAGACAATATCTTTAGCAAAGATGATGTTAGTGTTTTCTTTCCGGCTGGGACTTTTTACGAGGATTTCGAAATGGATTTTCGTGTAAAAGATAATATTTTGCATCTTCATGATGATTCGGTTCCGGCACATTCTTATTTTACAATTTCGATGGAAAGTAATAAATATTCAGCAGCACAAAAGGAGAAAGTTTATATAGCAGAAATAGACAAAAATGGGAGATTGTTGTTTAATAATACAATTTATAATGATAATATTTTTTCGGCAAAAGTTAGAAGTCTAGGGAATTTTACGCTTGCAATTGATACGGTTCCGCCCACTATAACCATTTCAAAGTCGATAGAAGGCAGATGGATTAGTAGTCAAAAAACACTACAATTTTTTATTGGCGATAAAGATTCCGGAATTAAATCGTACCAAGGATATTTGAATGGGAATTGGATTTTATTTGAATACGATCATAAAACAAAAAAGATTACACACAATTTCAGTGATGGTATAGTTGCAGAGGGAGCTAACGATTTAAAGTTAATTGTTACCGATAATGTGGGGAATTCAAATACATTTGAAAGTCATTTTTTTAGAAGTCAAAAACTTTAATTTTCTGGTAATTTGAGTGTTAAAAAGCTAATATTTGTTATCGTCATTTTATGTGCTAATTTTTGTTCCTATGCTCAGTGGGCAAGAATAAAAGGGGTTATACTCGATGCCAAAAATCAACCTCTTCCAAATGTCAATATCTCAAGTTTAGGAGTCGGAACTTATTCGAGTGCAAATGGCTATTATAGCCTCCGTGTTCCGGCTAATCAAAAAATTACAGTATACTTTCAACATGTTTCCTATAAAAATGCTAATGTTTCTCTGGAATTGAATACCAATGAAGTGTACGAGTTTAACTTGGTTATGAATCAAGAACTTGAGCAAATCGGTGAGGTAGTAATTGTTAATGGAGGAAAAAGGCGATTGATTGGAATTACTTCAATTGATCCGGAAGTCATGCTGCGAATTCCAGGAGCTAATGCTGGTATTGAGAATATTCTAAAAACTTTGGCGGGTGTAAACTCCAATAATGAGTTAAGTACCCAATATTCTGTTCGGGGAGGAAATTACGATGAAAATTTAGTTTATGTAAATGAAATTGAAATATATCGGCCATTTTTAATACGTTCCGGTCAACAGGAAGGTCTGAGTTTTACCAATACAGATTTAGTACAAAATGTTAATTTTTCTGCAGGGGGTTTTCAGGCTAAATATGGGGATAAATTATCTTCGGTACTCGATATTACTTACCGTGTTCCGGTGAATTATGGAGCTAAATTAGAGTCCAGTTTCCTTGGTGGTAGTTTGTCGGTTGATGCTGTTTCAAATGATAAAAAATGGACAGCAATAACCGGTGTCCGGTATAGAAACAATAGTCTCTTAGTGAAAAGTCAGGATACTGAAACCAATTATACCCCGTCATTTGTTGATGTTCAGACCAATGTCAATTTCAGAGCCTCTGAAAAATGGACCTGGAATTTCCTCGGGAATATCTCTCAAAACAATTATAATTACCAACCTTTAACCAGGAAGACCAGGTTCGGAACCTTGGAAGACCCAAAAATTCTTTATGTATTTTATAATGGCCAGGAACAGGATAAATATGAAACTTATTTTGGAGCCCTTAAATCAACCTTTAAAGTATCAGATCAATTAATCTTTAAATTTATAGGGTCTGTTTTTCATACTCTGGAGCAGGAACATTTTGATATTTTGGGGCAATATAGACTTGGAGATAACGAAACCACAATTGGTTCTGAAAATTTTGGAGGTGTTTCTTTTGCAAGTGGAATTGGATCTCAATTGAATCATGCCCGTAACGACTTGGATGCACTGATCGGAAATACCGAAATAAAAGCCTTTTTTCAAAAAGATCAAAATAATATTGAATTTGGATTAAAATATACCAAAGAGTCCATAAGGGATAGAATAGCCGAGTGGGAAGTAATTGATTCAGCAGGGTTTTCTGTTCGTCCACCAATCATCAGCTTAGTGAAAAAAGACGAGCCTTATTCTGTTTACACAGGCCCTTTGTTGCCCTTTCAAAATATACGTGCCGTCAATTACAATACAGTGAATCGTTTTTATGGTTTTTGGCAATGGAGTAGAAGGGGAAATATAGGTGGTTCCGTGCTTTGGTTTAATGCCGGAGTAAGAATGCATAGCTGGCAGTTTGAAGGGGCTGATTTTGTTAGCAAGTCGCAATTTGTTTTTAGTCCGAGAATGCAAGTGGGCATAAAGCCTGGTTGGGATAGAGATATTTTGTTTCGAATTGCATTAGGGAAGTATAATCAACCGCCATTTTACAGGGAAGTCAGAGGAGCTGATGGTGCAGTAAGGCCAAATACAAAAGAACAACAATCTACTCATTTTGTGTTTGGTAATGAATATAGTTTTGAAATATGGAAGCGTCCCTTTAAACTTAGCTCCGAATTATATTATAAAAGCCTTAGTAATGTAAATACTTATACTCTTGATAATGTTCGAATCCGATATGCCGCTGATAACGATGCAAAAGCCTATGCTCAAGGTGTGGATGTGAGACTCAATGGCGAATTCGTCCCAGGTACAGAATCTTGGTTTAGTTTTGGTTATTTGAAAACAGAAGAGAATAGAAGTAATCGCGGGTATATTGCAAGACCTACCGATCAAAGGTTAAAATTTGCAGTGCTGTTTCAGGACTATATGCCTAAAATTCCAAGTATGAAATTATATTTGAATTTGGTTTATAATACAGGATTGCCTGGCGGATCTCCTTCCTATGTTGATCCTTATGTATATCAAAACAGATTAAATGATTATCGAAGAGTAGATATTGGCTTTTCTAAAATTCTTATAGATGAAAAATCCGGAGAAGGGAAATCTTGGTTGGTAAATGCCAGAGAACTTACAATTGGTTTAGAAATTTTTAACCTATTTAATAATCATAACGCTATAACCAATACTTGGGTGCGGGATGTTTATTCTAAAAATGAATATGCCATTCCTAATTATATGACCACAAGATTATTCAATGTTAAATTGAATGCCAGATTTTGATAATAAAAGGCTAACTGAGGTAGCAGGAGATTTCATTTATTGATTGGATATGAGCTAATCAATTATTTAGATTGACTAAATTAGAATATCACTTTCCAAATCTGATTTTTCAATCTCAAAATCAAATCCCAATTGTTTTACTAGTTGGATAACCAAATTCTTATACCAATTTTCAGATTTTGGATGGATGTAAATTTTTTCAATTAGCTGATTGATATCCACGTTTATTTTTAAACCGTCATTTAGCTTGATATTGCATTCCGTTACATCGGTTATTACTCTTACTTCTCGTTCATACTGAAAACTTTTCCTTTTAAACAAAAAAGGGAAAAAATCATCTTCAAAAGGAATGTATTCTCTTTTGTAGTCTATGTAGTTTACTTCATCAATGTATTGTTTGAAGGTGGATTCTGGCTTAAGAGCCTTTTGCAGTCGCCCAAGAGTAGACTGTATAGCGAGGCCTTCGCTGTTTTGAGTGAAAATCTGCCACATCGCAAAAGATTCATATTCGTTAATATGCCAACTACTAATGGCTACTTTTTCTCGATGTGTTTTGTAATAATTAAGGAAATCAGGATTGTCTATGGATAGTTTTTTAATTTCCTCGTAGGTAGGTTCACTAAATGTCCCCTCGTATTGATCTTCAAATTTATCTGACCGGGACATGAATAGTTTTTGTGAAAGCAATAAATCTAAAAATTTAGATAAATCAAGATACTTCCAAATGACTATTTCGGGATCTTCACTAAGATTGATGTTTGGATTTTTAAGGTACATCTTTATGGATTTTAAATTTTAAAATAAAGTTATTTAAAAGTACTTATACCTTTTAAAATTTAAAATCCAAAGTTGTAAATTTTAAATTTTTTTTTATTCCAGAGATTGCATCATTACCAATTTGTTGTAGGAACCATTCATAGCAATTAATTCGTCATGGGTTCCTTTTTCAACTATTTTGCCCTTTTTCATTACTATAATAAGGTCTGCTTTTTGAATTGTCGATAGTCTGTGTGCAATCACGATTGAAGTTCGGTTTTGCATCATGTTTTCAAGTGCCAATTGTACAAATTTTTCGCTTTCCGTATCAAGTGCGGAGGTTGCCTCATCCAAAATCATGATAGGTGGATTTTTCAAAACTGCTCGGGCGATAGATAGGCGCTGTTTTTGTCCCCCTGATAGTTTGTTCCCGCTGTCACCTATGTTGGTGTAGATTCCTTTTGGGAGTTCTTCTACAAACTCATAGGCATTTGCAATTTTCAGTGCTTCAATGATTTCATTATCGGAAGCATTTGGATTTCCTAAGGAGATGTTGGCTTTAATGGTATCGTTGAATAAAATACTGTCCTGAGTAACCAGTCCCATTAGACCCCTTAAAGACTCTAAGCTAAGATCTTTAATATCAGTCCCGTCAATTGCAATATTTCCTTCATTCACATCATAAAAGCGGGTAAGCAAATTGGCAATGGTGCTTTTTCCGCTTCCCGACTGTCCGACAAGGGCGACGGTTTGTCCTTTTTTTATTTCCAGAGAAAAGTCATTTAAGACGGTTTCTTCTTCATATTTGAAATTGATGTTTTGAATTGTAATATTGGATTCAAATTTGTTTTTGATAATTGAGTTCTCTTTAGAAGTGATTTCATTTTCTACCTCTAAAACTTCAAATACCCTTTCAGCAGCAGCTAATCCGTTTTTTGTAGCGTAGCTTGCTTTGGATATTGCTTTTGCAGGAGTTAAAATATTAAAAGCCAAAGTCAGATAAACAATAAATGAAGAACCTTCCAGGGAATGGTCGACTAATACTAGGTTACCGCCATAAAAAAGTAAAGTGGCTATGGTTGTAATTCCTAAAAATTCACTTAAAGGTGTTGCTAGATTGTTTCTGGTTCCGATACTGTTAGATAAATTCAATAATCGGGTTACTGAATTATTGAATTTGTTTTTAAAGCTAGGTTCAGCATTGTAACTTTTTATAACCTTCAAACCGCCCAAGCTCTCGTCAACTATCGAAATAAGGAATCCACTTTCTTGTTGTGCCTGCAAAGATTTTGCTCTTAAGTTTTTAGCTACTTTGGATATGATTAAACCTGCTATAGGCATAAAAATCAATACAAACAGCGTTAATTTGATACTTATGATAAACATTGTTACCAATGCAAAAACAATTGTAAGCGGCTCTTTGATAATAAGCTCTAGAATGGAGAAAAAGGAAGTTTGAACTTCGTTGACATCACCAAGCATTCTAGCCATTACATCTCCTTTTCTTTTTTCAGAGTAATAGGCGATAGGTAGTTCAACTATTTTGTCATACATAGCTCTTCTCAAATCGCGAAGGACACCGTTTTTTAGGTGCATGATGTGATAAGAAGCCAGGTAATTGAATAAATTTTTGAATAAAAATGTTATAATTACTAGGCTTACTACAAATAATAGAGCAAATTGTATACTATTTTCTCTTGTTAATTCAGATATTTTGAAATACAATAAGCCGGACGCATATTCTTTGATGTTTCCTATTCCAGTGTATACTGGTGCAGTGTCAATGGCCTTGTTTTTTCCAAATAGCACTTCCAGGACTGGAAATAGTGTTAACATAGATATGGTGCTGAATAATGCATACAAAATATTGAATACAATGTTCCAGAAAATATGTGATTTGAAAGGTTTAGTATACGGAATTAGCTTGACCAGGTTTTTATCCATCGGTATTATTTTAATTGCATTTCAGCAATAATGTTCTTTATTTTTTCATCCAAAACTTTTTCCTGCTGTTCAAAGTTTTCCACTGAATCCAGGTCAGTATTTACGCTGATGTAGAATTTGATTTTCGGTTCTGTACCACTCGGTCTGGCGCATATTTTTGAACCGTCTTCGGTATAATAGATTAAAACATTGGATTTTGGCATGACAATAGCTGATTCTTCTCCATCTAAAAGATTTTTAGCTACAGATGAATCATAGTCTTCTATCATAACCACACGTTGTCCGTTGATTTCCCTTAAAGGGTTTTCTCTCAAATCAATCATCATTTGGTTGATTTCTTGTAATCCTTCGATTCCTTTTTTTGTTAAGGAAATTAAGTGCTCTTTGAAAAATCCGTGTTCTACGTATAATTGTAATAATTCTTTATAAACGGTGCTTCCTTTAGCTTTTGCCTGAGCAGCAACCTCGCAGATAAGTAAGGTGGCAGCTACCGCATCTTTATCACGTACCGCGTCACCAATAAGGTAGCCAAAACTTTCTTCACCACCACCAATGAATTGCAATTCCGGAAAGTCTTTTATCATTTTGGCAATCCACTTGAATCCGGTGAGACCTACCTTGAAATTAACATTATAATTGGTAGCCATTTCCATAATCATAGGTGTAGAAACAATGGTGGAGGCTACAAATTGATTTCCATCGATTTTTCCCGCCTGTTTCCATTTTTCCAATAGAAAAGCGGTCATGACAATCATGGTCTGGTTTCCGTTCAATAAGGTCATTTTTCCTTCGTTGTTTCTAACAGCAATTCCCAAACGGTCACAATCAGGATCGGTTCCAATAACTATATCTGCATTGGTTTTGTCGGCAAGAGACAATGCCATTGTTAAGGCAGCTGGTTCCTCAGGGTTTGGCGAAGCTACTGTGGGGAAATCACCATTGGGAGTTGCTTGATCTTCGACTATATTGACATTATTGTATCCAGCGGCCCTGAAAACATCAGGAACAGCGGTTATGGAAGTTCCGTGCAGTGAGGTGAAAACAATATTTAAATTGTCTTTTGCTTCTTGTGGAGTATCGAAACTTGCGTTCTCCACTGTTGATTTAACAAAAGCCTCGTCAACGTTTTTGTCTATGTACTGAATAAGATCTTCGTTAGCCTCAAACTTAATTTCTTCATAAGACAGGGTTTCAATCGCGTTGATAATTGCTTCATCTTCGGGTGGTACAATTTGTCCTCCATCCTGCCAATATACTTTATAACCGTTGTATTCTGGTGGATTGTGTGATGCAGTTAGCACTATTCCGCATTGGCATTCTAAATGTCTAACGGCAAAAGATAATTCTGGAGTTGGTCTTAAGTCTGAAAATAGGTATACATGAATTCCGTTTGCTGAAAACACGTCAGCAACCACCTTTGCTAAGGTTTTGCTGTTGTGTCGGCAATCGTAGGCGATTACAGCTTTTATTGGCTTGTTGTGAAAAACAATTTTTAGATAATTAGATAAACCCTGGGTGCTTTTTCCAAGCGTATATTTGTTTATACGGTTATTTCCAACCCCCATTATTCCGCGCATACCTCCTGTTCCGAATTCCAGGTTTTTATAAAAGCTTTCTTCAAGTTCCTTAGGGGAGGTTTGTATTAATTCCTTTACAGCATCTTGTGTTGATGCGTCAAAGGTGGGGCTTAACCATTTCTTTGCTATTTCTAAAATGTTTCCTTTAATTTCCATTTTGTAGTTTTTAGCTGTTTTTTTTAGTTTGATTTTCCAATTACCTACGGTAATATATATGTTTTCGAGCTGTAGATTTGCTACAGAAAGTTAATCTCGCTTGCAATCTTGTATCTTTCTTCGTTGTTTTTGGTACGTAAAATTATTTCTCCTAAAAATCCAGCCAAAAATAATTGTGTTCCTAAAATCATCGTTGTTAATGCGATAAAGAACCAAGGGTTGTCAGTAACAAGACTATATCTCATATTGTTATACATGTGATATAGTTTGGAAGCTCCGATGTATCCGGCAAGTAAAAAGCCGATTATAAACATCAAAGAGCCAATTGCTCCGAATAAATGCATCGGTCGCTTCCCAAATTTAGATAAAAACCAAATGGTAATCAAGTCCAGAAATCCATTGATGAAGCGTTCCATGCCAAATTTTGTTTCTCCGTATTTTCGTGCCTGATGTTGCACCACCTTTTCGCCAATTTTTCCGAATCCTGCATTTTTTGCCAATACCGGAATGTATCGGTGCATTTCTCCTGAAACCTCGATGTTTTTGACAACTATATTTTTATATGCCTTCAATCCGCAATTAAAATCATTTAACTGAACCCCGGAAGTTTTTCGGGCTGCCCAGTTGAATAATTTTGACGGCAGATTTTTGGCAACAACCGAATCATAGCGTTTCTTTTTCCAACCGGAAACCAAATCGTAATTTTCCCTGGCAATCATGTTGTACAAAACGGGTATTTCGTCAGGACTATCCTGTAGGTCAGCATCCATTGTAATTACTACATCTCCCTGAGCTTTTGCGAAACCTGCATGCAGGGCCTGGGATTTACCAAAGTTTTTCATGAATCTGATTCCTCTTACGTGAGCGTCTGTTGTTGCAAATTCCTGGATAATTGTCCAGGATTGGTCAGTGCTGCCGTCATCAAGAAAAATGATTTCATAGGTGTAACTATTGTCCTGCATCACTTGAGTAATCCAGTTATACAATTCCTTTAGAGATTCCTCCTCGTTGAGAAGAGGTATAAGAATGGATAGATTCATTTACTATTTAAATTCGTTGCGTGAAGGTTTATTTTTAAAAAAAGCTGCTAAAATTAAGCCGAAAATTATACTGAAAACGAGGTTGCTTAGAGCTCCTTTCAGTAGTCCAGTTACTGAGAATTGTTCGCTTTCTCTAATGTTTTGCGCGGCTTCTTCAATTGCTGAAGCCGGAGTGCCAAAACTGCTCATGGTATCGGTTATGTATTTTACCGTTAATTCTTCAATTATGGCTTTTGCTTCCGGGTCGATGATATTAAATAAAATTATATTGAACGTAACGGAAAGAATGATAGCGGTTAAAGCAGAAATAAAATAAGTGGTAAATGCATCCTTGAAAGGGAACAAGTTGTTTAATTCCTTTTTTGTCTTAATAAGAAGAAGTATTGCAATGATAGTGTAAAGAGACATATTTATGATGCCTATCCACCATGCAGTAAATAATTTTAAATCGATTGCATATATTAAAGTGGTTGTTAAAACAGAGATTGATCCTGCGATCAGGCCAAAAGTAACTCCGTTTTTTTTAATAATTTCTTGAATCATTATGATTTGTTTTTTATTAAGCAGCAAATATAATAAATACCTCTATAACCATGAGGGAAAATCTGTTTTTAGAAGCATAAAAAAACAAAATAAAGATTTGTTTATTAGAAAATAATTGTATCTTTGCATCCTCAAAATAAAAATATTTAAAAACAAAAAGTTATAGTTTGTTTATACCTTCTCAGTAAAATGAAAAGCTTCGAAATGAATTATAGCCAAACAAATAAACAAGATTCAAGATGAAAAAAGGTGTTCACCCAGAAAATTACAGATTAGTTGCTTTTAAAGACATGTCAAATGATGACGTTTTTATCACTAAATCTACAGCAGAAACAAAAGAAACTATTGTACACGAAGGTGTTGAGTATCCAGTTGTGAAAATGGAGATCTCTAGAACTTCTCACCCTTTTTACACAGGTAAATCTAAACTTATCGATACTGCTGGACGTATTGATAAATTCAAAACTAAATATGCTAAGCACATTAAATAATTTTAATTTGTTTATAGAAATATTTAAAAGCCTTCCAAATTTGGAAGGCTTTTTAGTTTATATCTATTTTTAAACTTTGTAACTTTGGTTCGAATTTTTCTATAAAAATATTTTCATGAACTACATACTTTTTGACGGCCCGGCCCGAAAAGCCCTGCTTCCTTTTACATTTACTCGTCCCGTAGCTGATATTCTTATTGGAATTATGACCATTCGTCAAAAGTGGGAAATGCATTTGGGGTCTACCATAAGTACTCTTACCGAAGAATATTTATCCGAAAAATATCCAATGGTGGAATTGGAAGAAAATGTGATGATAAATGCCTCGTATCTCCCAACTGCTGCTTTAGTCGAAATGGTTTCCGGTTTAGGTCCTAATCAGGCCATTTTAAAAGGGGATGATATTATTGCGTTTTACACTAATGAAAACCAGGAAGAAGTCGATTTTGATTCCTATGAGATTTTGGAATTTGAAGATTCCTGTCTGACAATAGAGAATACTTGGGATATATTTTCAAAAAATGATCTTGCTATTCGTGAAGATTTCTATTTCCTGACAGAAAATAAAATATCACAACCAATACCTAAAACAGTTAATGTAATTGCACCGGAAAACATATTTATAGAAGAAGGTGCTAAATTGGAATTTGTAACTTTAAATGCTTCTACCGGTCCTATTTACATTGGAAAAAATACCGAAATTATGGAAGGTTCTGTAATTCGGGGTCCCTTTGCACTCTGCGAAGGTGCTGGTGTTAAATTGAGTACAAAAGTTTATGGGGCGACTACCGTAGGTCCCTACTCGAAAATTGGAGGTGAAATAAACAATTCAGTTTTATTTGGTTTTTCTAACAAAGGCCATGATGGTTTTCTTGGGAATTCCGTATTAGGTGAATGGTGTAATATTGGGGCAGATAGTAATAATTCTAATTTAAAAAATAATTACGAAGAGGTTCGATTGTGGAGTTATGAAACGGAAGGTTTTGCCAAAACCGGACTTCAGTTTTGCGGTTTAATGATGGGTGATCACAGTAAATGTGGTATTAATACAATGTTCAATACCGGTACAGTAGTTGGAGTTAGTGCAAATATCTTTGGTGCTGGTTTTCCTCGTAATTTTGTGCCAAGTTTTTCTTGGGGGGGAGCTTCAGGATTTACGACTTACCTAACAAGGAAGGCGTTTGAAACAGCTCGATTAGTTATGAGCAGAAGGAATGTGGAGTTTGATGAAAAGGAAGCTGCTATTTTGGAACACGTTTTTGAGGAAACTAAAAAATGGAGAAAAGAATAATAGAATGATGCTTGGATATCGGTTTAAAGTCTCAGCGTCCCTTTTAATTTTTTTTAAAATAAAACTTGGGACCCTTTTCTTTCGAATGGTTGATTCTGAGAGAGCCAGTAGTACCGATACCTTGTCTTAGGTGTTGCAGGAATTAAGAATTGACAAAAGGTCAATATTCGTAAATAATTTAATTTCGCTTGAAATATTGTCTGATACATTCATTATTAAGTGATTAAATTTAATTTGCACGACAATGTTAATATTGTAACACAGGTAATTTTTGAGGTTTTCCTCAATTTGGTTTTAATATAGAAGCATTTCGAAAATAAATAGAAAAAGCTCTTTTTGTACGAAAAGGGCTTTTTTTGCTAATAAATGGTTTTATTTGCTTAAAAAATATAGTTGTAACAAATAGCTTTCAGGTACGATATATTTCGGGCTAATTAGTTTTAAAAGGAAAAATATTTATGGAAAAAATTGTTGATTTTTTGAATAGTATTGTTTGGAGTAATGCTCTAATCGTTTTGTGCTTAGGTACGGGTTTATATTTTTCATTGCGGACAAGGTTTTTGCAACTGCGTCATTTCAGAGAAATGTTACGTTTATTATTCGATGGTAAAAGTAGTGATTCAGGAGTGTCTTCATTTCAGGCATTGGCCATGTCTTTAGCAGGAAGAGTCGGTACGGGAAATATAGCTGGTGTGGCAACAGCTATCGCATTTGGTGGTCCCGGCGCAATGTTTTGGATGTGGATGGTTGCTTTTTTGGGGGCAAGTACTGCATTTGTGGAAGCGACCTTGGCACAGATTTATAAGGAAAAACATTTGGGAGAGTATCGTGGAGGGCCGGCATTTTATATAGAAAGAGGCTTGGGTGTTAAATGGTTTGCGGTCTTGTTTGCCGTGATCTCAGTAGTTTCCGCCGGAGTTTTATTACCTGGAGTACAGGCAAATTCTGTTGCCGAAGGGATAAAAAACGCTTTTGATTTGAATACCTGGTTTACAGCTTCTCTTGTCGTTTTTTTATTTGGTTCTATTGTTTTTGGAGGGGTTAAGCGTATTGCTAAATTCACCGAATATGTGGTTCCATTTATGGCAATTGGCTATATCTTGATTGCAATAATAATTATCATAGTTGATCTTGATGCCCTGCCTGGGGTTATTTCCTTAGTTATTAAAAGTGCTTTCAATATGGATGCGGGCTTCGGAGCTGTATTTGGACTGGCAATTCAATGGGGGGTAAAAAGAGGTATTTATTCCAATGAAGCTGGTCAGGGAACCGCGCCTCATATAGCAGCTGCTGCTAATATTTCGCATCCGGCAAAACAAGGTTTGGTGCAGTCCTTTTCGGTTTATGTAGATACCTTGATGGTTTGTTCTGCAACTGGCTTCATGTTATTGATTACAGGTAAATATAATGTGCATAATCCTTTAGTCGGCTATCATGGTGCGGCTGAATATTTATTCAACGGTGCTCAGAATTTATCTGCTGGGCCAGCTTTTACCCAAAGTGCAATGGATACTGTGTTTCCTGGATTAGGAGCTTATTTTGTAGCAATTGCCTTGTTTTTCTTTGCCTTCACAACCATAATTGCCTATTACTATATCGCTGAGACTAATATATCTTACCTGACTCGCAAATTTGAATCGCCGATTTATTATCATTTATTGAAAATAGTAATGATAATTGTCTTAATCTATGGGGCGGTTAATCAGGCTAATTTGGCCTGGGGTATTGGTGATTTAGGCGTGGGATTGATGGCCTGGTTTAATATAATAGCCATTGTTTTTTTGCAAAAGCCTGCACTCAAGGCATTGAAGGATTATGAGAAACAGAAGAAGGAGGGTAAGGATCCCATATTTTTTCCGGAAGAAATTGGGGTGAGCAATGCGCATATTTGGAATTCCATAAATAAAGAAAAAAAGGAATAATCTTTTTAAAGATTTTCTTTCTAAAGCTCCTAGGGACAGTATTTTATGCTGTTTTTAGGAGTTTTTATTTTTATGAAAAACAATGACTTAATTAATTTATCTTTGCACTTTTTTAAATCAGAGGAGGTTTTGTGCTTAATAAATTTCCGATTCTAATGTCAATATAATAAAATAATGATCACAGTTAATGATATATCAGTGCAGTTTGGTGGAACCACACTTTTTAGTGAGGTGTCCTTTGCGATTAATGAAAATGATAAAATTGCCCTTATGGGTAAAAATGGTGCAGGAAAATCTACCTTATTAAAGATTATTGCTGGGCAAAATAAACCTACAACCGGAAACATTTCGGCTCCCAAAGATGCAGTGATTGCTTATCTGCCTCAGCATCTGTTGACAAAAGATGAAGCGACTGTAAGGGAAGAGGCGTCTAAAGCTTTCAGTTCCATTTTTAAAATGAAAGCTGAAATTGATGATATCAATGAACAGCTTACCATTCGTACCGATTATGAAAGTGACGACTACATGAAGTTAATCGAAAAAGTTTCTGATTTAAGCGAAAAGTACTATGCAATTGAGGAGATTAATTACGAGGCGGAGGTTGAAAAAATATTGATGGGACTGGGTTTTGTTCGTGAAGATTTTGATCGTCCTACTTCGGAATTTTCCGGTGGTTGGAGAATGAGAATTGAATTGGCTAAAATTCTGTTGCAAAAACCGGATTTAATTTTGCTTGATGAGCCTACCAATCACATGGATATTGAAAGTATTCAATGGTTAGAAGAATTTTTGTTGACCTCGGCTAAGGCTGTTGTGGTTATATCTCACGATAGGGCATTTGTTGACAATATTACGAATCGTACCATTGAAGTAACAATGGGTAGAATTTACGATTATAAAGCAAAATATTCACATTATCTTGAATTAAGAAGGGATAGAAGAGCGCATCAACTGAAAGCATATGAAGAGCAACAAAAGATGATTGCTGATAATATGGAATTTATTGAGCGCTTTAAAGGAACCTATTCTAAAACATTACAAGTGCAATCCCGTGTAAAAATGCTTGAAAAATTAGTTCCTGTGGAAGTTGATGAGGTAGATAATTCAGCTTTGCGATTGAAATTTCCTCCAGCGGCCCGTTCCGGACAATACCCGGTAGTAGTTAAAGATTTGAATAAATCATACGGTGATCATGTGGTGTTTAAAGATGCTAATATTGTAATTGAAAGGGGACAGAAAGTGGCTTTTGTTGGTAAAAACGGGGAAGGAAAGTCTACTATGATTAAGGCTATCATGAAGGAAATAGGTATTGATGGTGGCAGTGTCGAGATTGGGCACAATGCGCAAATAGGCTATTTTGCGCAGAACCAGGCTTCCTTGTTAGATGAAAATGCTACAATATTCGAAACTATAGATACTATAGCTGTTGGAGACATCAGAACCCAAATTAAAAATATTTTAGGGGCTTTTATGTTTCAGGGTGATGATATAACCAAAAAAGTAAAAGTGCTTTCTGGGGGTGAGAAAACACGCTTAGCAATGATTAAATTACTATTGGAGCCCGTTAATCTGTTGATTCTTGATGAGCCTTCGAACCACCTTGATATGAAGACAAAGGATATTATTAAAGATGCACTTCGCGATTTTGACGGAACTTTAATATTGGTTTCTCACGACCGTGATTTCCTTGATGGATTGGCTACTAAAGTTTTTGAATTCACAAATAAGAGAGTTGTAGAACATTTCGAAGATATTTCCGGATTCTTGGCACACAAGAAAATGGAGAGTATGCGAGAGATTGAAAAATAAAAGAAATTTATTAAAACTGAGAGGTTTTTAGGTTAAATATGAAGCATGCTGTTCAATAGCATGCTTTTTTTGTTTTCCGGTATTTTAAAATTTTCTTAAAGTATTGTCATTTAGATTTTTATGGAATTGTTTTTGTAAATTGAATAAATAATAGTAACCATGTTTTTATAATATTTTACAAAAACAGTAAATGGCAGATTATGAAAAAGTTAGTTTTAATAGGAATGGTTTTGATAGTGGGTTTTTGGAGTGCTTCTTCATTTTCTCAAAATCGGGACGAAGTGGTTGCCTTAGGATTGCCTGGGGATAATTTTAACCTTTACGCTGTTTTAGATGTTTTTCAAAAGTCAAAAACATTTGAGGACTTTGAAAGAGAAATAAATACCCGTGGTTCAAATATTAATAATTTGGATTTAAATAACGACGGTTATGTTGATTATATTTCTGTTGTGAGTTATAACCAGGGACATTTCCATTCCATTGTTTTAAGGGATTCTTTTGGTAGTGACGACTATCAGGATGTTGCGGTGATTGAGGTAAGTAAGAACAATGCAGGAAAGGTGCTAATTCAGCTAATAGGAGATGAAGCTTTGTACGGCGATAACTATATTGTGGAACCTTCTTCGGGTTACACAGAAGGAACTCCAAATCCCGGTTATACGGGAGCTGAAAGTGCAATGATTGGTAATTATTCACCTTCAAGAATTGTTTTTGTCAATGACTGGCCAATAGTGCTCAGTTTGTTTTCACCTCATTTTTCCCTTTATATTTCACCATGGTACTGGGGGTATTATCCTGTTTATTGGTCTCCCTGGGCGCCAATAGGTTATCACAGCTACTGGAGTTTTCACTTTCATTATTATAGTAATCCATATTATCACCGTATTTCCTTTGTGAGATTTCCTTCCCATCATTCTTATTATTTAAAGAGAAGGTATGTGTCTCCCCTGGTTGTTGTGAACAGAAGAACTGGTGTTTACCGCCAAACTTATAACGGTGTGACCTATAGAAAACCAGCTACACCCACAAGATTGTCTCGAACTGAGGTTCGAAGAGAAGTTAGACGATCCAGAAACCTTGATCAAACGTATTATAGTAGGCAAGAGTCAACCCAATCGGGAAGAAGGCAGGTACAACCCAACCGCAGATCGCAAAGTCAGGAGTCAGGGCGTCGCCAAGTTAATCCCCAAAGTGGAAATTTCGATAGACGTCCTGTTCAAAGAACCCAAAGTGAGCCTGTGAGGTACGGTGAAAATCCGGTTCAGAGACAAGAGAGCAGACCGAAAAATACAGAACAGAAAAGAGAAATAAATAAAAGAGAGGTGCGTCCGGTTCAAAGACAAGAAATTAGGCAAATTAGCAGGCCGCAATCACAACCAGCAAACAGACCCGCTACCATAAATCCGCCTAGTAGGGTATCCCGTCAATCCGACAATGAAATTAGAAGGATCAACCGATCAGAAAGTAAAAGTGTGAGGCCAAGCAATAATTCGGGATCAGGCAGAAGGTTAACCGAAAATAAGAGGATTAGGTAACTGAATTTCTTTAATATTAATTGGGATTATTTGTTTTAAAAGGCTGTGTAGAGTTGCAGCTTTTTTTTAGATCCTTATTCTGCGAGGTAACAATTCTTTGTATGGGGGATTTTTTTAAAAAAACTTACAATTCTGGGATAAGTGGGTACAACTTTTAATTTTCGGTCTGTTGCTATTTCCAGGATTTCCACCAATATTTGGTCGATAAAGTTTTCATTTGTGAATTGGTCAGAGGTGTTTATTTTTGTTAAAAATATTTTTCTTTCCTGAAAAGAGTATTCAACTGATATCAAGCCTTGTTCAACTATAATTTCGAATTGTCGTGCGAAGGTGTTGTCTTTTATTTCCATTGTTTGGTTTGTGCTGTAAAATTTTAGTAATATTTCACGAGCTAGTTTATCGGATAGTTATCTCGTTTGTGTAAAAAAATATAGCAATTAACAGAAAATTATGGCAAGCCACATTGGCCTATATTATGGATGTTTGTTTTCGCGGCACAAGTAAATTTTTAAGTTAAACTTATTGTGGTGACCAGCCTTTGTTTTTTCTGTATATATTCATTGTGTAAAGTTAATAAATTGATAATCAATACTAAAAAAATAGTAATAATTGTTTTTTTCTATTATTACACCTAATGGTAGGTGTTTTTTAAATTCGGATTTCGGGTATATGCTGGAGCTGGTTTTTTAATTAACCGCATTATTGTTTGTTTAGCAGTTTTAATTAAATTAAAAAAATTAATTTTAGGGACTGATTATGTGACGTTCCTCGAAACGAAGCAGAATTGTATTATGTATTTAAATGAGTAAGATTCCGGTTTATTTTATGCCAGGTTTGGCTGCCAGTAGTTTGATTTTTGAAAAGATTTCCCTTCCAGAGACTGAATTTAATATGCATCTTTTGGATTGGGAAATGCCAATTGGGAATGAAGAATTATCTGATTATGCCAGAAGAATGGCTGGTAAAATAAAAGAAGATAACGCTGTTTTGGTTGGGGTTTCATTCGGTGGTATATTGGTTCAGGAAATGGCACATTTCTGTAAACCATCGAAAGTTATTATTGTTTCCAGTGTTAAAAGTAGTTTGGAATTTCCCAGAAGTGTAAAAATTGCTAAGAGAATCAAAGTCTATAAGCTGTTCTCAATGAATTTGCTTTTGCATTTGGAAAATCTGGCAAAATTTTCATTTGGAAAGCAATTTAATCATAGAATGCGATTGTATGAAAAATATCTGTCAGTTCGCGATATTAATTATTTGAATTGGGCTGTCGAGAAAGTAATACTGTGGGACCGTAAAGTAGCTGATGATCGAGTGATTCATATTCATGGGGATAAAGATGAAGTTTTTCCAATTCGCAACATTAAAAAATGTATGATGGTTAAAGGAGGGACTCATGTGATGATTTTGATAAAATATAGGTGGTTTAATGCTAATTTACCTGATATTATTAAAGGGTGAAGATAGGTTGGTCAGGTGAAAAAAAATCCGTCTTCCTGAAAAGGCAAGACGGATTTGAATATTTTAAAAAAAACAGTTTATATTTTTTTCATTTGCTCTTTCATCATCGCAATTTGGTCTTTAAGCATGTTTTGCTTATCTAGTTTTTTTGCTTCGTTTAATAAGTTTGTCGCTTCCAACTTTCTTCTACGGGACATCGCAACTCCGGCTAAGTTTAATTTGGCAACTGCCAAATCCATATCCATAGATAATCCAAGTTCAATTGCTTTTCTAAAATGTTTTTCTGCTTGATTGATATTGGTCTGAGAAAGCATAATTCCGTGAAGGTAATTAAAATAACCTTGTTGCTTTTTTATCAGGGCCAACTCTGGGTTTTTAATGTACGATAACCATTTTTTTGCGCCTTCAAAATCTTGTTTTCTAAGCTTCAGGAAGGCTAGTAATATAAATTCATTTCTGAAATAGAGGAAAATAGGGAATAGTGTTAGGAATAAAAGGAAAATACCGTTACCAATATTGTTTTCTGTGAATTGCCATATGCTGGCAGCAACCATAAGTCCAGCAATAATAAGTTTGATGTTCTTGTTTAACATTTTGATCTAAAATTTATGCCTGCAAATATACTAAAAGGAATTAAAAATATTTTTTTAAAACTTCTTGCTAGAAAAAAAAGTCTTTGTATATTTGCACTCGGTTTTAAAACAACCGCTATTTAAAATAAACCAAGTCATATAATTAAGATTTAAAGATACAAAGCAATGAGCAAAAGAACGTTTCAACCATCGAAAAGAAAAAGAAGAAATAAACACGGATTTATGGAAAGAATGGCTTCAGCTAATGGAAGAAAAGTTCTTGCGCGCAGAAGAGCTAAAGGAAGACATAAGTTGACTGTTTCCAGTGAACCAAAACACAAAAAATAATGTTTTTTTAAACATACATAAGGGCGTTACTTTTTTTAGTATCGCCCTTTTTTATACCTTGTAGGTAAAATAATGTTCAATGGCAAGATTTTGAGTCAGTTGCGTGGTTTAAATCTTGTATCTTTGAGTAAGTAAACTTCAGAAAAAAACAATAATTACAATATAATGCCAAAAGACACATCCATTAAATCGATTTTAATTATAGGTTCAGGGCCTATCGTTATTGGTCAAGCTTGCGAATTTGATTACGCAGGATCTCAATCAGCACGTTCTATTCGTGAGGAAGGTATCGAAGTTATTCTTATCAATTCGAATCCGGCCACAATTATGACAGATCCTTCTATGGCTGATCATGTTTACTTGAAACCTTTAACTACAAAATCAATTATTGAGATTTTAAAAGAGCATCCTCAAATTGATGCTGTGTTGCCGACAATGGGAGGACAAACAGCTTTGAATTTGTGTTTAGAGTGTGATGAAAAAGGAATTTGGCAGGATTTTAATGTTAGAATGATTGGTGTTGATGTAAATGCTATCAACATTACCGAGGACAGAGAGCAATTCAAACAATTATTGGCAAAAATTAATGTTCCTACGGCTCCTGCAAGCACCGCTACTTCATTTTTGGAAGGGAAGGAAATTGCACAAGAGTTTGGGTTTCCCTTAGTAATTCGTCCTTCATTTACCCTAGGAGGAACTGGGGCTGCTTTCGTGCACAAAAAAGAGGACTTTGATGAACTTTTAACTCGTGGTTTAGAGGCTTCTCCTATTCATGAGGTATTGATTGACAAAGCCTTGTTGGGATGGAAAGAATATGAGTTGGAGCTTCTTAGAGATAAAAATGATAATGTTGTAATTATCTGTTCAATCGAAAATATGGATCCTATGGGAATCCATACAGGTGATTCCATCACCGTTGCACCGGCAATGACATTATCAGATCCGACTTTCCAAAAAATGCGTGATATGGCTATTTTAATGATGCGCAGTATTGGAAATTTTGCAGGAGGTTGTAATGTGCAGTTTGCTGTTTCTCCCGATGATAAAGAAGATATAGTAGCTATTGAAATTAATCCGCGTGTATCTCGTTCTTCTGCTTTAGCTTCGAAAGCAACGGGTTATCCGATTGCAAAAATCGCTTCTAAATTGGCTTTAGGTTATAATCTTGATGAGTTACAAAATCAAATTACAAAATCAACTTCGGCTTTATTCGAGCCAACTTTGGATTATGTGATTGTAAAAATACCACGTTGGAATTTTGATAAATTTGAAGGATCAGATAGGACATTGGGACTTCAAATGAAGTCTGTAGGTGAAGTAATGGGTATTGGGCGTTCTTTTCAGGAGGCTTTACATAAAGCTACTCAATCCTTGGAGATTAAGAGAAATGGACTTGGTGCTGATGGAAAAGGATATAAGAATTATGAGCAAATTATTGAAAAATTGACTCATGCGAGCTGGGATCGTGTATTTGTAATATATGATGCAATTGCCTTGGGTATTCCGTTGAGTACCATCCACGACATCACCAAAATTGACATGTGGTTCCTGAAACAATACGAGGAACTTCATGCTCTGGAAAAAGAAATATCCAATTATAAAGTTGATCAGTTGCCAAAAGAATTACTTCTTGAGGCTAAACAAAAAGGATTTGCCGACCGACAAATTGCTCATATGATGGGTTGTTTGGAAAGTCAGGTTCATAATCTTCGTTCAGCAATGAAAATCAATCGTGTGTTTAAATTGGTGGATACCTGTGCTGCGGAATTTAAAGCGCAAACACCTTATTACTACTCAACATTTGAAGCTGAAATCCAAAAAGCAAATGGGGAAGTGTATGTTGATAATGAAAGTATAGTTACAGAGAAAAAGAAAGTAATTGTACTTGGTTCAGGGCCAAACCGAATTGGACAAGGTATCGAATTTGATTATTCATGTGTTCACGGAGTTTTAGCTGCAAAAGAGTGTGGGTATGAAACCATCATGATTAACTGTAATCCTGAAACCGTTTCAACTGATTTTGATACTGCAGATAAATTGTATTTTGAGCCGGTATTCTGGGAGCATATCTACGATATCATTCAACATGAAAAACCTGAAGGGGTAATTGTTCAATTGGGTGGTCAGACCGCATTGAAATTGGCTGAAAAGCTTTCTAAATATGGCGTAAAAATTATCGGAACCAGTTTTGATGCGTTAGATTTGGCAGAGGACAGAGGTCGCTTCTCTGATTTGTTGACAGATTTGCACATTCCTTTTCCAAAATTCGGAATAGCAGAAAGCGCTGACGAGGCTTCTAAATTAGCTGATTCTTTAGATTTTCCGTTATTGGTGCGTCCTTCATATGTATTGGGAGGTCAAGGGATGAAAATTGTTATCAACAAGCAAGAGTTAGAAGAACATGTTATTGATCTGTTGAAATCGATTCCCGGAAATAAATTACTTTTAGATCATTATTTGGCGGGCGCAATAGAAGCTGAAGCTGATGCGATTTGTGATGGTGAAAATGTTTACATTATAGGTATTATGGAGCATATTGAGCCTTGTGGAGTTCACTCCGGGGATAGTAATGCAACTTTGCCTCCGTTCAATTTGGGAGAATTTGTATTGCAGCAAATTAAAGATCACACCAAGAAAATTGCTCTGGCACTCAAAACCGTAGGTTTAATCAATATCCAGTTTGCTATAAAAGATGATACAGTTTATATCATTGAAGCAAATCCTAGAGCTTCCCGTACTGTACCGTTTATTGCAAAAGCTTACGGTGAGCCGTACGTGAATTATGCTACCAAAGTAATGCTTGGAGATAAGAAAGTAACAGATTTTGATTTTAATCCACAGTTGAATGGTTATGCTATTAAACAACCTGTATTCTCATTCAGTAAGTTCCCTAATGTAAACAAAGCTTTAGGGCCTGAGATGAAATCAACGGGAGAAAGTATTTTGTTTATTGATGATTTAAAAGATGATCAATTCTACGAATTGTACTCCAGAAGAAAAATGTATTTGAGCAAATAAGTTTAATCAAGAAATATGTAGAAAACCGTTTCGTGCAAATGAAGCGGTTTTTTTTATTATTTAAAAGGGGGGGTGTGGAAGTGAACAGCTGGTTTTGGTACAAATAATGGCTTAATAGCCTTGTATTAGTGGTTAAATGATATTAGGGAGTCTTTATAGGGTTGAGTGGTTTGAGGCCTGAAAAGATGATAAAATGCAAAAAAAAACGTCTCAAATATTTGAGACGTTTTTTATGATAATTAAAAAGCGAATTATCTTCTTTTATCTTTGATTTTTGCTTTTTTACCAGTAAGTTTTCTGAAGTAGAAGATTCTTGCTCTACGTACAGCACCCTTCTTGTTGATTTCAATTTTTTGTAATGCAGGTAAATTAATTGGGAAGATACGCTCTACACCAACAGACCCTGACATTTTACGGATTGTAAAAGTTTCAGTACTTCCGGTACCTCTTCTTTGGATTACAACTCCTTTAAAGAACTGAGTTCTGGTTTTTTCTCCCTCTTTAATTTCGTAGTATACTGTGATAGTGTCTCCTGCTCCGAATTCAGGGAAATCTTTTTTTGCAACATATTCGCTGTTAACGAAATCTACTAAATTTGCCATTTTAATTGCTAATTATGGTTTAAAATCTAATCAACATTCACGGTTTTCGCCAGAGGTTAATTAAATGTGTGCGCAAAAATATAAAATCTATTTTAAAATAGATAATTATTGCTAATAAATTTTAAGCTTTGTTTATTATTCATGATCCAATAAATCTGGTCGTCGCTCCAGAGTGTGTTGGTATGCCATGTCTTCTCTCCATTTTTCGATTTTTGCAAAATTACCGCTGGTTAATACCTCCGGTACTTTCCATCCTTTGTAATCTGCCGGCCGTGTATAAATGGGAGGTGACAGTAAGTTATCCTGAAAGCTGTCGGTTAAAGCTGATGTTTCATCGCTTAGAACACCTGGTATCAATCGTATCAGGGCATCCGAAAGTACTAAAGCGCCAAGTTCTCCTCCTGATAATACATAGTCACCAATGGATATTTCTTTGGTTATAAAATGATCACGTACTCTTTGGTCAACCCCTTTGTAATGACCACATAGAATAATTATATTTTCATACATCGACATGGTGTTGGCCATTTTTTGATTTAAGGTTTCACCATCTGGTGTCATGTAGATTACTTCATCGTATGCTCTTTCGTTTTTTAAATGCGATATGCAATCGTCGATGGGTTGCACGGTCATTACCATTCCTGCTCCTCCACCATATGGGTAGTCGTCCACGCTCTTTTGTCGGTTAGTGGTGTAGTCTCTTAAATTATGGATATGAACTTCTACCAGTCCCTTATCAATCGCTCTTTTCATGATTGATCCTTCAAAAGGGCTTCTGAGAAGTTCTGGTAGTACGGTTATAATGTCGATGCGCATGATTTTTATCAAATTAAGACAGGGCAAATGTACAAAGATTTTTGCGAGTAAAAAGAGGCTGCTACAAGTGTTGATTTAAAATGCCTTTCCAATAAAAAATAACGAATTTTGATATTTTTGAGCTTTTTACAATTTATTTATTGATGAAAAATTCGTAACAGGAATATTCTTATAAACGAGATTTTTTTTGCTGATTTTAACTGTATTTAAATATTTTAATTGTTTTTTTAAATACAAAAATTTATAAATTTGTCATCGAACAGACTGTAAAACAGTTAGTTGTTATTTTTTTGAAGTAATATTAATTTAAACTGATAGGGATGAAGAATATATTTATGGGTATTGCCATTGCAGGAATAGGTTTGTTTTTCTGCGGTTTTCAGAACGTATCCAAAAATACAAAAAGTGATTCAGAAGAAAGATTTGTGAGAGGGATTTTATTGGTAAATAGTATTGCAGAACAAAGGCTTTGTGAGGAGGTCTCCAGTATTAAGGAATTGGTAGAGGAGAACTCTCAGTATAATGATGAGATTGCCTTTCTGATTGATTTGAGAATTATGTCGGGTAAAAACAGATTTTTTGTTTTTGATCTGAAGAATAATAAAATAATCGATCAGGGTCTGGTAGCTCATGGTTTGGGATCCGGAAGTGGAATTTACAGTGAATTAAAATTCAGTAACGATTATAAATCGATGTGTACTTCTTTAGGGAAATATTATGTAGGTCAAAGCGTGGATAGTGAATTTGGAAAAGCATACACAATGCATGGTTTTGAAGATAGTAATAGCAATGCTTTCGCCAGAAATATGTTGCTTCATCAATTTGACAAAGTGCCTTACGAGGAACAGGATGAAAGTATTTGTTTCAGCAAAGGTTCTCCCATGTTAAATAGAATGTTTTACGGCAGACTGGAAAAAATAATCGATACTTCAAGAGGGAAAATAATTCTCGATATCTACTATTAAGCTCTTATTTTGTAACAAGAATGACTTTCTTGTTTTTCAGCATTCTACTTGTAAAGGGAATTTTGAATGCTGTTAATTCTTATTTTCCGTTTTCTCTAAGGGCAAAAACTATAATTTAATTTGTAAATTTGCTGCTCAATTAAAAATAGTAATAATGGAAAACGGAATATACGCTAAATTTAATACCACCAAAGGTGTTATTGTAGTAAAATTAACTCACGATTTAACACCGGGAACTGTTGGGAACTTCGTTGCCTTGGCAGAAGGAAGTTTGGAGAATAAAGTTAAACCCCAAGGTGTGAAATATTACGATGGTTTAAAATTTCACAGGGTGATACCTGATTTTATGATTCAGGGTGGTTGTCCTCAAGGAACCGGAACAGGAGATCCGGGGTATAAATTTGATGACGAATTTCATCCAAGCCTGAAACATGACAGACCGGGGGTTTTGGCAATGGCTAATGCCGGTCCTGCAACCAATGGATCTCAATTTTATATTACTCATGTACCCACTCCATGGTTAGATAGTAAGCATACTGTATTCGGACATGTTGTGGAAGGTCAGGAAGTTGTTGATGCTGTTGCTCAAGGTGATTTTATCGAGTCATTGGAAATTATCAGGGTTGGAGAAGAGGCTCAGAAATGGAATGCGGTTGAGGCTTTCCGAGTTTTTGAAGGAGCGCGTGAAAAACGTATTGCAGCTGAAAAAGCCGCTGCAGAAGAGGCTTTAGAAAAATTATCAGCTGGGTTTCAAAAAACCGAAAGTGGTTTACGATATCAGTTTATTCAAAAGGGAGAAGGCAAGCAAGCAGAAAACGGAAAAACAGTTTCTGTTCATTACACTGGTCAACTTGCTGACGGAAAAGTATTTGATAGTTCCTATTCTCGAAAACAACCAATCGAATTTCCATTAGGAAGAGGTAATGTAATAGAAGGATGGGACGAAGGAATCGCTTTGTTGAAAGTGGGAGACAAGGCCCGTTTTGTGATCCCTCCGCATTTAGGTTACGGGTCCAGAGGTGCGGGAGGTGTAATACCTCCAAATGCAATTTTAATTTTCGATGTCGAATTAATGAACGTTAAGTAATTGTGTTGGGATGATTTCTCCCAAAAAAGTAGCATAAAAAGCCGGTTCTGATTTCAGAACCGGCTTTTGTTTTTCAGCTATTTGTGTTAGAATCCTTCTTTTGATTTACTTAATGGCGTTATTCAAACCTTCCGGGATTTTTTCAATATACATCTGGTCCTGAAAATCAAGCAGGGATTTTGAATCTTTAAAGTAATTAAAATCTTTTTCAGGGCCTTTTATTATCATTTTTGCTGTTCCGGTAATCTTCCCTATTGCCGTACTAAGCAGGGGTTCTGTGGTATTCCCTAAAATACCTAGATTGCCAAAGTTCTCTTTAAGGGAATGGGTTGGGGTAAGACCGCTGAAGTAATCACCAAAACCTGCTGCGTTAACAATTTTCAGAACGATGGGTTGCATAGCATAGCGATGGCTGGGGTTTCTGTTTTCTTTTCCAAAAGTAGGAGAATCGTAAAGAGTTACAGAACCTACGTTTTTGCCTACGGTTAGGTCACCAATTTGAACAACATCCATATAAGGTTTTAGGCCGTTTATAATTAACTCGCTGGCAGATGCTGTGCTTCTTGTGGTGAGAATGTAAATTTTAGAAAGATTTAAACTATTGATAGCTGTGGTTCCAATTTTGTCAGTAAAATTGTTTACTAATGCTTCAGGGTCATTGGCTTCAAAATAGGAATTGATTTTGTTATTCCATCTTTGTTTGGAGAAAACCTGTCCGGTATATTGCCCTGTAATCATGCTGGCCAGTCGTGTGGCTGAAAGTATAGAGCCTCCTGAGTTGTATCTTAGATCTAAAACAAAATCCGTTATGCCTTCTGAATTTAAATATGCAAAGGCTTCATTCAAATCTGTATCATAAGGACTGTAAAAGCCATTGTACATTAAATAACCAATTTTATGAGCGCCATTTTCGATGACCTTATTTATTAAAATAGGATTTTCTGATAAGGTTGTTTTGGTTAAATCAACTGATTTTCCATTGGGGCTGATGCTGCCCGAATTGTAATCGGCTAGGTTTAAGGTGTAATTCTCCAGACTCAGTAGATTCTGATAATTGGAGATAGTGAGTTGGTTTCCGTTTATGCCGTAGAAAATATCACCTCTCTTAATTTCTTCGGTTGCGGCGTCTGAATCAGGAATGATATACCGGACATAGCCAAATATTTCGGAGGTACTGCCGGGTTTGTAAACTAAACCGAATTCCATTCCGTTGCTTTTTGAAGTACCCTGAAGTTCCTGTTCAAGAACGAGGTAGTCGTCAACCATCCAGCTAAATCTGTCGATAGATTTGTCTACTCTTAGGGCATCAAATAAATCTTCGGGAACAGGGTAGTCTTTTAAAAAATTATCCAATTCTGTCTGTGAAGAAAAACGGTCGTCTGCCAGATTAGGTACATCGGCCTGCCAGAGGTAATAGGTGTTTAATCCCTTCCAAATAAAATCCTGAACATCGAGGTTTGTGGGCGGTGGTAAAACATCATCATTATCCTGGCAACTTTGAAAAAATAATGGAGTCAGGAACAGGAGTAAGTATAAGTTTTTTTTGAATATTGATTTCATCTATTGTGTTCGTTTTTATGGTAAAGTAAAAATACTATCTTTAGTTTTTATTTTATGTTTATTTCGCCAATTAATTTTAATGGTGTAATATTGAAATAGGAAGAAAATCTGATGGTGGGTAATTAGGAGATTTTACGAAAGTGCAGTCAGGAAATTATTTTGGCACAGTAAGTGCTATAGTGCTAATGGAATTAAAAAATAAAAATTTATTGAGATGAATAGAATAGAATTGGTTTTTATATTGTTGTTTGCTACGTGTAGCATGCAGGCTCAAAATATCTTTGACAAATTTAGTGGACAGGATAATATTGAGTCTGTGGTGGTAAATAAGAAAATGTTTGAATTAATGAGTAAGGTTAAAGTTGATGTTTCAGACAAGGAAGCGCAGCTCTATATTAATTTTATAAAAAAAATAGACAATCTGAGAGCCTTTACGACAACAGATGCTGATGCTTCAGGTGAAATGAAAGTAACTGCCAACAATTATATTAAAAGCGCAGGTCTGGAGGAACTGGTTCAGGTGAATGACAATGGAAAGAATACCCGAATTTTTGTCAAGCACAACGGAAGTGCAGGTAAAATAAAAGAGTTTTTTATGTTTATAGATGATTCTAAGAAATCAAATGGAACAGTTTTATTGTCTCTTACTGGTAATTTTGATTTGGAAGAGATTCCGATTCTTACTGACAGAATGAAAATTTCGGGTGCCGAAGGATTAAAAAAAATATTAAAAGCGAAGCAGTAACACTTGAGTTGCTTTTTATCAGGAAGTAGTTACTAGAGATAATATAAATTTAATCACAGACAAAACCGTGAAATATTTTTCACGGTTTTTTTGTGCAATGAAGTGGTTTATAAATTGCTTGGTTTGATGTATGTTTTGTACCTATTATATATATAGGTTGAAATTAGACAGAAATGCAAATCGTGAAAATCCCTAACTGATTTTACTGAGTTTTACAATATCGCGAGTTGAACCGATATGGTTATTTGATTATTATTTTCTCTCAAAAATTTGTGGAAGTAGGGGTGAGAGGGTTGATTTTTTTAGTTTTTGTAAGATGAAATCAGATAAAGTCATGGGAATTCTCTATTTAGCTGAGTCTTTTTGTTGTCATTTCCTGATAATTTGAAATATTATTAACAAATAGGGATTATTTTTTTTACTTTTTTTAAATAATAACTAATTATTTATTTGGTTAATATTTTGTGTGTAAAAAAAACAATTGTTTTTTGGAAGCGTTTACTAAAAATTTATATATTTGGCCTTTCACGATAAGTGTCCTTTTTACGTTTATGAGTAAATGTTATTAAAAAGAGTCCAAATTGGAGATAAAATAAATGAAACTAATCTAATCTACTTAAAAAACAGCCTATGCATTGAGAGAAAAAGTACTAACCTAAGTGTTTATTAAATTATATTATAAGTATGATATAATAAATTGAAAATCGAAAAAACAAAAATCACAACCAAATATGAAAAACTTTATTATGATAAAGAAAAAACAGTTTTATAGTTTGGACTTTGAATTAAAAAGGAATTATATGTTATTACTACTCCTTTTTTCTTTGTCGCAAGTTCAAGCGAATGTAATTGCTGTTCCGACTTTAAACAAAGTGGAGCAACAGCAAAAGACCATTACCGGACAAGTATCTGATGAGAATGGTTTGCCTCTACCGGGAGCCAGTGTATTAGTTAAAGGTACAAGTAATGCTGTAATGACTGATTTTGATGGTAAGTTCACCATGAAAATTAATTCAACAGACAAAGTTTTGATAGTATCATTTGTGGGGTATGAACCTACAGAGGTTGCTATTCAAAACAAATCTGTATTTGCAGTTAGAATGGTTCCTTCAGCAGAGGGATTAGAGGAAGTTGTAATTGTAGGTTTTGGTAGCCAAAAGAAAGAAAGTTTGGTGAGTTCCATTACTACGATCAATCCAAAAGAATTGAAAGGGCCTACAAGTAACTTGACTACCATGTTAGCTGGTCGTGTTTCAGGTATGATTGCTTATCAACGTACAGGTGAGCCTGGTTCTGATAACTCTGATTTCTTTATTAGAGGTTTAGGGTCTTTTGGTTCAGGTAAAGTGAATCCTTTGATTTTGATTGATGGTATCGAGTCTTCTCCTACTGATATGGCGCGTTTGCAACCGGATGATATTGAGTCTTTCTCTGTGTTGAAGGATGCTGCTGCTGCTGCGGTATATGGAGCTCGTGGAGCTAACGGGGTAGTGCTTATCAAAACGAAATCAGGTAAAGAAGGGAAAACTAACTTTAGTTTCCGTTCAGAAACCAGAGTTTCTACCAATACAAGAAATTTCAAGTTTACAGATAATATCACCTATATGCAGTTGGCTAATGAGGCTGCCTTAACGCGTAATCCTCTTGCTGCTTTGCCATATTCTCAAAACAAAATTTTAAGAACGGCAGCTGGTGACGATCCTTTGTTGTATCCAAGTAACAATTGGATCGATGAGTTGATCAAAAAGAACACGGTAAACAACGGGTATAATATTAGTGCTAGTGGTGGTGGTGAAAAAGCCAGATACTATTTAGCGGGTACTTATAATATTGATAACGGGGTGTTGAATGTTGATGGACTTAATAATTTCAACAGTAATATTAAGTTAAGAAACTATTCTATCCGTTCTAATATCGATATGAACCTCACAAAATCAACTGTTGCTACAATCAGAATGTATGGTCAGTTTGATGATTTCAATGGTCCTATCGGTGGTGGAGGTCGTATCTTCAACTTGGCAATCTGGTCAAATCCTGTTAAATTCCCTAAGGTATATCCAAATGAGCAATTTGCTCCGTTTATTGAGCATCCTTTATTTGGTGGTGCGTTTGCAGGGACTTCAAACAGTACTTTGTTGATCAACCCTTATGCTGAAATGGTAAGAGGTTATGAGACTTGGAGAGCTTCGACAATTCAACCGCAAGTGGAGTTAAAACAAGATTTTGAGTCAATTACTCCAGGTTTGAGTGCCAGAGCAATGGCTTACTTAAGAAGATACTCTTTTTATAATGTAACGAGAGGTTACAATCCATTCTATTATCAAGGGGTAATTAGTCCTATTGATGGACAATTGGAAGTAAATGTATTGAACGACGGTGGTCCTGGTTCTGTTGGTTTAACGGGTACTGAGTACTTAGGTTATGCTGAAGGACAGAAAAATTTGGATTCTCGTATCTATATGGAAGCTGCTATTAACTATAACAGAACTTTCAATGAAAAGCACGCTGTTTCCGGTATGTTGTTGAACTTGTTGTCAAGTTATGAGCAAGGTAACTCCGGATCGGTACAAAACTCATTGCCGCAAAGAAACCACGGTATTGCTGGTAGGTTTACTTATGGTTATGATGGTAAATATTTGGCTGAATTTAACTTTGGTTACAACGGTTCTGAGCGTTTCGACAGAGGAAAAAGATATGGTTTCTTCCCGTCTGTAGGTTTGGCTTATAACATTTCTAAAGAAAATTTCTTTGAATCTGTTAATGAAGTTGTTTCTGATATGAAAGTTAGAGCTACTTACGGTTTGGTGGGTAACGACCAGATTGGTAATACTGCAGACAGATTCTTCTACCTTTCTAATGTTAGTCTTAACAATGGTAATTATGGTGCTGCTTTTGGTGAATTATACGACTATTACAGACCAGGGGTTTCTATTGCTCGTTATGCTAACCCTCAAATTGGATGGGAAGAGTCTGAACAAATCAACTTAGGTTTGGATTTGGAATTCTTTAATTCCTTGAACCTTACTGCTGATATCTTCAAACAAACACGTTCTAATATTTTACAGTCACGTGCTAATATCGGTTCAACTCTTGGTCTTTCGGCTATTCCACAAACAAACTTTGGAAAATATGAAAGTAAGGGTGTTGATCTTTCTGCTACATTCAACAAACAAATCTCTAAAGATTTCTGGACTCAGTTAAGAGGTAACTTTACCTATGCTACAGGTAAGAGATTAATAGTGGATGAGTTGAGTTATCCAGCTGAATTATCCTATAGATCATTAGTTGGTCAAAGTGGTGCTCAGGCTTATGGTTATATCGCCGAGCGATTATTTATCGATGAGGCTGAGGTTGCTAACTCACCAAAACAATTCGGTACATATGGAGCGGGAGATATCAAATACCGTGACGTAGATGGAAGTGGTGTAATCGATGTAAATGATATGGTGCCAATTGGTGATCCTACGGTTCCTGAAGTAGTTTATGGATTTGGTGGTACTTTTGGATATAAGAAATTTGATTGCAGTGTGTTCTTCCAAGGAGCAACTAAAACTTCTTTCTTCATCAATCCGCAAAATATTTCTCCATTCGTAATCAATGGGCCATACCAAAACGGTCTTTTAGATGTTATTGCTGATTCACACTGGTCTGAAGATAACAGAGATTCTTATGCTTTCTGGCCAAGATTAAGTGATACTTTTATCGAAAATAATAATCAAACTTCTACTTGGTGGATGAGAGACGGGTCTTTCCTTAGATTGAAAACGGTTGAATTTGGTTATAATTCACCTGAGAAATTTAATGAGAAAATGGGTATTAACGGTTTGCGTTTGTACTTTAGTGGTAATAACCTGGCAGTTTGGAGCAGATTCAAACTATGGGATCCTGAAATGGGAGGAAACGGTTTAGGATATCCTATTCAGTCAGTGTATAACTTAGGAGTTAAAATTGATTTTTAATTATGAAGCCTATAAATCTATATAATATGAAATTTATGAAAGAGAGATTATTGGATAAAAGTTTCAACAGTATAAAGAAAGTAGTAGGAGTAACTTCTATGGCACTTTTAATGTTGGGTACACAGTCATGTCAGGATACGTTTCTTGATGTAGTTCCTGATAACGTTGAGACTATTGATCTTGCATTTAAGTTACGTAATGAGGCAGAAAAATATTTGTTTACTTGTTACTCTTATATGCCTAAAAATGGTGATGCGATATATAATATCGGTATGTTAGCCGGTAATGAAACCTGGATACAGAAAAATGGTGAAGGTATTACTAGTTTTGCTTTTGCAATCGCAAGAGGTTTGCAAAGAACTACTAATCCTTATATGGATGTCTGGGAAGGAAGATACCAGGGTGCTGGATGGAATAATGATGGGTATAAATTGTTTATAGGTATCCGTCACTGTAATATTTTCCTTGATAATATTGCCAATGTTCCTGATTTGACAGAAGCTGAGCGTTTAAGATGGGAAGGAGAGGTTAAGTTCCTAAAAGCTTATTTCCATTACTACCTTATGCGTATGTATGGACCGATCCCTGTAATGAGAGAAAACATCGCTATTGATGCTCCATTATCATTGACTCAGGTTTCAAGAGAGCCAATTGATCCAACTGTGGATTACATCGTTGAACTTTTGGATGAAGCGGCTATATTATTGCCACCTCAAATCCAGGATACTCAAAATGAATTAGGAAGATTAACTTCTCCTGCTGCTAAAGGTTTGAAAGCCGAAGTTTTATTGACAGCTGCGAGTCCTTTATTTAACGGAAATACAGATATGGCCGGATTTAATACAAAAGATGGTCAACCATTTTTTAATCCTACCTATGATGTAACAAAATGGCAAAGAGCGGCCGATGCTGCCAAAGAAGCTATTGAATTGGCTGAAGCTAACGGTCACGCGATTTTCTATAAAGACGATGTGGCTTTCGATATTGAAGCTTCTACCAGAACAAAATTGAATATTTCTCAGGCAGTTACCGAAAGATGGAATTCAGAGGTTATATGGGCTAATACAACCAGCCGTACTTATGAATTACAACGTCTTTGTATGGTACCTACCGAGAATAATTCAGACATTCAGCCTTGGCATGCAAGAAGAATCATGTCGCCACCTATAAACACTGCAAAAGTTTTCTATACTAAAAACGGGGTGCCTTTGGAGGAAGATAATACTACTTATTTCAATGAAGAATGGGATATATTAACTTTACAAGAAGCTAAGGAAGCAGATCGTTACGATATTCAATTAGGGGCAAAAACTTCAATGTTGAACTTTAATCGTGAGCCACGTTTTTATGCTGACCTTGCTTTCGATAAAGCGGTTTGGTATAAATTTGATAGTGGTTCTGAAGATGATCGTTTCCATGTTGAAGCTAAATTTAAAGATTACGGTGGTAGTTCCGATGCATTCGATTTCAACGTAACCGGATACTATATCAAAAAATTAATCAATTGGGAACAACACTTTGGTGGTGGATTATTGTACAAAGATTATGCATGGCCGGAATTGAGGTTAGCCGATTTGTACTTGATGTATGCTGAAGCTGCAAATGAGGCTCAGGATGATGTTGCCGCAAGAAATGAAGCAATTGCTTATGTTGACGTAATTAGAGCCAGAGCAGGTCTTGAAGGTGTAGTGTCTTCTTGGACTACTTATTCAAAAAATCCTGCTAAATTTACAACTCAGGTTGGTTTGCGTAAAATCATTCAACGTGAGAGAAAAATTGAGATGATGTTTGAAGGAAAAGGGTATTGGGATGAAAGAAGATGGAAAACAGCTATCAGTACTTTCAATCAGCCTATTGAAGGTTGGAATGTTGCTGGATCTACTGAAGCTGATTATTATCAGGTAAGAACTTTGTGGCAACAACGTTTTGCTCCAAGAGATTATTTCTGGCCTATCAATACAAATACGCTTATACAAAATCCTAATCTGGTTCAAAACCCAGGCTGGTAATAATTATAATTAAAAAATAAAATTATGAGACAAAAATTTATAAAACATATATCTATTTTGATATTGCCGCTTTTCGGAGTTTTATATAGTTGTTCTGAGGATAAAGGTATCGATGGACCTTTAGAACACAGTACAGCTGTTCCGGGGCAGGTATCAAATGTAATTGTTGATAATTTGCCTGGAAAAGCAAAGCTTACTTACACTTTGCCTTCAGACAAAGATTTACTCTATGTGGTTGCCGAATATTCTCTGGAAAACGGTAGAAAGATGCAGGTAAAATCCTCATACTACAACAATGATGTGTTGCTAGAAGGTTTTACCGGTAACAATGACGTAGAAGTTTCATTGTATGCAGTAAGCCGTAGCGAGGTTAAATCAAACCCTGTATTGGTGACTGTAAGTCCTTTGAAAGCGCCTATTTTTGATATTTATGACAATATCTCTGTAGGACCTGATTTTGGTGGACTTCGTATTATTGCTGATAACCCTACTGCCGAAGATATCTCTATTTTAGTAATGCAAAGAGATGTTCAGGGAGATTGGGAGATTTTACCTACCAGTATTTATACTTCTGCTTCTGAGGTTAATCAGGCTATCAGAGGTTTGGAAGTTAAAGAACAGGAGTTCGCCATTGCAATTAGAGACAGATGGCAAAATGTAACGGATACTTTGTTCACCACAGTTTCTCCATATTTTGAGCAGTTGATGCCAAAATCAAATTATGCTGCTATTCACTTGGATAATGATACTCCGGTAATTGGTACTTATCCGGTATCTAATTTATGGGATAACCAATATTTTTATTGGTGGGGATCTTACTTTACCGAAAGAACCTACACGCAACCACTTGAATCTGATGGAGTAGGGGGGCACATTGTTACATGGGATATCGGTCAAATTACTAAATTGAGTCGTTTGCGTATCTGGGCGTTTTCAGAGCCTATCGGTGGAAAACAATTGTACTATTATTTAGGTGCGATGAAGCGTTTTGAAATTTGGGGAAGTGCAGTGACTCCTCAACAGAATGGCGCTTTAGATAATGGAGATTGGGTAAAATTAGGTTCTTATGAAGTAATTAAACCTTCAGGATTACCTTACGCACAGGAAAATAATGATGACCTTGTAGCAGCTAAAGATGGTGAAGATTGGGAAATTCCAATTACTGCCCCTGCTGTAAGATACTTGAGAATTCGTTGTTTAGAGGATTGGAATGGCGGAGAATATATGGCTGTTTCTGAGGTACATGTTTATGGTAACCCTAACTTTTAATTTGTAATATTATGAAGATTTTAAAATATAATTTATCGGTAGTCATTCTACTAGTATTATTTCTGAGTATCTTTTCGTGCGCAGAGAATAATGACTACCTTAAATTCACAGACGGAAAGGAAATTTCTTATACGGGAAAAATGGATTCTTTAAAAATTTACTCCGGGCATAACAGAGTAAAATTGGAAGGGCTTATTATCTCCGATCCTAAGGTTTCTGAATTTAGAGTGTATTGGACTAATGGTCAACAAAAAGATTCTGCGATATTCCCTGTTACAAGATCAGCTGGTGTAGATGAAATTTCTCAAATCATTACTGATTTACCTGAGAATGTATACAACTTTGAAGTGAAAACTTTTGATGCAGACGGAAACAGTTCGGTGTCTCAATTTGTTACTACCGAGGTTTTTGGTGATCGTTATGTTTCAGCGCTTTCTGACAGAGCTATTGCAAGCAGTGTCTTAGATGCTGCAGGTACTTTGACCATCAATTTTGCATCAATGGATTTAACAACAGGTGCCTTTGCAACTGAAGTGATTTATTTGGATAATGCCAATGTAGAACACACTATTACTGTACCTGTTACTCAAAGCCAATTGGTAATTCCAAATTTCAAACAAGGTGGTTTTTTCCAACAAAGATCATTGTTTTTACCGGTAGCTACCTCTATTGATACCTTTTACACGGCATTGGTAGCAAAAGAACCTTCGGTTGCCGATATCAGTTACATGATTAAAAACAATACAAAACCATTTGCAACTTCGTCTTATGATGGCGGTAGATGGGGTGTTTTAGCCGATTGGACAACAAATGCTGCTGCTAAAAACCACGGAGGTTATGGTGGATATGATGGTGGATGTTGTGGTAACATACCTTCTACATTTAACATCGAAACTGGATGGGGATCTGCTAATGTGGTTAATGGAAAAATCTTCCAAACCATAATTTTGGAAGCAGGTACATACATCTTCAAGACTAATCCTTATCCAAGTAAAGGTGGCGGTGCAGGTCAGGAAGGTAATTTCAATGCTTCGACTGACTATGTTTATTTGACAGCTGCTGCCGGTACAGATCTTGCAGATTCTGATAACGGTGTACTTCAATCTGATCCTGTTACTTTAGGGTACAAGAGATTAAGCAGTGCAATGGATATCACTACCTGGGAGTTTGAATTTACAGTTCCATCTACACAAGAAGTGTCAATTGGACTTTCAGCTTCTATACGTGGTGATAAATTCGGACACTTATTTAATTTCAAATTATTCAAGGTTAATAAATAATTTATAATCAATTCATTTTTTAAAAAGGCATGTATTTTACATGCCTTTTTTTTTGGTTATGGTATGCTATCGCTATTTAGGTCTGAAATTAAATTTAGGAGAAAATATACTTGGGAACCTTTAGTTTTGGAAATGGATATACTCTTTTTTTAGGTAAGGGGTGCTGTGTTTAGACTAAATCAGCTTTTTGTATTATTGTTTTTATAAAAAATAATAGTGCATCGGTTTTATTGTTGGCTTTAATTTAGAAAATTAACTTATAATTTTTGTTTATTAAAAACTATTCTGTTTTCTTGCAACTTCTAAAAATTTATTAAAGCAGATTTAAGATAGTATACGGAACGTATGGTTTGTTATTAAACAGCCAAATGAGTCTAATTTTAAGATGGAAAACATATTTTTTGTAGTGGAAAAGGAAAGATAAATAAGGTGTTATTTTTTGTTTAGCACCTGAATTGGAAGATTGAAATCATATGGTAAAAAATTACCCCTTTTTATATAATTATTGTTTTGTTATTCTTTTTGGGTTCTTTTTAGGTCTCAATAAAATGTGCGGTCAAACTTTTGAACGAGTGGAAAGTGCTGCCGGCTTGGGAGCTTTAGAAAAGAATAATGGTATTGCTGTCGCCGATTACGACGGGGATAATGATCTGGATTTATTTATTGTAGCAAAAGCAAAGGATGAAGTCGGCATAGTAAGCTCCCACAGCAAATTATACCGTAATAATAATGATGGTACCTTTACCGATGTTACTCAAGAGTCCGGTTTGATTGATTTATTTCCGGTATCTGAAGTCGCTGAGGCTTTTGCTGGTTTGTCGGGCTATAAAAATGGGGCGTATTGGGGCGATTATGATAATGATGGTTTTCCGGATTTGTTTTTGACCAATACATCCAAGGTGCAGCTTTTTCACAATGAGGGCAATGGAGCCTTTATTGAAGTTACGGAACAGTCCGGACTGCAAAAATATAATGGTTGCTTGAATACGGGTGCCACCTGGTTTGACTATAATAAGGATGGTCTTCTTGATCTCTATATCAACGTTTGGTCTACTTCATGCGAAAATAAGTTTTATGAGAATAAAGGGAATGGAACCTTTGCTGATGTGAGCAGCATTTTTCAGGGGAGCTCCAATAAATTGTCGTATCATAGTATTCCTTTTGACTTCAATAATGACGGTTGGATGGATCTTTATGTAGCGAATGATTCTCAGTTGCAGCCAAATGATTTGTTCATCAATAATAATGGGCTCGGATTTTCGGAACAAAGCAGTATTTATGGCCTGAACCATTCCAAGGATGATATGGGGATAGCCATAGCAGATTTCAACAGAGACGGACTTTTTGATTTTTTTATTACCACAATCAATGAAAATGCATTGATGGCTAATTCGGGGAATAATACCTATCTTGATTTAGCTGCGGGGACTAATCTGCAGGCTGCAGGTTGGGCCTGGGACGTGTCTTTTTCTGACTTTGATCTTGATGGTGACGAAGATTTGTATATTGTCAATGGGTTTTCAGGAACTTCCTATAATGACAACAACAGGTATTTCGAAAGTCTTTATGCCAATGGTGATAAAAAGTTTGTCGATGCTTCAAGTAAGAGCAAATTGGGTGAAAGAACAATCAGTTTTAGTCAGGCAGTTTTTGACTATGATAACGATGGCGATTTGGATATTTTGGTTTCCAATAACGACAGAGCCTCCTACTTTTATGAAAATCAAGTTACCGATTTTACTAATCCAAATAAAGAGCTACACTGGCTACAGCTTTCACTTCAGGGAACTATTTCCAATAAAAATGCAGTGGGAACCAAGGTCGTTGTCAAGACTAAATCGGGTTATTTGAGTCGTTATTATTGCGGCGGCGGGTTTTTGTCTCAAAGCATAAAACCAGTTCATTTTGGTTTGGCCAATGATACTGAAATTTTAGAATTAAAAATTAGCTGGCCCTCGGGTCTAGTCGATACCTATACCAATGTGCCTGTTGATAAGATTATTTTAGCAAGGGAGGCTAATGGTTACAGCATGCTGGTGACAGAACCGGTCAAAAAAATACACGGCTGTATGATGCCTACCTCGTGTAATTACAATCAGTATGCAACGGTGAGTTCGGGTAAATGTCAGGCTTTGGAATCTGCTTCCATAAAAGGAAATGCAAAAGCCTTATTTGGCAGTCTTGAAAGTTACAGTTATCCAATTGGTGTGACCTCTACAGCGAGTTGGCAGGTTAGCGGAGGAGAAATAATGGAAGGAGGAGCATCAGGGAATATCAAAGTAAAATGGGGAACGGGAACTTCTGCCAGTGTCTCTGTGGTTGAAGATAATGGAAAATGTGTCAGTGCAAAAGTCGAACTTTCGGTAAGCCTGTCGGCAGTTCCGGTAGTTGACCCCAAGACAAAATGGTCAGTTGCCCGTTTGTGGAATGAAGCCTTGTTGTCGGCAATTAGGATGGATTATGCCCGTCCTACGGTTCATGCCAGAAATCTTTTTCACACCAGTGTGGCGATGTATGATGCCTGGGCTGCCTTTGACGACAAAGCAGAGACCTATCTTTTGGGGAAGGATGTGCATGGTTTTAGCAGTGCTTTTGCGGGTTTTACCACCACCGAAAACAATACCGTAGCCAGAAAAAAGGCAATTAGTTACGCGGCTTACCGATTGCTGTCTCACCGCTTTAAAAATTCGCCGGAGGCTGTCGAAACCCAACAGCTTTTTGATGCCAACATGAGCCAACTGGGGTATGATATTGCAAATGTATCTGCGGATTATTCTACAGGTGATCCGGCAGCATTAGGTAATTTTATTGCACAGACAGTTATTGAATACGGTCTTGTTGATGGTTCAAACGAAGCCAATAAATATGAAAATATATTCTATGAGCCGGTAAATGAGGCTTTGAATTTATTGAGTCCTCAGGAAAATCCTGTCAATGCCATTGATCCCAATAGATGGCAACCGCTTAAATTTGATTCGTTTATTGATCAGAGTGGGCACGTGATTCCGGGAACAACTCCTGGCTTTTTGGGGCCTGAATGGGGGAATGTTTTTCCTTTTTCACTTAAGGAGACTGACAAAGTGGACTATGTGCGTTTGGGTAATACCTATCGCGTATATAACGATCCTGGAACTCCTCCTTACTTGGATTTAAATCAAGATTCAAAATCGAGTCTGGCCTATAAATGGGGATTTGCATTGGTATCCAAATGGTCCTCTCATCTGGATCCAACAGATGGTGTTAAGATTGATATATCGCCTAAGTCCTTAGGGAACATAGATTCTTCGGTTTTTCCAAAGAGCTATTTGGATTATTCCGCCTTTTACGATGCTCTTGAAGGTGGTGATGTTGGTAAAGGCCATGTCATCAACCCGATTACTAAACAGGCGTACACAGAACAAAAAGTTTTAAGGGGAGATTATGCTCGGGTACTGGCAGAATTCTGGGCAGATGGACCCGATTCAGAAACGCCTCCCGGACATTGGTTTACTATTTTAAATTATGTGAGCGATAGTCCGCTGTTGAATAAAAAATTTAACGGAACCGGTACTGTTTTGTCCGATTTAGAGTGGGATATAAAAGCCTACTTTATTTTGGGAGGAGCCATGCATGATTGTGCCGTAACTGCATGGGGAATTAAGGGTTGGTATGATTACATTCGTCCTATTTCGGCAATACGGTATATGGCCGACAAGGGGCAAAGTAGCGATCCGATGCTGCCCAATTATAATGTTGCCGGAATTCCATTGGAACCAGGCTATATTGAGATTATTAAAGAGGGTGATCCTTTGGTGGGCAAAGACAATGTAAATCTGGGGAAAATAAAATTATACTGTTGGAAGGGACACAGTTTTGTGCAGAATCCCGATATTGATGTTGCTGGTGTGGGTTGGATTTTATCCGAGGATTGGTGGCCTTATCAAAGACCCTCGTTTGTTACCCCGCCTTTTGCGGGATATATTTCGGGACACTCGACCTATTCCCGCGCCGGAGCTGAGATAATGACGCTTTTGACAGGGGACGCTTATTTTCCTGGTGGGATGGGGGAGTTTGTGGCCCGAAAAAACGAATTTCTGGTTTTTGAAGAAGGTCCTTCTGAGGATGTTATCCTGCAATGGGCTACCTATCGGGACGCTTCCGATCAATGCAGTTTGTCGCGAATTTGGGGAGGAATACATCCGCCTCAGGATGACATACCCGGCAGACTTATCGGAGAAAAAATAGGTAAGGAAGTCTTTGACTTTTCCAAGTTGTATTTTGAGGGTAAATCTCAAAATAAACTTGAGGATGCCATGGTGATGACCTATCCTAATCCGGTAACTACTGAACTTACTATTGCAACAGCTGAAGATTCTGGTGTCAAAACTCTTTTTGTTTATGATATGCAGGGGCATTTGGTGTTTTCTGCCACCACAGCAGATTCCCGATATACGTTTAATGTGGAATCACTTACGGCTGGGATTTATTTACTTAGGGTGAGCGGTCAAAAGGTACATGTTGACCGCCTAATTTTGAAAAAATAATATCTTTTTACATTTAGGCATAAACCTATAAACGTAGCAGTTGGTTGTATAAATGGATATGCCGCTGGCATACCTAAAGTTTGCCAAATTTATGGTCTATTCGTTTTTGTACGCTAGCCATATATTATTGTACTTCCATTGCTTATATGGCGTTTTTTTTTAACTGGTTTTGTTTATTTATGAAATCGTAAAGAAAATGGCTTAAAAAAATATTGTTTTATTTTTAATAGGTAAAAAAATATCAATAAGTTATAAAAAATGTTAACAATTATGTAAGTTGTTGATAACAAGGGTTTTATAGGTTATTATTTTGTAATAAGCTGATAAAATGGCTGTTATATTTAAAATAAGCAGGATAGTGCAGGATAGGTAACTGCCGACAAGAAAATATATTTGGAAATACTAATTTGTAACTAATTATAATTTTTTATGAAAAAACTACTACTTTTTGAGTTTGCTTCCTCGCGTGCAAGGAAATGGAACGCCAAGATGTTATTGTGTCTATTTGTGTTGCTGGCTGTTGCAAACACCGGTTTTGCGCAAAAAGTTTGGAATGGATCGGTGAGTTCTGATTTTTTGGACGATAATAACTGGACGGGTACAGGGAACCACCGAATTGAAGGTCGTTTCGCTAATAATCCGGTTCTTAGCGCAGACTTTCCGGGGGGTTGGATTAATCTAGAGTTAAGAAATGATGCTTTTTTAACCACCGCAGGAAGCATGTTGCCGAGCCCGGCGCAATATTGGAATGGAACGCTCACGATTATTGGAGGGACAACAAACGTTCGAAACAATTTATACTTGGGTGACAATGCCACAGCAGCTGAAAATATTCCAACAATTAATATTGAAACCGGTGGTGCTTTTAATGTGAAAAATTACTTTTTAATTGGGCAAAGACAGCCAGGAATTGTTAATGTGAATGGTGGAGTGTTGACTCATGATGGATATGATATAGCAATTGGTAATTATCCACAATATGCTGGTTGTGAGGGTGCTTTAAATATTAATGCAGGTGAAGCTCACATAAGAGCCGGTAAATTAAACGTTTCCACAAAAGGAACTCTTAATGTAAACGGTGGTGTAATTAATGTTGCAGCCGGAAAGACAAGAATCGTTAGAGATGTAAATCTTAATGGAGGTATGTTTAAAATGCTTGCCGGAAATTCTGCCATAAATGCTGCTGATGACACTTTTCAGGGAACGGTAAATTTTGCGGGAGGAACTTTGGATGTTGAAGGCTCATTGGATATCAATGCCTGTACTGTTCACTTGGAGAATGGTTTAATTAATTTTTCAGCTGCCGGTGCATTAACAGTTAACGGAACAAGTGTAGTTAATATAGGTAAAGAGGGTAAGATTGTATTAATGGGTGATCAAACCGCTGCCATGGCTGCTTATATCACGGCAAATACAATAAAATTATCTGATCAGGCAGTTTTAGATGGCTGTGTAATGAAAAATCTTTACAATGCTACTACCGATAAGACGATCGTTTTTGCCTGGTCTTCAAAACAAATTTTAGGAACCTATCAAAAAATGGATGGTGGTTTTGAAGCGCAATTCGGAAGATTGGCCACCGTTAGCGGTTATGTTCCAAGTATTTCAGATTGGACTACTGCCGGTGTAGTAGTAGGTGATATTGATGCAACTGGTACTAAAGCAAGATCGGGAGAAAATTGTCTTTCTTATACGATTTCTAGTGGTGGTCGTTATGTTTTAGCACCTCAAATGGAACCGGCTCCTGCTCAGAGTACAAGTTATGTTATTCAATTCTATTATAATTCGAATACAGATCCTGTTGTAAATGGTTTAAATGCAGCTTTTTATTCAGATGCCAGAAGAATTTCAGGCATTTCTGCCGGGGATATTACCCCTTCTTTTTCAGCTAATAGCTGGTTAAAAGTGGCTAAAGTAGTTTCTTCAGCAGGTGGGACAATTTTTGGTACTCCTTGGGCAGGTATTCGTGATGGTAATGGTGCTGTTGCGGCTCTTGTTGATGATTATGTTATTTATGAAGGAACTGAGGTTGATGTTACGGCTCCCGATGCTGCGACTGCTGCTAAAGCTGTTGTAAACGGAAGCACCATGAATGTATCATGGAACGCTCCTGCAACAGGTGTTGATGGTGGAGGTTATGTGGTAGTACGTTATACTAATACTGTCAATGATGATAATGATCCAAACCAAAATGGAATTTATGCCATTGGAAATACTATTACAAATGGTACAGATGCTTTAGTGGGTCAAGTGCAGTATATTGGTACAGGTACTTCATACACTGATAAAACTATTGCTGCTGATACCAAATATTATTACAAAGTATATACTGTAGATAAAGCCTTCAACTATTCAGAGGAAGCTGTAGGTTCTAATAATTCTGCTCCTGTTACTGTGGCCGATGCTATAGCAGTTGCTAAGGGTGGAACGGCAACAGATTTGACAGATGGTTCATCTTCTTTAGTAGCTAATGATACCGATCAGGATAACGATACTTTGAGTGCAGAGGTTGTTACAAACCCGGTAAACGGTACTTTGACTTTAAATCTAGACGGAACTTTTAGTTATGTTCATAACGGTTCGGCTACTACTTCAGATAGTTTTACTTATAGAGCTTATGATGGTACAGATTATGGTAATGTGGTAACGGTTACTATTGAGGTATCCAATGCACCGTTGAGTTTGGTATATGAGTCGCCAAATGTATTTACCAAAGGAAGTGCCATTACGGCTTTAACACCGGTAATCGGTGGAGGAACACCAACTTCTTATACAGTTGTTCCTACTTTGCCTGCCGGCTTATCAATCGATACTGACGGTATTATAAGCGGAACGCCAACGGTACTTTTAACGGAAACTGAATTTACAGTTACCGGTTCTAATACAAAGGGTAGTGCTTCTGGTACCGTAACGATTACAATTAACGATGTGGCTCCTTCCGCATTGACATATAGCACCCCTAATGTGTTCACAAAGGGTTCGGCTATTACAGCCTTGACTCCTAGTGCAAACGGAGGTACAGTGATTGAATATGTTGTTGCGCCAAGTTTACCGGCTGGACTAAGCATGGATGCCGTTACAGGAGTTATCTCTGGTACACCTACCGATTTATCAGTTGCAGCTGATTACGTGGTTACAGCTTCAAATACAGGTGGTAGTACAACTGCAACAATATCAATAACTGTTAATGACGTCGCTCCTTCTGCATTAAGTTATACTACTCCAAATGTATATACGATCGAAACAGAAATTGAAGCTTTGAATCCGACCATAAGTGGTGGACCTGTAGTTGCTTACAGTATAGAACCTGCATTACCTGTTGGCTTAAGTTTTGATGAAACTACTGGGGTTATCAGTGGAACTCCTACAGATATTACTCCGGTAGCTGATTATGTAGTAACAGCTACGAATTCAGGAGGTAGCACAACTGCTACAATTTCAATTGATGTTAATGACTTTGTGCTTACCGGGTTTGCATACGAAACTCCACAAGTATTAACAAAAGGAGTTATTGTAAAAGGTATTAGTTCTGTGATTGAAAAAGGTACTCCTTTAAGCTACAGTGTAAGTCCTGCTTTGCCTGCCGGTTTAAGTTTAGATACTGCCACTGGAGTTATTAGCGGAACGCCAACAGCAATTACTGCTGCGGCCAATTACACCGTAACAGCTGTAAATGAAATCAGTTCTGCTGATTTTACGATTGCTATTACTGTAAATGATGTTGCTCCATATAACCTTACTTATTATGGTGTTGGTACCTTAAAAAATGGAAGAACTGCAGAACCAATGGTGCCTACAGTTAGTGGTGGTCCTGTTGTAAGCTACAGCATCAGCCCAAGTTTACCTGCAGGATTGAGTTTTGATACTGCAACCGGAGTAATAAGCGGTACGCCAACTGCAGTTACTGCTGAAAGTAATTATGAGGTTACAGCTACAAATACGGGAGGTAGTGATGTTTCTACTGTTACTATCGAGGTAGTAGATATTAGTATCAAGCCTTCACAAATCTTCTCTCCAAATGGGGACGGAATCAATGATTTTTGGACTGTTCCCTATATAGCAGAATATCCAAGAACGATGGTGAGAGTATTTAATACTAATGGTGTTCAGGTTTTCCACACTTTTAATTATAACAATGATTGGAATGGAAAAGATGAGAATAGTAACCAAGATTTACCAATGGGATCTTACCTGTACCAAATTGATTTAGGTTTTGATGGTACTATTGACGCTCAGGGATGGTTATATATTTCTAAATAAACTCCGTTATTAAAAAATTGACAAAAATGAAGAAAATCAATATTATAATATCAAGCGCACTACTGATGGTAAGTTGTGCGGTATTTGCTCAAAAAGAAAATAATTATGCCTTTTATCGCAACCAAATGAATCTTGTCAACCCTGCTTATGCAGGTGTTGACGGAGAGACTATGGTTTCGGCTACCTACAGAAAACAATGGACTGGTATAAAAGATGCTCCTGAAACTCAGGCGGTGGCTTTCGGTACCTCTCTGAATGATAACTTAGGTATGGGGGTAACCGTTATCAATGACAAAACCTTCATTGAAAAGCAAACATTTGTAGGCTTGGATCTGTCTTATCGTGTTAGACTAAGTGCTAATGGAGATTTATACCTGGGTGTAAAAGCTGGTGGTAATTTCTATAATTTGGATCCAACTGGTTTACTTGGTTATGATTCAGGCGTAGTTACATATGATCCTTCCATTGCTATGATGAATTCATTTGATCCAAACATTGGGATAGGAGCTTTATATAAAAACAGAGGTTATTATTTATCCCTTTCTGTGCCAATGTTGCTTGCTAATGAAAAAGCAGAAAATGACAACAATCATGTAATGGTGGTTACTCGCAGATCGCACTATTATTTGAGTACAGGTTATGATTTCTCACTTAGCGATGCTATTATGTTAAAACCATCGGTAATGATGCGTTACAGAGACGGAGAAGATCTTTCGGTAGATGTAAATGCCATGCTTGATTTTTATGATAAATTTCAGGTGGGAGCTACTTATAGAACCGATAAGGCTTATGCAGCTTTGGCAAGTGTAAATTTGAGCAAAAATTTCAAAGTTGGTTTTGCTTACGATATGAGTACCATGAAGGAATTGGCGAGTGCTAAAAACACTAACGAATTCTTGCTGCAGTATAAATTTTAGTAGTTTAGTATAAATTAGGATTCTGAATTCCCGCTGTTTTTAATGGCGGGAATTCTTTTTTTGGCCATTAAATATTATAATTTGCAGGCTAAGGAAAATAGGATTAAAGTTAAGTTTAACAAATAATGTACATGATGGTTAATTTTTTAAAAGGATTAGTGCTTGCTTTTGTAATAACATTCAATTGCAATTTGAAAGCACAGCAAGCTTTAAAGGCAGATGATGCGAATAGAGCAAAGGCAAAGGAATGGATAGGCTCCCTGGAATTAAATAATGCTGAAAAAGAGAACAGATTAGTCGAGGTGGTCGCTGTTCATCTTTCAGCTGTGAGAGACTGGCACAATAGTCATCCGGCGTCAACCGTTCCTTCTGGGATAAATCCCCTGGACGGCAAACCGCTTTCCGACTTGCATAAACAGATTATTGCCGATTCGGCCATGCCTACTAGCGTCCATCAGGATTTGATGGAAGGGCTTCGAAAAGATTTAGATGAAGTGCAAGTGGCAAGGGTGTTGGATAAATATACCGTGGGCAAGGTAGATTTTACCATGATTGGCTACAAAGCTATTGTTCCTGATTTGAATGAAGAAGAAGAAAAAGAAATTCGAAAACTACTTGAAAAAGCCCGTGAACAAGCCGTAGACTTCAAAAGCATGAAGGAGATTTCGGCTATTTTCGAAATTTACAAAACCCAAGCCGAGCAATATCTTAACAATCACGGTCGCAATTGGCGCCAACTGTACAGTGATTATGTAAAAAAGGTAAAGGCTGAGAAAGCTGCTAAAAAACAGTAGCGCTTTACTATGCAGTTATAGTAAAAATATAAACCCTTAATAGTCGTTATTAGTGGTTTTGTATTTTACTGAAGATCCTGAAAATGATAATGGGTTTAAGCTGAAAAATCACCAAAAGTGGGATTGTCAGCCATTTTTTTTATTTGTTTATTGTCAGTCGTTGTAGGAAAAGGAGTTACAATAAAATTTTGTATATTTTGGCTTGCTATTTTGCAGGTCTCTATTTGTTTTTATAAAGGTTTGCATTCCTCATAATAAAATACGAATCGTGTAAGTAAATGAAAAAAATATTTGGTATACTCTTAGTTTTAAGTTCGATTCTCACTAAGGCTCAATTAACATGTACTAATTTTGATATTAATGATTTTGTGCTCAACGGATCGGCAGTTATTACTAATATTAATGAAGCCAGTTTAACTCCTGCTTTGGGTAACAAATATGGCACGCTTTGGAGTGACCAAAAAATCCTGTTTTCGGAGGATTTTACGCTTAACACCGAATTGTATTTAGGAACTAATAATGGGGGGGCTGATGGCATCACTTTTGTCTTGCAGCCCTTGTCCTCAAATGCTGGGAGTATGGGTGGTGGAATAGGATATGAGGGTGTGACTCCTTCGCTCTCCATCGAATTTGATACCTGGAGCAATCCGGGGAGTGACCCTATGAATAATGATCATATCGCTATTATAAAAAATGGTCAGCCTTATTCTCTTGCTGCCCATAGCGAATTTATACCTCCCATTGATGTGGGAAACATTGAGGACGGTAATTGGCATCCTGCCTTAATCGAGTGGACTGCTAGCACACAAAGGCTAAAACTGACATTTGATGGAAATATGCTATTCGATGAAATGATTGATTTTTCAGCGATTTTTCCCGGTATGGACAGTGTATTCTGGGGATTTACTGCTGCTACAGGAGCGGCGAGTAATCTGCAGCAGGTAAAAATTAATAATTACTGTGTAACACTGGATTCGGCGATACCTCAAATAGCTATCAACTCTACTTTGGACTATTGCAGTAAGAATAGCTGCGAAATTATTGCGCCTTCGATATCAATCGCGAGACCTGAAGCCATCATCGAAGGAGCTAAGGTTTATTTTACGGCTAACTATGTTCAGGGAGAGGATGTGTTGCATTTTACGCCAAATTTTGGAATAACCGGAAATTTTGATTCCTTAACCGGTGTATTATCTCTGGGCGGATCGGCTACTGTGGCCAACTATCAGCAGGTATTGCAAACAGTTTGCTATCAAAATAGTGCTACTTTTCCAACCATTGGGAGCAGGAATGTTAGTTTTGTTATTGGAGATGCCCTTTTTAACCCCGATAATCATCATTTTTATCGGCATATCAATAGTGCTAATCCGGTACTTTGGTCGGAAGCGAGAAGCAATGCCGAAAATACGGATTACTTTGGCTTGCCGGGTTATTTAGTTACCATCACAGATCAAAAGGAAAATAATTTTATTAATGCGGTAATCAATTCACAATCCTGGCTTGGTGCAACTGATGAACTCGTTGAGGGCGAATGGCGCTGGGTTACTGGCTGTGAGGGTGAAGAAGAAGGAGGATTGGGTCTATTATTTTCATTGCAGCAGATTAATGCCAAAGGAATCCCTGTGAATGGTTCTTATAATAATTGGGCCTGTGTGGAGCCTAACAATTGCTGCGGAGGTGAAAATTATTTACACATGATTGCGCCCAATAATATACTTTGCGGGAATTTTGGAGAATGGAACGATTATCCCGATACCGGAGTTCCTTATGCAGGTGCTCCGCCGGTTTACAATTATATCATAGAATACGGCTGCTCTGATGATGCCCTCTATAATAATCTTTCAGCAAGTACCATTATCAATGTAGGAAATGAAATTATCCCAACCTTCAACCTGGTAACACAGATTTGCTCGGGAGCTCCTTTAGTAAATTTTCCAACTTTATCCAATGAAGGAATCGCAGGTGCATGGTCACCTTCTCCAGACAACACGAAAACAACTACCTATACTTTTCAGCCTGATGGGGGACAATGCGCCCTAAGTACGACCATGACCATAAGTGTAATTCCAATAGTTACTCCTACTGGTGTCGCTGTACAAGACTTTTGTAGTCCTGCAACCATAGCCGATTTAATGGCAACGGGTAATAATATCCAATGGTATGATGCTTCGGTAGGAGGTACGCTGCTGTCACCGTCAACTAGTCTGATTGATGGAACCACCTACTATGCATCAGAAACAAATAGCAGCTGTGAAAGTGTAGATAGGTTTGCTGTAACGGTGATAATCCATTCCGTTGAGACTCCTACCGGAGCAGTAGATCAAACCTTTTGCAATCTGGCTACTGTTGCCGATTTGCAGGCTGTTGGCAATAATATTCAATGGTATACGGTCCCTATGGGAGGAACACTACTCGACACATCTACTTCATTGAGTAACGGACTCACCTACTATGCTGCCCAAACTGAGGACGGTTGTGAAAGTGCTGTTAGAATGGCTGTCGATGTGACAATTATTCCTGTTTCTGTGCCCTCAGGGGAGCCCTACCAACAATTTTGTGCAAGTGCGACCTTAGCCAATATACAAATTGAGGGTAGTAATATCTTGTGGTATGATTCGGCTACAGCAGGGGGGGTGCTTTCTGATGCAACTCCATTAGTTGATGGGACTACCTATTACGCATCTCAAACTATTGACGGTTGTGAGAGTAGCGACCGCCTTCCGGTAACAGTATCTTTTTATCCTAATGCCGATGAATATCAACTCAATTTTCCCAAATATTTTACCCCTAACCAAGATGGTTATAATGATGTATGGCAAATTGAAAGCAATGAACATCAGGAGATCATTTCTGTGCAAATTTATGACCGTTACGGTAAGTTAATCAAACAACTCCTGCAATCTGCTGGCTGGGATGGGACATTCATTGGTCAAAAATTGCCTTCTACAGATTACTGGTTTGTTGTGGATTGCAAAGTCAGAGATGCCAACTGCGAAATGGTAAATAGACGATTTAGTGGGCATTTTAGTTTGAAAAGATAAATAGTTGTAAGATGTTTTAATAAAACCTAAGACCAGAAAAATCACCAAAAGTGGGTATTTACTTCGATAAGATATTATTTGTATTAATGTACATTCACTTGGCCAAAAAGCACGGATGTGGTTTTAATAAGTGAAGCGCCCAAAAAATTAAAAATTCTAACCTACTATAAATGAAAAAACTTTTATTTTTTCTGGTTCTGCCTTTTGCTGCAATGCAGGCGCAGGATTTGCACCATCAGGCTCTGTCAGCCCAAGGAAACAGCACCGTTTTAGAAAACGGCATGTACATAAGTCAGACGGTAGGCCAGCAAAGTGTCATAGGAAATTATACCATCAATGGGACCACCTACGGGCAGGGCTTTCAGCAAAGCCTTTGGCAGGAATACATTTCCAGTACGGCAAGCAACGAAATTACCACCATCGCTTTCCCAAATCCTTTTACCACCACCATCAATTTCAGGTTTTCAGAAAGCCTGCTTGGCGTTGTTTCTGTCCTGGTCTTTGACGTGAGTGGCAAGCTGCATTTTTCGGGCGAGAAAACTCCGGTGGATAACCTTATAAGCCTTGATTTGCCCCAACTGGCCTCAGGCAATTACCTGGTACAATTAACCGCTCCAAACTTTTTATACTACACACAAATCCTTAAACAAGAATGAGAAAACTACTTTTATTAGTTGTGCTGTTATGTACCGCAGGCATGATCAAAGCACAGGAAATCTATTTTCAAACCGGTAAAAATTTTACTAATTACGATTTTACAGCCGATGGAACAGAGGGACTGCTATTGCAGGCTGGCACCGGGAATTTTTACGAACTGGGTTATGCCATGAAATTAGGCAATGACAAGTTAAAATATTCCCTTGGAATCAACCTGAGCGAATACAACGCCCTTGGCGACGATGAGGTAAATTATTTCAGTTGGAATACTCAGTACATTGGCTTGAACAATAGCCTGTCGTTTGCGGTGCTGAATCTCGGAGGCTTTGAGGCAGCCGTAAGCGGGGGAGTATCTTTGGCTACCCTCTTGTATGGCAAACAAAACTTCAATGGGATGACTATGGACCTAATGTCGCAAAAAGAATTCTCTGGCTTGCTACTTAGCCCAAAACTGGGACTGCAGCTGAGTTATAATGTGGACAACGACATTGTGCTGAGTTTGGGTTATGCTTATACCAAAAGCATGAATGTGACCAACAGTACCGAAGAGAAACTGTCTTTCAATAGCCAACAAATAAAGTTTGGAGTTCACTTTAACTACTATTAATAGCTAATTTTATCATGAAAAAATTATACACCCTTTTGCTGTTAGTACTATTTACAGCAACCTATGCGCAAACTTCCGGGATCAGTTATCAGGCGGTGATATTGAACCCTACGGGTTCCAAAATTCCGGGTTACAACAGTACCCGTACACCATTGGTCAACAAAAGCATTTGCATGCGATTTAAAATCGTATCGGGGACTAACACCATCGATTATCAGGAAACGCAAATTACCAAGACCGATGCCTATGGTATGGTCAATCTTATTATAGGAACCGGCACGCGTACCGGCGGGACTGCCACCTCTTTCAATACGGTGAATTGGGATGGCAATCCTAAAAACCTAGTGGTAGAAGTCGATGTTAAGGGTGCTTGCGAAACCTTCTTTGAGGTGAGCAACCAACCCCTAACTGCGGTGCCTTATGCACTCTATGCGGCTAATTCCGGAACCCCGGGGCCTGAGGGACCTCAGGGAGATGCCGGCCCGGCTGGTCCACAAGGACCGCAAGGTATTCAAGGATTGACAGGACCTGCTGGTGCAACCGGCCCACAAGGAGCTAAAGGCGATACCGGAGCCCAAGGACCTCAGGGAATCCAGGGTGAAACTGGTTTAACAGGAGCTACAGGACCTCAAGGTCTTAAAGGAGATAAAGGAGATACTGGAGCCGCAGGACCACAGGGTATTGCAGGTGCAACCGGCCCTCAAGGTTTACAAGGACCAAAAGGAGATACCGGAGCCGCAGGACCGCAAGGTATTCAAGGTTTAACAGGACCAGCGGGTGTAACGGGTCCACAAGGTGCCAAAGGAGACACCGGAGCCGCAGGACCGCAAGGTATTCAAGGATTGACAGGACCTGCTGGTGCAACCGGCCCACAAGGAGCTAAAGGCGATACCGGTGCTACAGGCCTACAAGGTTTACAAGGACCAAAAGGTGACACCGGAGCCCAAGGACCTCAGGGAATCCAGGGAGAGCAGGGAATAGCGGGAGCTACAGGGCCTAAGGGCGACAAAGGGGATACCGGAGACCGTGGACTTGACGGCGCCGATGGTGCCAACGGTCAGGACGGAGCTGCCGGACTTTCTGCTTATCAGGTGTGGTTGAACCTTGGTAACACAGGTACCGAAGGCGATTTCATCGCTTCGCTTACCGGACCTGCGGGGCCTGCTGGAAGCAGTACAGGTTCCGGGCAGATTGTAGTGACTGATTCAGCTAATTTAAATAATTTGGTGTTGGAGAATGGAACTTTGGTATTTAATAAAAGTGATAGCTCTTTATACATTTATACGAAATATGGATCTCCTCAACACTATGGTAATTATATGTTTGTTTCACCTCCAACTTCCGCTACCTCATATTCAGCATTAGGAGAAACTTTTATTTTCTCGTTCAAAGTAACCCAGGAAACTAAAGTTGGTAATATCTATAGAAACTTGGTAAGCTATAGATTAAATATTTATTTTTTTGAGGATGCTGACAATAATATAAGAAATGGTCTTGGGGATAGAATTAATTGTATAATGTGTGGTTCTACTTCAAACTCGGTGTTGGATTATTATACTTTTGATTCTGTGTTAACACCTGGTTATACTTACAATATTTTATTCGTGAGACCTTATAATCAACAGTATTATTTTCCACAAGCATCAAAAAACTTGCTTACATATGACCAAAATATTTTTGAAGATGTTGTGTTTTATAAAGCAATTGGAGCTAATGGAACTAGTAATATTGATTTGAATACCATTACTGCTACTTCATATTATCCTGTAGATGCAAATTTAAGTTTTGCGATAATAGACGGTAGCGGTAAATTACTGAAGATAAATTAGAAAATAATAGGTAAGAAGAAAATATATCAGACACTTTTGAAGAAAACTACGATTGTAATAAATATTACCCCAGAAATATGATTTTGGTTTGTATAAATAAATAAAGGATATAAAAAAACTATCCTCCCTATTGCTGTTAGTACTATTTAAAGCAACCTATGCGCAAACTTCCGGGATTAGTTATTAGGCGGTGATATTGAATATTGACAGGGCTGGTTTTTAAGTTTTAATAAATTCAATTTAGAAATAGGTAATCTATTGAGGTGGCTAAAGGAGCTTCCTACATTAAAAAATATATGAAAAAAATAGTTGGTTTATTGTGTATTTTGAATTGCCTTTATGGAGGCATAAGATTGACTTATGCACAAACTTGTGTTGGAATTTCAGGAAATCAATTAATCAATCCCTCTTTTGAAGAGCCTGTTCAGCCCAATCTTGGAAATAACATTATTTCATGGCCTATAAAAGGTTGGAATGGAATGGGCTCACCACCAAATATTGTTAAAACTAATGGAGGTCCAAGTACAGGTGGTCCCAATATTGCTTCTGATGGAGTTCAATACCTAGATATTGCTGGCGGATCAGCAGATTTTTATCAAGAATTTGAATTCCAATGCAATGTGCAAGTATACTTTTCAGGTTATTTTTCTGTTCGTGATAACCGCCCTTCCACTGGTAGAATAGATATATTACGTGTTAATACAAATAATACAACAACACTAATTGCTAGTTCTACCCAGTTAAATATGCCATCTACCCCAAAAATATGGTATTTTACTTCAGGAAGTGCCTTAATAACACCAGGAAAATACAGGTTTAATATTACTATGGGAGAAGACTCTAATTTTGACAATGCTTGTTTTTCTTATGATTATCCGTCTATCAATACTGGTTCCTATGGTCCATTATGCGAAAGTGGAGCAAGTATAACTCTTACAGGTATACCAACAGATAGTTCGGGTGTTTGGTCTGGAAACGGTATTGTAGATAACGGTGATGGAACAGCAAGTTTCAATCCAGTAGGGCTTGGAGGAGTTGTAGTACCTGTTACTTATTCACATTACAATTCATCAGGTTTTGGTTGTAGTCAAACTACTGATATTATAGTAAATTCAAGTATCATTCCAACTTTTACTCAAGTTTCCGATATTTGTCCTGGAGCTACGTTGGCATCATTACCAACTACATCTGATAATGGTATAACAGGAGCTTGGTCACCCTCCTTAAATAATACAGCAACAACTACGTATACCTTTACACCTGATGCTGGGCAATGTGCTACAACAACTTCGATGACCATAGCGGTCAACCCAAGTATTATTCCAACTTTTACGCAAGTTAGCGCTTTTTGTGCAGGATCTACCCTATCTGATTTACCAACAACCTCAATAGAGGGTATAACAGGAACTTGGTCACCCTCATTAGATAATACAGCAACAACTACCTATACCTTTACACCTGATGCGGGGCAATGTGCTGCAACAACTTCGATGACCGTAGCGGTCAACCCAAGTATCATTCCAACTTTTTCGCAATTTAGCGCTATTTGTGCAGGATCTACCCTATCTGATTTACCAACGACCTCAATAGAGGGGATAACAGGAGCTTGGTCACCCTCATTAAATAATACAGCAACAACTACGTATTCCTTTACACCTGATTTTGGGCAATGTGCGATTGCTACTACAATGATCATCGATGTAATAGCGATACCTGCTCCAGTAGGAGTAGCAAACCAGCAGTTTTGTGCAAGTGCAACCTTAGCCAATGTACAAATTGAGGGTAGTAAAATCTTGTGGTATGATTCGGCTACAGCAGGGGGTTTACTTGACGATACAACTCCATTAGTTGATGGGACTACCTATTACGCATCTCAAACTATTGACGGTTG
>CAZTLN010000010.1:0-108708 GCA_964614445.1 uncultured Flavobacterium sp. | reverse complement strand
AAAGCAGAGTGAAAATTCAAGAATTAATTGCCAAATTTGAGTAACTCAGCTGGTTTAGAGCATTCCGATTTTATCGGAAGTGGTCGGGGGTTCGAACCCCTCATCGCCCACAGAAAACTCCTTAAGAAATTAAGGAGTTTTTTTTTATTTTTACAGTTATGGCATTCCAGTTACACATCCTTTTTAGCAAATCAAAAAATCGATATTATATCGGTTATACTTCAAATTTGAAAGAAAGAATTATTCGTCACAACCAGAAAAGTAAAGGATTTACCGGAAACGCAAATGACTGGATAATTGTTTATACAGAAAATCACATCTCAAAAGAAGAAGCCCAATATAGAGAACTTCAAATAAAATCATGGAAAAGCAGAGTGAAAATTCAAGAATTAATTGCCAAATTTGAGTAACTCAGCTGGTTCAGAGCATTCCGATTTTATCGGAAGTAGTCGGGGGTTCGAACCCCTCATCGCCCACAGAAAACTCCTTAAGAAATTAAGGAGTTTTTTTTTATTTTTACAGTTATGGCATTCCAGTTACACATCCTTTTTAGCAAATCAAAAAATCGATATTATATCGGTTATACTTCAAATTTGAAAGAAAGAATTATTCGTCACAACCAGAAAAGTAAAGGATTTACCGGAAACGCAAATGACTGGATAATTGTTTATACAGAAAATCACATCTCAAAAGAAGAAGCCCAATATAGAGAACTTCAAATAAAATCATGGAAAAGCAGAGTGAAAATTCAAGAATTAATTGCCAAATTTGAGTAACTCAGCTGGTTCAGAGCATTCCGATTTTATCGGAAGTAGTCGGGGGTTCGAACCCCTCATCGCCCACAAAAATTAAAACCTTCAGGATTTCTGAAGGTTTTTTTTTATTTCCAAACATTTCAAAAATCTTCTTTTTAAAACAGGACAGGGCAGGATACAATAAATCTCTTTTAAAACTACTTTAGCCTTAACCAATTAGATGTTGAAGCTGGCATAATAATATGCGGCTTGACAAATTGGCATCATAACTTTTAATTTGACAAGCAATAAGTCCGTTTATGAAATTAAAAAATACTCTTCTCAAAGTAATTCCAAAAGCAATTTTCCTTTTTGGTGCTTTAATGATTTCAGACAATATTAGCTCGCAAACATTAGCTTTTCCGGAAGCTGAGGGATTCGGAAGATATACGACCGGAGCTCGTGGTTCTTCAAACCCGCAAATCTACCTGGTAACTAATTTAAATGACAGCGGACCGGGTTCTTTTCGTGATGCAGTTAGTCAGGAAGGAAGATTTGTTATTTTTCGGGTGGGAGGAATCATCAACACCCTTTCTCAAATCGTAGTAGCGAAAAACACTACTATTGCAGGGCAAACCGCAACTGGAGAAGGAATAGTACTTTTAGGAGCAAAAGTAACTTTTACTGGAGCAAGCAATACCATTGCAAGATATCTCAGAATTCGCTACGGAGGAACAAGCAAGGACCAGGACGCATCAGGCTTATCCAATGGCGCCAATTTAATTCTGGACCACATGACATTTACCTGGGGAACTGATGAAGTATTTTCCATCAACTGGGACAGCAAAGGTACCAGTCCAGACAATATAACAATTCAAAATTCCATAATTGGCCAGGGGTTACATCGCCATAATCACTCAGCCGGTGGTTTAATGCAACCATCCGGAGGAAAGATAAGTTTGATTGGAAATTTATACATCTGCAATAAAACCCGAAATAATAAAATAAAAGGTATAAACGAATTTGTAAACAACGTTGTATACAATTGGGGAAATTACGGAAACACCTACGGTCACAGCGAATCAGGAGAGGCCTACATAATGGGTGGTGATTCCGCCGGTCGTTCAGATGTTAATATCATCAACAACTACTTTATAGGTGGACCGAACACAAGCACCTCAACATCTACGCCATTCAATAGAGGTAATGATAACTTTTATCTTTACGGACAAGGAAATTATTTTGACAATAACCGCAACGGGGTCTTGGACGGAACTTTGGTACCCCAAGATTTAACAGGATACCCTACAGGTGATATCAATACTATCCTATCAACTCCTTATGATTACCCATTTAAAAACACTGCACTTTCTGCCCAAGAAGCCTTTGATAAAATTGTCGCAAGTGTAGGCGCATCATACCCAAGACGCGATCAAGTAGATAGTCTTATGATTGCCGATTTAAAATCTATCGGAACAAAAGCAACTTATGTTTATGTTCAAAAAGACCTGAATACTAAATTCGGTTTTATTAACAATGGAGCTGGCCATGTTTACGGAGCCCCTGCTCCAACAGACACTGACAACGACGGAATGCCTGATAATTGGGAAGACAACAATGGATTGAACAAAAACAATGCGAGCGATGCTTTAACCTACAGCAATACCCATCCGGGATACTTTAATATTGAGGTTTATATTAATGGATTAACAAATAATGTTGCTGCCGAATTCCTTATCCCTCCTTCCTCAATAAGTTTTCAGGCCAGTACGGTGGAAACTCCAGTACCAGCCAGTCAAATCATAGTGAATTGGAGTGATAATTCAAGTAATGAGACAAATTTTATAATAGAACGCTCAACAAACGGAACAACCTATTCACAGATTGCAGAACTGCCTGCAAACACAATTACCTACACAGACATTAACTTAATTCCAAATACCCAGTATTATTATAGGATAAAAGCAAAATCAAATAACGAATTTTCAAGTTATAGTGATATAAAATCTGTTACAACACCGGCACTCCCTTCGGCGCCGGCAAAAACTACCAACCCTACCCCTACTGACGAATCGAACTTTGTTGAGCCTACTAATGGAAGCCTTGTTTTGAAATGGACAGGCAGCACAAATACCGAAACATATCAGGTCTATTTTGGAACAAGCCCTACTGAACTTAACAAAGTGGCCGAATTTAGTTTTAATTCAAATCCTTCATTCAATATTAACAACTTAAACAATGATTCAAAATACTACTGGAGAGTAGATGCAAGCAATACAAAAGGCACCATAATTGGAGACCTTTGGAGTTTCAGGACCATTAAAAATCTTTCTGAAGGCATGGTTGGCCACTGGCCATTTAAAGAAAATCCCGGAGAGGGAAAGCAGATAGTCGATATATCAAATTACAATAATGATGGAATTCTAGATTCTGATTTTGACAATGCAAATGTACGAATCAAAGGTAAAGCGAATCAAGCACTTGATTTTTCGACATCCAGCAACAATAGCTATATGGCCAGTATCCCAAATCAAGATCAAATCTATCTTAATAAAAGCTCTTTTTCCATTTCCTTTTGGATGAATGCTGCAGCGGGATTACTTCCAACAAGCACCACAAGTTCAGTTTATTTATTTTGCAAAGGTTCTTTCACGAAAAATACCTCTACTGGGGCCACCGGAAAACGTTATAATCTGGAATTTAAAAGCAGCGAGTTGCGTTTTGCTATTGATGATGACATTACCAAAAAAGAATTAAAAGCGACCGGAAGCAAATTTTTCACAGGCAATTGGGAACATGTGGTTTTGATGAGAGATGTGACTGCTCACAAACTAAGGATATACCTAAATGGAGTACTTGAAAGTGAACTTGACGAAACAGGAGTAACAGAAATTGCTGAAGCAACTGATTTAATAATAGGAAACATTGGCCAACTTGAACTGGAAGCAGGTACAGCCCCAGCTCCTTATAAAGGAAAATTAGATGAATTAAAAATTTTCAATTATGCCTTGTCCGCAAATGAAATTGCTAACATATTCACAAATACCGTAATAAATGCCCCAGGGAATTTATCTTTCCAAACAAATTCGGAATCGGTGCCTGTCCCAACCAGTACGGTAACAGTAAATTGGCAAGACAATTCAAATAATGAGGCAAATTTTATAATTGAACGATCTATTCATAATATTTCATTTGCAGCGATAAAAGAGGTTCCGGCAAACACTACTACTTTCACAGATACAGATTTAACACCGGAAACCACCTACTATTACCGGATAAAAGCCACAAATAACACCGATTCTTCCGATTTCAGTGAGACCCTAATTGTAAAAACGCTCCCAGCCTTAAACTTACCAACAAGAGCAATAAATCCAAGTCCTTCAAATAACACTTTTTTAATTGAATCGCCATTACAAAATTTTACTTTGAATTGGACTGGTGGTAACAATACCTCTAATTATTCTGTTTATTTTGGTACTGATCGGCAAAATCTCAGTAAATTAATGGATATCCCTTACTCACAAAATCCAACCTTACAAATACCAACAACATTAAACTCATTACAAAATTATTACTGGAGAGTAGATGCTGTAAATAGCGACGGAATTACTCCCGGTGAAACATGGAGTTTCAGCATCAATGGTGACAGCGATAATGACAATATAAGAGATAATTCAGATAATTGTCCAAATACGCCTGTCGGGGAAACGGTTGACTCACATGGATGCTCTCAAAGTCAATTAGATGATGACAATGATGGTATCAAGAATAATCTTGATTTATGTCCAAACACACCATCTGGAGAAACGGTTGACAGTAATGGATGTCTTTTTTTACCTCAAAATAATTTTAAAATAGAAGTAATAGGTGAATCCTGTCCTAATAAAAATAACGGTCAAATAAACATAAATGCAACCAAATCCCTTGTTTATACGGCCACCATAGATGGAGTAAGCAAGCCTTTTAATGGATTAACCTTGCTATTAGAAAACTTACCACCAAAAACTTACGAAATTTGCATTGAAGCAATTGGTACAACAACCAAACAGTGTTATTCAGCAGTAGTTCCAAAAAGCACCGCTATAACGGGCAAAACAATAATTGATTCCGAAAAGGTAGTTATTGAAATTGAATCGGGCACAGCGCCCTACCAGATCAGCGTTAATGGCACAATTCAATTCGAAACAAACAGCACTAACATTGATATGTCATTAAAAACAGGAGACTTGTTGACCGTTTCAACTTCTAAGGCCTGCGAGGGAGTTATTTCTAAAATAATCGAACTAAATGATGTTGTAAAAGCATTTCCAAATCCAACAACAGGAGAATTCGAACTATTTATACCCACAAATGAAAATGAAACCGAAATTGAAATCTACAATTCGGAAGGGGCGCTGATTTCAAAATCCACATATATCATTAAAGACAAAAAAGTCCATATAGATTTGGAAAAAGAAGCAACAGGAATCTATCTGATAAAAATTAATTCCTATCCTTCTGAAAATATAAAAATAATAAAACGTTAAATTGGGTCAAATTAAAATGCAAATGCCACTTTTATTAAAGAGTGGCATTTTTTTTACAAACGTAAATAGCAACAGCATTAATAGAGGAACGCATTTACAAATTAATTCACCAAGTAACCTTGAGCTAATTGATTAAATAAAGCAACCTGATCATCCTGCCATTCCTCTTCCTCACCCAGCAAGGATGCCATAATACCTGCAACGATTGGACCCGCTTCAATTGCCGCTTTTGCATCGAGAAAAAGCAACCTGATTCTCCTGGCTAAGACATCCTCAATAGTCTGTGCCATTTCATTTTTAACTACCCAAACAACCTCTGCTTTAGTGTAAGGATACTTTTTGTGAATTTTTTCAGCCAATAAAGGCTGGTCGATCATCAACTTTTCTATTTTAAGGGCATCCGTACCATAAACTGACAAATGAGAATCATTTTTCATCTTTGTATACCCATGTATTTTTAACCGTTTGGTCTTAGAAGGAACAAAATTCATTTCAGCAAAACGGACCGCTTTGTCAACTGTTTGCTCTGCCATCTTTCTGTATGTCGTCCACTTTCCTCCAGCTATATCAACCAGACCAGAAGGAAAAATTTTTATTTTATGTTCTCGGGAAATGACTGATGTTTTTACTTCTGAACCCACATTTGCCAAAGGTCTCAATCCAGCATAAACACTTTTTATATCTGAATATTTAATTTTGGTTGCAGAATACTTATTAAAATGTTGGATCACAAAGTCAACCTCTTCCTTCAAGGGTCTAGGTTCAGAAGCTACTTTTTCTACCAAAGTATCCGTTGTTCCTATTATTATTTTATCATGCCACGGAATAATAAATAAGACCCTGCCATCTTGGGTTTTGGGAATCAATAATGCCGAAGTACCTTCAAACTTATCCCTATCTAAAACCAAGTGTATCCCTTGAGAAGGAGTAATCGTATGCTCTTCATGACCCTCCGCAATTTGCAACAAAGCATCTGCAAAAACCCCTGTGGCATTTATAACCACTTTTGCTTTTATCGCAAAATCAAGTCCCGAAATTTCATCCTTTGCAGTAACACCAGATATCAGGTTCCCTTGTCTTAAAAAGCCTGTCACTCCAAAATAATTCAACACAACCGCTCCAAGTTCATTAGCGGTTTGAGCCAAATTGATGGCCAATCTACTGTCGTCAAATTGTCCATCAAAATACAAAACCCCACCTTTTAAACCCTTTGAAGATAAATTTGGAAGCTTTTTCATAACATTTGATTTTAAAAGCAATTTAGTTTTACCCAGACTTAATTTTCCCGACAAGGTTTCATATAACCACAAACCAAAACCATAATAAATTTTCCTCCACCAACTATACACCGGCACAACAAAGGGCAATTTATGACATACATGTGGTGCATTTCTTAACAGCCGACCTCGCTCCAACAAAGCCTCACGTACCAAATGAATATTACCTTGGGCAAGATACCTGACCCCACCATGAACCAATTTTGTCGACCTGCTTGATGTCCCTTTTGCAAAATCATTCTTCTCCAAAAGAAGTGTTTTATAACCTCTGCTCACTGCATCCACAGCGCAACCAAGCCCAGTTGCTCCTCCCCCGATAATAATTATATCATAGTCATTTCCCTTTTGAAGAATTTTAAGATTTTCCCCCCTATCCATGTAATTGATATTTTTCAAACCTCTAATAAAAATAAAGATAATACAATATTATGGCTTGTAAATAAAATCGTAAAATTTGTAAAATTAAAATAAAAAACCGCCAAGAAATGGCGGCCTGAGCTTGTTCTAAATGTCAAATAAAATCCAGTGTCCTTTCTAAAGCCATTCCTCTGGAGCCTTTTATTAAAATATTTTTATTTTCTAATTTGTGTTTTTCCAGATACTCAGAAAATTTCTGAAAATTTTCAAAGAAAAAGAAATCACCCTTTTGGATCCTACTCTCAAAAAATGCAGCACCCACAAAATAACAAATAATGTTTTCTTTACCCTCAAATATTTCAATGACGGCCTGATGTTCTTTTTTACTTTCCTCGCCCAATTCGAACATATCCCCCAGTATAAATATTTTATTGTCATTTTTTAATTGAAGGAAATTTTCTATTGCCACAGCCATACTACTTGGATTAGCATTATAGGCATCTAAAATTATTTGATTACTACCCTTGGTAAGAATCTGCGATCTGTTGTTTTCGGGAATATAGCTTTCCAAAGCTTCTTTTATGTCATTTCGGTCTACCTTAAAATACTCTCCAATTGCCAAAGCAGCATTGGCATTATTGGCATTATACAAACCTATCAAGTGGGTTTTAACCAACATACCTGCAAAAGAGATTTCAACAAAAGGACTAGCTGTTACCCCACTTATTAATACATCAGCTTCATCCCTATTAATACCAAATGTAAATGATTTTAATCCTTTGGACTTTTCGGCCTGAATTGGATCCTCTAGGTTTATAAAAACCAATTTATCAGCATTGGATAAATAGTTATACATTTCGCTTTTACCCTTTATAACACCTTCTACACCCCCGAATCCTTCCAAATGGGCCTTACCAAAATTAGTTATATAACCATAATCTGGTTTTGCAATCCCACATAAAAACTCAATTTCTTTCTGATGATTGGCACCCATTTCAACAATACCCATTTCGGTTGTTTCATCAAATGACAAAAGTGTCAAAGGAACTCCAATATGATTATTTAAATTACCAACAGTTGCCTTAGTCTTAAATTTTCTCGAAAGCACAACATTTATAAGTTCTTTGGTTGTGGTCTTTCCGTTACTTCCGGTTAGGGCTATGATTGGCAGCTTTAAATATTCCCGGTGAAACTTTGCCAATTCCTGTAATGTAACCAAACTATTTTCAACGACAATTGTCCTTTCATCTATATAGAAAGATGGATTATCTATTATTACAAAGGAAGCTCCTTTAGCAAGGGCTTCATTTGCAAATGTATTTGCATCAAAACGATCCCCTTTGATAGCAACGAACATTGATTCTCCTTCAATTTTTCGGGTATCAATAGAAAGAGATTTACACTTTAAAAATCGCAAATGTATTTCACTAATAGTCATACGGAAATGATTCAAAAAAATAAAAGCCCTAAGATAAGGGCTTTCATGATATTATTTATTTTTATTTTAATTTCTTGGTGTCTTTCTACCATTGGATTTAGAACCTACCTTAGACATAGCACATCTAAAACCAATGTAATCTGTAGCCATATCTTCAGGAAAATATCTTCTTTGAGCAGGATCCAGCCAATAAGCTCGATCGCGCCAGGAACCACCTTTGTATACTCTTACCTCATTATTAATTAAAGTAGTCCTAGCGTTGGAATGATCATATTCCCTTTCCTTATTTTTATGTTCTGGCGAATTATACATTCTTGGATGTTTTTTGATTTCCGTAGAATCCATTTCCGAAGTACCAAAATTATAATATTTAGAAGATTGTAAATCCCCATCCCTATAATTTCTGTTATCACTTTTATCAAAATTTTGTCTTAAATATGTTTCCTGGTCATCTACCGGAACTTGGGCTAATTGACCTGGTAATGCGGTAGCTACTTTTTTACCATTACTTAATGTTTTATACTGTATGCTATCCGCTTTAATAAGATCAAATTTACCATCTTTTGAAATTTTATTTTTGGTATATTGATTCCCCCTGTAGTAATTAAAATCATTAAATTCGTTATCGATAATAGGTCTGTAAACATCTGCTACCCATTCAGCAACATTCCCGGCCATATCGTATAAACCAAAATCATTTGCAGGATATTTTTTTACCTCATTTGTAATATCAGCACCATCATCTGACCATCCCGCTATACCACCGTAATCCCCATTACCTTGTTTGAAGTTAGCCAACTGGTCACCTCTTGTTTGTCTTTTACCGGAACGGGTATATTGACCTGACCAAGGGTACTTTTTCTGACCTTTATAAATATTGTACTCTCTCTGACCTACATCTGCGGCTGCAGCATATTCCCATTCCGCCTCGGTAGGAAGCCTATATTCTGGCAAAATAATCCCCGTTGATCTTGTTGCGTAAACATTTTTCGGTTCTGAGGCACTTCCATCCTTAGCTTTTTTCACAGACCTCCCTTTAGTTTTTTGCAATACAATTTCTTCGTTTCCGCCACGAGCACTTGTTGGGGTTAGTATATAAGTCTCTGTACTAAAAATATTTGTCGCATCTACATCATACCTAGAATCCTTCGCTAAAAACTTATTTTTTTCCAAAATTGCCTCATTCACACGATCGGTTCTCCATTTACTGAATTCAACCGCCTGAATCCAATTCACTCCAACTACAGGATACTCAGCATATGCTGGATGCCTTAAATAGTTATTGGTCATGGTTTCATTATATCCCAACCTATTTCTCCATACTAGGGTATCAGGTAGTGCTCCTTCATATACATCTTTATACTTCTCATCTGTAGGCGGAAAAACATTTTTCAACCAATCCAAATATTCCATATACATGAAATTTGTTACTTCCGTTTCATCCATGTAAAAAGATTGAACATGTTGTTCTGTTGGGGTATTATTCCAATCATGCATAACATCATCCTGAACCTTTCCCATAGTAAAAGTACCCCCTTCAACAAAAACCAAACCTGGACCTGCCTGTTGCTTTTTAGCATCTTGTACTTTCTTACCATCTACATTCCATCCTGTAGCTCTAGAAGAACTTTTAGAACTGGATTTTTTACTACATCCAGTAACACCAATCATCAAAACCGACGTCAGCATTAATTGAAAAACAATAATTTTATTTACTTTCATAACTTATTTTAAAATGTCATTTGGGACACACAAATTTAACAATTTAACTCCTGCAAACAAACATGATTATGCTTAATTTAACCTTACTAACCAGTTGCAGAGAACGCAAATTTAATTCATTTATTATTAACAAATCCCACATTATTTATTTAAGAACCTAAATATATTAAAAAAAAAGAACAATAAAAACCGTAACTGCCTTAAAAACAAAATCATAAACTATCCACTTCTTTATTAAAAAGCACAAAAAAAATTCAACAACACAATAAATTCGCCATATAACAGTTAAACATAAATCGTTAATAATAAATTAGAAATAGTAAAAAACCAACGAAAAACCAGTAAACGAATACTCAAACAAGAAAAAACATCAGAAAAACCGAAGTTTTCGAAATACTTGTAAAACACTAATAAAACATTATATTTGCTCCACTAACATTAAACCAACAATGAAGAAAATTCTATTTTTAGCGTCCTGCTTATTAACAATTTCAATAGGAAAAGCTCAAGAAAGAAGGGTAATTTCAACCGCTGTACCATTTTTATTAGTTTCTGCAGACGCAAGAGCTGCAGGTATGGCAGACAATGGTGTAGCCACCTCACCTGATGCGTTTTCCCAACAATGGAACCCATCCAAATATGCTTTTGCAATTGACAAACAAGGAATAAGTGCCAGCTATACTCCTTATTTAACTGGTTTAGCTAATGACATCTCCTTAGGACAATTAACCTATTACAACAAAGTAAACGAAAGAAGTGCCTTCGCAGGAAGTCTCAGATATTTCGGTTATGGCAATATTGAATTGAGAAAAACCGATGATCCAAACGAGAGCTTCTCAACCGTTTCTCCAAATGAATTTGCACTTGATGGTTCCTACTCATTAAAACTAAGTGAAAAATTCTCCATGGCTGTTGGAGGAAGATACATCCACTCCAACCTTAAAGTAGCCACAGATAATGGTGATGCCACAGCGGCCAGTACATTTGCAATTGACATTGCAGGATATTACCAATCTGAAGAAAGAGCATACAAAACATTCAACGGACGATGGAGAGCAGGTTTTAACCTTCAGAATTTAGGACCTAAAATCAGCTATGACAATGACGAGTTCAGTACCAACTTTATTCCGGCAAATTTAAGAGTTGGAACCGGATTTGATTTTATATTTGGCGATTCAAACAAACTGGGCTTAACTCTGGAATTGGACAAACTTTTAGTTCCAACACCACAGACGGGAATTGACTTAAATAATGACAATGTAGTAGACGACCAGGACCGAACTTTAGCAATTAATGATTACCGTTCTATCGGATGGGTTTCAGGGATTTTTAAATCTTTCGGTGACGCACCTGACGGATTTAGCGAGGAACTTAAAGAGGTTGTTTATTCTCTTGGTGCAGAATACTCTTTCATGGACGCATTTGCCATGCGAATGGGATATCACCATGAAAACCAACAAAAAAGCGGCCTGGAATATTTTTCCCTTGGAGCTGGATTTAAATACACCACTGTAAAAATTGATGTTTCCTATTTATTCTCGGCTTCCAAAACTCCAAACCCATTAGAAAATACCTTACGTTTTTCACTGACATTCAACTTTGGGGATAAGTATGAAAACTACTAAAATCAAATAATTCTAAAAAAAAATCCAAATTTCAATAAAGTGAAATTTGGATTTTTTTTTAACTTTAAGTAAATGAAAGAGATAAACATACCCGCAATATTCACAGTATACGATTCAATCAATGAACTCCCTCCGGAAGTTCAGGATTTGCATGAACAGGCAATGAAAATAAAAAAGAATGCCTACGCACCCTATTCCAATTTCAAAGTAGGTGTAGCAATCCTTTTAGACAACCAAGAAATTATTTTAGGTACAAATCAGGAAAATGCGGCTTATCCTTCCGGCCTTTGCGCTGAAAGGGTGGCACTTTTTCACGCCTCAACTCTTTTTCCAGAAGCAAAAATTCAAACTATCTGTATCACTGCAAGTTCAGAAAAGAGCGAAACTGAGACACCTATACCTCCTTGCGGTTCCTGCAGACAGTCAATAGCAGAATACGAAAACAAACAAAATAGCAATATCGAAATCTATTTTATGGGAGAAGCAGGAAAAATTTACAAATCTCAATCATTACAAAATTTGCTGCCGCTGATTTTTAACAAAAAACTGCTTTAATAAAACTAAAAATTGGCTTTATAATTTTAGTTCTTAAATGTAATGTCATACTTTTGCATCTCGCAAATTTAACAATTACACCTAATTTGCACCACAAGTACTAATTTACAACACTATAAAAACTTTAGTAAACAACATTTGAAATGAAAGAAGTTACGAAAGAAGTATATTTAAAGTGGTATGAGGACATGCTGCTTTGGAGAAAGTTTGAGGACAAACTTGCTGCCCTATACATTCAACAAAAAATCAGAGGTTTTCTACATCTATACAATGGACAAGAAGCTGTACTTGCAGGAGCATTGCACGCTATGGATTTATCCAAAGACAAAATGATTACAGCATACAGAAACCACGTACAACCTATAGGAATGGGAACAGACCCAAGAAGAGTAATGGCTGAATTACTAGGAAAAGCTACTGGAACTTCAAAAGGAATGGGAGGTTCAATGCACATTTTCTCAAAAGAGCATGGTTTTTATGGTGGTCATGGAATTGTTGGAGCTCAAATTCCTGTTGGAGCGGGAATTGCTTTTGGAGACAAATACAACAATACAGGAGGAGTAACACTCACATATTTTGGTGACGGTGCGGCTCGTCAGGGTTCTTTACACGAAGCTTTCAACATGGCAATGCTATGGAAATTACCGGTGGTATTTATCGTTGAAAACAATGGATACGCCATGGGAACATCGGTAGAAAGAACTGCTAACCATACTGACATCTGGAAGTTGGGTTTAGGTTATGAAATGCCTTGCGGTCCGGTTGATGGTATGAATCCGGTAAAAGTAGCAGAAGCCATGAGCGAAGCAATAGAAAGAGCACGTCGTGGTGACGGTCCTACTTTTCTTGAAATGAAAACATACAGATACAGAGGTCACTCTATGTCGGATGCTCAACTTTACAGAACTAAAGAAGAAGTTGAAGAATACAAAAAAATAGATCCAATTACGCAAGTCTTGGATGTTATTAAAGAAAATAAATATGCTACAGATACTGAAATCGATGAAATCGATGAAAGAGTAAAAAATTTAGTTCAAGAATGTGTTGATTTTGCCGAATCATCACCATATCCTGAAATCCAACAATTATATGATGTAGTATACGCACAAGAAGATTATCCATTTACACCTCATAAACTATAATATCAATATGGCAACAATAATTACAATGCCTCGTTTGAGCGATACAATGACGGAAGGAACGGTAGCAACTTGGCTTAAAAAAGTGGGAGATAAAGTAAACGAAGGAGATATCCTTGCAGAAATTGAAACTGACAAAGCTACTATGGAATTTGAGTCTTTCAACGAAGGAACTCTATTACACATTGGTATACCGGAAGGAGAAACTGCACCAGTGGATTCATTATTAGCAATCATAGGAAACGAAGGTGAAGATATATCAGCCTTACTTGCCGGAGGTGCTGCAACAGCAGCTGTAGCATCTGCTGCAGTTGAAACACAAAAAGAAGAAGCCGCTACACCTGTGGCAAAACCAGCGGCTGCATTACCAGCAGGCGTTGTCGTAGTTACTATGCCTCGTTTGAGCGATACCATGACAGAAGGAACCGTAGCCACCTGGTTGAAAAAAGTTGGAGATTCGGTTGCTGAAGGAGACATCCTTGCTGAGATCGAAACAGATAAAGCAACCATGGAATTTGAATCTTTCAACGAAGGAACCTTATTATACATCGGCATCCAGGAAGGAAACACAGCTCCAGTTGATAGCCTTTTGGCCATCATTGGACCTGCGGGAACTGATATTAGCGGAATTGCAGAAGGTTTTGTTGCCGGTGCCGCTCCACAAGCTGCTGCTCCTGCAGAAGAAACCAAAGCAGCTGCTTCGGCTGCCGCTGAGCCTGTAACTCAGGAAGCTGCTACTGATGGAAAGCGAATCCTGGCTTCGCCATTAGCTAAAAAAATTGCGAGCGAAAAAGGAATCCAATTGAACCAAATAAAAGGTTCCGGAGAAAACGGACGTATTGTAAAAAGCGATATTGAAAACTTCTCTCCTGCTTCTGCCGCTCCACAAGCTATTGCATCTGCTACTGCTCCAAAAGCAGAAGCTGCTGCTCCAAAAGTATTTGTACCTGCAGGAGAAGTTTACACGGAAGAAATCAAAAATTCGCAAATGCGTAAAATCATTGCGAAACGATTATCTGAATCTTTATTCACTGCACCTCATTACAACCTGGTAATTGAAGTTAGCATGGATGAAGCCATGAAATCAAGAGCCACTATCAATACTGTACCGGACACAAAAGTGTCTTTCAACGATATGGTAATCAAAGCTTGTGCTTTAGCATTGAAAAAACATCCAAAAATTAACTCTACTTGGAGAGAAGATGCCATCATCATCAACCACCACGTCAACATAGGAGTTGCCGTAGCTGTTGAAGACGGATTAGTTGTTCCTGTATTGAAATTCACCGACGCTATGAGTTTATCTCAAATAGGTGCTTCAGTAAGAGATCTTGCTGGTAGAGCGAAAAACAAAAAGTTAGGACCACAGGAAATGGAAGGAAGTACATTTACCGTTTCTAACCTTGGAATGTTTGGAATCACTGAATTCAATTCTATCATTAACCAACCTAACTCAGCAATCCTTTCAGTAGGCGCTATCGTTGAGAAACCAGTGGTTAAAAACGGACAAATTGTTGTAGGGAATACCATGATGTTGTCTCTTGCCTGCGATCACCGTACTATCGATGGAGCAACAGGAGCTCAGTTCCTACAAACACTAAAACAATACATTGAAAACCCGGTAACGATGCTTGCATAACTACTGCTTTTCAATAAATTAACCCGTCTCGTTTAAAACCAGACGGGTTTTTTTTTTTGAATATTCTGTATTGAAAATTATTATTTTCTTTACCTCTATTAAACCATATTAATGCATTTTAGTCATATCGATCAAAAACAACTTTAATTTATTATACTATGAAAAAATCAATCACAGTGATCTTGCTAGCAATCTTTAGTATAGCAACTTATGCACAGGAAAAAAACAGAAAACACGACCGTAAAGAAATGCGAGGAGAAAATCCCATGGAGAGATTTACACCCGAACAGCGCAATACTTTAATAGTCAAACAAATGACTTTAGATCTCGATTTAAATAGTTCACAACAAAAAGAAATAAGTAAATTATTGGCAGAACAAAATGCAAAACGAGATGAACACTTTAAAAACCGAAAGTCAAGAACTGAAAAACCAACTGCGGAGGAAATTTTTGAATTGAAAAATAAAATGCTCGATGAAAAGATTGAACACAAAGCAAAAATGAAAAAAATACTCAACTCAGAACAGTTCAAGAAGTGGGAAGAATCAAAAAAGTTTCACCAACGAACAATGAGAAAACAAAAGATGAATCGTCAAAAGAAAAATAAATAACTAATATTCATCTGGCACCATTGGTTTAAGTAAAAAATTTTATTCATTTGAAACGGATAAAATTCATTAAGCCAAAAAAAAGTTAAATAGTATAAACAATTTTTGAATTGAGACGGATACTATTTATATTTAGTTACTTACAATAAATTATAAAATTATGAAAAAACTTATTGCAGCCGTTTTATTGGCATTGATTACCACCGCAGGTTTTGCCCAGGAAAAAAAAGGAAAATGTGAAAAACAAGAACAATGTGAGGGCAAAAAATCTAAAAAACAAAATAAAGACCATAAAGGATGCCAAATGGAATCATCTGCTGGTTGCCACTCTAAATAACAGACAAAATTTCCAATACTAGCAACAGGGGACAAACTTTTAAAAGTTTGTCCCCTGTTTTATATTTACCACATTTCGGCTATTGGGGACCATTATATCACAAAAAAGAAAACAAGTTATTTTTTATTTTTCTCTTCAATCCACATAGACATATACTTGGTACTCCTCATAGTATGAAATTGCAGCAGATTCCCCATAAAATTTGACTTCCTGTGTTCTTCCATAGTTTGAAATAATAATTGCATTTTCTTTATAAAATCATCATAAAAAATTGATTTTAGAAATCTGCTGTTCACAATTTCAAATCCATTTTTTTGCGCCTGCAACCAGGTATTATTGTTAAGATATAAATTAACAGCAGCTTCAGAGAAACACTTTGGTTCATCATCAATAAAACCGTTCCAAGGCAAATCTCCACACATAGACTCAGCTCCTACACTGGTTGTAATACTGGGTGTCCCACACTGCATAGCCTCCAATAACTTCCCTTTTAAACCGGCTCCAAAACGAAGCGGGGCCAAAACTACACGAGCTTGTTGAACTACAATTAAAGCACTTTCAGCTCGACCGTGAATCAAAAATCCTTCCTTTTCATTATGCAACTGAAGTACTTTTTGAGACGGATAGGCTCCATAAATATTCAATTTGACATCACCTAATTGCTTTCTTATATTAGGCCAAATAGTTTCTTTCAGATATTGAACTGCATTCCAATTGGGTTCATGTAAAAAATTACCAATAAATACAAAATCTCTTCTTTCTTGAAAAGAGGGCAAATTAGCTATAATATCGTTATAAATTGGATCGACTAAAAAAGGCAAATAAAAAAATAGCGATTCATCAATTTTAAAAACATTTTTTAAAATTTCTATTTCATATTCAGAAATCATCAGGGACAAATCACAACGGAGAATACTGGCTATTTCTCGATTCGCAACTTCTTCAATAAGCAAATCCTCCACCATAAAATTACGCTTTTCTTTGTAGGCTTTTTGCCGTGCCACACGCAAACAATGCAGATCCTCTGTATCTAAAACCCTTAAAGCATTGGGACAATTATCAGCTATTCTCCATCCAAATTGTTCTTCTGTCATAAATCGATCAAACAATACAACAATTGGATCCAATTCTTTTACGAAATCATCAAAACTGGAACAATTTAACTCTATTGACCTTCTTTGCACTCCGTAGCTTTCCAAGTCAACCATATTGCTACTATCCTGCGATGCACTTGCAAAAATCACCGAGTATCCCTGCTCTTTAAAAAGCGAAATAAGTTGCATCATTCTCCCTCCGGCAGCAGATGAACTGGGCTCCGGCCAAACAGAACCAATTACTAAAAGCGTTTGATTTTCCAATTTGTCATTCTATTTTTCCAACTGCAAAATAATATTATTTTGACCGTAATTCATGCTATGAAAAATAAAAATCGAAAAGAAAACCCTAATTTTGCAAAAAAAACTCAGCCACCATGTTAGGATTGAAATTAGTAACAGACCCCAGATGGGTAAATATAGTAGAATCTAATATCGAAGAAATATTAACCGATCACGCCTGGTGTGAACAAAAGGCTGCATCAAACGCTATAAGTTTGATAACTCAAAATTCTGAAAAACAAGAATTAGTGGATGAACTACTGCTTATTGCGCAGGAAGAAATGGAACATTTTAAAATGGTTTATGAATTAATAAAAGAAAGAGGTTTAACCTTTGGGCGCGAACGCAAAGACAGCTATGTAAACGAACTTTTCAAATTCATGAAGAAGGACGGTAGCCGAAATGATGCATTATGCGAGCGCCTACTTTTTTCCGCCATGATAGAAGCCAGAAGTTGCGAACGTTTTAAAGTCCTTTCTGAAAATATTAAAGACCCCATGTTAGCAAAATTTTACCGCGATTTAATGATTAGTGAAGCTGGACATTATACCACTTTTTTGGGATTCGCAAAAAAATATGCAGACAATATAGATGTTGACAAACGATGGAAAGAATGGATTGAATATGAAACCTCCATCATCGTCAATTACGGAAAAAACGAAACAGTTCACGGATAAACTACAAGATATTTAAAGATGAAGCAGCACTCAAATAGTGCTGTTTTTAATTTTTATACTTTTTATTAATCCACTTCCTGAAAAAATCAGCAACCATAAATATTTAAAGAATTATTATATTCCTTTTACCGCAGTACTTCTTCGAGAAATTAAAAATTTAATTACGGAATGGATAAAATAGAATTAATGCATCTTTTTAACAATAAAAAAATAATTATAAACTTTTATTAAGATTTAAACCTTTTATTTTTATTATTGTCTTACCTTCAAAACTTTAAAAAAATAATACATGAAAAATTTAATCATCGCGGCATTACTGATTGTTGGAGTGACAACTTATGCTCAAGACAAAAAAGAAAGACCTAACCGAGGAAACAGAGCCAATTCAGAACGAATGACTCCTGAGCAACGAAACGAAAGACGTTTGGAAAGAATGACTACCGACTATAATTTGAGTGAACAACAACAGGAGCAAATGAAACAATTATTTGCAGAACAAGCTGAAAAAAGAGAAGCTCAAAGAGCATCAATGCAAAATAGACAGGGAATGTCGAGAGAAAAAATGGAAGCTGACCAAAAGGAAAATAATGAAAAAATGAAAGCAATTCTTAATCCTGAGCAATATAAAAAATGGAATGAGAATCAGGAAAAAATGAGAGAAAGAATGAAAGAAAGAATGGAAAATGGCAACCGAAACGGGATGAGAGACAGAATGGACGGTGGAATGGGTGACGGAATGCGAGGCGGTAACGTAGATCAAATGGACAACTAAATAAAAAAGCTCGGATTGTATCCGAGCTTTTTTATTAACATTTCAAGCAATCCTTACAAAGTCTTCGATACTTTATCTATTGCTGCAATGGTATAGTCTAAATCATCATAGCTCAGAGCATCAGAAATAAACCAAGTTTCATAAGCAGATGGAGCTATATAAATTCCTTCATTAAGTAAGCCATGAAAAAAATTCTTAAAAGTTTCATTATCACCCTTAGCTGCAGTTTGAAAATCCACAACCGGACTTTCGTCAAAATGAACTGAAATCATTGATCCTACTCTGTTTATCGTAAACACGATATCATTAGCTTTCAGAACCTTTTCAATACCCGATGCTAAATAAGCTGTCTTTTTTTCCAACCTTTCGAAAATTGCCGGATCATTGTTTAAGGTTTCAAGCATTTTATATCCTGCCGCCATCGCCAATGGATTTCCGGACAGGGTTCCTGCCTGATAAACAGGCCCCACAGGAGCTAAATAATCCATAATTTCAGATCGGGCAGCAAAAGCCCCAACAGGAAGCCCTCCCCCTATTACTTTTCCGAAACATACAATATCTGCGTTTATTTTTAATAACTCCTGAGCACCTCCTTTGGCCAATCTGAATCCCGTCATTACCTCATCAAAAATCAACAATATTCCGTTTTCCGAACACAATAGACGTAATCCTTCCAGAAAACCATTTTGCGGAGGCACACAGCCCATATTTCCTGCTACTGGCTCCACTATGATTGCTGCTATTTCATTTGGATTTGCCCCAATTAAATCTCTTACATTTTGCAAATCATTATACCTGGCTAATAATGTATCCCTAGCTGTTCCAGCAGTAACCCCTGGACTATTAGGCGTACCAAAAGTCATGGCCCCACTTCCTGCCTGAATCAAAAAAGAATCTGAATGACCGTGATAACAACCCGAAAATTTTATGATTTTATCTCTTTTGGTATAGCCACGCGCCAAACGCACCGCACTCATACAGGCTTCGGTACCGGAATTTACAAAGCGAATCTTATCAATATTAGGAACCATGGAAACAGCTAATGTGGCTATTTGAGTTTCTAATTCAGTTGGCATACCAAACGAAGTTCCTAATTTGGCTTTTTCAGTAACTGCATCTACTACGGGATCAAAAGCATGACCTAAAATCATAGGCCCCCATGAATTAATATAATCAATCAACCGATTCCCATCCTCATCATATAGGTATGCTCCCTTGGCCCGCTTAACGAAAACAGGTGTTCCTCCAACCGATTTGAATGCTCTTACGGGTGAATTCACTCCTCCCGGTATTACTTTTTCAGCTTCGACAAAAAGCTGACTACTTCTTTTATACAACATTAAATATGCTTTTCTTTTATTAAATAAATAATTTAGTTCACTTTCAATTTTTGTCCTATAGAAAGTGTATTGTCTGACAATTTATTCATCCTTTTCAACTCATCCACCATTAAATTATATTTCCTTGAAATAGAATATAATGTATCTCCTTTTTGAACTTCGTAAAAGTTACCATTTTCCGTCCCAATACTTGCAATTCTGCTTTCAAAATTATTTTTGGCATTATAATTATTACCTAAAACCTGAGCATCATATTGGTCTAAATTATAACGTTCAATACATGAAATTAATTTTTGCGGATATTTAGGATCTGTAGCATACCCGGCTTTTCTTAGTCCATTTGCCCATGATTCATAATCATTTTTTTCAAGTATAAATAGACTTGAATATCTGCTTCTTCCAACTAAAAACAATGCATGATCCCTGTAGGATTCTGAAACCTCATCATATTTTCTGAAACATTCCTGTTTTTCATCATCATCATGTCTTACGATTTCCCCTTGCCAATCATTATGACATTTTATACCGAAATGATTTTTTGCATAAACAGCCAACTCTCCTCTTCCAGCGCCGGACTCCAAAATACCTTGTGCCAATATAATACTTGCAGGAATACCGTATGTTTTCATATTGCCCATCGCTATATCCTTGTATTGCATGATATAATTACCCACAACATCATTTGAAACAACAGTTCTTGAGGTAGATTCGATTACTTCATTAGCAGTTTTTTTCCCTCTATTGTATGTTGAGGCTTTAGAACTTTGTGCATAGCGATTACTTTTCTTTTTATTAAAACCAATTGGCGCTTTAGTAATATTGCAACTGGCAAAAGTAAACACAATAAATAAGACTAAGATTTTTTTAAACATCTATCGTTATTATTGGTAATTGTTTTGTTTTCAATTTATTATTCATTCCTTTAATTCCCTGCAGACCTCCCGTATGAATAAGTAAAATATTAGAGTTTGGGGGAAAATAATTTTTTGCAATAAGATCCAAAACTCCAAACACCATTTTCCCTGTATAAACGGGATCAAGCGGTATTTTATTTTCGGCATAAAAATCATTTATAAAATTTACCAAATCTTTACTAACCTTACCATAACCGCCAAAATGATAGTCTGTAATTAAATCCCAATTTCCATCGTTGACAAAAATACAAATTTCATCCTTCAAAAAATCACCTTTTAGAGCAGGAAAGCCCAATACTTTTTGATGGGATTTAGCACTGTTGATCAATCCTGAAATAGTTCCACCGGTACCTACCGCACAGCAAACGTAATCAAACTGACTATCTTCTACAGTTAAAATTTCCTGACAGCCTTGAATTGCTAATTCATTGGTTCCTCCCTCGGGTACCAGATAAAAATCTCCGAATTTCTTTTTTAGGTTTTCCACAAAAGCTCTTTCACTTTTATGGCGATATTCATCTCTGGAAACAAAGTGAAGGTCCATTCCACAACTTTGGGCAAAATTCAAAGTAGGATTTTCGAATATTTTACCTTCAAGCTCTTGCCCCCTTATCACCCCAATGGTTTTAAACCCGTTTTCCCTACCCGCAAAGGCAACTGCGGCAATATGGTTTGAATAAGCTCCGCCAAAACTTAATATAGATTCTTTCTCTTCTTTTGCAGCCTGTATAAGATTATACTTCAACTTTCGAAACTTATTTCCAGACACAATTGGATGAATCATATCTTCACGTTTAATGCTTACAGTAATTGCATTCGGAAAATTTATTTGAAGTTTTTGATTCAAGTCGGAAAAAATTTTCACAAAGGTAAAATTATATATCATAAAACAATCCCAATACCGCTATGGATAATTGGTTTGAAATATCATTTTAACAGTTAAAATAGCAAATTACACACTACCCAATTTAATTCTTTATCAAAATATTTTAAATTGTTGGTAAACAGCACTTCATAAATACTTGTTAAGGTCAATAAACAATGGAAGAAAAGCTATAAATTTGTAATAAAGTAAAATTTAACAAACCCACGATCTACCAATAATAAATAGGATAAAATCTCAATATGTTTGGATTTAATAACGAAAACAAACCTTTGGAGGGTGAAGATTTCTACTACACTCCAGAAGGTTATAAGTGTTTCACAGCAAAATATCATCTTAAAAGAGGTTATTGCTGCAAAAGTGGATGTCGTCACTGTCCTTATGGCTTCGACAAAAATACAGGGACAATTAAAAATAACAAATCTGCAACAAAATAGATAAAAATTTCAAGCATTTGACATTTGTTGGAATTTCAAAATTTTGCATGTATCTTTAGTAATACTATATTAATCAAACACCTGAACTATGAAAACATTAAAAAAACTTCCCATATTACTACTTATGCTGCTTTGTTCCTGCAGTTCCATTAAGGTTTATTCTGATTACGATACAAATGTAGATTTTAGCACTTACAAAACTTATGCATTTCACAAAAGCGGTATTGATCGGGTTGAAATATCTGACCTCGACAAAAGAAGAATTCTTCATGCCATCGACAACGAACTAGGTAAAAAGGGAATGAGCAAAAGTGAAAATCCTGATCTTCTTATTAATATATTCACCAAAGAAAGAGAACGTTTGGACGTAGACCAATTCAATGTGGGTTGGGGTTATGGCTGGGGCTGGGGTTGGAATCCATACCTATGGGGTGGACGAACTTATGTAAATTCCTCTACCGAAGGAACACTATACATCGATTTCATTGATGCCAAAAAGAAAGAATTAGTTTGGCAAGGCGAAGGAGTTGGTAATCTGACAGATAATCGCAATGAAAAAGAATCACAGATTAATGAATTTGTAGCTAAAATATTGGCCCAATATCCTCCTTCAATAACAAGAAAATAAAATTGTGCTTTATATAAAAACAGTTTGCAACTTAAAATCAATAGGGAGTGTTGAATAAAAAAACTTAAAAATTATCCTTTACAAAACCTCCCAACAAGGGGAGGTTTTTTTATAAAAAAACAATGGAGTTATATAAAGAAATACAACTTGCCGCAAAACATCTTGAAGTGGTGGTATATAAGACGCCATTACAGGAAAACCTGAATCTTTCCAAAGAGTTTGAATCAACCATTTTATTAAAAAGGGAAGATTTACAGACGGTTCGTTCCTATAAAATAAGAGGTGCCTATAACAAGATAAGCTCGCTCACAGAAAAAGAAAAAGCACTTGGAGTAGTTTGTGCCAGTGCGGGAAACCATGCTCAAGGAGTAGCCTATTCCTGCAAATTACTTAAAATTCAGGGCAAAATATATATGCCCAAAACAACTCCTAAACAAAAAATCAAACAGGTAAAACTATTTGGAAATTCTTTTATTGAAATAATCCTGATCGGAGACACTTTTGATGACGCTTATGCCGCAGCGACAAAAGAAGCATCAATAACAAAAATGACTTTTATTCATCCTTTTGATGATTTGAAAGTAATAGCCGGCCAGGGAACTGTGGGATTAGAAATACTGGAATCCTATGGTAAACATATTGATTATGTATTAGCTCCAATTGGCGGCGGAGGTTTGGCAGCAGGCGTTTCGGAGATTATCAAGCACTTTAGCCCAAATACAAAAACCATTGGCGTCGAGCCACTGGGCGCTCCTTCAATGAAAACCTCTATAGCCAATGGCAAAGTTACTGTATTGGAGCACATTGATAAATTTGTTGATGGCGCAGCAGTAAAGCAGGTAGGCAAGATTACTTTTGACATTTGCAAAAAACATCTTGAAGATATTATTTTGGTTCCCGAAGGAAAAGTATGCACTACAATTTTAAGACTCTACAATGAAGAAGCCATGGTTGTAGAACCAGCTGGTGCCCTGACTATTTCGGCCCTAGACTTTTGCAAAGAAATGATCAAAGGAAAAACTGTCGTTTGTATTGTAAGCGGAAGCAATAATGATATTGAACGCACCGCCGAAATAAAGGAACGATCACTGCTATATGAAGGGTTGATGCATTATTTCATGATCCAATTCCCTCAACGTCCTGGCGCCTTGAAAGAATTCGTAAACGACATATTAGGTCCGGATGATGATATCACCTATTTTCAATATACCAAAAAAAACAGCCGTGAATCAGGTCCAGCGGTAGTGGGCCTGGAATTAAAAAATAAAAAGGACATCACTGCCATTAAAATTAAAATGAAAGAAAAAGGATTTGAATATAAATACCTAAATGAAACTCAGGATTTATTTCATCAATTAATCGGATAAAATTTATTTTGTGGCAGCTTATAAATATATTTGTCGACGTTTTTCACTGAAAAAATTATGAAAAAGTATAGGGATATCAATTCACTTGAAGACATTAAAATAATTGTAAACACATTTTATTCCAAAGTGCAGGACGACCCCATAATTGGACCAATTTTCAATGAAAAAATAGGAGACCGATGGCCCGAACATCTCGAAAAAATGTACCGCTTTTGGCAAACCATCCTACTAGAGGAACATACCTATTCCGGAAGTCCTTTCCCACCACATAAACACCTACCGGTTGAAAAAGAACATTTCAATCGCTGGATGGAAATATTTACCACTACAATATATGATATATTTTCAGGCCCTTTAGCAGAGGAAGCCATCTTGAGAGCCAATAATATGGCTGAAATGTTTAATTACAAAATTCAGTATTTTAGAAACCACCCTTCCGAATAATCAAAATTCCATATAAGGATACCGGGTAACTAAAGCGTTAATTTTGGCCTTCAATTTATTTTGAAATTTTTCATGGCTTTCTGATTCCGGATTAAATGGCCTGTGTAACAATCCTTTTTGTACAGATTCTACTTCCTCCATTATTGGTAAAGCAGTTTCAGAAACAGTACTTTCAACAAAACGTTCCCAAATATAATCTATTGCCATTTGATTGGGATGCAACATATCAGCAGTATAAAACCTGTAATCTCGAAGTTCATCCATTAAAATTTCATAGCTGGGAAAATAATCCGCTGCCAAAGCCGGCTCCGACTTTTTTACTATTTCGTGAAGCCCTGAAAATAAATTAGATTTACTCCACTGATTTTCAACAAACCCGTCTTTGATATGACGCACCGGAGAAATAGTAAAAATAATTTCGGCTTTTTTATTTATAGATTTTATTAAACCGATTGTCTCTGCGATACTTTTTTCAATAGATTTAACCGACAATAGCTCCTTGCGAAAATGTTTCTGTGGCACCTTATGACAATTGGCAACAATTGCATCACTTTCTATATTTCTATATACCCAAGCCGTGCCGTATGTAATAATAATATGAGTGGCCTCCAAAAAAATAGTTTGAAATTCTTTTACTATTCCATTTAATTTAGACAATAAGTTTTCCGGATTGTTATCACTTAAATCTGAATGAATATCAAAACAATGCCAACGTTCATTGTGAAAAAAAATATCGGAATGCGAAAATACCTTTCCTGATACAGAAAAATCAATTATTTTCTGAATGGCCAAGGGATGATACACAATACCAAAAGGGTTACAGATATTCTGGAAACGATAATAATCAAATTTAGCAGCCATGTTCTCTGCAAAACATGAACCTAAAGAAACTATTTTTGATTGGTAGCTGATAGGAAAAGTACTCCTGGAGAGACCTATTTGTGTTCTGAACTGCATCTTTTAATTTTCCCAAAATTAAGTATTAATTAATAGAAATACTGGATCTTGGAATAATTTGTATTATTAATGCTTGCTTCTGAAAATTTTTCTATAGGGTAATTATCTGCATCGTATTTAATTGTGGTGGTATACAAATTAGCTGAAGATATAACCTGTTCATCTTGTATTTCTTTGGTTTCTTGAACAATCATCACACTGTTATTAAAGGATACTGCATCATTATGATCCAGAAGTTTAACATACCCCATAATATTACAAAAAGGATTGTTTTGTTCATCATAAACAAATGTAATTTTTGAACTAGACTGCACACCACTTACAGAATCATCCAAAATCCTTTCATCCTTCATCAGATTTCTATTTTCGAAATACAATGTGCCATGAAAAATTTTCTTTTCTTGATTTGTCCCTGCCAAGCTTAATTTTTCATAGGAAATTGTTCCATCCTCATTATGATGGTACTTTACGATATAATTTTCAGAGGAAATAATATTTAACAACTTACCATCCTGATAATTATATTTCAATGTGTCACTGTGCTTACTTAATTTATCTGTGGTTACAATCTGCAAAATAAGGCCGTCCATATAAGAATACTCAATATGTTTTCTTGGGCCATCGGAACTCAAAATTAAATCTCCCTCATATTTGAAAAACGTAATTGTCGAAGCTCCTTCAGCATTTATCTCAATTATTTTTCTAACCAACTTGTTTTTGTCATCCTTATCCCCTGAACAGGAATTCAAAAATGCAGATGCAACTGAAATAATCAGAAATATTTTAATTGAATTTTTCATTTTATTCGACTGGGGGACAAATAATTGGAACCTTAAAAATATAGTATGCCTGAAGGATGACAAACTAAATAGGATTAACAACCGAAAAAAACGTCAAAAGGAACTTTCTTGTTAAAACAACCAATTACAATCTCGGTTTTATATGAATTCAATTTCAAAAATCTATGGTACTGTTATTAAAAAACGTCCTTAGAATCATTCTTTTTAACTAACAATCAAGCAATTAGCCCGGCAAAGGCTGTGTTTTTATCGATAAACGGTATTTCCCATGTATTTTGTAGAGTTTTTCATCATTTTATCGACTTTTAAAGGTTGAAAAAGATTTCAAACCTAATTTTATTGTAAATACCATCAACACAAGTGATATGAAAAAAATATTTAACCCTACCTACAAAAGGGATTATTTGCAAGGGTACGATAAAGGATTAAATCCATTCACTGACATTAATTTCACAAAAAACAGTGAAGCTTTCAAAGACGGCTTTATTTCAGGAAGGTCATATTACGAAAGTGTAAATGGCCGAATCGCTGAGGGAATACCTAACCGAATCATTACCGAAAACATATTAGAAGAATTTCTTATGGCTGGGCTTTTAGGTCTTAGCGTAGACACCAACGGTTACACCTTTCATCAGAAGCATATAATAGAAACATGGTACCAAAGCGGACTGGAAAAAAATGACCCAAGTCAAATCCTTTACCTTTCATTGATTCTTGAAGAAAACAGAATTAAGATGCAATAATTAAAAAACACCGATTTTAGAGCCCCAACTCCTATTAAAAAGAGAACCCCTTCATTGAAGGGGTTCTCTTTTTATTTTATCCTATCATTATTTTACAAAATCTATTGCTTTAGCTAGAGCTTCGGTTATCCCTCCCACATTTTTACCTCCGGCAGTGGCAAAAAACGGCTGACCGCCTCCCCCACCTTGGATAAATTTACCTAATTCTCGAACTACCTGACCCGCATTAAGATTCTTTTCTGAAACCAATTCCTTGGAAATATAGCAAGTTAACATAGGTTTCCCTTCCTCAGCGGTGGCTAAAACCAAAAACAAATTATTTCCCAAAGTTCCTAATTCATATGCCAAATCTTTTGCTCCCTCCGGATTCAAATCTACTTGTTTTGCCAAAAACTGAACTCCATTTACTTCATGGAGTTCTTTTGCTAATTCTACTTTCATATTTTTAGCTTTTTCTTTCAGCAAAGATTCAAGTTGTTTTTTCAATTTTGCATTTTCATCCTGAAGAGAAACTACTGATTTTATTACATCCTGCGGATTCTTTAAAGCAATCTTTATTTCATCTAACAATTCTTCCTGCGATGCAAAAAATTGTCTGACCCCTTCCCCAGTTATTGCTTCAATACGACGAATGCCAGCGGCAACTGCACCCTCAGAAACAATTTTAAATGCCCAAATATCTGCAGTATTTTTTACATGAATTCCTCCACACAACTCCATACTTTGGCCAAATTTAATTGCACGAACTTCTTCGCCATATTTTTCCCCAAACAATGCCATTGCCCCTTCATCCAAAGCCTGTTGAATAAGAATACTTCTCCTTTCAATCAATGGCAGCTGCTCCTGAATTCGGGCATTGACAAAATCTTCAACCTGTTGCAATTCTTCATCGGATACTTTTGAGAAATGAGAAAAGTCAAAACGCAGATTTTTGGGATTAACCAAAGACCCTTTCTGTTCTACATGAGTCCCCAATATACTTCGCAGCGCCTGATGCATTAGGTGAGTTGCTGAGTGGTTTTTGGCGGTGGCAGTTCTTAAATCAGTATTAACTTTTGCAACAAAAACTGCACTTAAATTCTCGGGAAGTTTTTTTGCAAAATGAAGAATTAAATTATTTTCTTTTTTGGTATCTACGATATCAATGGTCTCATTGGCAGAAACCAAAACTCCTTTGTCTCCTACTTGTCCTCCGCCCTCGGGATAAAAAGGTGTGGAATCAAGCACAATCTGATACATTACCCCATCCTTTTTTGAATCAACCTTGCGGATACGGGTAATCTTTACCTCATTTTCTACTTGGTCATAGCCAACAAAACTTTCAACATTACCTTCCACTAAAATTTTCCAATCGTCAGTAGATACTTCAGAGGCTGCACGTGAACGGTTTTTTTGTTCCTGCATAGAGGCATCAAATTCAGCTTCATTGAAAGTCATGCCCTTCTCTTTCAAAATTAATGCAGTCAAATCTTTTGGAAAACCAAATGTGTCATACAATTCAAAGGCTTTTACGCCTGAAACTTCATTTCCTTTTGTTTCTGCAACAACATTTTCGAGCAACAGCAATCCCTGCTCCAAAGTTCTCAAGAAAGAAATTTCCTCCTCTCTGATTACATTGGTAACCAATGTTTGCTGTTTTTTTATTTCAGGGAAAAATTCTCCCATTTGGTCTGCAAGAACAGCAACCAAATCATAAATAAAAGGCTCTTTTGTATTCAAAAATGTGAATCCATAACGGATAGCACGTCTTAAAATACGACGAATTACGTACCCCGCTCCGTTATTTGAGGGTAATTGCCCATCGGCAATAGCGAAAGCTACAGCACGAACGTGGTCCACAATTACTCTAATAGCAATATTAATTTTATTTTGTTCCTCGCTAATATTTTTAACTTCGTTTGAAGTGTACTTCAAGCCTGTTATTTTCTCTACTTTTTCAATAAGAGGTGTAAACACATCCGTATCGTAGTTTGAAGTAACATTTTGCATTGCCATACATAAACGTTCAAATCCCATTCCGGTATCCACGTGCTGTGCAGGCAATTTTTCCAAAGAGCCATCTGCCTTGCGGTTGAATTCCATAAAGACATTATTCCATATTTCAACTACCTGCGGATGATCAGCATTAACAAGGCTTCTGCCTGCAACAAGGGCTCTTTCATCATCTGAACGTAAATCAATATGGATCTCTGAACAAGGTCCACATGGCCCCTGGTCTCCCATTTCCCAGAAATTATCTTTTTTGTTACCCAATATAATACGATCTTCCGCAACAAACTGCTTCCAAATATCAAAAGCTTCCTGATCGAATGGAACATTTTCTACCTCATTTCCCTCAAAAACCGAAACATACAAACGATCTTTGTCTAATTTTAGAACTTCAGTCAGAAACTCCCATGCCCACGGCAAGGCTTCTTTTTTGAAATAATCACCAAAAGACCAGTTCCCAAGCATTTCAAACATAGTATGGTGGTAAGTATCAAAACCAACATCTTCCAAATCATTGTGTTTACCTGAAACACGAAGACATTTTTGAGTATCCGCTATACGATTATTTTTTGGAGTGGCGTTACCCAAGAAATATTCTTTGAATTGGGCCATCCCTGAGTTATTAAACATCAGGGTTGGATCATCTTTAAGAACTATTGGTGCCGAAGGAACAATCAGATGTCCTTTACTTTCAAAGAATTGCAAATACGCTTTGCGGATGTCTTGTGATTTCATCGTGAAATTTGAAAAATTAAAACTTAAATATTCCAATGATATTCAGGCTGAGTGATTTTTGATATATTATCTCTTTCAATCCTTTGATCATTTTTTTATTATTGCAAAATGGACAAAACAAATAAAAACATTTATTAAATTTGTTGCAATGACCTTTTTCACAAGGTGCAAAAATAGGGTATTTTAAAACATGGCGAAAGTAAAATATTATTACGATTCTGAAAATCTGGCTTATCGAAAAATTAAGGTAAAAAAAAGAAGGAAGTTTGGCTTTGCAGCTCTATTTTTATTAGCATCAGCACTTTTTGGATTTTTAAGTTTTATGGTTTTACTGAACACTCCATATTTTGACACTCCGAAAGACAGACTGCTATTACGCGAAATTTCGAATTTAAAACTGAATTATGCCGTTTTAAATAAAAAGATAGAACAGGCAACAGATGTAGTCGAAGCCATTGAAGAACGAGACAACAACCTATACCGTACCTATTTCAATACTGCACCCATCCCTGAAGAAGAAAGAAAAGCCGGTTATAAAGATGTGGACAGATACAAAATGCTCGAAGGATACGACAACTCGAAATTAGTTATCCAAACCACAAAAAAAGTTGACGTACTTACAAAAGAACTTGCTATTCAAAGTAAATCATTGGATGACATTATAAAATTAGCAAAAGAAAAAAACAAACTGCTAGCAGCCATACCGGCTATTCAACCTGTAAAAAATGAAAATTTAAAAAGAATGGCTTCCGGATTTGGATATCGAACTGACCCTTTTACGAAAGCACGGAAGATGCACAAGGGCATGGATTTTACAGCAAGAACAGGAACCCCTATTTATGCTACTGGTGACGGCGTTGTTGCACAAGCCGACAACAGAGCATCCGGCTACGGAAATCATATTGTTATCAGACATGGTTATGGGTACGAGACCTTGTATGGCCATTTGAGCAAATACAATTGCCGGCCGGGCCAGAGAATCAAACGCGGTGATGTTATAGGATATGTGGGTAGCACCGGAAGATCTGAGGCCCCTCATTTACACTATGAAGTCCATAAAAATAAAAAACCTGTAAACCCTCTTAATTTTTACTATGGCGATATTTCAGCAATAGAATATGTTGCCATTTCTAAATTGGCTAATCAGGAAAATCAATCACTTGACTAGAGTTTGCTACAATATTAATAGGTACTTATAAGTTTTTTTTTAAAAAAATAGGAAAAATGCACATAGAATTACAACCAGATAAAAGATATTACAGCATAGGCGAAGTAGCTAAGGCTTTCGATGTCAATGCCTCTCTGATTCGTTTTTGGGATAGCGAATTCGACATACTTAAACCAAAAAAGAATGCCAAAGGAAACCGAATGTTTACACCCGAAGACATCAAAAATCTTCAGCTCATCTACCACTTGGTAAAGGAAAGAGGATTCACATTGGAAGGAGCAAAAACACACTTGAAAGAAGGACAGAAAAAAACCTTGGATAAGTTTGAAATCATTCAAAAACTGGAAGGAATAAAAGCCCAGTTAACCAACATTAAAAATCAACTTTAATTAATAGAAAAACAATAATTAACATTTTAAATCAAACAAACATGGATTTTAAGAAATTTTTACCTTGGATTATAGCAGCCGTTCTTATTTTCGGAATTTACAGTTGGATTAAAGGAATCAACAATACGGCAGTAATGTTAAATCAGGATATTGAAGAATCTTGGGGAAATGTGCAGACAGCCTACCAAAGACGGAATGACCTGATCCCAAATATCGTAAATACAGTAAAAGGGGCAGCCGATTTTGAAAAAAGTACTTTGACTGCAGTCATTGAAGCACGCGCCAAAGCAACACAAACAACAGTTAACCCTACAAACATTACTCCTGAACAATTGGAAGCCTTTAACAAAGCACAAAGCGGAGTAAGCAGTTCGCTTTCACGATTATTACTTACCATTGAGAGATACCCGGAATTGAAAGCCAACTCCAATTTCCTGAAATTGCAGGATGAATTGGCCAGTACAGAAAACCAAATATTAACAGCACGCACCCGTTTCAATGAGGCAGTAAAACCATACAACACTCATATCAAAACTTTCCCAAATTCATTATTTGCAGGCGCGTTTGGTTTTCAGGAAAAAGCATATTTCAACGCAGCTGAGGGGGCTGATAAAACTCCTGAAGTGCAATTCTAAATAATAAAACCATGTCGCAGGCAGAAGATTTTTTAACCCCGGAAGAAGAAAGCGCTATTATTGATGCTATTTGCACAGCCGAAAAAAACACTTCGGGCGAAATCAGAGTACACATAGAAAAAACAACTTCTCTGGACGCTTACGACCGTGCCAGGGAAGTTTTCCATGAACTAAAAATGGATGAAACCCAATTGAAAAACGGTGTCTTAATTTATATTGCCGTTGAAAACAAGAGTTTTGTTATATGCGGTGACAAGGGTATTGATGACATTGTTACGGAAGACTTTTGGGACAGCACCAAAGAAATTATGGCATCCCATTTTAAGCATGGCGACTTCAAGCAAGGTTTGATTAAGGGTATCCTAAGAGCTGGAGAAGAACTAAAAAAACATTTTCCCTGGACCGAAGGAAACACCAATGAATTACCAAACGAAATCTCGAAAGGATAATGATATTACGAAAAAAGTATACCCTGACATTACTGAAACTGTTGTGCTGCCTTTTACTTACACAATTCAGTTTTGCACAGTTTACCATACCTGAAATCCCCAGTTTTCAAACCTCGGTTTACGATTATGCCAATCTTTTCAACCCTTCTGAAAAAGCCCAGTTGGAAGAAAAATTAATCCGCTACTCTGACACCACCACAACGCAGATTGTAGTAATTACCATAGAAAGTCTCAAAGGGGAAGATGTAAGTCAATTGGCAACAAAGTGGGCACACAGCTGGGGAATAGGAGGATCCGCAAAAGAAGACAACGGCGTTATTATCCTGGTTTCCAAAAACGACAGAAAGATAGCCATAAATCCTGGATATGGTCTAGAAGACCGGCTGACTGCCGGAATTGGTGGCGAAATTATCAGAAACATTATCGTACCCGAATTTAAAAACGGAAATTATTATTCCGGTCTTGACAAGGGTACAGATGCCTTATTTGAGGTTTTTAAAGGAAAATATAAAGGTCAAAGAAAACAAAACCAAGGAGACAAAGATTTCCCTACCCTACCCTTTATCATTATAGTAGTTCTCATACTGATCTTAATTTCACGAAATAAAGGAGGAGGAAATTCAGGGGGTAACCGTGGAGGACGACGAGGCCCAAGTCTTCTCGATGCTATCATTTTAAGCAGTCTGGGAAGCGGACACCGTCACGGAGGTGGTTTCGGTGGCGGAGGTGGTTTTGGTGGCGGAGGCTTCGGTGGCGGTTTTGGTGGCGGCGGATTCTCCGGAGGAGGTTCCAGCGGAAGTTGGTAAAAGTAAATAAACTGTCCATAGCTGCTTTAATTTTAAAAAAACAGACCGTAAGCAAATAAATAAGATTAAAAAAAAATCCCGAGTACTCGGGATTTTTTTTTTACTTTTCTCTTATATAGATATCCATTGGCACCCCTTGAAAGTCCCAATTCTCTCTGATTTTATTTTCCAGATAACGCTTATATGGCTCTTTAACATATTGTGGGAGGTTGGCAAAAAACACAAACTGAGGCGTTGGAGAAGGCAGCTGCATACAATATTTGATTTTTATGTATTTCCCTTTGGTTGCAGGCGGCGGATAAGCCTCAATCACTTTCAGCATGTATTCATTGAATTTAGAAGTCGCGATACGTTGTTGTCGGTTTTCAAAAACCTGAACCGAAGTTTCCAAGGCTTTCAACAAACGCTGTTTGGTCAATGCCGAAACAAAAAGAATAGGCACATCGGTAAATGGCAATAATTCTTTTTTGATTTTCTCACTATAATCGCGGGTTGACATGGTATCTTTCTCAATCAAATCCCATTTGTTTACTAAAATCACTACTCCTTTTCGATTTTTAACTGCCAACCAAAAGATATTCTGATCCTGACTTTCAAAACCGCGGGTTGCATCGATTACCAAAATACAGATATCAGCATGTTCAATGGCACGGACAGAACGCATTACCGAATAAAACTCCAAGTCTTCTTTCACCTTTGCTTTACGGCGGATTCCTGCTGTATCTACCAGGTTGAATTCGAAACCAAAACGGTCAAACTTGGTATCAATTGCATCACGAGTAGTTCCTGCAATGTCTGTCACCATAAAACGATCCTGACCAATCAAGGCATTGATAAAACTGGATTTCCCTGCATTTGGACGTCCAACCACTGCAAAACGAGGTAATACCAGCTCTTCTTGAACCGGCTCGGGCTTCTCAGGGAAAGCTTCAATCAGCGCATCCAACAAATCCCCTGTACCACTTCCTGAAATACTTGCAAAAGTATAATAGTCTCCCAATCCCAGATTATAAAACTCCACTGCATCTTTCTCACGCATGGCATTATCTACCTTGTTTACTGCCAATAAAACGGGCTTAGTCACCTTGCGCAGTAATTTTGCCACAGTCTCATCCATAGGGGTAATACCTTCTTCAACATCAACCACAAAAATGATGACATCAGCTTCATCGATTGCCAATTCTACCTGCTTACGGATTTCACCTTCAAAAACATCATCAGAGCCACGTACATAACCACCCGTATCGATAACTGAGAATTCCTTACCATTCCACTCACTTTTTCCATAGTTTCTGTCACGGGTAACTCCCGAAACCGAATCCACGATCGCTTCCCTCCTTTGAATCAATCGATTAAAAAGGGTCGATTTCCCTACGTTTGGTCTTCCTACAATGGCAACTATGTTGTTCATAATTCTGCTTTCAAATATTTTGCAAAGGTAGTCTTTTTTTTAGTTTACGGTGATCTGCATACCGTATTCGACAAAAAACAATTACAACTCCACTTCTACTTCTGATTATAACCAAATCGCTTCAACATATTAGCATTACTTCTCCAGTTTTTATTCACTTTCACATACAGCTCAATATGAATTTGTTTACCGAAAAATTTCTCCAAATCAGCACGGGCCTCTGTTCCTACTTTCTTTAAAGCAGCACCTTTATGACCTATTATAATTCCTTTTTGGGTATCTCGTTCCACCATTATCACCGAACGGATTCTTATGATTTGCTCTGATTCAACAAATTCTTCAGTCACTATTTCTACAGCGTATGGAATCTCTTTACTATAATTAAGTAGAATTTTTTCGCGTATTATTTCGTTCACGAAAAAACGTTCCGGTTTATCTGTCAACTGATCTTTGGGATAGTATGGAGGAGATTCTGGAAGTAAATCAATTATACGTTGAAAAACTTCAGGCACATTAAAATTTTGAAGGGCAGATATTGGAAATATCTCCGCATTAGGAACTTTTTCTTTCCAGAAAGCAACCTGCTCTTCCAACTGTACCTGATTAGAATTGTCTATTTTGTTAAGCAATAATAGTACTGGGATTTTTGCATGAACGATCTTCTTAAAAAAATCTTCATCTTTTAAATCCTTCTCCCCTATTTCGACCATATAAATCAGAACATCAGCATCCTCAAAAGCCGATTTGACAAAATCCATCATCGATTCCTGCATTTCGTAGGCTGGCTTTATAATTCCCGGTGTATCAGAAAGGACCACCTGAAAATCATCTCCATTTACGATACCCAGAATTCGGTGTCTTGTGGTTTGTGCTTTTGAAGTAATAATGGATAATCTTTCCCCAACGAAGGCATTCATTAAAGTTGACTTCCCCACGTTTGGATTCCCAATTATATTTACAAATCCTGCTTTATGTGACATTTGCTAATTTTATTTATTGCACAAAGGTAGTTATATCAAGGCAATAGAGGAAATAAAAAGATTTTTTAAAAAGCAGAATTGGATTTGTCGATTTTATGTTTATATTTGCACTCGAAACAGCGCGGGATAGAGCAGTAGGCAGCTCGTCGGGCTCATAACCCGAAGGTCACAGGTTCGAGTCCTGTTCCCGCTACTAAACAGGAACCATCCTCATTTTGAGGATGGTTTTTTTCTTTCACAACAATCCAACTCCTTGAAAAACAACTAGTTAATTCAAACAATTGACTCATTTTTGAGGTTCGATAATTTCTATTTTTAATAGAATAAAGTAAACCTTCTGGAAACAGTAAAGATTGAAACCTCCTTTTTTTGTTGTAATCCAGTGAAGCATAGAATTTACTGGGGTTCTCTGCGATTTTTAAAAAATATTTTATCCCTTTTTCAAGGTTCGATTTTTTTGAAGGCATAAAATCTAAATCTTTTATTTTTTGATTGATTTCATCATTTAGCTTCTTACCTTGTCTATCAAAAATATCCTTTGAAATTTCATTCATTGCATATCTAAATTCCATTTTATCATAAGCCTCCTTTAATTCATTTATTTCTCTTGTCAACAATCTTTTTCTCTCAGAAAGAGTTGCCATGTCATCTTCCATTATTTTCTTTAATTGAACAGCAAACAAATTATGCATTTCTTTCGAAAAACTAAATTGATTTAAAACTTCAAAAAACTGTTCATGGATTCCTATATTAAATGACCTGTCCGATGTTTCAGCATTGATAGTCTTATTGCAGCAATTACATTTATAGTAATAAATCTGCTTCGCTTTATTCAAATATGAGGTCATTGTATTATTGCAATCCGCACATAATAAAAATTTAGGTGCTAAAGGTGTTGCTTCCTTTCCCGCTAATTTAGCCACTCCCAATTGTTTCGATTGAGATAACATCTTTTGCAATTGTGCAAACTCTTTTATGGTTATTATTGGTTCCCAAGTTCCTTTTATTACTTTTCCATCTAATAAAGTGTTTGATATTCTCCCTGTATAAAATGGGTTTCTCCACATTTCCGATATTCGCTGTTTTGAAATTTTCATCCCTTTTGTTGCTAGCCATTTTATGATTTCTGAATCAGGGTAACCTTCATATATTTTCTTTTTAAAGGCTTCTTTTAAATATTTACCTTCTTCATTAATCTTTATTTCCTGAAAAGCTTGCACTTTATTAGGGTCGCTAACTCTTGGACCATAATGGTCATACCCTCTTGGGGTTCTCCCAAATACTTTTCCGTTTTCTAAAGCGTTTATTAATCCTGGTATAATAGTATCCTGACGACTGAAGTTTTCTTTTTGGGCATAAAGTAATTGAGTAGAAAATTCATTTTCTGCTCTCTCATTAAAAGTGTGATTATTTGTACTTACAGAATACAAATAAACATTATACTCTTTTCTTAAACTCACAAACAACTGAATATGTTCAGCCCCAGCCCTACCAAATCTACTTGGAGACCAAATCAAAATCATCTTAGGTCTCCTCGATGCTGGAGTCTTTTTTATTTTATCCATCAATTCTCGAAGGGTACTTTGCGTATTAATACGTTTAGAACTCTCGTATTCAGCATCAAACTCTTCTGTAATGATAAGGTTATTCTCTTTTGCAAAAGTTTTTATCCTGTTTACTTGGGTTTCTATACTACCATTATTAACAAACTGATCTTTTGTTGATACCCTAGTATATGACCAAACTGTAGCATTATTAAAATCACTAAGTGTTAAATTCTTCTTTTTCATCTTTGTATTTTTCGTAAACTAACTTTGTCAATTGATATAATTGCTTTGAAAATTCAAAAGCTGTTTCTTTATTAATCTTCCCCTCTAAATTAGGTGCTATTTTAATTATTGTTTCATAGTCTAATAAAAAATCTAATTCATCAGACTCCAAATACTCGAGGCCCATAACGTGTTAAGATAAACACGGGCTGTATTCTCAGGGACCGATAGAGTGGTACAATAGTCATTGATTTATGATTTAATGGTTATTTTAAAATTTCCTTGCGAACGTGGCTCAATCAAGATTTTAGCACCTAAGGGTAATTTGTTATCCAGAAAAAATCGCGATAATTCCTGTGGATTTTTATGAGCTTCCGTGATTTTATATAATTTAGGTTTTCCATCCTCTTCCAATACTATTTCCAATAATTTAGGCGCATCAAAATGAACTATTCGACGTATTTGATTTTCTACTGAAGTCAAATAGTCTAAATCGGTAGTAGCATTTTTTATATCTACTCCAATAACTTTAGCCAATAATGGCACAATTGGAATTGATATTATGGTCTCCCCATAAAACAAATTATTCATATTTGAAGTAAGCTCGATGTTATTAAAATTAAAACAATGCTCATCTCTTTTAGGACAATACAAAAAGGACACTATATTCCCTTTATTATACAAGCAAGTCTTTATTGCATCTGTGAAAGGATTTATTTCTTTTCTAAATACTGAATCCATAATAAAATCATTTTGAAGATAATGATTTAACCAATCCTTATTTTCCTGGGTTAACTCTTTGTTTAAAGTCAATTCTTTTTTAAAGACTTCATCAGCATATTTATCATAAAATGGCTTAACCCATACTTCATAAGATAATTGAGTCAATTTTTTTGTATCTATTCCTATATTAGAAAGTTCATTTATGATAAGCATCCAAAGTGCTTCCGGTATATTCATCTTTCCTCTTTTCTCCTTTGTCAAAAATGGAAATATTTTTCTATCCTTCCAATAGGTTACCTGTCTAGAAGACACGCCTAAATCTGATGGAATAATATTCATTTCACTTAAAAACTGACCCAAATTCTTAACTTTATCATTTTCCATAAATGTAACTTTTTAAACTATTTAATTTACTATTTGGTAAATTTATGAAATTATTTTATACTTTTGTTAAACAACTAACATTTTTTATATCATGAAAAAAGAAGAAATAAGAAAAAGAATATCAAACAGAGTATATCCCCCTAAAAAATGTGCTAAACCTGATTGTGAGATAGAATTCATTCCAACAGACGCTCGTCAGATATACTGCTGTAGGCAACATCAAATCGACAGCAACAATGACAAACGGAAAATTATCACTTCATACGAAGTGGATTTTGCTAAAAAGGTAAAACACAACAAAAGTATTTTAATCAAAATTTTAAATAGCCCCCCCTATAAAAAGGACGGCTACATACATGTCTCCATATTAGAATACGAAGGATATTCTTTCCATACTTATCATTCGACAATGAAAGAAAACAAATCCGGCAGAGAAGTAAAATTCTCATACGAATATGGAATAATGCTTATTGATTTTGAAAAACAATTTTACAAAATACTAAAAAAATAAAAAATGACTTTAAGAGATTTAACTACAGAAGAAATATTTCCTCTTGCCTATCAAAAGGACTTACTTAAAAAACAATCTGAACATTTTGTTAATAATGGCATTATGACTGGAACTATCAAAAAGGGATATGAAGATTTCCCTTTGCAAATTATAACTGAAAACCAAGAGGCTTTTTTGGAACATACAAATCCACCACATAATTTAATAGGAAACTATTTTAAAAATAATTGGAGAGTAATTTTAACAACCCTAGTTGTTGGTGGTATAATTTGGTATAGTATTGATTCTAACATCAAAAAAAGTAAACAAAAATTAAAAAATTGATTTTTGTTAATTTAATACTAAACTAAAAATCAATATATATCAATGCAAATCAATTGTCATCGATAGAAATTTATATACATCATTATAAATCAATTCATATCTACTGCTAAATATTTATCTTATAATCAACTAATTTTTAAAGAAAAAGAGCTGATTTCATTTTTTTTGAATATTATGTCCAAAAAAAAGCCCTGTAGTTACAGGGCTATGAGTAGCGGGAACTGGACTCGAACCAGTGACCTTCGGGTTATGAGCCCGACGAGCTGCCTACTGCTCTATCCCGCGATATTTCGTGTGCAACGATAAACTTATTTTATAAGTTTCCAATTAATTTTTTTAAAATGCAGTATTTTTTACAATATTTTAAAAACCATTTAATTCACTCCTAAAAGTATAAATCAAAACGACGGAATTTTGGTTCAACCGAAGACCCACCACTTTCACTCCATCCTGGAGAACCTACAATAGCCAATTCCAATTTTAAAGAATTGGTTAACCTGGTTGTAAACTGAAAAGCATCTTTCCATTCCGGAGTCATATAAGTCAATCGTTTTTTTTGACAATTTGAGGTGTTGTCATGGCAACACCAAAATTCATAAAACCACCAATACCTATACGATTCATCAATAAGAAATCTTTTTTGATTCCTTCTTTTGCAATATAACCGGGCATCTAATGCCACCAAACGCGAGATGCAACATCATTAATTGGGGATATAAATCCATTTAAAAAATCTTTTTTTTCTTGCGCATGACCAATTATACAAGCCAACATTATTGAAATTACCGTTATTATTCTTGATTTTTTTTATATTTAATAATATATTTTGGTTGATTTATTAATAGCATTGAGAAACAAAAGATACATCTTTTATCTTACAAGTGATATAATTAAATATTCGACTTAGCTTTTTTTCTCATTTCCCTTTCCTGAGCATCAATTACTGCTACTGCAGTCATATTTACAATTTCACTTACACTAGCTCCTAATTGCAAAATATGTACTGATTTTTTAAGACCTAACATAATTGGTCCGATAGAATCAGCTTTATTTAATTCCTTCAATAATTTATAAGTGATATTAGAAGCTTCTAAATTCGGAAAAACCAGTGTATTTACTTTTTTTCCTGCCAGTTTCGAAAATGGAAATTTACTTTGTAACAACTCCATATTTAAAGCAAAGTCAAATTGGATATCTCCATCTACAATCATTTCGGGATTACTTTCATGTAAAATAGACACTGCCTCTCTTACCTTATTTGCATTAGGATGTGATGAAGAGCCAAAATTAGAATAGGATAACATGGCTATTACAGGATCAAAACCAAATGAAGAAGCCACGTTTGCGGTCATTTGAGTAATATCAGCAAGTTCTTCTGCAGTAGGCTCAATATTAATTGCCGTATCGGCTAAAAATAAAGGACCTCTTTCTGTTGTCAAAATATTTACTGTGGCTGCCTTTTTCACATTAGCCGCTTTACCTATAACTTCAAAAATAGGTTTCACCACTGCCGAATATGCTCTGGTATAACCTGAAATCATTCCGTCAGCATCAGCTTCTAAAACCATCATTGCAGCAAAATAATTACGCTCCCTCATCTTTGCCTGAGCACTGTATAAAGTTACACCATTCCTTTTTCTCTTGTTCCAAAATTTCTCAGCATATTGCTCTCGGATTACTTTGGAATCCTCACTATGCATATCGATTATAGTTATAGGAGCATTAAAGTCAATTCCTTTTTTGAGTTCCTCGATAGTCTCTCTGTCTCCAAGCAAAATGGGTGTAGCAATTCCTTCTTCATATACAATTTGCGCCGCTTTCAGGACATCTAATTGATCCGCTTCCGCAAAAACAATTCTTTTCGAATTTTGTTTGGCTCTGCTGTGCAACATTCGAACTACTTTATTATCATTCCCTGAACGCTGCAACAATTGTTCTTTATACAAATCCCAGTCTTCGATAGCATATTTAGCTACTCCACTTTCCATAGCCGCCTTGGCTACAGCTATTGGAATAGAAGAAATCAATCGTGGATCAAATGGTTTTGGAATAATATATTCTTTTCCAAAACTCAAACGGGTCTCTCCATAAGCAATATTAACTTGCTCTGGAACCGATTCTTTGGCTAATTCAGCCAAAGCTGTAACAGCTGCCATTTTCATTTCCTCATTGATTTTTGTAGCCCTTACATCCAAAGCCCCTCTAAAAATAAATGGGAAACCTAAAACGTTATTCACCTGATTAGGATGGTCAGAACGTCCCGTTGCCATAATAATATCTTTACGGGTTTTTACAGCTAAATCATAAGCAATTTCCGGATCCGGATTTGCCATAGCAAAAACAATAGGATCATTTGCCATAGAAAGCAACATCTTTTCGTCTACCACATTGGCAATAGACAATCCAATAAATACATCAGCATCAACCATAGCTTCTTCAAGGGTGTCAATTTTTCGGTCACTGGCAAACTCCTTCTTTTCTTCAGATAAATTTTCTCTGTCAGAACGAATGACTCCTTTACTGTCCAGCATGACAATATTTTCAGCTTTAGCACCAAATGCCTTGTATAATTTAGTACAGGAAACAGCCGCAGCACCTGCTCCACTGATAACAATTCGAACTTCTTCAATTTTTTTCCCGGTTAATTCTAAAGCATTTAATAATGCCGCAGCGGAAATAATTGCTGTACCGTGCTGATCATCATGCATAACAGGAATATCCAATTCTTCCTTTAATCTTCTCTCAATTTCAAAAGCCTCAGGTGCTTTTATATCTTCCAAATTAATACCTCCAAAAGTTGGAGCCATAATTTTTACAGTTTCGATAAATTTATCTACATCTTTAGTATCCAATTCGATATCAATACTATCAATATCAGCGAAGATTTTAAACAATAATGATTTACCTTCCATAACCGGTTTTGAAGCTTCAGGACCAATATCTCCTAATCCTAAAACAGCAGTACCATTGGAAATAACGGCAACTACATTTCCTTTGGATGTATATTTATAAACATTTTCTTTGTCTTTTTCAATTTCCAAACAAGGCTCTGCTACTCCCGGAGAATAAGCTAATCCTAAATCACGTTGTGTAGCATATGGCTTGGTTGGTACAATTTTAATTTTTCCGGGTTGGGGTTCTGCATGATATCGTAATGCATCCCTTTTCAATTTATCATTGCTCATAATATATTTTTTTTAAAAAAATAGGGTTAAAAATAAGGTCTATTTTGCAGTAGTATTTTCAATAATTACAGCATAGCCCATACCTACTCCTATGCACATGGTACATAGCGCGTATCTTTTATTTTGTTTCTTTAATTCGATGGCTGCCGTTTGTAAAATACGGGTACCTGACATACCTAATGGATGTCCTAAAGCAATTGCTCCTCCATTTGGATTTATTCTAGAATCATCGTCTTTTAGACCTAAAGCTCGGGTACAAGCTAAAGACTGAGCTGCAAAGGCTTCGTTTAATTCTATGATGTCTATATCATTTAATGTCAATCCTGCTTTTTGCAATGCTTTTTGAGATGCACTTACAGGACCTATACCCATTATTCTTGGTTCTACTCCTACTACTGCCGAAGAAACAATTCTTGCTAAAGGCGTCAAGTTATATTCTTTAATAGCCTTTTCTGAAGCCAGAAACATTGCTGCAGAACCATCATTCAATCCAGATGCATTTCCGGCAGTAACTGTCCCGTTTTCTTTCTTGAATGCCGCTCTTAAACTTGCTAACTTTTCAAGTGAAGAATTTCCTTTGACAAATTCATCTTTATCAAAAATTGTGGTATTTCCTTTTTTATCAATTAATTCAACAGCAACAATTTCTTCACCAAGTCTTCCGTTTTGTTGCGCTGCAAAAGCTTTTTGTTGCGAATTGTATGCAAACAAATCCTGGTCTTCACGACTAATTTGATACATTTCAACCAAATTCTCTGCGGTGACACCCATTGCATCCGTTCCATACATTACCTGCATTTTATGATTTACAAAACGCCATCCAAAACTGGAATCAAACATCTGAGCATCATTCCCAAAAGGCTTTGTAGTCTTCGAAATTACCCATGGACTACGGGTCATATGCTCCATTCCCCCAGCTATCATAATCTCGGCATCTCCTACTTGAATAGCTCTTGATGCGTCAATAACAGCCGACATACCCGAAGCACATAAACGATTTACTGTTTGTGCGGGTACCGTAAAAGGTAAACCTGCCAACAAAGAAGCCATACGAGCCACATTTCGGTTATCTTCTCCTGCCTGATTATGATTACCTAAAATCACTTCATCAATCGCATCTGCAGGAATATTTGGATTTCTTTTAACCAATTCTTTAATGGTTAAAGCAGCCAAATCATCGGCTCTAACAGAAGATAAACTTCCACCAAAATTCCCAATTGGCGTTCTAATGGCATCTATTATATAGGAGTGATTCATAATTTTTAATTTAATTTTTCAATAAAACTTGCCATTGTTGTAGCCCTAACTTCTTCAAGCGAACTTCCAGACATTATTTCAATTAAGGTTAATTTTCCTTTTTCATAAGAAAAAACAGCTTTATCAGTAATGACTAAATCCACTACGCCGGAAGCAGTTAACGGTAATACACATTGCGGAACAATTTTAGCACTTCCATCAGGATTACAATGTGTCATTGTAATAATCAATTTCTTAGCTCCTTTTGCCAAATCCATTGCGCCGCCTACACCCAACAATGGTTTTCCTGGTATAGCCCAATTGGCTAAATTTCCATTTTCATCCACTTCCAAACCTCCCATAATAGCAATATCCACATGCCCTCCGCGAATCATTGCAAAGGAATCTGAACTGTCAAAATAACTACTCCCTTTAAGAGCGGTAACTGGTATTTTACCGGCATTTACAGGATAATCCATAGCGCCTCCGCCATCATTGGGAACTGGACCAACACCTAACATACCATTTTCGGTATGCAGGATAATCCCATGTTCATCAGTAATTAAGTCAGCCACCAAAGTTGGTATCCCAATACCTAAATTCACCACATCTCCTTTTCTTAATTCTGCCAAAGCACGTTTGGCCATATTCATTCGGCATTCATCTACTTTTTTAGAACTCGAAACCGAAGCCGAACTTCCTAAATCTTCTAAGGTAATTTTGGCTTCAACTAAATAATCTACAAAACAACCCGGTGTATGAACAAATTCAGGAGCAATTTCACCTACAGGAACAATTTCTTCCACTTCGGCAATAACCAAATCGGCAGCAGTTGCCATTGCCTTATTAAAATTATTTTCCGTCATACGGTATTGTAAATTGCCTGCCGTATCTCCACGCCAGGCTCTGATAAAAGCAACATTTCCTCGAATACCCTGAATAAAAACCTGTTCTTCTCCATTGATTATTTTGGTTTCTCTACCATTTGCGATCAAAGTTCCGGCTGATGTTGGAGTATAAAAACCTCCTATACCTGCACCCCCTGCTCTTATTGCTTCGGCAAGTGTTCCCTGAGGTAATAATTCATATTCTACCTCACCCATTTGTGCTGCCTTAACAGCATCAGGATTGGAAGTAAAAAACGATCCAATCATTTTTTTAAGTTGACCATTTCTAAGTAAACGACCACCTCCTAAACCAGCTTCACCAGTATTATTACCAATAAAAGTTAGGTTTTTGGTGCCAATTTCAGCTAATGCATGCATTAAATGAACCGGATTTCCTGTCATTCCAAAACCACCTTGTAACAAAGTATCACCATCTTTCACCATTTGAGCGGCAGTTTGTAAATCTATAATTGGAATTTGTTTCATTGTATTTTTAAATCTATTTTATTAAAAGGGTATTATTCGTTAAAAGCCCCAAATGGTAATCCAACATAATTTTCAGCAATAGTCGTTGCATAAGCATTCGAACTCTTGATATAATCAAATTTTGCTTTTTGTAATTGATAAGTAAACGAACCATGTTCTTCCTGTTTATGAAATAAAGTGGTCATAAAATTGGAAAAATCCTGTGCACGCCAAATACGTTTCAAAGCCGTTTCAGAATAAGAATCGAGAGCCTTTGTAGAACCATTACTATAAAATTCAGTTAATCCATCTACCAAATGTTTCACATCCGCAACAGCCAAATTCAATCCCTTTCCACCCGTTGGAGGTACAATATGAGCAGCATCTCCTGCTAAAAACAAACGTCCACTTTGCATATTATCTATGAAATAACTTCGCATCGGTGTAATACTTTTTTCGAAAATAGGACCACGTTTTAATTCCCATCCCGGAGTTCCTAAACGAATAGATAATTCGTCCCAAATTCTATCATCCGACCAATTTTCAACGGTATCATCATTCTCACACTGCACATACAAACGACTTATTTTTTCAGAACGGGAACTACTTAAAGCAAAACCGCGTTCATGATATGCATAAATTAATTCTTCAGACGATGGCGCCACATGTGCCAAAATACCCAACCAGCTGAACGGATAAGTCACCGTAAATTCGTTATAAGAATTTTTAGGCATTGATTTTCTTCCAATCCCGTGAAATCCATCGCAGGCTGCAACAAAATCACATTCTAAAATCATTTCTTCACCATTGTGTTCAAAATAAATTTTAGGTTGGTCTGTATCAAAATCTTCAATTTTTGTAGCAGGAGTTTCAAAAAATAATTGTCCCCCTCCGGCTAACCAGGCATCAGTCAAGTCTTTAACAACTTCCTGTTGTCCATAAATAGTAATATTTCGACCTCCAGTCAATTCTCCGAAAGGAACACGAATTCGCTCACCATCAAAACTTAAATTCACTCCATGATGTTCGATTCCTTCTTTTTTAAGTCGGTCAGCTAAGCCCAAAAGTTCTAAAACATCTACTGTATTTTGTTCCAACAATCCCGCTCTTACGCGTGATTCACTATAAGCTCTGCTGCGATGTTCAATTATTATAGCAGAAATACCTTGTTTTCTTAACCAGTTAGCCAACGTTAATCCTGCCGGACCGGCACCGATAATTCCGACTTGAATTTTTATACGATTCATAATATTAATACTTTGGGTTGCTTATTTTTTTAATTCTTCAAATACACTTTCGGCTGTATGAATTGCTTCATTTGCAGCAGGTAAACCGCAATACAAAGCCGATTGCATAATCACTTCTTTTATTTCGTCCTTAGTAACCCCATTGTTAAAAGCCGCCCTAATATGCATTTGCAATTCGGCCTTTCTATTAAGTGCTATTAACATTGCAATGGTAATAAGACTACGATTGTGTTTTGACAATCCAGGTCTTGTCCAGATTTCCCCCCAGGCATAATTTGAAATAAAATTTTGAAACTCACCGTTAAATTTATTTATATTAGCTGTAGCTCTGTCAACATGAGCATTCCCAAGAACACTACGACGGACATGCATTCCTTTCTCAAAAGTGCTGGAACCCACAAAAAAATCAATGAGTACTTCAACAAATTCTTTTGGCAATTCAGTACTCATTAAATGCCTTGCATGTAATATTTTAAGGCTTGCGTTTAGAATGTTTTTCGCTAGTTCTTCAGCATGGGCAACAGTCGTCACCGTATCTTCATCCCCTGTAAGGACAAGAGTTTCGACCATTATTTTATCTAATTGATTTCTAAAATCTGCATCTCTAACAGCAGCACAACTATTTGCATAACCAGTTATATTATTAGCTGCAAAAACTGTTTTAATTGTTGCTATTTTGTCGGAATTTTTTTTTCTTAAATCGTCGGTAAACCAACGTTCCATTGTAGTTTCAACAATGGTTTGCATTCCTTGGCTATTTACTGTTTGGATTCTGTCATTCCAATTTTCAATAGTTCCAATTTTAGCATCTGTATTACTTAAAATTAATTTTACGATCCTTTCCGGATGATTGATAGCTAACCATTGACCTATTAACCCTCCCATAGAAAGACCACAGAAATACATTTTATCAATTTTTAATTCATTTAAAAGTGCTATTACATCATTTCCTAAAAGTTCTATTGTGTATGGTTCTTCAGAAGTTTCGCTACCTCCATGTCCGCGAGTATCGTACTGCAACACTTGAAAATAAGGTAATAAAGAAGGTATTAATTCATCCCACATACCCATATCGGTTCCTAAAGAATTAGAAAAAACCAATACAGGACTATTAGGAGTACCTTGAATTTTATAGTTGGTATACATTACTTAATTATTATAGCTTTTAAGGATTTTCTCAATCCATTGAACACTTTCTTCAATTACGTTTTCAGGTATGAAAAGCTCATCAATATTTTCAATTTCCGGAAAAGCTTCAGTCATTATATCTTTTAAATGTCTACCGCTTGAAACCGATAAATTACAAGCTTTCTTCACTGCTTCATGAGCTTGCATTTTTCCCATCGATTTAGATAAGGTGAAAGAAACTTTTTCAGCATAAATTAGCCCGTTTGTAATATCTATATTTTGCAACATCCGCTTAGAATCTACTTCTAAGTTTTCTATTAAATCAATACTTTTTTCAAGAGAACCACATGTCAACCCAATTAACTGTGTTAACGTTTCCCATTCTGCATGCCAATACCCGGCTGATCTTTCATGTTCTTGAATCATTGAAGATAACATGATAGAAACCAATCCGGGTGTACGGACACTATTACTTAAAATAAGTGCACTTGTAATAGGATTTCTTTTGTGCGGCATAGTACTTGAACCACCTTTTCCCTCTTGAGCTCCTTCGAAGACCTCTCCGACTTCTGTTTGCATCATCAGGGTTATATCTTTTGCCATTTTACCTAAAGAACCACTGAGCACCCCAAGTAAACTTGAAAACATATTTAAATTATCTCTTTGTGATTGCCAAGGATAACTATTGTTTAGACCTAACTCTTCTGCTAATTTCTCTTGAACACCGGCAGTGATATGGCTATTACCACTACCAACAGCTCCACCCAATTGGATACACAAAACTTTTGATTTTACATCTTCTAAACTCGATTTAATTCTGGTGATACTTTGAAGCCAACCAACTGTTTTTAAACCAAAGGTTATCGGTCTTGCCTGTTGCATCAAAGTCCTTCCAATCACAATAGTATTTTTGTGTTTTATTGTCAAGGTTATTAACGCATTCTCAAGTGCAGTTAATTTATCCTCTAACCACTCAATCGATTGCGAAACATTAAGGATTGTAGCTGTGTCGATAATATCTTGACTAGTTGCCCCAAAATGGACATATTTCGAAGCCTCAAAACTAGAAGTTTTAACAACATTTGTCAGTTGTTTAACTAACGGAATAGCCGCATTTCCTCCAAGTTTTATATCTGATTTAAGCTTATTGATATCGATAAAATCCACATTACAGCTCAACGCAATAATTTCAGCCGCTTCTTTTGGGATAATTCCCAAATGAGCCTGAGCATTGGCAAGCGATGCCTCAACTTTTAACATTTGAGCAACAACCTCTCTGTCAGAAAACAAATGGTTAATTTCATTTGCATAAAAAGTTCCAGAATACAATGACATTTAGATTATAAATTTAGATTATAAAAAATACAGTTTCATCATTTCCCTGCATATGGATATTAAATTCATATCCTTTTGTAGTTTTTTGGGCTATAAGCGAATTTCTTCTTTTTTCTGAAATGGTTTTAAGTACCTCATCATTTGAATTCAATTCTACCTCATCCGAGAAATAAATTCTAGTGTAAGAATGTAATAACTGCCCTCTCATAAAAAGAATTACATTTATAAAAGGGGCATTACCATTTACAGATTTTGGTTTTATGGTTTTAAATATAAATTGGTTATCCTTATCTGTACCCGTACCATATCTCCCAAAAAGTTTTTTCTCACCATCATTTTGCCACAACTCAATCATCGCGTCATTTATTGTATTCCCATTGCCATCATAAACTTTTCCATAAATTACAACAGGTTCATCTCTATCAGATGGGCTACACATATTATTATTGACCCAACTTTTAAAATTGTAACCATATTGTTCAGGAGTCAAGCCGTAAGCAAAATACGGCCCCACCGTCTGAGACGGTGTTTGTTTGATTATTTTATCTATGTTAGACATAATTCTTCTTTTATAAATTTTCAAATGGAGTTGATTTATCTCCTCTCAGGACAATATCAAAACGATATCCTAATGCAAATTCTGGTTCTGTTACTGAAAGATCAAAACTTGATATTAATAATTCTCTTCCCGCTTTTGGAACAGCATTATAAATCGGGTCATAATTCAATAATGGGTCACCTGGAAAATACATTTGAGTGACCAATCTTGAAGAAATTTCTGCACCAAACAATGAAAAATGTATATGATTAGGACGCCAAGCATTTGGATGATTTCCCCAAGGATAAGCACCGGGTTTGATGGTATAAAATTTATAATTACCATTAGAATCAGTCATACATCTCCCTGCTCCTAGAAAGTTCGGATCTAAAGGAGCATTATGCTGATCTACCTTATGAACATATCGACCTGCCGAATTAGCTTGCCAAACCTCAATGAGTGCATTTGACAAAGGCCGACCTAATTCATCGGTAACTTTGCCATGAACGACAATACGTTCTCCAATAGGAGCACCACTTTTAATTGCATTTTTTGTCAAATCATTATCTAAAATACCTAATTCAAAATTTTCAAAAACAGGTCCCGATAGATCAGAAAGAGATTTCTTAGACAAAAACAAAGGTTTAGTTGGAGCTCTAAGAATAGTCGATTTATAATCGGGAGCCAAATATGAAGGCTGTACCTCCATATCAAAACAGTCTTTTGTTATTTTACTCATAATTATTAATGTTTCAAACAAAGTTATTTTAATCCTTATTTTGTGATTATAACAAATCATAATAATTTATTATACAAAATAAACATTTTTAATAAAATTTAATATTTACAAAAATTAAAAATAACCTGAAACAATTGAATTAATGATATTTACAAAATAAAAATTCACTAAATTTGCTCAAAAAACATTATACTATTCAAACATTTTATGAAACAAATATTACAATTTAACGGTCTCTATGGTGATAATCATTCTTCATTTATAAGTGATTTTTTTCATTTTGAAACCCTTGAACACCGCTCTAAAATGTATTCTTGGGAAATAAATGAACATTTACATACTGAACTTTTTCAAATATTCATATTTAAATCCGGAAATGGTATTCTCCTATCAGATAAAAACAAAATCATAATTACTAGCCCTTCTGTAATAATTGTTCCCGCTTCTACAATGCATGGTTTCAGTTTTGAAAATAACATAATTGGAGATGTACTTACTTTCTCCGATAGTTATTTGGAAAACATTCTAAAAAACACACCCAATTTATATATCAAGTTAAATATTATAAAACAATTTTCTTTTGCAGATGACACAAACGATTTTAACGAAATACATCATTTAATTAACAATATAAAAAATGAAATTCAATATGATAATTTTGAAAAACCTTTAGCACTTCAATGCAATTTTCAATTGTTGTTTTTAAAACTTTTCAGAAAAAGAACAATCACAGAAAAATTTGAATTAAAAACAACAAATAAAACGCTTCAATATTTTCAACAATATCAAAAACTAATAAAACAATCATTAAATAATCCTCTCACTATAGAGGAATATGCAAATAAAATAGGAATTACTCAAATGCACCTAAACAGAGTTTGTCATACTATAGTAAACGAATCCGCCCTAAAAGTGGTTCAATCCTACTTGATAGCAGAAGCAAAAAAATATTTACTAAACACTTCCTATTCAATTTCAGAAATTGCTTATTTTTTAAATTTCAACTACCCTGCTTATTTCTGTAGACTCTTCAAAAAAACAGTAGGAGTATCTCCAAGCGAATTCAGAAAAACTTAAAAAATTCTTATCAAACATTCAAATACATCTTTTTCACTTTTGCTTTTTTTTAAAAAACAGAATACTAATACTTCATATTTTTACCTAAAGAAAATAAATATGATTGATTTTGAATATTTATGGCATATAAATGATTCTCTTCAAAAAAATCTTTTTCCAAAATTTGCACTCTGTAAACACTATAAAATTTTCAATTATGATTCTAGAGGTTGCAACTTTCAGCATAAAAGAAGATTCAATTAATGAATTCGCAAATTCATGCCAACAAGCATGCAAAGTTATCGCAAAGGCTAATGGATTTAAAAAGATTGAATTTCAACATTGCATAGAAGATAATAGAAAGTTCATAGCTTTAATCCATTGGGAAACCTTGGAAGACCATACTATTGGATTTAGAAGTTCTGATTTATTTATAAAATGGCGAGAAATTCTTTCACCACATTTTAAAGAAAATCCTGTTGCAATTCACTACAACTTCGTGACAAAAATTATAAACCTATAACCATTACAAAATGAAGCGTATTATTAAGGAAGGTATAGCTCTATTTGAAGCTGAATCAAATGACAGAAAAGTTAGAGATATTGTTGAAAATTTATTAAACGAAATTAAAGAAGGCGGTGATGCCGCTGTAAGATCATATTCTGAAAAATTTGACAATTGGTCTCCCGAAAGTTTTCGTTTATCGAGTCACGAAATAGAAGATATTGTTTCAACGGTTTCTCCTCAGACAATTGAAGATATCAAATTTGCTCAGGCACAAATCAGAAACTTTGCAACCCATCAAAAGAATTCGATGAAAGACATCGAAGTTGAAACATTACCAGGTGTGTTTTTAGGACATAAAAACATACCCGTAAACAGTGTCGGTTGCTATATCCCAGGTGGCCGTTATCCTATGGTCGCTTCTGCTCACATGAGCGTATTAACTGCTAAAGTAGCTGGAGTGAAAAGAGTTATAGCATGTACCCCACCAATTAAAGGTGAAATTCCTGCCGAAACCATTGCCGCCATGTATTTGGCCGGTGCCGATGAAATCTATTTACTTGGAGGAGTACAGGCTATTGCTGCTATGGCTCTGGGAACAGAAACAATAGAAGGAGTTGATATGATTGTAGGGCCTGGAAATGCTTATGTAGCTGAAGCTAAAAGACAATTATTTGGAAAAGTAGGTATCGATTTATTAGCCGGCCCAACTGAAACCTTAATAATAGCTGACCACACCAGTGATGCTGAAATTTGCGCAACAGATTTATTGGGTCAGGCAGAACACGGCCCAACATCACCTGCTATATTATTGACAAATTCTGAAGAATTAGCCTTAGAAACATTAAAAGAGGTTGATCGTCAGTTAAAAACATTACCTACAGCAGATATTGCCAGTATTTCATGGAAAGACTATGGACAAATTATTTTAGTTGACACCGTAGAAGAACTAGCTGAAGAAGCAGATAGAATTGCAAGTGAACATGTTCAAGTTATGACAGAAAACCCAAGATTTTTTCTAGACAACATGACTAATTACGGTGCACTATTCTTAGGTAAATATACCAACGTGGCTTATGGCGATAAAGTTATTGGAACCAATCACACATTACCAACAAAGCACGGAGCTAAATTTACTGGAGGTCTTTGGGTTGGGAAATTCATGAAAACTTGTACCTTTCAAGAAATTAAAACTCCTGAAGCTAGTGCAATGATTGGAGAATATTGCTCTAGACTATGTGAAATTGAAAAATTTGCAGGTCATAAAGAACAAGCTGATATTAGAGTTAGACGATTTAAAAAATAGACATGAGAAAAACAGTAATTATTACCGGTGGATCAGGCGAAATTGGGTCAGCAATAAGCAGGCAATTTGCAGAAAATGGATTTGATGTAATAATTACTTATAATTCCAATTCTAAAAGAGCAGAAGATTTTTTAAAAACCCTACCGCAAGGTAATCACGCTGCTTTTCAGGCACCAACTACTGAACCTGAAAAGATAGCCGATTTTAAATCATTTTTTGAAAAAAATTATAAATCGTTAGATGTATTAGTTAACAATGCAGGAATTACAATTCCTGTACCTCATAATAATTTAGAAGCTCTAACCGATGAATGGATTGACAAAATTATGCAAACTAATTTTAGAGGATCATTTGCAATGGTGAGAGCTTTTAAAGAATTATTAGAAAAATCAGACGAATCAACTTCAGCAATAATCAATATCTCATCAATAGCAGGAATTTTCGGCATAGGTAGTAATGTTGCATATTGTGCTTCAAAAGCAGCTTTAGATTCTATGACACGATCCTTAGCAAGAGCTTTGGCACCAAAAATTAGGGTTTTATCGGTATCTCCTGGTTTTGTTGAAGGTGAATATACCGCAAATATGGAATATGAATTTTTGAAAGCACAAAGAGATAAAACTCCTCTGGGAAAATTTGCAATAGGCAAAGATGTTGCAAATGCCGTTTTTTCTGCTGCTACACAACTCACTATGTCCACAGGTAACATAATAACAGTGGATGGAGGACGACTTTTACTATAATCTTCAAAAGTAGAATTTAAAAAATTATATAAAACTTTTTCAGATAGTACTAAATACTTCAATTTCTAAAACAACCATAACTAAATCTAAAAATAGGTACTTTCCGGATTATTGTAAAATTTTATATCTTCACAATATAAAATTTCACCAATGGCTAACCAGCAAAAAATACCTACTATAAATCTCAGTGAACTAACCTCATTTCACGGAAAAACTACACAATGGCTACCAAAGATATCACAGACCAAACAAAAGGATTATCATGTAAACAAATTAGATGATATAACTGACAAAGAAAATTTTAAGGTACTTCCTCATCGTAAAGTTTTTCACGATTTTATCTATTTAAGAAAAGGGACTTCTGTAAGAAGTAAAGGACTTAATAAATATGAATTTGGGGCAGGAACAATATTTTTTCTTCCCGCTTTTCAAATTACACAACACAAATCAATGAGTCATGATGCTGAAGGATATTTTTGTCACTTTGATGAAAGCCTTTTTGATTTTTTACCAAAACAATACTTACGAAGCAGATTTTCTTTTTTTCAATATCAATCCAATCCTATCATAAAACTTTCGATTGAAACACAACGCACAGTCGAAAATATTTTGGAGCGATTATTGACTTTTTATGAAAATGGTGAAAAAACAAACAAAAATCTTATAGCTTCTTATCTACTAACTCTCTTTGAAGAATTAAAAAAAGAAGAACCTCAGGATTCAACTTCTGGCAAGAATTCCTTTTCAAGAATTACTAAAGAATTTAAAGATTTACTTGCCGAACATATTTACGAATACAAACAAATAACCGAATACGCCAATTTATTACATATAAGTCCAAATTATCTGAATAAATGTGTCAAGGCTACCACAAATAAAACTGCGCAGGATTTACTAAAAGAAATGATTATTCTAGAAGCCAAATCACTCATTAAATACTCCAATTTAGATATTTCTGAAATAGCTGTGAAACTTTCAGATCAAACTCCAAGTAACTTTGCAAGATTCTTCAAAAAACAAACTGGCATGACTCCAAAGGAATACGCTACAATGGATTGATTCTGAATAGTATTGTTCTTTTTTTGATTTACTTAATACACATACATCATATACTTTTGGTTAATTGCATATTGGTACAAAACAAGTAACCAATATCCAAAATTAATTTAACTTTTATGAGCAAAAATATTAGAAGAATCGTAACTGGACATGATATTAATGGTACTGCAGTATTTGTTGATGATAATACTTTTGAACCTAAAATAATCCCTACGGGAGATGCTGCCATGTCATTAATTTGGACAACAACTACTGTTCCTGCAGATTGTAATGATCAATCAGATGGTAGGTTAAGGGAAGCTGGCACAACACTTTCCGGAGGTTCTGTAATAAGAATAGTTGATATGCTTCCGGGAGCTTCTTCCCCCATGCATAGAAGCAATAGTATTGACTATGGTATTGTACTCAGTGGTCAAATTGAACTTGAGTTAGACAACAAATCGACCAAGACAATTGGCGCAGAAGGCATCATTGTTCAACACGGAACCATCCACAAATGGAGAAATCCCAGTAAAACTGAAATTTGTCGCATTGTTTTCATTTTAATTGAAGCTAAACCATTTGAGTTGAACGGAGAAGCTTTTCCTGAGTATATGGAGCATTAATAATGAAAATCTTAATTAATAAATGATAATAGAATTATGTCAAGATTTATAAATAAAATTTGTTTAGTCACAGGAGCTTCATCCGGAATAGGCCGTGCGACTGCAATTGCGTTTGCTAAAGAAGGAGGAATTGTCATTGTATCCGATATGAATGAAAACCAAGGAAATGAAGTAGTTGATGAGATTATATCAAATGGCCAACGAGCCATCTTTGTCAAATGCGACATTTCAAAACGACAGGAAGTTGAAAATTTATTAAATGTAACGATTAAAGAATTTGGACGATTAGACTGTGCAGTAAATTCTGCAGGTATTGCAGGTACCCTTTCTCTCCCAACTGCGGAATATCCTGAGGAAGACTGGTTAAAACAAATTAATGTTAACTTAACCGGTACTTGGTATTGTGTTAAATACCAACTTCAGGAAATGCTGAAAAACGGCGGAGGAAACATTGTTTGTATTTCGTCCGCTGCCGGATTAGTTGGCCAACCTGAAAACGTACCCTACTCTGCATCTAAACATGGAGTTATAGGAATTGTAAAAAGTGCCGCCATTGAATATGCTACAAAAAACATTCGAGTAAATGCAATTTGTCCTACAGCAATTGAAACTCCAATGATCATGGAAGGAAGACGAAAATTAGCACATAATCCAGAAGCTAAAAAAGCAGCCATTAATCTTCAGCGGATGAAGCGAATGGGACAACCTCAAGAAGTGGCAGATGTAGCCCTCTGGATGTGTTCAGATCAATCTACTTTTATTACAGGACATGCAATGGCAGTTGACGGAGGTGCATTTGCATAAATGAATAAAAAAATACAAAAAAACACATAAAAAAAGACTAAAAGTATTGATATTGAATAGCATTATACTACAATTGATTAACTTAAAGTTACCCTTAAAATTATATTTGTATTCTTAAAAAAATAAAAACATTAATATTTATAGTTATGGCAAAAAATCCACACTATTTTTCACAGTTAGCGCATGTTGAAGTTTTAACTAAGGATTTAGAAAAATCTGTTCATTTCTTTAGTGATATTGTAGGAATGGATATCACAGGAAAAAAAGATAATTCTGTGTACCTGCGTGCATGGGGAGATTATTTTCATCATACCTTGAAACTCACACAAAGTGAAACTGCAGGATTAGGCCACATTGGTTGGAGAGCTGACAGCCCTGAAGCATTGGAAGAATGTGTTAAATATCTTGAAAGCACTGGAGCTGGAATTGGCTGGGAAGAAGGTGATTTAGGACATGGAAAAGCTTTCCGGTTCAAATCTCCAGAAGGTCATATGCATGAAGTTTTTTGGGATGTAGAATGGTTACGCGAAACAGGTGAAAGAGGAAGTATTTTTGCTGACCGATATGCAAGCAATCGATTAAAAGGTGCCAACCCAAGGCGAGTTGACCACGTAACATATATGGTATCAAAAGGAGCATATCCGGCTGAAAAAGAATTCTGGAAAGGATTAGGACTTAGAAATCCCGATGAAGTTAGAATTACCGATGATCAAGATCCTATTGGAGGATTATTTACAACTGCCAATTTATCACACGATATAGCTATTTTCACCGATCCAAATATTGGTCCTAAAGAAGCCGTATTGAATCACATCTGCTGGAATGTAGATTCTAGAGAAGAAGTATTATTAGCACTTGATTATTTCACAGAAAAAGGATACAAAAGTGTTATGGGAGCCCCTACAAGACACAAAGCAGATGAAGGTTTCTTTATCTATATTATGGATCCGGGAAGTGGAATTCTATTTGAATACTACGCTTGTGCACGTTTAGTTTTCGCCCCTGATCATCTGGATGTCCACTACCTTAAAGATAATCCAAATGATGCATGGGGGAATGCAAATCCATTTGCCGAAATGGGTAAAGGAAAGAAAATGGGGATATCTGAAGATGGGACTGTTAAGCCCGTTGATATTTAAAAAATTCCAATCAAGAAATAATTTATTATGTGGCATTATTTTCCAGGGCACTACATGCCCTCATACCAAATAAACAGAGCACTCACCCAAGCACATTATGGTGGGGGTGAGTTTGCCGAAATTCTAGAAGTTGCTTCAAATATAGATCCAACAAACAGAGAAACCTTCAATATAGCTTGGTTAAACAAAGGAAATCCAGTATATGATTTAGCGGAACTTTACGAGAAAGAAGGAAAGTTTGTTTCGGCAAGAAGAACTTATCTAAGAGCTTTCAATTATCTGAGATCAGCAGAATTTTTTATGAATCTTGGAGACGAAAGAAAAATCCCAACTTACCTTAAAGCCCGAGAAGCATTTTTAAGAGCCATCAAATACTTTGACGAAAAACCAATTCAAATGGAAATCCCTTTTGAAGGTTCTTTTTTACCAGGATATTTATTTAAACCTTCAGGAATTCAAAGACCACCTGTTATGTTAATGTTCGGTGGACTTGATAGTTTAGCTGAAGAACTTTATTTTGGGATTGGCCAACATTTAAACGAAAGAGGAATAGCACTTTTAGCTGTTGATGGACCAGGACAAGGTGCAGCTCTACGGTTAAACCACATACATTCAAGACATGATTTTGAAGTTGCCGGAACCGCAGTTTTAGAATACTGTACTGAAAATTTAAAAGATGAAATTGACGCCCATCGGTTTGGTATCGGAGCGGTTTCTATGGGAGGATATATGGCAGCTCGTTGTGCCGCTTTCGAACCCAGATTTAAAGCTTGTATGATTTTTGGAGCAGTATGGTCTTACTATGACGTATGGGCAGGAAGACCAGACACACACCCACTTGCTGAGATAGTAATGCATATCATGGGTTCAGATAACATGGCGGATACCCGAAAAAAATTGGAAGGATATACTTTAGCTAATGGTATTGCTGAAAAAATAAAAGCTCCTACATTTATTATGCATGGAGAAGACGACAAACAGAATTTTGTTTCCCATGCATATGAATTGGAAAAACACTTACTCTGTGAACACGCTATGAAAATTGTTCCAAGCGGTCAAAGCGGTTCTCAACATTGTCAAGTAGATGACTTTACTCCTACTTTTGATATGTATGATTGGATTGCGGAAAGATTATAAAGTAAATATTTAATTTTTTCATAAATAATATTGTCTAATCAAACAAAAGAACCGAATGAAACAAATTAAAAATGTATTGATTGTTGGAGGAGGTATCGGTGGTCTTTCATTAGCCATTGCACTAATACAAAAAGGGCTCAATGCAGAAATAGTTGAATTACAAAAAGAATACAGAATTTCAGGCTCAGGAATAATTCAACAAGCTAATGCTTTAAGAGCACTTGATGCAATTGGAGTTGCAGATGAAGCCATGAAAAAAGGTTCTCCATACGGGCAAGTAAATCTGTGTACTCCTCAGGGACAAATTTTTGGAAAAACAGGCACTCCGGCTATTGGTAGATTTCCAAGTCACAATGGTATTACCAGAAAACAACTTCACGACATCTTATTGGAAAAAGTTCTAAAAGAAGATGTAAAAATTCGAATGGGAGTTACAGTAAATGAAATAGAAAATAATTCAGATGAAGCTAAAGTTAAATTTACTGATGGAACGACCGGAACCTATGATTTGGTAGTCGCTTGTGATGGAATATATTCTAAAGTTAGAAAGATTGTCTTCGGAGAATTTGAACCAAAATATGTAAAGGCATCAGTTTGGAGATATCCGTTTAATCGCCCTAAAGGCTTAGAAACAGGTTATATGTATTTTGGAAAAAATTCAAAAGTTGGATTGATTCCCACTACAAAAGACACCATTTATATGTTCGTTGTAACTTCAGAAGGAGATGATAATCCAATTATTGCTAAAGAAGAGTTTATACCTAAACTAAAATCCTATCTCGATGAGTACGAAGCTCAATTTGTTAGAGAAGTTCAATCACAGATAACCGATCCGGAACTAGTTAATTATCACCCATTGAAAGTTGTTAAAATACCACAACCTTGGTACAAAAACAGAGTCATTATGATAGGAGATGCAGCACATGCAACCGTGCCTCAATTAGGTTCTGGAGCTGCATTAGCCATTGAGGACGCAATAGTTTTAGCTGAAGAAATTATGAATTATCAATCAGTTTCGCAAACTCTTGAAGCATTTTCAAAAAGAAGACAAGAAAGATGTCAGCGTATAGTTGATGCCTCTGAACAACTAGTCGAATGGGAGAGAATGGAGTTTCAAGGTGAGCAATTACCAGAAGGTATTAATATTGGTAAATTCATGGGGGAAACATTAATGACATTGGTCGAACCCATTTAATCAAAATATAAAGATGAAACTAGTCACTTTTAAAAACAAGGTTGGTGAAGTCCGATCAGGATGGATTGAAGGCAATGGAATTATCGATATGAATCTAGCAGATTCATCACTTCCAACTGACATGTTATCTTTTATTGATAATCACGAAGAATATTTCAAGATCATTAAAGAATTAAAATATATAGAACCTCATTTTTCTTTAAATGAGGTGAAATTATTAGCTCCTTTACCAAATCCACGTAGTTTTCGTGACTATATTGGCTTTGAACAACATATGCTGAATGCTTCTAAATCTTTTGGCCATAAAGTTGGAGCTGCCTGGTACGAAATTCCAATTTTTTATTTTACCAATCATCATGGTATTTATGGGCCAAATGACGAAATAGAACGTCCAAAAGGTGAAGAAAAATTAGATTTAGAACTTGAAATGGCTGTTGTTATTGGAAAAAGAGGAAAAAACATAACAGCTGAAAATGCTGATGAATACATCTTTGGATATACTGTTTTTAATGATTGGACTGCCCGATCCATTCAAAAACACGAAATGACTGTCCCACTTGGGCCTCATAAAGGAAAAGACTTTGCTAATGCCATTGGTCCATGTATCGTTACCAAAGATGAATTTGAACAATACCGCTGTACCATTTCGAGAGATTCACATCCCGAACATCTGGCCATGCCAAAAAGCACCACTGATCGCTTCGACGTTAAAATGACATGTCGAATAAATGGAAAAACTATTTGCGAAGGAAATTATAAAACTGTGCATTGGACCTTTCCTCAAATGATAGAAAGAGCTTCTGAAAACAATGTCACTTTGATGCCAGGCGAAATTTTAGGCTCCGGTACTGTTGGTTGGGGTAGTTTAATTGAAAATAATTTTAGTATTCATCAACCTTTAGAACCAGGTGATATCATTGAACTTGAGATTGAAGGAATTGGAATTTTAAAAAACAAGGTGATTTAATAAATCACCTTGTTTTTTTTGTTTAAAATGTTTGAATAAATTCAATTAAGTTACCAGAATTATCTTTTATAAACCCCATTAATGCATCTTTGGGAGGACTAAGCATTGGGCCTATAACGATTTCAACTCCTTCTTCACTAAACTTCTTAAAAGTTGCTTCTATATTATTGCTAATAAAACAAATATGCAAAGTCCCTTGATATTGCATATCGGTAAGAGGATGCATTCTGTGTTCACTTATCTTTTGCGTTTCGTAATGTTCAAAAAGTTCAAAACGAAAATCATTATTAAATAAAAAAGCAATTTTAGTTTTAATCTCAGGAAATTCATTTATTGACTCTAAAGTACAATCAAAATGTTTAATATACCATACAATCGATTCATTTAAATTAGCTACACTTATACCTACGTGATGGGGTTTCAAATTCATCTAATCGCTTATATTTTGGTTCATATTTGGATTAGATTTAACTAAATAAGAATGGAATCTTCCTTGTGAATCATATTTCGAACGAATTTTTTCAAGTTTTTCATAATGCTCAGATGACATAAATTTCCTTTCATGCACTTGCAAATCACTATCCCCTAGATACTGACCGGCAGTAACTGATTGTATTTTTCTCATCTGATCGGTTACCCATTGATTGCATTTCTCATCATCCATTTCATCTTCCCAAATAGTATACATTGCCATATAAATTTCTGATTGCATAGAAAAAGCCATATCTGGCAAGGGTCTTAAAGGTGCCATACTAAACCATAAAGTGAACGTTTTGGTTGTTGGTAGATTATAAAAAGAGGTTTCAATTGCAGCGGATACTTCTTCAGGAGTCCCTTCAATCCAAGCATTATTGACTACCCATCTATGCCCCTCAGGGTTATTAGTTAATTGAACTTCACATTCAGCTTCCAAGGTTGTAGGCACAGCAATTTTATGTATAACAGCATCTTTTAGCTCTGGACATTCTTCAAAAGGCGCAAGTGCTTTTTTAGCTTCATCATATTCATCTTCAAATGCTAATGCATGCACAACTATCCCTTCCCCAAAATCAAATGTTTGTCCAACCGCAACAATTTCTACAGTATTTTTAACATTATGATGCATGTTTTGCAACCAATGTAAAACTGATTTAGTCTTATCAGAAGAGTATACTTGAGTACTTGCAGTAAGCGCCTTTGGATAAGGTCTTGTTCTTAAATAGAATGTTGTGACAATTCCAAAAAAACCAGGACCTGCTCCACGAGCAGCCCAAAATAATTCTGTATTTTCAGTTTCACTTGCGTGAACTAATTCCCCATCAGCAGTTACAACATCAATAGATTCAATATATTCTGCTGACCATCCCCAGCCTCTCGCATTCCAACCTTGTCCTCCCTGAAGAAGAAATCCACCTATTCCCACCGTAGGACAATGTCCACCATTAAAAAACAAACCTCTTTCTTTTAAATAAGGTACAAGTTCAGCTCCTCCCTTAACAGCTGGACCAGCACTTACAATTCCTGTTTCTTCGTTTAAAAAGATTTTATTTAATTGTACTAAATCAATTAAAATTCCTGTTTCTCGCACACTCCAAACTGCCCAACTATGACCTCCAGACCTTAAGGCAATTTTGTGACCATTTTTCTTTGCGAACTTTACGGCGTCAATAACATCGTTTTCATTTTCAGGAAAGAAAACAGCTTCAGGAAATCTTTGAGGCCTTTTATGATTAAAAACCCTTCCCACTCTAGCTTTCTCATAACCATCATCACCTGTTCTATATATTTTCATCCACTCAATTATTATTTTATTTAAACCTGCTAACTTCTATTCCTTGCCCAATGGGAATTAAAACGGTATCAAAAGAAATTGTTTTTGCTATTTCTTTTTTGTACAACTTTACATCTTCTTTATGATGTTCAGGAAAAATCATATTATCCGCAACAATAAAAGCACTTCTATTTAATTTTGGATAAAATGCCTTAAAACATGGAACATAAAGTTCTTTCCACAAATCTAAAAGTACAAAGTCGAAGTTAATGTCTAAACTTTTAATGATATTTACAGCATCACCAATTTTAAAATCAACATATTGTTCAAGTCCAGCAATTTTTAATTGTTCTTTTGCATATTGCGATTTGTACGGATCAATCTCTATACTGATAATTTTTCCATTAATGCTTTTTGCAGCCTCTGCTAACCAAATTGTAGAATAACCATAAGAAGTACCAACTTCTAATATAATTTTAGATTTGCTTCCTTTAACAAGTGAATTAACAAATCGTGCTACATCTTCTCCAATTGACAATAAAAACTCATCGCGTCTGGCAAATCCTTCTTCTAAAGAAAGAGAACTCATAATTTCTAGTTCTTTGAGTTCTCTTTTTTCATATTCATTTAAAATAGTTCTTACTTTATAATCCATATAACATAGCTCGTTAATACGAATATTTGAATTCTATAATTTAAATTACCATTTAGTAGCTCCGGCATCAATTGCAAAATCAGTTGCAGTAACCCAACTAGATTCGTCAGACGCTAAATAAAGTGCTGCGTAAGCAATATCTTCAGGTGTCCCGATTCTATTTAACATCATTTTTTTCTTAAGGAAATCGTGCATCTTACCATCTTGCAACAAATGATCTGTAGCAGCAGTGTGTACCAGACCCGGAGAAATTGTATTAACCCTGATACCGTATGGAGCACCCTCAGCAGCCATTTGAATAGACATAGAAAAAACTCCTCCTTTAGTAGCACAATGTACTAACGCTGGCGAACCTGCCAAAGCTTCCTTTACATTTGCAGAAGCAAAATTCACGATGCTACCTCCGTCTTTTTTCAGATACTTCCATGCTTTCTGACATGCCAGAAATACAATATCTAATTCACCCGCAATACTTCGTTTCCAATCAGTTTCGTAATCAAGCTCCTCAATTGGTTTAAATACACAAAAAGCAGCGGCATTAACTAATATATTAATACCTCCATAGGTTTCAACGGCACTTTCCATCAGCTCAACAACTTGTTTTTCTACAGTTAAATCCAGAGGAAACTTTCCAGTCATTTGCAAACCTTCTCTTAAGGCCTCATCAATAGTAGCCTGAGCTGACTCTCCATCAATATCAGACCCATAGACTTTAGCACCAGCTCTTGCAAACATCAGTGCAATTCCTTTTCCGATACCTGCTCCAATCCCAGTAACTACAGCAACCTTACCTTCTAATCTGTTTTTTACATTAATCATAATTCTTAATGGTGTTGGTATACTTTTTCATCATTATTTTTAGTCCTAGTTTCTTTTATCCCTAGCGAAATAAGAAAAGTAATAAATGCCGCTGCAGCACCGACATACATAGGCCAGCGTAAATCTCCACCGTGTAAATCAGATAAATACCCTCCAATCATAGGTCCAAAAGTTCCTCCAATTGCTTCACCAGTTAATACTGTTGCCGCCATTACCGAAGCAGCATAACGATGTGGCACAGATTCTGAAGGGATAATTGCATCAAATAAAGGCATATACCCTAAAGAACTTGTCAATAACAAAAGAGCTCCAATGGTCAACCCAAAACTCATGTCGGCAGTTGATATAACCAATGGTAATAATATTGAAGTGAGTGAAAAAAACACTAAAGTTGGTTTTCTTCCTATGCGGTCAGAAATTGCAGGAATAGCAAAAAACCATATAAATGAACCCGAACCAAAAACAGCTAATAATACAGATATATCATTTTGTTCTAATTGCTTAGTATTAGCCCAGAACAATGGAACAAATCCAACGAAGGTTGACAAGTTAATCATAAAAAACACACTAATAAGTAAGCACAGGATAATATTTTTATTAGAATATACTTTTCTTAATTCTGACCACGAAGGTTTATCATTCTTTTGATCAAAAACTGGTTCCTTAACAAACCACCAAATAACTAACCCAAGGATAAAACCAGGAATTGCCAGGGTATAAAAACCCCATTTCCAAGAATACGCAATTGCAATTGGAATCAAAATTATTGGTGCAAATACACTTGACATTAATGGTCCGGAACCTTTTACTATACCCATATTAAATCCTCTGCGGTTAATTGTCGATTCAGCTAAAACAATTGCTAAAATCAAAGGCACTACAGGACCTTCAGTTATTCCCATCATCGCTCTGATAATTAACAGCGAATTAAAATCTGATATTAAACCTACTGTTAAAGTTGCAAATGAGAACAAAAGCACAAATATTACTAACATTTTTTTCTTTGATCCGATAACATCTGAAATATTAGAAAACACTAACGTAGATATACCAAAAAAAGCAGATAAGACTCCTAACACAAGTCCATTTTGGGTATTATTTAAATTAAGATCTTCTGCAATAAATGGTAATAAGAAATTAAAACTTAATTTATCCATAAATACCAACCCGAAGGTCAGAAACATCAGCAATAATAATTTATTCTCGTATGTTAATAGCTTTTTCATTATAATTATAATTAAAATTTAATATTTTATTGAAACTTCATAAATACCGTAACTAAAATCATTTTTAAACACAGGTAATGCTGGAAAATTTTCAGGAGCTTCTGTGTTAGGCACAGGCTCTACATCCAGACCTGCCGGCGGACCTGGTAAACCAAAACCATTTTTAAAAATTTCATGTTCGACTTTTACTCTGTTAATTAATGTTGTTGCCAATTGTATTTTTAGGTTGTTTTTTTCTTTTAGTAATGAACCTATTTCGACCCTATCTGTAGTTGCATCAATGTTTTTTAAAACATGGTCATTTATTATAACCTGAGTAATCATATCATCTCCATGTTTTATTTCTAAAAACACCGGATTACCAGGAATCCAATTCTTATCCAATTGAAAATTTGTAGTATATTCCGCTTGACCAGAAACTTGTTTCATACTATCAACGCCTAATTTTTGTAGGATTTTATCAGAAACCAAAAGGTTATCCCATGAACCTAATTTAATTTTTCCTAAATCTACATGGGTTGTTTTAGTTTGATACTTTAACTCAGTACCAGCTGGTCCTTTACTTTCAATAGCTAATTTCCAATTCACCAATTGAGTAGAATGTTTTTTATCTTTAAAATAAGGATATTCAGTAACTAAAGATGGAATTTCAGTGGGACTGATTGCCAATATCAAAGACTGCTTTGGTGACAATTTCACATCAATCAGTTCTTCTCCATGTTTCCCAGCTCTCGATGCAATTGAATAAACATTTCCTGTCCAAGCATCAAGAATATAAGAATTACCCTTTATAGCCAGACTCAAAGTTACCGCAACATCTTCCTCATTATTATTAAAAATAAAATGAGCCATTGATCCATCTTTTGCCAATCTTGACCTTGTCCACAAACCTTTTTGACTATAGGAAACTTCGGGTTTTACTCCTAATTTCAACAAAGTATCTACCAAATTTTCTTTTGTGACCTGTATCACATTTTTTATTGAAAAAAGCCCTTCTAAATTAGTTGTAACTCCATTATCAACTACAACAATTGGCAAGCCCTGTTTAGCTAATGAAACTAATTTTTCAACTGCAATGGCAGGAATCTCTTCTTTAGTATTTACAACAATTGCCTTATAAGATGCCGGTGCAAATTTACGGTCATGCAGAATAGCATTTGGATGCATTAACAATGAGGTTCCAATTATATCGTATGAATATCCATTTTCAAGTAATTCTTCAAAACCGTAACCATAATTGAGCTGACTTTTATAAATTGCTATATCCATCTTAGGACTACCGCTTTGAAGCACTGCTTGATTACGACTTACAAAACCACTTACAGTTGAAACATGGTCCCAGTAAGCTTGACGGTGATCCCAAGGATCTGCAAAAGCGGCCTGAAAAGGATGCCATCCCGGCCAATCGTTAAATTTGTGACTCGGTTCGACAGGATATGCCATACCGTGAAAAATAGCTCGATTAACTCCTGCTGCAAAATTACTGTTAAGTGTTGCCGCAGAACTTTTCCACGTAATCTTATAAGCAGCACCCAGATCTGCTAATATTTCATCAGAAACAAACTTCTTTTCGGCCATATTTACTCCACCTGAAATATTTCGAAATTGATCATAAAGATTTCCAAATCCAAGCGATTCTCCTTCTGAAACATCTAATAATGCTGATGCTTCACTAGTTTCAATAGAAGCTCCATAAGCTTGTGCTCTGTATCCATATCCGAATTTTTTCGTGAAATCTTGTAACAACTTTATGTGTTCGTTTATATAAAGTTGATTTAATTCTTGATGGTATGCAGGGACAATTTTCTTTTCGATTCCTGCATCTGAAATAAATTTCAATTTACTTCCCTTATCTGTTGCGATAAAAGGCATATACGAAACCAAATTAATGTTCTGAGATGATTTGAATTGCTCAAGGAAATCCGATGTCCAAAAAGGTCCTTTACTGGCACTTTCTATGGAATCTTCAAAAATATCTCCCCCGTTTGACTTCAACAAAGTCAATAATTCTTCGTCACTTAATAACTGCTCATTCCAAAAATCAATAATTGCTTGAGTGCCTTTTGAGTCGTAATAAGAAGTTGCATACATCCCATCAGCCATAGGTAGGAACAAATTCATCATTCCCATTCCACTAATGGATTGCCCCGTTCCTCTGTGGAAATACGAAAATAGCAACCAGTCGCTTGCTTTGATGTCTTTTCCACCTGAAGATAGTTCAGTTATAGAAATTCCTAACTTTTTTAAATCAATGTCAATTTGATAAGTATATTGCTTATCATTCAATTTCGGTTTATCCCCAAAACTGGTAGCGTTGTCGGGAATTCCTGCTTTTGTGTATTTTTTGTTTCCTTTTTCATCTACGACAGCAGAGACATACGATGAAACATCTTTTAAACTAGCTTCCTCAACAGTTATGATATTTCCATTAACACTTAGCACTTTGGCAATACTGGAAGCAACATATGAATCTGTAAATATAAATGGCGTACCATCGCGATCCTTTGTCTTAGTTTCAGGTAATTCCAAAGGGATTATCCCTGATGAAGTGATTTTTTGTATTGTATGTGCCAATTCTTGAGAAGTAGCATCGTCGTTTGGATCGATAGTATTTAACGAAGGAGGCCAGTGAGCCGTAATTGTAAAATCAACTTTGAATTTACCCGGTAATGAGTTGGAATTTTTAAGGATAAACTTCATTAAATCTTTCCATTTTGGAGTTCCCCACCCATCTACTTTTGCATCAAAGGAAGTGTAATGCGGAACCATCGCTACTTCAACTCCACCAAATCCAGCATTATATGCATCTTCAATCTGTTGTTTAACTAAAGATGCATCATAATCCGCACTCGGAAACCACCATCTTAGCATAGGTTTAGCATCACCATCAGGATTTTTAAAATTCTTAATAATATCGTTTTGAGCACGTGAAGAAAACCCTAACAATACTACCATTAAAACCATTATAGCTTTTATACGTAGCGTCATAGTATTCAAATTAGAAAGTTTTTATTTTTTCTTTTTTAGTTTGTAGTCCAGTGAAAATTTACCACTCCCCAAAATAAAAATCAGTATGTAAAGTATTAAAAAGTAAGTTGCAGATTCAATTCTTTCCCAAGGAGCATTTAACGGTAGCAAAACTCTAAAGATTATCACCAGCATTGTAAAAATTAAAGGTAATATTGCCCATCTTGTATATAAACCCATCATCAAAAAAACCGAACATCCTACCTCTGCTCCAGTTGCTAAAAAAAGTGATGGAATTTCACCAATTCCAATTGGATTTCCAAAAGAAAAATCTCCATTTATAATATGTGATAATTTGGGAAATCCGTGAACCAACATTAATGAACCTGCTATTAGTCTACTTATAAAAGATGCGATATCTACAGAATCGGAAGACCAAGGGTAAACCGAATTAATTTTATCAAATGCCATATTATTTTTAAAGTTTAGATATTAGAAATCTATGTTATAACCACTAAACGGAAATATTACCGTTTAGTGGATAACATCAAAATCTAAATAATAAGAGAACTTTTATTGAAATTAATAAGCGAAGGTTTCGCTAAAAGTATAGTATGGCTCAGGAATTGCCGGATAAATCAAACCTTTACGTTCTGGAGTCCAAATTGGATATGAAAACTTAGGTTTAGAAAATCCTGGAGGTAAATCTTTATTCATTGGAGAATCTTCTTTTTCACCTGCCTGTACTGCTTCATTCTTTTTATTGAAATCAGTCCAGTTGCCACCATCGCTGATTGAAGGAGTAAAATCATAACACATCTGAAGATGCCAAATTTTCCAAACTCCATTTTCCAGAATAAAATCACCCCCATATTTTTCCCAGAAAAAAGTACCTTTCACATCAATAGTCCCATCATCTTTAATTGATGGCATTAATCCCATACCTGGTGAATACCATATACCCTTAGCCGTTTTACCATCACCAGCCACTTCGATTACAGGCGTAGTACTTGTATGCATAACCCATTCAAAACCTGCTCCTAAATTCTCTGGAACATCCTTAATTTCAGGATTAATTTTATTTAATTTTTTTAAAGCTTCTTCTTTGCGTTTTTGGTTTTCTTCACCATATGCACCACGAATTACCGAAATACCATTCATAACCCACATAGGACTCGCAAATGTAGCAGAATTAGCAAATTCTCCATCAGCAGATACCCAAAGTGCATCAACCTCTTCCTTATTCATACTTGCCGCATGATAGTATTCATGCTTACTCATCAGGTTCTGTACCTCCCATCTTATATTCGCCTTTTCTCCTGCCGAGATAGTTTCTCTTCCTTTTGATTTTTTACCCTGAGCTTGACAAGGACTTAAAGAAACAACACCAAAAAAAATCAATGATGCTATTAATATTGTTTTTTTCATATTATTTTTATTAAAATATAAATTACTATTAAAAAGTTTTTTACTTTTTCATTTTGGAGGACATCATTTTATCAAATTCCTTAAATTCTTCAACAGTAAGTTTTCCGTCACCGTTCATATCAATTCCCGGTGGTGCTGGATTTTTTTGATAATCTTCTAAAGTTACAAATCCTCTTCCCTTTTCAAATCCGTCAAATGAAGTAGTAGGTAAACCTTTTGCTACCCACTCTTCTCTGGACAATTGACCATCCTTATTTGAATCTACCTCAGCAGCAAAATCAACCATATCCGGATTTTTAGAAGTATCCCCGTCCATTACAGGAGGCGGTGGAGGTGCATTTTCAATATTTGTAGTATTATTTACTTGCGGAGACTCTTTTGGAGTCTCCTTGCAAGAAAATAAAAAAACTAAAATTCCTATTGTAAAAAAAGGTTTTTTCATAAATATAAATTATCCTTTATTAGAAATTATATTCAATGTTTACACCGAAAGTACGTGGACTTGTAACAAATCTTCTATATGCTGGAAAAACATAAGTAGTTTGTGCTTTATTTTCAAGATTCTGCAACCATCCGCTTACAGACCATTTCCCATTATTTCTGGCATATCTCAAACTCAAGTTTGATTTTGTATATTTATCTTGATAAGCACCTGGAAGATATTGCTCTGGAGTTGTATAATAACCTGAAGAAATATGGGTATTATAACCAACATAAATCCCTCCAGCATTTACATCAAATCTTTGTTCAAATCCTAAATCGAATACATTTTTAGGAGCATTTTGAATCTGGGTCCCTCCAAGATTATACTCTCCTTGATTAACAAAAGGGTTATTTGGAAGGACAGCATCCCCGTATTTAGCATCTAAATAAGTGTAAGCCGCAGAAAACGTTCCGCCTTTCCAAACATGAGTTCTTGACTCTAATTCCAACCCTTTGATATCCGTTGCACCAGCGTTGCCGATTACTATAAAGTCTGCAGTTGCATTTTGGGTTCCCACTTGTCTATTTTGGAAACTTGAAAATTGATAGTTTTTATATTTGTAGTTAAATATGGAAACATTCAACAACATTTTATCGTTTAAAAATCTATTTTTAGAGCCCAATTCAATGGCTGTTAACTCTTCTGGTTTATACTCGGTTGGAGGAACAGTTGGCGAAATACCTCCTTGTTTAAACCCAGTAGAGATATGTCCGTACAGCATACTTTTTTCAGCCAAATCTGTCTCAAATCCAAATTTGTATTGAAAATTATCAACATTGTTACTGTACGAAACTAATGGACTATTAACTCCATCAACTGCGATTTGATAATTTTGAGCTGTTTCATCATGACTTAATCTAAGTCCTGCGTTTAATCTGAATTTATCAGACACTGCATATGTTGATTGTCCAAATGCCGCTAAAGTTTTACTCGGTTGTAAAAAGTTGGTAGTTGATATCAATTGCCCTGTCGTAGACATTGAAGTTCCAGGAAGTTCAGAATTACCACCATCAGATTTTAAATAATACAAACCTAAAATATAAGATAACTTACTTTCGCTATCTTTTTTTGAAGTCAACCTTGTTTCTAAAGAGGTATATTTTGTAGTAGTTGGCTGATCTCCATATGGTCCTGTTAACGTACCAAAAAGAAAGCTACTTACCAATCTGTTGTAATTATTTGAATAAGCAGGCAAAATAGTAAGATTTGCAAATCCTAAATCCGCATCTATCTGAAGAGAATACGAATCACTTTTTCTTTCAATTAAACCAGGGGCATGTTCAGGATTGTTTGACCATGGATTTCCGGGATCTGCAACTTGCCATCCATTAGGAAAACGCCAAATTGGTGCTCCACCTACGAAAGGAGGTCCTGGTTGAGTTGGATCAAAATTAGAGGCAAAAATTGGAGGTGGAAAAGTTAAATTCCCTGCTGAACCAGCTACCGGAAGTGTATTTGTACCTTTTCCATTTTCTCTGTAAAAATCAGCTTTTGCAAGAACAGTAACCTTATCACTCAAATTCCATAAAAATTTAATTCTTTCTCCATAGTTATCAGCATTATAAGACCCGTCATCAACATATCCATCTCTTTTTTGTTTGTATCCAGCAACTCTAATAGCCATATTATCAGATAGTTTAGCATTAGCCATTGCTTCTACTTTCCATAAATTATAATTCCCTAACTGAGCACGAACATAACCCTTATTTTCAAAAACAGGATTTGCAGTAATCATATTAATAGAACCTCCAGAAGCATTTCTACCATAAAGTGTACCTTGAGGACCTCTTAAAACCTCAACGCGATCTAAATCATAAACCCCCCCCGTAACACTTTCGGTACGGCCATTATACACCCCATCTACCATCAAGGCAACTGCAGGATCCGCGAAGGTAGGATCAATTGAAGATCCGACACCACGTACATAAACCTGTGCACCCTGAGCTAACCCTTGAACTTCGACACTTGGAATATTGCTAATAACATTGCTTAACGAAGTATTACCTGTCATTGAAATCTCTTTTGCAGTAAGAACCCCAACTGAAACTGGAATTCGTTGTACATTTTCCCTTCTTTTTTGCGCAGTTACAAATACCTCATCCAACAAGGCAGAATGTAAAACTACTTTGATGTTGGCAGCCGCTTTAACAAGTACAGCTTGGTAACCGACGTATGAAACCTCAAGTTGCACACCTTTTGCTGCATTGCTTAAATTAAACACACCTTTTTCATCTGTCACTGTTCCTTCTTTTGTCTTCACAACAACGACATTTGCTCCAATTAAAGGCTGCCCTTCGTCATCAACAACGCTACCACTAATCTTTGCTGTTTGCGCATTAACATGCACAGTTGTAAAAAAGACTAAAAACAAGGCAATACAAATACCTAATTTTTTGTTTGGTTTTTTTTCACATTTCATAATTTTTTGGTTTAATAAATTAATATATTAAAAATAAATCAAGACAAATCTATAATATTAACAACTCGACCTATAGGATATTTTAGCACAAATATATGCAAAAAAGTGCCTGTTCTAAAAAAATTACATTTTTATAGAAAACATCTTCGCTAGTTCTTTTTCTGTTGTATCTCTATAAACCTTAGGAGTATACCCTGTTTTACTCTTAAAAAAACGAATAAAATCACTTGGTTCCTTTTTTGTCAATTTATATGCAATTTCAGCAATTGACAAACTAGATTGCTTTAAAAGCACTTTAGACTCAAGTATTAACATCTGATGAAACAAATCCTTAGCAGATTTACCAAGTGTACTCGTCACACATCGATTTAAATAATTTGGGGTAATAGAGAGAAGTTCAGCAAAATCAGATACTTTACTATAATTGTATATTTCAGTTCTCAAAATTTCTTGATAATTTTTCGTAACATGAGCAGCTGAATTATGTTGATTAACATTTACTTTTTTTACAAATTTCTGGATTTCCAAAAAAAGCACATATAGATAACTAGATATTAAATTAAAATTTGGTTCCTTTTCGTCCCAATACTGACATTCTAACCTATTTAATAGAAATAATATTGATTCTACTTTTGGTTCATCAATTTTAATTAAATTATTTTGATTTGCTTGCAGAAAACTAAAATGATTAACAAAACTTCTATCAATTTTTGAACCTTCAAAAATCCTCAAATCAAAATGACAATAAAACCCTTGAATATCTTCACTCATCTTTTCTCCTGATAGAATTTCATAGGCAGGAAGAAAACAAAATTGATTTTTGTAAACTTTGTAGTTATTAAAATTTCGATAACGAACAGTATTCCCTTTCGTCAAAAACACAAAATCATAAACCGGCTTTCTATGAGGAGGAACAACCAACTTATGAAGATTCCTAAAATTCTCAATTCGATGTAATGTAAAAAGATTATGAAACGATGGTAAATCAACAACACCTCTATCCTCCTTCAAAACATGTGTAGTCATTTCACTGGGAAGAACTAAATCGATATTTTTAAATTTACTTTTCATAATAATAAAAAAAACAATCGGATTAACATACTAATCACAAAATACTTTAATCATCTTCATTTTACATCATACAACAATAAGAAAATAATTAGGAATATTTCAAGTAAAATACTTGTTTTTTTTATATATAAAAAAAATACACAAAAAAAATATCATAATCTATTTTATTTAAAATCATTTTATAGAATTTTCCGTTTTTAGAAATTATTTAATTTAATAAATCATCAACAACAAATAAATTGAGCTTATAACCTAAAAAAGAATCATTTTCTTTATAAAAGTTTCAAATCTGAATTATAAAAGCTCGAGATAACATCTCTCTACTCAACTAAATCACACCAATAACCTCAAGAGTCTTCTTGAGTTTTTTTTGTACTCGCAAATAAGTCGACAAAATCATCAATCTCATCAATCAAAGATTCGATTTTCCGGTCTGAATAGTCTACTAGTCGAACTAAAAACCTCAAGAGTCTTCTTGAGGTTTTTTTGTGTTCTTATATAAGTCCAGAAAACCTTCCATTTGGTCAATTAGAGATTCGATATTCCGGTCTGAATAGTCTACTAGTCGAACTAAAAACCTCAAGAGTCTTCTTGAGGTTTTTTTGTGTTCTTATATAAGTCCAGAAAACCTTCCATTTGGTCAATTAGAGATTCGATATTCCGGTCTGAATAGTCTACTAGGAAAGCTTCATAGAAATAGGAAGCTTTTTAGTTTATATAGGAAAACCCACATCATATAAGCGTTTTATGTCGTATGTTTGTTTTAAAATCAATAAAGATGAAACAGCTGCAACGCCTCAGATTAATCTACACCCTTTTAAAAGAAAAACAAATAAGCATTACCGGGATAAAAAATCATTTGGCTGATCAGGGCTCTGAAATTAGCAGGAGACAACTTGAAAGAGATTTGGCCGACGTTGAAAACTATTTTCTACAAAATCAGGAGGAATTTCTTGTAACAAAGGTTAAGAAAGAAAAACAGTACCTGATTGTGTCAACTAAAAAGAATTTTGGAATAAATGGGGGTGGCGATTCCCGCATTGTAAATTCTAATTTTTATGAAATAAAAAAAAATACTGCTCAGGACCTTTTAATTGGGCAACTGCTTCATGCAATATCGCTGCGAAAACTGATTATCATTTTGGAGATCAAGGGAGATTCTACCGTAGACAATCACCTGTTACACGATAAAACATTTGAATTAGCTCCCATTCGTCTTTTATATCACCGGGGTCAGATTCATGTTATAGGTTTTGATGCAAAAAATTTAAACGAATTATTGATTTATGGTATAGACCAATTAGTACACGTCCATCAGCGACAAAAAAGTTTTAATTATGATTTACTATCTGCCCGGGCTGATTCAGAATTATTGAAACGATTCGGAATCACTAAAAACGTCGATAATGCAGTCTATGACATCCAACTCGAATTTTCGAATCTTACGGGAGCATTTATAAAAAAATTCCATTGGCACCCCACCCAAAAATTCGAACAAAAGGCAGCCAATGAAAAGGTAATTATGCATATGAAGTGCGGAATAAACAGAGAATTAGTAGGCTGGATTCTTCAGTGGATATATAATGTTAAAATTATAAGTCCTCCCATATTAAATGAATATTACACAAAATCAATTGATAACATTATCGCGTTGCATTCAGAAAAATCTCCAATGGTTTACAGAAATATATTTGAACCCAAGGTTTAATTATTTGCAGACTCCTACTTATAGCCAAAATCCTCTTTTTCCTTTCAGAAAAAAATTAGGCTACTTTAATTAGTGCCTGTTCGAAAACAATTATTATTATTGCGAAAAAATAACTAAACCATCAATCATAAATGGATATCAAACTAAGACTTAAGATATTCGGCTTTTTAGAATTCTTTGTTTGGGGAACCTGGCTAATCTCTGCAGGTGCTTATATGTATACAACACTTAATTATTCCGGAATACAAATCGGTTCCGTATACGCCACCTTGGGAATTGCCTCTATTTTTATACCTCCCATTATGGGAACTATTGCAGACAAATGGCTAAATCCGGAAAAACTTTTTGGAATCCTTCATTTGATTTTAGGTGGTTTGTTTTTAGTCATAGCTCAAGTGTCTGATTTTGAGACTTTCTATATACTAATGTTGTCCATAGCAATGTTTTATATGCCTACAATTGGGCTTAACAACTCCATATCTTTTCATATACTTGAAGATCATAAATTAGATCTGCTAAAAGATTTTCCACCTATCCGGGTTTGGGGAACCATCGGCTTCATAATTGCCGCCTGGTGCGTTGATCTCCTTCAATGGCAAATAAGTAAGGAACAATTTTACCTGGCTTCACTGGCTGCGTTTATTCTTGGACTTTATACCTTTACTTTGCCTAAAATTCCAGTAGTAAAAGTTGAAAATCAAAGTTGGCTACACCGCTTTGGTTTAGACAATTTTATGTTATTCAGGAAAAAAAATATTGCTGTATTTTTCGTTTTTTCCATTCTCCTTGGGGCGGCTTTACAAATTACTAATATATGGGGAGTTAGCTTTTTAAACGACTTTCAATCGGATTTCAAGGACGCTTTCGCTGTAAAACATTCTGTTTTTTTAATCTCCATTTCTCAAATATCTGAGGTTGTTTTTATACTTTTTATTCCTTTTTTCATGAGAAAGTTTGGTATTAAAACAATCATAATAATTAGCTTTTTTGCCTGGGTATTGCGATTTGGTTTTTTCGGTATCGGAAGCCCTGAAGGAATTGGCCTAGTGTATTTAATATTATCCATGATTGTTTACGGAGTAGCTTTTGACTTCTTCAATATTTCCGGATCGCTTTTTATAGACCGGGAAGTCCCGCCAAAAATACGTTCAGGAGCACAAGGATTGTTCATGATGATGAGCAATGGTTTTGGTTCAGTCCTGGGAGGTTATGCGAGCGGCTTTGTAGTGGATTATTTTACAAAAAACGATGTGAGAGATTGGACAAGTATCTGGTTTGTATTTTCGGCCTATGCTTTGATAAATGGAATAGCCTTTGCCTTTCTATTCAAATATAAACACAATTCAAATTAAAATATATTGAATCCCATTCTTTGGCAAAGTATTATAAACCAATAAAAAAAAGACATCATTAATCTAAATGATGTCTTTTTTTTTTACAATATATTTGGGAAACTGTTTACCCAAATATTTCATTCAGTAAAGCACCTAATCTTATTCCAGCCAGGAATAATCTATTCTCCACTACCGGATGATACTTATATACATAATTATACGACAGAGAGGAATTTTCAGGAGTACCGGCATATATTTCTGTTGCTAAATCATGTGATTCCTTAAGCCATGATAAAACCTCAAAATTGGTATTTAAGCCGCTCCGATGCTGATATCTGTTTATCAAATGAGTACTAAATTCCGTGAAACTCATATTAAAATCTTCAATTAAATCAGTATCCCACAGCACGTGAAGATTGGTATTATTGTCCTCGTTAGCTTTTGCCTTAAATTTCAATTTGATTTTGCCACCCCCCAAATCTTCGGATCTACCGGCATGTAGCGGCTGATGAATATCCCCAACTAAATGCACCAAATATTTAAGATAAAATCTTTTTTCATCTGTACTACTTTTTCGGTCTTTCAGAATACTTACAGCTTTATTTATTGTATTGACAATATTTTCCTTTTCAGGTTCAAATTCAGAATATTCTTTATCTGAGGGTAAGTTTACATAATGCCAGCTGCCGTAAATCTTAAAATCGGGATTACTCTTAATTTCATCGGCCCAGGTGGAAACCGAGGAAAGTGATTCACCCTCTAGTATTTTGGCAATGGCTTTTTTAACTTTTGGTGACAGCTGTCTTTCAGCAATTTCACCTACTACCCTGTGGCCTTTACTGCCCCAGGCAAAAAGTGATATGGATTTAAAAAACATTAAAACAAAAATCAAAAGTAAATTCTTTTTCATATCAGTTCGATTTATATAATTTATATATTTTTAATCTAGAATCTTTTAAGTACTCTTAAAGATATCCAAATCAAATTGGTTGCAATATAAATATAAAAAGGGGAGCTAGCACTCCCCTTCTTTAATATATACCTTTATATTAAAATGAATATTTAAGAGACATATTCCAGGTACGTCCAAAACCAAACCAAACAGAGTTTCTAACATCTATACCGTTCCATGTTGCAGAAGTAGCATCCGCTTTTATGTTTGTTTTAGATTCGGCTATGTAAACAGTGTCCAAAAGGTTATTGATATTTGCTCTCAAGGTAAAATCTCCAAATCTAGCAGTTCCACCCAAATCTACTAATCCGTAAGATGGCAATTTTAATGGTCCTGAATTTCCGGCAGTTTTAAAAATCGCATCTGTAACAGAATAATCAGCATAAAGACCATCAACGAATCTATAATCCAAATCAACACTATACTTGCGTCCAAATTTTTGATCTACACCTACATAAGCTACAAACTGCGCAGCATCACCTACTTTGGCATCTTTCAAATATAAGGTACCTGTACCAAGTGAAACCTGATTATTATCAAAAATTTCAGCCTCAAAATCTTTAGTATATCTCCAATCACCAATAGATAAAGACCCCTTAATTTTTGTATTGTTAAACGGTCTGTAGTTTCCTTCCAATTCAATTCCATTGTGAACTACGTCGATGTTTTTGAATTGAGCAGTACCATCAACTCCCAACTGACTGGTAAGCGTACTTGATATAAATCGGTTACCCCATTTGGTTGAGTACGCATTAATATTAAATGATACATCCGACCCAATATAACCGTAACCAGCTTCAATTGAGGTGATTTTCTCATTTTGAAGATTTTTGTTTACTACATTGGCAAAATTAGGAAACACCGCATCAAAATTAGGCTGACGTGAAATATAACCTGCATTAAAGAATACATTAGATTTGCTGTTAAGATTATAGTTAGCTCCTCCTTTTACATAACCTCCACCAACGTTTTTCTTTTCAGATTTTGGTAATTTTGGTTGGTCAAAGAAATCTTCTCTTTGGAAAGACTGATTAGAAAGTCCACCCTGTAGTACTGCAGATAATTTATTTTTACTGTATTCCACAAGTCCATTTGCCCCTTGCCATCCAACAATTCCGGTATTATAATAGTCAATCTTGGGTCCTTTTACTCCCGTATTTTTAAATGGAGAAGGATCTACCAAGGTATTGATAATTTGACCTGCTGAGTTTTGATTTCCTGTTGAATAGTAAGCGTCTAGTCCCATCAAATCAGACAGCACACGGTAGTGATAACCTTTGTATGAACGCAAATCTACACCCAGGGAAGTTTTGAAATCACCAAATTTAGCCTCAAAATTAGAAATACCTCCTACCCAATCATGTGAGTTCATTGACGATCTTCTTACAAGTACAGCTCTGTTGACACCGTCATTTCTAAATCCGTTTGATCCAATAAGCTGACCTGTATAACCAGTTAGCGCCCCAGCATATGGAGAAGTTGTACTTTGATTTGCTTTCACAACAGCATCAAAGTCAATAAAACCATTTGCTAATCTTGAACCTTTCCCATTCTCCAAATAATGAGTTGTTAAATCAATATTGAAAGGATACAAATCAAGATCAGCATTGCGGTAATTGTTTCCGCGAGCTCCTGTTCCTCCTCCTCTACCTGCTGAACCATATAGGGAAGTATTCAATTTCATATTGTCTGCAATGTTCCAATCCCAGTTGAAAGTTGCAAGTGGCTTAGTGTAAAAGTTTCTACGCATAGAAAATTCTTTACCATTCAAGATACCACCATTGGTATTCCATCTTCTGTCAATTCCATCTTTGTGATCAGAACCAAAGTTTTGATAATCTCTTATTGACACCCAACTATCTCTTTGGTGATGCCATTGGCCGGCACCCAATATTGATAAATTGAACTCATGGCTTGACCCGTCAGGAGCATAACCTACAGCAGCAAAAAAAGTCCAGCCTTCCCCAGAGGTATTATATACATATCCATCTCCTTCCCATCTCGATAACAAGAAGGAAGAAGCCCAACCATTTTCATCTTTACCTGTATTATAGGAAGTTCCTGTTTTCATATATCCATCATTCCCTATCAATTGCATAGCAGATCCGCCTTCAACTTTTTGTGCCGCTTTGGTAACAATAGAAACAGTTCCTCCCACAGATGGAACTGCTAATTTAGAAGCACCGATTCCTCTTTGGATTTGAATACCACTGGCCACATCAGTCAATCCTTGCCAGTTTGACCAATACACCCAACCATTTTCCATATCATTAACCGGCTGCCCGTTTATTAAAATAGAGGTGTTTCTTTGGTCAAAACCTCTTAAATTAATTCTTGAATCACCATAACCTCCCCCACCTTTTGTAGCATACACTCCCGGAGTTTTATTCATTATTTCAGGAAACTCCATATTTCCTGTTTTTAATTCGATTTCTCTGGATGAAATAACTGAAACCGCAACCGGAGTTTCTCTAACCTTCGCTAAATCAATTACCCCCGAGTTCAATACTACCTCTCCCAAAACATTGGAAGCAAGGTTTAATTGAATTACAATATTATTTGCAGCAGATACAGCTTTTGTTCCATAACCTACATAGGAAATTTCAAGTAGGGAACCCTCTTTAGAATCAAGAGTAAATTTACCATCAAAGTCGGTAAATGTAGTTTTTTGGGTTATAACATCTTTAACTGTAGCTGATTGCAGCGGTTGCTGTGTATCGGCATCCATTACCTTACCGCTGAGCTGTGCAAATAAATTTACAGACATAAATAAGGTCATCAAATAAAATAAAGTTTTTTTCATAGTGATTTAAACGTTAAAATAACACCACAAAAAAAAAGTATTCTAAATGATTTTGCAAGAAGATCAGAAATATTTTATATAAAGTTAAAATTAAGTCTTAGTTGTTAAACTTTTCTTAACACTTTTATTCTGGTTTTAAAAAACCGTATCCGAAGGTGGTACAGCAATTAGTATGAGAAAAGTTGCGTTTTTTTAAATGGTATATGTTCAAAAAAGAAAAATCATAACTTGGATAAGTTTTTGATTTTTCCTATATAATTGTTCTTGATTTCCAGGATAGATTGAATTGTTGTTTCCAGCTCAAAATAAATTCTATTGGACTTCTCCTTTTCCTTGTGATAATCTGTGGAATTTAAATCAACTCTTTTTTCTTCCATATAAGATGCCAATTTTTTTGTTGTTAATGGATTGCCAATAACCTGTACTAAACCAAAAACACTTAGGCATAGTTGGAAACCAGTCTCCAAATAGGTTAATTCTTTTTCATCCATTTTTATTGCAAATTGCAATGCTTTATTCAGTGCTAAAAAATTTGACACTACTGTTTTAATGGAATTTTTATCTTCATCATACTCCAAATAAATATTTTCTAATTTCACGTATAATGACTTAACCTCTTCATGGATCACACTGGCCACCCGTTTCTTCATCACCTCCTTATCTTCAGCATATTTTATAGCATTTTTCCAACACTTAATTGCATCAGTTGCACGAATACTATCTCTTTTTGAGGTATACATGATGGCAACTCCTTTTCCAAGCCATGCATCGGTATTATTAATATCTTTTATTAAAATCTGATTGTAAAATTGCAGCAGGTCACTCCAATTAATTCCCTCAATCCCACTTCGCACAACAAGCAACAAATTTTCTAGTTCTCCTATTGTTAATTTGGATTTAAGACCTATTTGATGGTCTGTTGCAGTTCCTCTCCTGCTCCGAATAGATTTAGATTCAATTTGTTGAAATACCATATCCGTTAAATTTTTTAAATTAACACTTTTTGAAACAAAATAATATTCAATCTAATTCCGTAGAACTAGAATTATTATTCTCTGCCTGCAAGACTATAGATGTGGTATTTCTTTATACTGGCCAAAACCATTTTTCGATTCCAGCTAAAAATCAGTGAGAATTATGTAAAAAAGAGACCAGTGAATATGAAAGAAGAATTTTCATTTGTCCCCCCGCACAATTCGATGCTAAATGATGATGGTAACAAACAAAAGCTGCCTTAATATCAAGGCTAAATTAGAAACTTAAATTAAAAAGCGCTGGAGTCCATTGAAGTATAAACCAAAACAACAACAGTAAGGAGAATAAAGAACAAACCTATTGACTCCAAAAGCACCTGTTTTTTTTGTCCCGATTCTAAGGAATCTGATGAATCCAAACCTTTTTCAAAACTCAATGATGCTATTTTCTTATACAATCTCAACATGGCAGGCATTTTTTTTGGATTAAACTTAATTTTTCCCCAATTAGCTACAATATGATTTAATTGAGAAACCAATTTCTTTTGCTGTCTTTGGAGTTGCTAAATTAGTTGAATATCTCAAGTCCTAATTAAAAAACCACCATATATACGCGTTTTATGTCGTATATAATTTTTTTTAACAAAAAAATAGCCAGAAACATTTATCAAATGTGGTATTTCTGATAAACAGAATAATTAAATCATTATTCGAAGTATTTGTTTTACATATATTATAAAGAAAAAAACTTGTGTCATGGCACATCCTTTGAGATGCATCAGCATTTTTTAATCCAAACGAGAACAAAATAATTTTCACTAATTTTACCCAAGCGATAAACTTTTAATTCCCTGTAGCGCTTAATCCATTTTTCATTTAACCCTTAAAGAATAGCATGTTGAAAATAAAATACCTCTATCTAGCATTTTTCATTTCTCTTTTCATAGGCTGTTCGGATCTTGAGCCTGTGGGCACCAACGACGGAAAACCGCTGGAGGCAGCTGTAGAAATAGGAAACAGCAAATTGCCTTACATAAAGATCAGTACTAAAAGTGAAATACTCAACGAGCCTAAGGTAGCGGGCGAAATGGAGATTTACATCGACAAAAAAAGAGTGTTGTACACACCCATAGGCATTGAGTACAGGGGTTCTACTTCCTATCGTATCTCAGACAAGAAGTCCTTTGGTATCGAGACCAGGGATGCCAATGGCAACAATGCCAACATCAGTGTGCTGGGACTACCCAAAGAAAATGACTGGATTTTACTCGGTGATGTGTACCGTGCTCAAGACAATTTGATATTTGACCGCACCATGATGTACAATTATATTGGCTACCAATTGTATGGCGACATGGGCAATTATGCCAGCCGATCTCAGTTTGTCGAGGTGGAACTCAACGGCAATTACATAGGTGTTTATGTTTTCATGGAAAAGCTAAAAAGAGATGTTAACCGTATAAACATCGAAGGGCTGACTCCGGCGGATACTGAACCGGCAAGTATAAGGGGCGGCTATATCCTGAAAATTGACAAAACTTCCGGAGGGGATGTATTGGGAACTCATCCTCTATCTTATTATGAAAACAATTGGGAGGATGACTGCCGCTACACCGAATTCAACAGTTTTCGATCAAACTATGACATTAACCGGAACCTCATCACTTTTCCGGCCTATGGTGCACCTTATCACGACAAAAAATACCTGGAAACTTATTTCGTTTACGACTATCCCAAAGCCGAAGATATCAATCCGGCTCAGAAGGCCTATATCCAGAAATACATCCATGATTTCGAAACCGCCCTACTCACAGACAATTTTGGCAGTTCAACCCGTACCTACACCAACTACATTGACCGAAAAAGTTTTATAGACTTTTTCATCATCAATGAAATCGCGGGTAATATCGATGGTTATCGCCTGAGTACGTTTATGCATAAAGCCCGGGGAGGAAAATTAAAAATGGGCCCTATTTGGGATTTGAACATTGGTTATGGAACGGCAGGCCGAGTACCTGTCAATGATTGGATTATCAACTACAACACCTACGTTACAAACGATGCCTGGATGGTGCCTTTTTGGTGGAAAAGGCTGATGGAAGACCCACAGTTTCGCGCCGATTTAAAAACCCGTTGGACGACATTACGTGCTACGGTTTTGAGCACCCAAAAGGTATTAGACCTGGCTTCCGGCACGGCCAATTATCTGACCGTTAACGAGGCGATATTGCGTAATTATACCCGCTGGACGGGAATCAATTTTGATTACAACGGCAGCGTGGAAGAACTTAAAACATACCTTAGCAACCGTCTAAGCTGGATGGATAGCCAAATTGCTGCTTTTTAATACCGTTTCGTCAGAAAAAATAAGATTTTTATAATTGTATAAAATATTCCCTTATTTTCGTTTGGACTAATTTTAAAGCAAATGACCTACCTACCTTCATCGCACCGATATAGCAATATGGAGTATCGCAGGTGCGGCAATTCCGGAATCAAACTTTCTGCACTTTCCCTTGGCCTTTGGCACAATTTCAGTTATAACAGCAGTTTTGAGAATAGCCGCAATCTCATAAAAACTTCCTTTGACCATGGAATTACCCATTTTGATTTGGCCAATAACTACGGACCACCTCCGGGATCGGCGGAAGAGTGTTTTGGTAAAATCCTAAATTTGGATTTCAGAGGCTACAGAGACGAAATGATAATTTCCTCAAAGGCCGGTTACACGATGTGGGATGGTCCTTATGGCGACTGGGGATCCAAAAAATATCTGGTTTCCAGTTTGGACCAAAGTCTGAAAAGAATGCAACTGGACTATGTGGATATTTTTTACCACCACCGTCCCGATCCGGAAACGCCACTGGAAGAAACCATGGCTGCTCTGAACCTCATCGTTCAGCAGGGTAAAGCACTTTATGTGGGTATTTCCAACTATCGCCCGGCCGAAGCGACGAGAGCAATAGCGATGCTTCGCGAAATGGGAACTCCCTGTTTAATTCACCAACCTAAATATTCCCTTTTTGAACGTTGGGTTGAGGACGGTTTGCTGGATTTATTGGGTAAGGAGAAAGTAGGTTGCATTCCGTTTTCGCCTTTGGCCCAAGGACTTCTAACTGACAAATACCTCAACGGCATTCCAAATGATTCCAGAGTAATGACCAGCGGGGAATTCCTAAAAGCAGAACATATTACTCCGGAGAGGATGGAAAAAATAGTAGCTCTTAATGACATTGCCAGACAAAGAGGCCAAAAATTAGCCCAGATGGCGCTTGCGTATCTGCTTCGTGACGAAAGAGTAACCTCGGTTTTAATTGGTTCCAGCAAACCGGAACAAATTACCGATTCCATCAAAGCTTTGGACAACTACCATTTTAGCACAGAGGAATTGGAAAAAATAAACACTACTTTAAAGTAAAAGAACAAGCCGCAGCGATAAAATCATGCGGCTTTTTTTATTCTTCATACCATTCCTTTTCGGATGCTTTAGGAACGCTATTGAAAATTGTCTTAAGCACATATTTTTCCGCCTCAGATTTCTTTAACTGATGAGACCAGGAAACCCTTTCTTTAGGTCTAAACCCCGAACCGCTGCAATCATATTCAGCAAAATAAGCTGTTTTTTCATTTTCAGGATTTGACCAATTGTCCCAGCCCTCGGGAGCAATATTCGAAGGCAACTCGCACCTTATAAATACCGATTTCGCCCAGGCTCTCCAGGGTCTGCCCAAATACATCTTACTCACCTCATCAGCAAGTTGGATTTTACAATCCAGGAATACAAAACCGAATTCCTTGTCTTTTGGCGTATTTGGAGCGGTTATATAGGAATTGGATTTACAAAGAATGGTACAATTTTTAAACACTGCCGTTGCGGGTCCGAAAATAAAATCAGTGGTCCCCTCAATATGACAATCCACAAAAAGCTGTCGGGAATATTCACCACCGTTGTACATAGTATCCTGATTTCCCAAGAACTTACAATTTTTAAAAACAGCCTTATCTGCATCGACGTGCAAAGCTACTGCCTGACCTACCCGCCCTGCGGAATTTTCGAAAGTAATATTCTCAGCTTTAAATCTGTTGCCTGATATTTTTACGGTGTACGAATTAAATGTACCGATCTTTCCTCTTCCCGAATAATCATTAAAAGTAATGATGGTTTTATCGACACTTTCGCCAATAAAAGTCACATCAGTGTTCATTGCAGGCAGTTCGACCTTTTCATTGTACACTCCGTTTTTAATATACAAAGTAATGGGTGCCAATGGAAAAACGCGCATTGCATTTACGGCATCCTGTATGTATTTATAATCTCCTGACCCGTCTTTGGCTACGACAAAATTGTACTTATACTTTTCAGGATTGGCGGTCTGCGCAAAAAAAGATTGGGTTATTACCATAAGGCAACAAACTAAACCTATTCTTTTAAAATTTTTCATAAAAATTATTATTTAATGTTTGCGTTCAATTCTTTCAGCCCCTGAAAAACTAAACCAGCAATTTCTATTGCTCCTTCCGTTTGAAAATGCGTGTTATCTTTTTGCCCGTCAGGATAAGCCTCAAATTTACCGGCAGGCAGATTCATAAAATAATTTTCAGTCACAAAAGCTTCCCCTTTTTTAGTAAAAAACTGCCTTGATTTGCCGTTTAAATCAATTAACATCACGTTTAGCTCAGCGGCGATATCTTTTACTGCCTGATTATATAAGCCGTGTACATTTTGCAGTTCTCCATCTTTCCAGGGATAATTGCGTGCTACGGGTGTAAGTAATACAGGATATGCTCCTTTTGATCGGGACTGGCTTACAAACAATCTCAAAAACTCCTTATAACCTTCGATATTCACAAACCTTTCGGTTTTATCTTCCGCTGCATCATTATGCCCGAATTGAATTAACACCAAATCATTTTTCTTAAGTTTTTCATATACTGCTCTCCATCTCCCCTCCTGAAAAAAGGTTCGGGTACTGCGACCACCTCTTGCACGATCATCGACAATAGCGCTGTCAGCTTTGATCAGATTACGAACCAAAAGCAGACTGTCCTTTATAAAATATTGCTGAAATACCTGCCCCCACCCTGTAACAGGATATCTCGTTTTCATATAATCTTTTCCCTGATCGTAATTATTGGCATAATCGGCCATGGTGGAGTCTCCTATTAAATAAATGGTTACAATTTTATTCGGTTTCATGTCAAAAGACACTATCAAAAAAGCCAAAACCACTGCAAGTCCCATGACTAAAATTGGACGCAACCTACTATTTTTCATTATTTAAAACCTTATTTAAAAATTTATCGATATAACTTACGGAGGTATCCACCCATGGTTCAAACAACCAGAAAGTGTGTATTTTTTGATCAAATTTATGCACCTCGGTGTATATTCCCCAATCTTTCATCATCCCTATTAACTCGTCCTGACCAGCATGAAATCTGGGATAGCCACTGTTTAAAAAGAGAATGGGACAGGATTTTTCATTTGCCCAAAAGATAGGAGAAGCATCTTTCCAAATCTCCGGCTTTTCGTAAAAAGAACCTCCCAACCATTCGATGTCGGGTGAATTGGGTTTTCGGTTTAAGTTCAGGGATAGGGGCGCCATGAAATCAACCACCCCATCGATATCTACAATGGCCTGGACCTCGCTGGAAAAACCAGCATTCCCCTGATCGCCTTCTTTAGTCTCGACTCCATTAGTGAGTCCGACCATCATGGCTAGCTGGCCTCCGGCAGAGCAACCCGATACCGCTATTTTATCGACGTCTACCTGGTATTTGTATGCATTGGCACGCAGCCACCTTATAGCCGATTTAATATTAAATAGAGCTGCAGGATATTTAGCCTCCATCGATAATTGGTATTCGACGCAAACCGTCACAAAACCTCTGGCTGCCAATTTCTGTGCCATAGGAATCTGCAATGATTTATTTCCCGATTTCCAACCGCCTCCATGAATCATTATCAAGGCCGGGTATTTTCCCGATTTTTGAGGCGAAAAAATATCCAAATGTAAATCCCTGTCCCCAAAAGGAGTATTTTTTAATGTTGTATAAACAACCTCCCGGTCTTGGTTCACCCCTTGAGGCAATGCATCTTTGGCGGGTATTATATCCGGAAAATACCTAACATTCTTTTTAAACTCATTGGTAACATTATAAGAGCTGTCTATGGGAATGGACTGAATATCTTTTTGGGCCAAAGCATTAAAGCCAACAAAAAGCCCAAACAAATGGATTATTCTAAACACACACTGCTTCATATTATTGTTTAAATACTTTAATCAAAAAATCATCGATGTACTTAATGGTCGGTTCAAACCATGGTTCAAACAAGCAAAAGGAATGAGGTGCCCCCTCAAAAGTTTTCACCTCAGAATAAATGCCGTATCCCTCAAGCACCCGGCGGTAATCTTCGCGCCCGGCATGCATCCTATCTACTGCACTGTTGATAAACAAGGTAGGGGGAGTTTTTTCACCCACATAGCTCAGCGGTGAAGCGGCTTCCCATAGTTGCCTTTTGTCAATTTTGGGATAACCAAACCAGTAGGTTGCTGCCGAAGTTCTTTTACTGTCATCCCCTTCTCCGCCTTCGGGATGCACAAACGACAGGGTGCCATCTATATCAACGACTGCGTTCACCTGAGAACCAACTTCCGTATTACAATTGGTGCCTTCAAATAAAGGCATGTTGCCGGTTGTTCCCATAAAAGCAGCCATTTCTCCTCCGGCAGAAAAACCAAGTACGGCTATTTTATCTGGGTCTACCCGAAAATTCGCCGCATTTTTTCGAACCCAGCGAATGGCCGCTTTTATGTCAAAAATAGCTGCCGGAAAAAGTGCTTCGGTGGAAAGGCGGTATTCTGGGGTAAAACAAACATATCCCAAACCGGCCAACTTTTGAGCCATTGGGTAATGTTGCGTTCTATTTCCGGAGCGCCATCCGCCTCCGTGAATAATTATCACTGCCGGTCGAAGACTTTTTGAAGGAATTGAATTCTGAAAAATATCCAGTTTGAGCCTGCGCTTTCCTATTTTGCAATAAGTTTGATTTCTTTTTTCCTGCACTCCTTCCTTCCGAAATTCCGGTACAATTTTTATATCCGGATGTGTCTTCAAAGTACTTTTATAAGCAGTGTATGTGGTATAAGAGGTATCCGGGATTTTGGTTACACCAATGTACGATTGTGCTGTGAGCGCACTCAGCCGAAACAATAAAATCAAGGAAAAAACTATTTTAAATTTCATTTTGGATATATTAAAAAAAGAATGCATCATTTCTCGGGATTTAAATTTTAATTCGAAAACAGATAAGCCTATGAATTCAGCAGCAACCAAAATAAGATTTTTTTGGCAAAAGCTTCATTAGTTTTTTACTTTGAAAACATATGTATTCCCCGCCGCCGTATTAAAATCAAATTCTGCGGTCTTCGGAATATTAAATCCGCTTAAACTGGCCTTTTCAGAAATGATTGGGTCCTGAACAGGATTAATTTGGAAAAAAGGATTGGAATTTATCCCCTGCGCTTCCTTAATATCGACATTGCCTTCAAGTTGAGTATTCGCTGCAAGACGCAATCTGCAATTCCCTCCCAAATTGGATTTCACGCTTAGTTGCTTCAGCCTACCCTTGTCCCATTCCATGGCTATCTCAAATCCGCCCCGGGCTCTTAGGCCAGAAACTTTACCACTTTTCAGATCGTCGGGCAGTGCCGGTAAAAGATAGATAGAACCGTCATAACTTTGCAGCAACATTTCGGTGATTCCCGCTGTACAGCCAAAGTTACCATCAATTTGAAAAGGAGGATGTGCATCCAACAAATTAGGATAAGTACCGCCGGACTCCCCTTTTTTCTCTACGGGAGCCGGGCTCAGCTGATCTTTAATTAATTTATATGCCCGGTTACCATCCAATAATCTGGCCCACCAATTCACCTTCCATCCCATAGACCATCCCGTGGAAACATCTCCTCGGGATACCAGGGTATTCTTGGCAGCCTCGACAAGCTGTGGAGTTCGAAACGGTGAGATTTGACCTGATGGAAACAAGCCATATAAATGAGATATATGACGGTGGTGATCATTGGGTTTATCCCAGTCATGTAGCCATTCCTGCAATTGCGAATATTGCCCAATTTGCATTGGCGGCAATCTTTTTATGGCCACCCTAACCGAATCGGCAAATGTACTGTCTATTCCCAATATGGCTGATGTTGTTATCACATTATTAAAAACATCAGCTACCAATTGGTTATCCATGGTGGTACCGGCAGAAATACTGACACTGCTTTCGTATGAGTTTTCAGGAGACATAGAAGGCGCAACTACCAGCCACTTGTGTTCCGGTTCTTCCTGCAGCACATCCAGGTAAAATTGGGCAGCACCTTTTAGTACCGGATAATATTCTTTTAAAAAATCAGTATCGCCGGTGTACAGATAGTGTTGCCACAGATGTTGGCTAAGCCAAGCTCCTCCCATAGGCCAAAGACCGTAAAAACCGCCATCGACCACGCCTGTAATTCGCCATAGATCGGTATTATGATGAGTATTCCAGCCACGGGCATGATACATTTGGGAGGCGCTTTCCTTTCCGGTTTCAGCCAAATCTTTGAGCATTTCAAACAAAGGCTGATGCATTTCGCTAAGATTGCTTATCTCGGCAGGCCAATAATTCATTTCGGTATTGATGTTGACCGTGTACTTACTGTCCCAGGGAGGACTCAATTTATCGTTCCATATCCCCTGCAGATTTGCAGGCTGAGTCCCTGGCTGCGAACTGCAAATGAGCAGGTACCTTCCAAACTGAAAATATAGGGCTACTAACTGAGGGTCATAGGAATTACCGAATTCCTTAATCCGTATATCGGTAGTTTTTTCTGTTTGAGGAGAAGCTCCCAAATCGAGCGAAACTCTTTTAAAATATTTTTGGTAAACTGCCAGATGCTGTTTCATCAATTCGGAATAAGACATCTTAGCCGTTTTCTCTAATACCGCTGTCACCTTTTCAGAAGGCTCTCCGCTAAGGTCTTTGTAATTCTTAAAATTGGTAGCTATTGTTATTCGAATAATTACCTCGTCGGCTGCAGTGACATTCAGTTTATCCGCTGAAGCCGTAATACTACCTCCTTTCAGAGTGCAGGCAGCTATGCCCAGATATCGCACCTTACCTACCTTGTTATCTGCGTTTCCGGAAGTTCCCTCAAAAATTAATTCTTTCCCGCTGACTTTTGAAGTACTTATGAGCTGGGGACTTGAAGCAGATAGGGAAAAAGTGATGCTTTTTTTCTTGCTTGCGCTTAGTTTGACCAGGATAACATTATCAGCAAGTGAAGAGAAAATTTCTCTTTTGTAGGTTATACCTCTTACCTTATAACTTATCGAACTTACTGCTTTTTCAATATCGAGATCTCTGTAATACTCAGAAAAGTTCTCATGGCCTGGAAATTCCATCCAAAGACTACCCACTGTCTGATAGGGCATACCGTAGTTGAGATTTTCAGGTGCCTGTCGGGGAAAGGTTTTGTTTGCCAACGCCTGAGCTTCCTTGTTTTTTCCCTCAAAAAGCAATCGCCTTATTTCCTGAATATTCGGATATACGTTCTGAGGAACATTGTTTCCGGGTTCACCGGCCCAAACGGTTTCCTCATTCAATTGCAACTGCTCTTTTTGCGGATTTCCAAAGACCATAGCACCCATTCGGCCATTGCCCAAAGGCAATGCCTCGTTCCAATTGGAAGCGGGTTTATCGTAAAAAAGTCTTAATTTGGATTGGGAATGACTGCTTAGAATATTGATGACCATCAACACACAACTTAAAGCAAACCTTTGCAACTTCATTGGCACTTTTTAAAATTATCAAAATATATTATTTTATAGTCCCTAAACCATAAACCTATTTGCCTTCCTATAAAACAGGAATCCAGTCTTTGAAAATGTTGGCAATCGTGTATTCGCTAGATTCCTCAGCAGTAAGCAAATGTGACCATCCAATACGTGAGGAGGTATTACCTCCTGCCCCAATAGACTGGTATTCGGCATAAAAGGTGGTTGCCTCTGCTTCAGGCTTACTCCAATTGTGCCAGCCTTCAGGTTTTATATGGGCTCCCAGCTCACATTTAATAAATACGGTTCGGGCAAAATTGCCCCAAGGTCTGCCCAAATAATAGGTACTATTTCCGGAATTGGTGGTTAATTTACAATTTAAAAAAACAAAACCAAAAGGGTTGGTCTCAGATGTTTTGGCAGCAGTTATATAGGTACCTCCTTTTTTTGCAAAGATTTCGCATTGATCAAAAATTGCCGTGGCAGCGCCAAAAATAAAGTCGGTAGCTCCTTCGATATAACAATTTTTATAATATTGTCTGGTTCCATCTCCTTTGGGATAAAGTGTGTCCTGAAACCCGATAAATTTACAATTGTCAAAAATAACCCGGTCGCTGTCAATACGCACGGCTACTGCCTGACCAACGTTTCCTGACGAATTTTCGAAAGTTATATTTTTAGCTTTAAAATCAGAGCCGGCCACTACAAAACTGGCCGAGCCTGAGGTTCCAAATTGTTGTCCGGAGCTGTTAAGTTTGGATGCAAAATCATCGTTTGTTAGAATTACTCCTTCTCTGCTTTCCCCGATTAAGGTGATATTAATTTTGTCTTTGGATAACTCTAATTTTTCTTTGTATATCCCGTTTTTAATATAAATCTTAGTCTCAGAAGATTTCTGATCAGGCACCGAATTTATAGCCTCCTGTACAGTCTTATAATCTCCGGTTCCATCTGCTGCAACCACTATATCATAAAAATCAATCTTTTTTTCTGCGCTTTTTGGAATGGCTACCGAACAATTAAATAAAATAATTGACCCTATCAATGAAAATACTTTATATAATTTTGAGTTCATTTTTAATCCTATTTCTTTATTTGTTAACCGGTAAACCCTTACTCCTAATTTTTGACGTTACATCCGAATCCGGATCTGAGGAAGCATTCCATTGAAAAACAACCGAATTATCAATACACAATAAATTATTTGCCGGCGCGACTAAACTTGGAATTGAAGGCGCTTTATTTTCAGTTACGGGATCCGAACTTTCTTCTCCTCCTCCACAAGAAACGAATAGTAAACCAGTAAACACAGTCATTATAAACTTTTTCACTTTTACTATTGTTTTATAATTTTTATAATTACTACTTCATCCATATAGACTTTTGCAAAATAAACTCCTGCTACCAAGGCCTCCAGATTCATTTGTACCTTTCCATTATTTACATGGTAAGTTTCAGCAGAAAGTAGTTGCGCTATAGCATCTACCAGCTCTACTTTTACCTTTTGCAAAGCCACAGGAACAGCTATTTCAAAAAGCCCCGCTGTTGGATTAGGGAAAGCTACTACCGAAGCATAATCAATTTTTGAATTGATTGTCCCTTCACATGCAACAGCTGTTTGTACTTCAACAAAATCTCCGGGGTTAACATCCACAGAAAAAGAAGAAGCTGTAGTTTCGAAAACATTTTTTCCGTTTACCACTACGGTATAAGGAGCTGTGCCCTGCTCCATATCTATCGAAAGTTTATCCGAAATCAATATAGTCTTGCCCACAGCATTAGTCCCATTTTGAATCACAGCAGTAAAACATTGGCTATAGGAATCAGAGGCAACAGTAATGCAAAACTCATAAGTCCCCGGTGCCAAATTCTCAACGGTTTGACCATTTGTAAAACTATAGACCAGTCCATTGATTGTAGCAGAATAATTAAATGCTTTTTTAGCGGTTATAATTATTTTACCGTTCTTTTTCCCAACGCAACTTTCGCCCACAGCTTCTATTGTAAAATTGTCCTGAGAAAGTGTGAAGCATCCTTTGGCATCCACTGTAGCTCCAGCAGTCGTATTTGGACACATGTCTTTATCGTTCTTAACGCCGTCATTATCATCATCCAACTGACTTGCAGAACATCCTGATGCACCAGCAGTTTCTCCACTTGGCGTATTAGGACAAGTATCTAAACTGTTCTTCACTCCGTCATTATCATCATCTAAATCTACAACCACAATTTCTTTTGTTACTGACTTATTGCATAAAGTATAAGTAATAACAGTGGTTCCTTCAGCTAAGCCTGTAATTAAACCATTAGCATCAATAGTTGCTATAGATGTCATACTACTTGACCAAGTTCCACCAGCAATCTCATGTGCTAATTGAAGGGTACTGCCAACAACTACTTGTGAAGTGTTTCCTGTCGAACTAATAACATAAGCCGAAACATCAGGACATGTATAATTAATTTCGTCTGATGAAGAACCAAGTCCTCCCATTGAATTGGCCGCTCTGACTTTATAAGAACCAACACCATTAATAGTATAACTGTTAGTTGTTACAAAATCAACAAAAATTCCGTCCTTGATAATGGCCCAACCTAAAACATAATTATTGTTATCCCAAGTTAGTGATGTTCCGTTAAGAATTACATTACTCGGCTTTATCGCCTGATCCGTATAAAGTTTTGGTTGCCAACCGTCATTTCCTCCCAATACATTTTCTAAAGTATAATTAGCCGCTTGAGCTTCCGTGAGCATTGGATTGAGAGTTACTGTCGTGGCATCTTTTGTGTAAGTGGTACGTCGATTGCTTAAATCTACAATTCCTCCTGCTGTATTCAAGCTATTGTATTCAGCAAAACGGTAAGGAACAACATTCATAGGATCACCCCAACCGGCTGCTACCGGTAATACTTTCATTTTCGTATTAATATATACCACTTTCGGCTCTCCATTCCATGGACGACCAAGTCTATAAGAACCATTGGTTACAGAAAATCCGTCTATTGTACAATTACTGAAAACATATCCCCAATTACGATCAGAATTTGAAGCATTGGCAGTACATACATTCCCAGATCTATTTTCTAAAAACAAAGTACATTCATTGAAAAAAACATCACCACCTCCAAATATATAATCTACCGTACCGTGAATTTCACTGGTTTCAAGATAATATCTGTTATGTCCTGTGTAAAAAGTATCCTGATTGCTCAACAACTTTACATTTTTATAAATATTTCTGTCTCCTTGATCACGAAGAGCCACAGCGCGGCCGGTGAAAGCTCCTGTTCGATAATCCATTTTATTCAAAATAGTAATATCCTGCATATAAATATTGGTCGACGAAGACAAGAAATTAATCGTTGGTGTAGTTCCGATACCTTCATTGGTTGCTAAGGGTTGGTTAAAAAGAACAACACCATCTGCGCTTTGTCCAATGTAGGAAACATTTGGAATACCGATTGTAGTTTGTTGTGTAGCATCTCCTGTTGTATTTCCTAAATCATATTCTCCATTAGGAAAGAAAATAAAGAATCGCTCACCACTTATTGCATTTGCTTGGGCTGCTGCTCTAGCTGCCGCAAAATTCCCGTCTACACCCACAATAAAATCATACCTTTTTTTGGTAACCACAGGTTTGTTTAATGTGGTAAAGGAAAAAGAAATAGCAGTATTTATTTTATTACCGGACAAATCGGAAACCGACCCTCCAGCTAGCGTAAAGGTATAATTGGTATTATAATCCAATGCCGTGTAAGGAAAGCTGATTGTTTTTCCGAAAACTTCCGGAATTAGTGTTTTGCCTCCAAGAGTAGCAGTTGTACCAGCAGATACTTTAATCCTCTCATCAAAAGTAAGAACAATATTCCCACTTGTCGATGCAGTGGTCGCTCCACTTGCAGGAACATTTGTTGCTAGAACAGGAGCAACACCATCATTAACCACAGCCTGAGATCCAAACACATAAATCGCCGAGATAGAAGTACCATCATTAGTAGTTCCAGAACCAACTCTAGGTGATGTATAATCCGGAATCCAACGAACATATACCATAGGGGCGTTATTGGCATCAGCAGGTAATATAAAAGTTTGATCATTCCAAACCTGGGCAGTATTCAAATTATAAGTTCCTAGAGGAGTAAAATTGACTCCATCAAGAGAATACTCCACTTTTTGAACGGAATGGGCCACATAATTATACAACATCCCAGCTCGAACACTTATATCAACAAAATCATTGGCAACAAAACTAATTTGATAATAGTATTTATCATCGATAAGTTTCCAGTTTACTGTTGATCCTCTTCCATAATTACCCCCTTCTAGCACGGATTTACCCAACCAGGAGGTAGTAGCCCCATCCTCTTTTCTCAAGACCAGAGCTGATGATAAATTGTCAGGTTTAGAGGCAAAATCGGCCACACGACCGGAATTTCCCGTTTTATAAAAATCCCATCCTACCACATAATCAACAACGTTAAATACCGCTTTGACCGTCTTGTCCTGATTCATAACTACCGATAACTCAGGACTCGTCTCGCCGGTTCCCCAATTGGAAAAACTCATGATTGGATTACTGGAAGCTTTAAGCACAACATTGGTTCCCTCCTCATATTTCATAATACCGCCTTCATCATTACCAGCAGGCGTGGCAACGACCATATAATCTTTTCCTCCATCAAATGTCAAATTAAGTGAATAAGTACTGACCGCGTTAAACACAGCTTTCAGTTCTGTATTGGATGATATAGCAAATGTATATGGATTAGCCGTTGATACGTTTTGACCTGTTCCGTCTTCCCAATGTGAAAAAGTATGGCCAAAGTTTTTGTTTGCTGTTAATGTTACTGAAGTTCCGGCATCATGAGTTGTTCCCACAGGAAAATTGCTTACAGTTCCACCTTCTGTAGGAACAACCAATCCAGTTAAAGTGTATGTTGTTACTGATGCAATGGTACCACTAACTGTTCCGTAAATGGTAACATTAGCAATCCCTATAGATTTTGTAGATCCCAAGGAGTGAATGTAAATTTCTAAAGCACAATCCTTTGTAGAACCGGGTATTGATAAACCTGCCAAATCTATACTGAAAGAATTAGTATCCACACCTAGGTCTGCTTGATTATCACGGGCAGGTTTAATATTGGACTTTATTAATGTTGAAGTAGTAGTGGTTCCGTCATTCGATTTCCAATATAAATCAATAAAACCGCTATCAGTCCCAAAACGCTGACAATCAAAAGATATTGAGGTTGGTGTAAAACTCAATCCCGTTGCAGGAACAACATTATAAGCCAATAAATTTTCGACAGCAGTACTAGCAGGTGTATTTGCCGTTGTGCTGTTTTTAATAGTTGTGTAGGTTAGGTTCGTTTTTGCTAATGTCTTAATTCCATTGTAAACATAGTTACTTCCTAAGGTAACATAGGCTGGCTTAAAATAACCTTCTGTTCCGGTGGAATAAGATGGACCCTGGTCTGCTGTCCCTTGATTCAATGGCCACAATACCGTAGTATTGGTATTGACTGTTTGGGCAAAAGATTGACAATTCAATCCCCATAGTAGCAACAAAACTCCCGCTTTAAAAAATTTATAAAATTTCATCATAATTTATTACTTGGCACACAAAAAAACCAAGAATATAGAAGAAAAATTAAACTGATAAAACTTTCGAAAAAGATTTGCTCACCCTATAATCTTCTCAGATTATTCTACTATCTGTATGGTTTTTTTGTTTGCCAATGATTGGTTTTATTGATTAGTTAAGAAGTTAAAAATATACGTTATTGAAGTAATAATTTACAAACCGTGTTTTGTTTTCCAATTAGGATAATCCACACTTATTAAGGTTCCTGGCCAGTTGCCGTACCAAGCATAACCCACTCTTCTTTCATTTTCTATCTCTGCCAAAGTAGTTTTTGCAATACCATCACGACCACAAAACATTGGCTTATTATTCACCAAATCATAAAATCTGGCCCAAATCACGTTACCTGGAGAAGAGACCACTATCACATCCTGTCCTGATGGCTGAGTTAAATCGGTTATTTTCTGAGTAGTAATATCAAATATTTTAGCACCTACAAACCAATCCATGGCATCTTTAATTGCCTGTTTAATAGCTGCCGAAGGGGATTCAACCAACATCAAAACACGTACTATACCTACAGACTCAGAGCCACTAAATGATGGCAATTCGTAAGATCTTGCCAGGGCCGGTGCCAGAGTTACCTCATCGTGTTGTGCACACCAAACTGTCTTTTTACCGTTGTATGTAATCTGAGTTTGGAGAATGATATCGATGCCTTTATTAAAAGCGGTAATCGCTTTGGCTACGTAATTTTGGTTCACTAAATCTAAATTATTTTTACCCTTACTGATATCCCACATGAGATACATAACATTTACCATTGCATTATCGTTATAGGTAATTTGGTGTCTGTACCCACTTTTATCGGGATAATATTGAGGCCACCCACCATTGGCATATTGAGCCTGAAAAAGGTAATCGATAGCCTTTTCAGCGGCAGCCAAATAATTAGGATTGTTGGTTGTTTTATAATCTGCTAACAACCATCTGAGTTCGGTAGTTATGTGTCCGTTGTCAATAGTCGTATCGGTATAATCTTTTTGAGCCTGTGCTGTTGCAATCTGAGCGGCTGTCTGCGCCACATTGTAAGAATTCAAATCTGGCACGGCTTTACTCCAACCTCCATTATTTCGTTGCCACACCAAGATACTTTCTGCTCTAACAGTTTTGGCATATACGATGTTAACACCTGAGATATTGACTTGAATTTGCGCACTTTTACCACTACCATCAGCTGCGGTTGCAGTTACGGTAACAGTCCCGTTCATTTTAGGAGTCAGCAATCCATCAGCATTAACAGTAGCTATCGCCTGATTGGAAACCGTCCAGTTAAGAGTTTTTATGGTGGCGTTTGAGGGACTAATTTGTGTAGTTAATTGCAAAGCCTGTCCGTTAGTAATATTTGCTGGCTGCAAATTAAGACTTTCAATGAGAACAATAGGTTCTGTAATTCCTGAAACAGTATACAACTTTACAACTTTTATTCCGGATCCATCATTAGAAGTTGCGGTTATCTTGACTGTCCCATTTTTGATTCCGGTAACAACTCCCGTTTCTGAAACCACAGCAATACTAGGATCAGAAGTACTCCAGGTAACCTCCTTATTGGTAGCATCAGAGGGAGAAATAGTAACAGTTAATTGGGTTGGGGAGCTTGAAAGTGCATTAGATCCGTTAATAACCATTCTGTCGATCAGCACTTCTCTGTCTGCATCGCTATTTGAACATGAAGCCAAAGAAAAAAAGGCTATAAACAGTAATACAACTTTATTTTTCATAATATTCTGAATTTTTCAATGAATTTATAAATTTCTGTAAAAAAACTGATCCATCGGGAGTCATCATTGCAGAAATCAGTTAAACTTTCTTATAATTTTTTTATCGCAATTCTACTTGAATTCAAATGCGCCTAAATCCGGCAAACTGCCGTTAAAAGGCAGTCCAACATCCACTCCTTTATCAATTAAATCGCTTCCTGCTTTTAGGTTCATAAAGGTTACATCTGGCAAACTTCCATCAGCTTTCCTAGGCTGAATCAATTGAGTAATATCGGTACTTATAAAATCTGAAGAATCTGTAAGCAGTCCGTTTTGCCATCCGTTATTAGTTTGATCTACAACGTCAGCCTTAATGCTGCCATAAGCTCCAATGGCACATGAATTTTTAATGGTCAGTTTTGCTAAAGGATTAGTTGAGCTGAAATTATAATTATTCCCATTATTATAGGCTGAACAATTATAAATAACTACATTTCCTCTGTTACTGTTATGATCAAATCCATCCGCAACATTTCCCGCTGCAATACAATTATTATAAGTAGCGTTGTGTTTTAAATCTTTAAGATCACTACCACCCGTTTTAAAACCATTTCCATCACCCACTCCTTTTGTCCCATTTTTAAGGTAACCATTTTTTATAGCCCAGCAATTAATGTATGTGGTTGAAATATTGTCGGCTCCTCTCAGATAACCGTCCCAACCATCATCCAAATTCTGCCATGCCCTACACCCTATAAATTTATTACCAGTACCTGCATTCAATTTACAAGCAAAACCATCTGCATTTTCCAATGTAGAATCGGCATTGAAATAGGAATCACAATTGATTATAGTGTTATTGGCAGCCCCATTATCAATTTGCAAACCGCTATCAGAACACTCAGAAAAAGTACAAAACTCAATTGTATTATTACTTCCCTTGATCTGCATCCCATTATCTCCTGCTTTATAAATATCAATCCCTTTAATATTCCAATAACTTCCGGTAAGCACTATACCTTGATTTGCAGAATTTTCAACCATGCTAGAAAAATTCAATCTGGCTCTTGTCCCTTCGGTTGCCCCCAATATTTTGATTGCATTGGCAGCAGTTCCAGAAGCAGAAAGTGTTATTCTACTATTTAAAACATAGTTTCCGCCATTTAAAAACAAAGTTTCCCCTGCCTTTACCTTAGTCAGGGCAGATAAAAGTTCCGCTGAAGTAGAAACCACATATTCATAATCAGGTCCTGAAGTAAAGCTGGAAACTACGATTACCTTGGTTCCTGAAACTGTTCCTCTATCAGATGCAGCAGCCGTAATTAATACGGTTCCATTTTTTTTTGCCGTCACTAAACCAGTAGATGAAACTTCAGCAATTGAAATATCACTGGACTTCCATGTCACGGCTTTATTATCGGCATTTGAAGGTGAAACCGTTGCTGTAATTTGAACAGTTGTCCCAGTGGTAATATCTGAACCCGACAGAGCGACAGATGAAACATAAACTTTAGTATCTCCTGTCACAACCGGTTCTTCGGTAATAAGCTCCTCTTTGGAGCAGGAAAAAAAGAAAACTAAAAGTATTCCTAAAAAATTAAGGTATTTCATTATAAAAAAAATTGAATCTGATAAATAAAGAGGCATGCAAAAAGCATACCTCTTTATTTCAACTAATTTAAACTAAGTCTAATTACTTTATCCAACGAGGATCACCTACAGCATTATCCTTTAGAGTTTGATTACTGATAGTAAAATCAAGATTTGCGGCATTTGCGAATCCAGGATCTAATTCGGTAAAGGTAGTTGTGTTGTCATATACATAACCATTAGAAGTAGTTAAGCCAGATGAATTGTAGTAATTATTGCCCGAAAAAGTTGGCTGACTGGTTTCCGCCTTATTAGTATAAACAGTAGCAGGCATATCCGCAAAAATATTATTGCTAACTGTAATTACATTTGCATTAAATCTGATATATAAAAATTTACGACCAATTGAACAGGCATTAATAGTGTTCTTTTCTACAAGGACATTTGTTGTGGCATTACCATTTGATGTTCCTGCATTATCCAATCTTATGAATTCACGAGCTGGAGCACAATTACTAAAAGTGCTTTTCACAACATCTAAATTCAAACAATCAGAATTTCTGAAATCGATAAAATCACCACCATTAGTAACAACGTTAGTAACCAAACAATTTTCAACAGTTACCTTCTGAACAATGGCATCAGTTACATTACCTGCAATAAATGAACGATCAAAATCATGAATTGTGCATCCTTTTACCTGTAATGAATTATATGCCCCAGCCCCTGTATATCTGATGACATCCAGCATTGTACCTCCGCCACCTAGATTTAAATCAATTAAATTAACATTTGCAGCACCGTCAACTATTTCAAAATTTACATTTAACAACGGTTTGAAGTCGGTTTTTAAACCCTGTAAGGTAATTGATTTATTCAATACAATTGTTCCTGACTGCGATGTATAATCTCCCTCATCCAATAATATTATATCACCCGGATTAGCGGCAGCAATAGCGTCCATTAAATTATCTGCTGGAGATATTAATGTATTATTACCGATATCAACTCCTGTAGTAAACTCTGCTGAACCACGCACTTTTAAATTATTGTATAAAGTAGCAAAATAAGTAGTTTCTCCAGTCAATCCTGTGACAACTGCAGTACCACTAATTTTTTCTTCGGGAGTTATGTCATGGGTAATTGTTCCTGGTTGTAAAACAATTTTCGTTACATTGGAACCTGCTACCCATCTTAAAATTGCTTCTGTTGCCTTTATGTCACCAAGTTCTGAAGCAAGCATTATTTGCTCAGATAAGGTGGCAGCACTGATATAATTCCACTTAGAATCTTCCAATCCTTGAGAACTTACTCCTTTCACTCTTATCGAATAAACTGTTTCACCTTCTAGAACTACTGTTACAGGTAATTCTGCAGCGGTAACTTCCACCGTTTTAAAAATGGTATTAAAATCAGGATCATCAGCACTAAATTCAATCACATAATAATCCACATCTTGTCGGGCAGCCCAATCTAACTCCACACTAATATTGGACAACCTAGGATCTTTTAAATTACGAACTTTAGCTGTTAGACCAGTTGGTGAAAACGCTCGATCTACCAATAATTCATCAATTAGGTCAACATTGTAACCTTCACATGCACTCACCAGAAATATTAAAAATACAATGGCTACCACCTTTTCTATCATATATTTTGCTTTCATAGTCATAAGAAATTAAATTTAATTTTTTATTACTTAATAATTATAGTCGTTAATAAGTTTCCCGTTACTTCCATCAATAAAAACCTGCCAAATAGGCCAGAATTGTCTCGTATCAGGATCAACACCTTCTTTATAGATGGAGTTAATAGTAACATCATCCAAAGAGGTCCAGCTTTTAGAAGAATAATCAGATCCGGGATCAGCAGATTCTCCTCTATTTAAACCATAAATTTGTAATGTCTCATCATCAGAAGCATATTTGTAATATAATGTTGCAGGAACATCGGCATATTCACCAGTACGGTTTTTAAAATTGAACATTTTTACTTTTGCCTCATCAAGATTTGCTTTCAACAAGTTCCAGCGAATAAGTGCCTGCTTACGTTCCATTTCACCTGTAAATTCAAATTTATGTTCCGCAACAATGGCGTTAAACATTGCTTCTTTGGTTGTTAAAGCATTGACATATGCATCCACTTTTAATGCATGATCTGCTTGAGCAAAAGCACGCCTGCGAAGCTGCTTTAAATAAGGTGCAGCTGCAGATGGACCCTGCAATTCATTAGCAGTTTCAGCAGCGATAAGAAGAACTTCAGCATAACGCATGTATATTTTATTCACCCCATCATCATTAGTTGAAGTTACGTATCTGTTCATCCATTCATATCTATACTTTCCAAAATACCAGGTATCAGAACCTACCAATTCCTGCTTTGAAACGCCATTAACTGCTTTTCCATATTGATAAGGAACACAAGTAACATCCCTTCTGCTGTCGGCTTCATCATAGTCATAAAAAACAGTTGGAAGTGGTCCAGCAATTCCACCACGTCCCTGACCAGTATACTGATCCACACTTTGGTGTCTCACTGCAAATGAGAACAATACCCTTCCTCTACCATCAGCAAAAGGAATTTCCCATAGTGATTCACCTCCTGCAGCTGTATTCTCCTGATTGTAATTTTTCCAGAACCCTTCAAAAGATGGATTCAAAGAAGCTTTTCCGCTATCAATTACATCGGTTGCTTCATTGTGGGCAAGTGTATACATTTTATCAGCAGACAGTTCAGGATCGGTAGACCTTCTAACCCCATCAGGATATTGCTGATATCCCCCTGCAACCAAAGCCAAACGCGCTCTTAAAGATTTCACAAAAGCTTTATTAATTTTTTCAACAGTAGATGTAACAGCAGTTTCATTTGGCCAAGGCACCAAAGTCGCCGCCTCACCCAAATCAGCAAGAATTTGCTTATAAATAACATCTCTATCAGATTTTCCTATGTATAAGGTCTCAGAAGTGATTGGTTCAAAACGAGCAGGCACGTCACCCCATGTCTTCAATAAATCAGCATAATAGATTGCTCTTAAAGTCAAAGCCTCTCCTAATAATTGACCTAACTCTGTACCTGGTGTAGTATCCCCAAAAGTTCTTAATCCTCTTATACAAATATTTGCACGCTCAATACCGGAATACATCATTGCCCACGCATTATTTGTAGTATTCATTTGGCTGTTATTTGGTTTAGCATCATAAACCATCAATTCTCCCTGCGCATCACCAACTTTCTTTGAAGCATAGTTAAACTCCACATCTGTATTAAATCCATAAAAAGGGATAAATCTACCTCTGTATGAGTTGGTTTGCCCCATAGGTTCTAAAATACCATCTATAGCTCCTCTGGCAAGTCCGGGCGTAGAAAAAATAACAGATTCATCTAGAGTCGATTTTGCCGGTGCGTCTAAGAAATCATCTGAAAGCTCCTGACACGAACTAAAAAGTCCCGCAATAATAATTCCTGTAATTATGATTATATTTTTCATCTTCTACAATTTAAATAATTAAAAATTAAGGTTTAAACCAAAAACCACTTGTCTGCTGCGAGGGAAAGGCGAGTAATCCACTCCCGGTGTAAGAGGTGTCTTTCTTCTCGTTGAAACCTCAGGATCAAGTCCAGAATAGTTGGTAATGATAAAAACATTATTCGCCGTAGCATAGAATCTTAATTTGGAAATACCCAATTTAGAAACAATTTTATCCGGCGTAGTATAACCCAATGTAAGGGTATTTAACCTCAAGAAGGATCCATCTTCAACTGCCCAATCACTAAATACAAAACGTGACATGTATGGAGACCACATGGAAGTATTGGCATTAAGCGCTTCTAATTCAACAGGATCTGTCACTAATTCACCCGTGGCCACATCTAAATTAGTCCAGCGATTTCCATCACCCATAATTGTACTTAAATTCCTGAATTGTCCATTAGGATTAGATGTTGTAAACTCTACTTTATTTGCATTGTAAACATCATTACCAACACTCCAGTTAAAAGCAGCAGATAAATCAAAACCATGGGCATTGGCATTAATGATAAATCCACCTGTATGTTTTGCATTGGCATTACCAATAATAGTATTATCATTATTATCTACAACACCATCACCGTTGATATCTTTCAATTTCATAGAACCTGGACGAAGTGTCCCCACAACAGGTGTACTGTTAGCAACTCCACCTTTTAATGTATAGGTTCCGGTCACACCATCATAATCAAAATCAGACACTTCATAACGTCCATCATTCATATATCCAAACATTATACCCATAGGCTGTCCGACATTTACGCGATAGTCATCTCCAATTTGTGAGGATGCCCATCCTGTAGCCTGACCGAAATTCTCCATTATACCAAGTGAATTAATGGTGTTTTTATTTGCAGAAATATTAAGTCCGAAACTCAATCCGTAATCTTTTGTATCAACAGCAATTACATTAAGAGATGCTTCAATACCCTTGTTTTCAGTTTCTCCCATATTTCTGTATTGGGTACTATACCCAGTTCCCGGAACAGGGAAATTAATCAAAAGATCCTTTGTTGTATTCTTGTATGTTTCAAGACTACCGCTTAATCTTCCTCTGAACAAATCAAAATCCAATCCAAGATTTTGAGTAACAGTGGTTTCCCATTTTAAATCAGGGTTTGCCAACGTATTAGAAGCTGCCCAATAATTGGTTACATTATTTATGTAAGTAGTGGTTTTTGACGCAAAATTTTGAACCTGTTGTCCCGAAGGTATATTATTATTTCCGGCTTGTCCGTAACTTAATCTAAGTTTCAAAGAATGTATCCACGACACGTCTTTAAGGAAATCTTCCTCGGAAATTTTCCAGGCAGCTGCAGCAGAAGGAAAATAGCCCCAGCGATTATCTCCTAAAAACTTACTGGATCCGTCTGCTCTATAGGTTGCAGTTAATAAATATTTATTTTTGATATCATAATTTACACGCCCAAAAAACGAAAGTAATTTATCATCAGGACTGTAATAGTTATCCACAGTAAGAGGAATTCCCTGAGTGGTCAGGTTTAATGAAGTATCGAAATCAAAAAACTTCGGGAAACCCTGAATTTCGGAACTAACCTCATTATTGCGAGACACAATCATTTCTTCTCCAACCAAAACTTTTAAACTTTGATTATCTCCTAATAACTTTTTGAAATCATAGTTAATTGTATTAGCATTTCTAAATCTCACTCTTTTTTCATCACTGAAAACTAACGAAGGCATACCTTGGTTCTCAGCGGCTGGTCTATTACTTGCATAATATGTTGAGCGACCATAAAAACGATAATCTAAATTATTGTAGTTATCTAAACCTACATCTGTCTTGATTTTCAAATCATCAACAACCTGCCAGGCAGCACCTGCAAGCATATTGAAATTTTTTCTGAACTGTCTACGCTGATTGTCGTCTACTGCAACAAATGGATTCACCAAATAACTGGATACGGCTTCATCTGTATCGTCAGTAGTTAACCCAGGAAGAGGTACAGGGGAATAACCCACACTGTGCTTAAGACGTGAATCTGCAGACGAAATTTCATTTTGTTCATTAGCTCCACCTCCATTTATTTCAGTATCAGAATATCTCAACGTAAAATTAAGGTCTACATTTTTGCTGGCCTTGTTTTTCACAGAAAAGGAAAGGTTATTTCTTTTAAAATTAGAACCTACCATTATCGTTTTTTCATCATAAGTGGCATAGTTGAAATTAAAGTTAAGTTTATCAGTACCTCCTCTAATTCCCAAATCACGGCTTTGTACTTCTCCTAATCGGCCATAAATTTGTTTTTGCCAATTATTCCCTCTAAGACCGCTATACAGATCGATATCCTGATATGGCCCTAAGTACTGCTCATAGTTATCAAGTTTATCTGAAAGCAACGCATATTCATATTGCCATCTTGCAAAATCACCAGGATTTTGAACATCTATAGTTCTCGCTATTTTCTTTGCTCCGTAGAACATGTTATAATTCACAGAAATTTTACCGTCCTTTCCACTTTTAGTGGTAACAATCACAACACCGTTTGCTCCTCTGGAACCATATATAGCAGTTGAGGATGCATCTTTCAAAACAGTAATATTTTCTATATCTGATGATGAAATATCATTTAAACTATTTACAGGAAATCCATCAACAATAATCAAAGGAGAAGCGTCCTGAGTTAACGACCCTCCACCGCGCACTCTAATTTTAATTTCAGCATCAGGCGATCCTTCAGAGGATGACACCTGCACCCCGGCCATACGACCCGTTAATGCTTCAGAAACATTAGAAATAGGCTGCTTTTTCAAATCATCACCAGAAATAGAAACCACCGAACCTGTTAAATCAGATTTTTTAGCAGTTCCATATCCAATCACAACAATTTCATCCAAGGTTGAAATTGATTCTTTCAAAACCACATTCAAAGTGCGGTTTTGTCCAACCACTTGGGTTAAGTTGTCAAATCCAATAAATGAAAAAACCAAAACACTCTTTGAATTTGCAACCTTAATAACATATTTACCGTCTAAATCAGTGGTAACAACGTTTTGGGTTCCTTTTTCCAAAACATTTACTCCCGGCAAAGGCATATCGTGGTCATCTTTTACAACACCTGTAATCTGCAATCCTTGTTCCACAACTTTTGCTGCAACAGCTACAGTACCATCAGCCTCGGAAATATCTTTTCTCTGGAACAATAAAATTTGACGATCATTGACATTATAAGCGATATTGGTTCCCTTGAAGATCAGCTCCAGTACATCGAATATTTTACTTTTCTCGACTTTCACGGTAACTTTTCGACCCAAATCAATCTGATTACTTTCGAATAGAAATCTGTACTCCGATATAGACTCAATTTTATTAAAAACTTTCTCAACTGTTACATCTTTTACATCCAAAGAAAGTTTAGTATTCTGAGAATAGGTATTAGCTTGAATTTTCATCAATGACAATACCAAAAACACAGTGGTTAATTTCAGTTTTAAACTAATTGTGGGCATACAGACACTTGGCAATATCCCGCTAATTATTTTTTTCATAATTTAAGTTGGTTTTAAATATTTTAAATTCGACACTTCGTTTGAAATATTCAGCAAATTGGAAAGATTTTGCACTTTTTCCATTTATTAAAGTATTTCTTCCTTGAAAATTCTCAGCTTTACCTCATAAATTTTATTTTTAGGTCAGTTAGTAAATAGTTAGGTTATTTTTATATTTTTTCCTTCTCGTTTAAATCTAAAATTTTGAATTTTACTTATCGCCTGCAAAACTTCCTCTATACTCTCAATATTTTTATTAAAGCTTGCATTGAATTTTTTGTTCAAAAGATCATTTCTTTTACTTTCAATTTTCACATCATAAGCACGCTCCAGTTTTACTATTATATCTCTAAAAGAAGTTTTTCTGAAAACTAGATCCCCTTTCATCCATTGGGTATAAAATTGAGTATCCACTTTTTCAACACTCATTCCTTCCTCAACTTTATTCCAACTTCCCTTTTCACCGGGAATCAAAATTGTTTTTTTAGTTGGTATAACGGTATTAGACAAACTAACGGATCCCTCAACTAATACGGTATTTACATCCTGGTCTTCTTCGTAAGAACTAACATTAAACTTAGTACCCAAAACCTTTATATTCACAGCATCTGATTTTACTATGAAAGGATGCAATTTATCTTTGGTAACATCAAAAAAAGCCTCTCCACTTAGCACGACCTCCCTATTATAACCCTTAATAAAACGAACGGGATATCTCAAAGAAGAACCCGAATTCATATTCACAACCGTTCCATCTGAAAGTGTTACCACAAAAGTTTTTCCGTATGGAATTTTTATCTCATTGTAAACCAATTTATCGGCAGATTTTACCGAATTATAATTAATCTGATTGTCTTTCTGCGATGCGATTATTTCCCCGTCCTTTTTAACTATTTTTTTCTCGCCTTTAGAATTTAAAATTTGAATATCGCCATTTTCCATCACCAATTGTATGGCATCAGAAGGAATAACTACATTTGCTGTCTCGGAAGTATTGAATTGATAGGCAAAATAACCCCCTAACAAAAGCGCAATTACAGCCGCATATTGCAAAAACTGTTTCCATTTTGAACTGACCACTTTTTCTTTTGAAGCAATTCGCTGCTGAAACAATCCCCAATTCTGTTCCACATCAATCGAATTAGCGTAAAACAACGCCTCTTCAAGCAAATTGTTACCCTGTAGTTCTTTTATTAATTGACGTTCTTCGGGAGATAGTTCCTCCATCACAGAAGCATCTATGCTTCCATTTATTTTAATCTCCTTTAGGACATTAATAAAAAATGTCTTTGATTCCATCTACTTTACCTATATAATATCTAAGTACAAAAATCTTTGTTTTAGGGTGACAACAATAGTTAAATTTTATATTTTTTTAAACAAAGTGAAAAATAATCAAGCATTTATTTTATATTTGGCACAATGTAATCCATTACAAAGAACAATATTCCTAATATCAAAATGTCCAATAACAAAGA
>CAZTLN010000009.1:83918-118508 GCA_964614445.1 uncultured Flavobacterium sp. | reverse complement strand
AACAATCTAATCCATCTGCTGAATGGCTTGCTGCTGACTGTGATGGTGACGGTGTGACCAACGAAAAAGAATTAGCAGATAACACTGATCCAACTGATCCATGTGATTTCATTTTAGCAAGTCAAACAGTTTCTCCAACTTCTGATTGGAATAATTTAGACTGTGATAATGACGACGTTAAAAATGGTGAAGAATTAGAAGATGGTACAGATCCATTAAACCCTGATACTGACGGTGACGGTGTTACAGACGGTGATGAGAAACAGGATGGCACTAATCCACTTGATCCATGTGATCTTGTATTGGCAAGTCAAAGTGTGACTCCTACAGCAGCTTGGAATAATCTGGACTGTGACGATGACGGTGTGAAAAATGGTCAGGAAAAACAAGATGGAACCGATCCATTAAATCCTGATACTGACGGTGACGGTGTTACAGATGGTGATGAGAAAACAGACGGTACAAATCCATTAAATCCATGTGAATCTATACCTGCTCATATCACAAAACCACTTTCCGAAGAATTCCTGGATGGTGATTGTGACAACGACGGACTGACTAACAGAGAAGAAATAGGTAAAAACCCTAAAACTCCAAATGACTCTAATGATACCCAGGTTTACGACTATTTAGAAGTGAATAACTTCAAGCCATCTGAAGACGACTTAGAAATCTTTAATGCGGTAACACCTGATGGAAATGGTGAGAATGATGTGTTCATTATCAGAAACATTCAGTCCTTCCCAGATAACAAAGTAACCATCTTCAACAGATGGGGAGTTGTTGTATACGAAGTGGATTCATATGGTCAAGAAGGTAAGTTCTTTAGAGGTGTATCTGAGGGTAGAACAACTATAAATAAAAATGATGAATTACCTAGCGGAGTATATTTCTATGTGGTAGAATACAAAAATGACAAGGGAGTTACTAAACAACGTTCAGGTTATTTATACCTAAATAAATAAATCGCTATTTAATTACAATCTTTAAATAACAATAAATGAATAACATGAAAAGATTATTTATAATATATATTTTGTTTTTAGTTGGTGCCAGTACTTATGCCCAACAAGAACCTCAGTATACACAATACATGTATAATCCAACTGCCATAAACCCTGCTTATGCAGGGTCTAAGGGCAATACCAGTCTTTTTGGATTGTATCGTACCCAATGGGTAGGATTAGACGGAGCGCCAAAAACGGCTAACTTTTCCATGAACAAACCTATCGAAGCGAGCAAAGTAGGTTACGGGCTTTCTGTATTAAGTGATAAAATCGGGGTAAGTGATGAAACACAAATCGCAGTTGATTTGGCTTATCATCTATTCTTAGGAGATGAATCAAGATTAGCTTTCGGTATTAAGGCCAGTGGAAATTTGTTAAATGTTGATTTTGCCAGATTGAACCAATACAATCCGGGAGAGCAGGTCCTTCAAAATAACATTTCAAACCACTTTTCCCCTAACCTTGGTGTTGGTTTCTATTACTATACCGGAACCGCTTATTTAGGAGCTTCGGTACCAATGCTTTTCAATACGGAGAAATATGAAGATGTAAACAATACTTCGGTGAATCAAAAATACCATTTGTATTTAACCGGAGGAAAGGTGTTCGATTTGAGCTATAATGTAAAATTCAAACCTGCTTTTATCACAAAAATGGTTCAGGGCGCACCTTTACAGGTAGACCTTTCGACAAACTTTATGTTTAATGAAAGATTTGTAGTTGGAGCGGCATACCGCTGGAGCGCTGCAGTGAGTGCCATGGCAGGATTCCAATTGACAGATAATCTTTTCGTAGGCTATGGCTATGATGCTGAAACCACGAGACTATCAAATTACAATTCGGGATCTCATGAGTTATTCCTAACGTTTGATTTATTCGGAAAACATCCAAAATTAGAAACACCTAGATTCTTTTAAAAACATGAATATGAAAAAAAGTTTACTACCTATACTTTTATTTCCAATATTGATTTTCGCTCAAGAAAATGAATTAAAGAAAGCTGAAAAGACTTTTAACGAAGAGAAATATATTGAGTCAATTAGTATTTTAGAAAATCTCGTTAAAAAAGGAAACGGCTCGGTTGTGGTTTATGAAAAATTAGCTGATGCCAATTACCTTAATGCAAACTACGCAGAAGCAACCAAATGGTATACTGAACTGTACGCTCTCACTCCCGATATGGATGCTGAGCACCACTATAGATTTGCCCTATCGCTAAAATCAGCAGGTTTGGAAAAAGATTCAGAAAAGCAGATGCAAATTTTTGAAACAAAAAGACCAAAAGAAATCAGAACCTACTTGAACAAAAATGGATTTGGATCTAATTCGATGTTAACACTTTCGAATGTAAATGTGCTTCCTATAAACTCAAAAGATTCTGATTATAGTGCCGCTATCAAAGGAGACACTATCGTTTTTGCCAGTGCTCGTGACTTTGTTTTGGACAATAAAAAATATGCCAGAACACAACAGTCTTATACCAGTTTATATTATGCAGTAAAAAATAGTCCTGGAGCTTATTCTAAACCAAAATTGTTTTCAAAAGGTAGTTTTTCGATTTACCATGAAGCCACACCGGTTTTTACTAAGGACGGAAAAACAATGTACTACAGCCAAAATCAATTGGCTAAAAAATCAAAAGCTAAACTGGTTAATGGACTATTCAAAATCTACAAATCTGCTTACATAAACGGTAAGTGGAGAAATCAGGGACCTATTCCTCTGGTTGAAGATGATTCAGTAAGAGTTGCTCACCCGGCTTTAAGTCCTGATGGTAAATTCTTATATTTCTCTGCCGACTTAAAAAGCGGAAATGGTAATTCAGATATTTACAGAGCTGCCATTAATTCGGATGGTTCTTTTGGTAAAATCGAACACCTGAATGATAAAATCAATTCCGAAGGTAGAGAGACCTTCCCTTTTGTTACCGAAGACAACACACTGGTATTTGCTTCAGACGGACATCATGGCCTAGGCGGTTTGGATTTGTATTATATCGATTTGAACGATCCGACTGCAATAGCGATCAATTTAGGTGCATCCATCAATAGTGCCTATGACGATTTTGCTTTGGTAACCAATACCGAAATGAGCCAGGGATACTATACCAGTAATCGTCCTGGAGCAAATGGTGATGATGATCTTTATTCATTCGACTTATCTCTAAACCCATTGACGCTTTCAGGAACTATCACAGATGAAGAAACCAAAGAAGTTATACCTAATGCTACCGTTGTAATTTTGGATTCCAATGGTAAAACTGTTGGAACTATAAAAACGGATAGCAAGGGTAATTTTGTAATGGCTAACATTAAGAGAGATTCTAAGTACATCATCAAAGTACAACAGGAGAAATACATCCCTACCGAAAGACAAATTGTGGTTTACAAAAAAGATTTGAATGAAAACATTGAAATCAAAAAAGAACCTGTGGTAATTGATTTTGCAAATCTTTTGAATTACAATTTGATTTATTTTGATTTAGACAAATACTTTATCCGCAAGGATGCTAAACCGGAATTAGACAAAGTTGTAGCAGTAATGAACCAATATCCTGAAATAAAAGTGGAAATTGGATCTCACACTGACAGCAGAGAATCTAAGAAATACAACCAACGTTTATCTCAACAAAGAGCTGATGCTACTTTAAACTATCTTGTTTCTAAGGGTATCGACATAGCAAGATTAACAGCGGTGGGTTATGGTGAAACTCAATTGGTAAACGAATGTAAAGATGGTGTAAAATGTAGCGAAGCAGAACACCAACTAAACAGAAGAAGTACTTTTAGAGTGATACCTTAAATCAAAGACCGTTTTTCGAAAAACAAAAAGTCCTCAGCAATTGAGGACTTTTTTTTATGCCACCACTACTCTATTTATGTTTTAGATCCTAACTTTATTTTTTATCTTCGAAAAATTAATAAAAAACGATATGCTAAGCAAACCTAATCTCAAAGAAGACCACTCCTACCTTTTTAAGATCACTATTTTCTATTTAATTCTGCTAATTAATTTTTCTGCTAAGACCTATTGCCAGGAAATTGTACTTTCAAATTTTCAAAACAGAACCCATACTCTTTTGAACGGAAAATGGGAATATGTCCTTGATCCATACAAAACCTCAGGCTTTGGTGGCGCTGCCATTTATAAAAATGTCCTACCAATGGATAAGACAGACCGTGTAGAATATAGTTTCGACAAATCGGAAACCTTATGGGTGCCCGGTAGTTGGAATACTCAGAAACCGGAACTAACCTATTTTGAAGGAACTGTTTGGTACCGCAAAACATTTGATAAAACTAACTTGGATGCAGATAAACGCTACTTTATTCAGATTGGCGCAGCAAATTATATAACTACCGTAACCTTCAACGGAAAAATATTGGGTAAACACGAAGGTGGTTTTACTCCATTTACTTTTGAAATAACAGATCAACTGAGAAAAGATAATAATTATTTGATCGTGGGAGTAAACAATACCCGCAAGCCGGAATACATCCCTGCCGAAGTTACCGATTGGTTCAACCACGGTGGTATCATTCGGGATGTCTCAATAATTGAAGTTCCCAATACCTTTATAGGCAATTACTTTCTCTCCCTTGACAAGTCGACACTCAATAATCGAACAAAACAAATCAACGGAAAATTGGAATGCGTAGGCAAAGAAATTCCTCAAACTGCCACCGTAGAAATTCCCGAACTACAAATTAAACATTCAATAAAATTGAATTCAAATGGAACCACTGCTTTTAAATTTAACATTAAAAATTTGGAGTTGTGGTCGCCCGAAAACCCTAAACTCTATAAAGTAATTCTCAAAGCCGGTAGTGATGAACTTGCTGATCAAATCGGATTCAGAACCATTGAAACAAAAGGTAAACAGATATTGTTAAATGGAAAACCAGTTTTTCTTAAAGGAATATGCCTGCATGACGAGAATCCTTTTAGACAGGATAGGGCCAATTCCACAGCAGATGCAGAAATGATGTTGGGTTGGGCAAAAGAACTAGGTTGTAATTTTATCCGTCTGGCGCATTATCCGCATCAGGAAAACATCGTTCGTCTGGCTGATGAAAAAGGCATCTTGCTTTGGGAAGAGCTGCCTTTGTATTGGGGTATCCAGTGGAAGAACCCTGAAGTGCTCAATAAAGCAAAACAACAGTATACTGAGCTTATTAATCGAGATTACAATCGCGCGAGTTCTATCATTTGGTCAATAGCCAACGAAACCGGACCAACGGCAGAACGCACTAAATTTTTATCCGAACTTGCTGATTACATCAGAAAAATAGACAGCAGCAGACTAATCTCTGCGGCCATCAAAAAAGACCAGGAAGCAGATGGTCATCCTGACAGTGTTTATACCTACAACGACCCCTTGATAGAGAAATTGGATATTATCAGTTTGAATGAATATTTGGGTTGGTATGGAGGTTTACCGGATGAAGCCCGAAAAAAAACATTTAAATCCGGATTTGAAAAACCCATAATAGTAAGCGAATTTGGCAGCGGAGCCTTACAGGGTTTTCATGGAGATCAATTAACCCGCTGGAGCGAAGAATTCCAGGAATACCATTACGAAGAAAGCATTGCTATGTTTGATAAAATTGATGGCTTGTCAGGAATGACACCATGGATTTTGGTAGATTTCAAATCACCCCTCCGTCAATTGAGAGGTGTTCAAGATGGTTGGAACCGTAAAGGTTTGATCTCTGAAAAAGGTCAAAAGAAAAAAGCGTTTTACGTACTTCAAAAATATTACAGCACCAAATAACTGCACATAAAAAAAGTTCTTAAAAGAGTGCATAATGAGAAATAAACCTGCTTTTTATAACTGTATGACTTATCATTTATAATTTAAAACTTTAGGAATCATTAAAGCACACCTTACTGTTTATCTGAATTTATAAAAAATGAAAATTACTAAAAATGCCGACGTACCTTCTTGGGCTGGACCTCAAGAATGGTTTACAGGTGCGGTAAGAATTGATCCACTATTTCCAAAAGAAGAGCGCACCAAAGCTGCAGGGGCATTGGTCACTTTCGAGCCTGGAGCAAGAACGGCCTGGCATACCCATCCGGCCGGACAAACTACCATTATCCAATCGGGGGTGGGATTTGTTCAAAAAGAAGGAGGACCTATCTAAATGGTCCTGCCGGGGGATGTTGTTTACTTCGAACCAAATGAAAAACAGGGGCACGGAGCCTCTCCAAAAAAAGCTATGAGTCACATCGCCATCCAGGAAGAAGTAGATGGCAAGGTGATGGATTGGTTAGAAAAAGTCACTGATGAACAGTATTTAGAAACACCGGCAAAATAATAACCGGATTTTCAAAAACAAGTTTTTAAATTTTGACAAAAAAAAAAACTCCAACATTTGCGTTGGAGTTTCTACTTTTGTGGGCGATGAGGGGTTCGAACCCCCGACCCCCTCGGTGTAAACGAGGTGCTCTGAACCAGCTGAGCTAATCGCCCGATTTCGTGTGCAAATATACACCTAGATTTTATATTTGCAAGGCTAATTTAAAAATAAATTAATAAAAAAACCGGCTATTAATTTTTTACTCTCATAGCCAGGATATTAATAAAATAGCGATATCCGAGTTTTTTTTGTAATCATTATGCATAGTGTTACATTTGCATGCAAATAGAATAAATAATGGCAAGATTTAAAGAAAATGATTTACCCAAGGCTAAGATAGACGCCAGTTCACTCCAAAAAGCCCTCAGGATATTTAAATATACTAAAAATCAAAAGTGGAAATTTTTTATTGGATTGGTCTTTCTGTTATTAACCAGTGCAACAGCACTTGCTTTTCCAAAATTAATGGGAATGCTTGTGGATTGTGTTACAAATAAAGATCTTACCAAAGCCAATACCATCGCAATTACCCTCATGGGAATTCTGGGACTTCAGGCGGTATTTTCATTTTTCAGAATATATTTGTTTGTCAACTTTACTGAAAATTCCTTGTCAAATATCCGATATGCACTCTATGAAAACTTGGTCAAACTGCCTATGTCCTTCTTTTCACAAACAAGGGTTGGAGAGTTAAATAGCCGTATTAACGCCGATATTTCGCAGCTCCAGGATACATTCACCACCACCATCGCGGAGTTTTTACGTCAAATGATTCTAATAGTAGGTGGGTTTATTATTTTGGGCAACATCAGTCCAAAACTTACACTGATGATGCTTAGTATTGTTCCGGTGGTAGCGGTGGCTGCAGTGATCTTCGGACGATTTATCCGTAAATACGGAAAGAAGACCCAGGACAAGGTGGCAGAAAGTCAAGTAATCGTTGAAGAAACACTTCAGGGAATTAGCAATGTTAAATCTTTTGCTAATGAATGGTATGAAATAGACAGGTATAAAACCAAAATCAGAGAGATTGTTAAGATTGCCATCAAGGGCGGACAGTACAGAGGTTTTTTTGCCTCATTTATAATTTTATGCCTTTTCGGCTGTGTGGTGGCCGTGGTTTGGTATGGTATAACACTTACTATTAAAGGTGAGGTTGACGGCATTGGAGATTTAATTTCTTTTGTTTTGTATACTACATTTATAGGAGCATCCTTTGGGGGTATCGCCGAAATGTATGCACAGATTCAAAAAGCTGTGGGAGCAACCGAACGTGTTTTTGAATTATTGGATGAAACCCCTGAAAAAATCTGTACTTCGAGAAAAAATACTTCAATTGAAAAAATTAAAGGAAATGTGAGCTTCCAAAAGGTCGCTTTCAGCTACCCCTCCAGAAAAGAAATTCAGGTATTAAAAGAAGTTAACTTTAGTGCGGCCTCCGGTCAAAAAATTGCCATTGTTGGACCAAGTGGTGTTGGTAAATCGACTATAGCTTCTTTATTGCTTCGTTTTTATGATATCACTAAAGGTGAAATTACGATTGATGGAAAAAATATCTACGATTATGATCTTGAAGATCTTCGTGGGAACATGAGTATTGTACCCCAAGATGTAATTCTTTTCGGAGGTACCATCAAAGAAAATATTGCCTACGGTAAACCGGATGCCACAGAAGCAGAAATTCTACAGGCAGCTAAACAGGCTAATGCGCTGAACTTTATCGAAGGATTCCCGGAAAAATTGGATACTGTAGTTGGTGAAAGAGGAATTAAACTCAGCGGAGGACAAAGGCAACGTACTGCAATTGCAAGAGCTCTCCTAAAAAATCCAAGTATACTTATTTTGGACGAGGCAACATCATCACTGGACAGTGAGAGTGAAAAACTGGTACAGGAGGCTCTGGAAGTATTAATGGAAGGCAGAACAAGCATTATCATTGCTCATCGCCTTTCAACCATTAGAAGTGCCGATCAGATTTTGGTCCTGGATAAAGGTGTAATAACAGAACAGGGAACTCATCAGGAATTGATTGCTATTGACAACGGTATTTACAAAAACCTGAGTAATTTACAATACAGTAATTCCTAATAAATAAACTCCAATATATTATTGGAGTTTTTTATTTACGCATTGTAATTTTCTCTTCTTTTCGTCTCTGAAGTTCCTGCTTTATTAACTGCAATTCTCTTCCTGTTTGACCAGCCACCGAGGTATTTTCTTGGGCTCTACGTATCAAATAAGGCATCACTTCCTTGACCGGACCAAAGGGCAGGTATTTTGCAACTTGATACCCATTGGAAGCTAAGTTAAAACTGATGTTGTCGCTCATGCCGTATAATTGCCCGAACCAAATACGATCATCATTGACATCAATACCTTTCTCCTCCATAAGACTCATCAAATTATAAACGCTTTCTTGATTGTGCGTTCCGGCAAATACGGAAATCACATCTATATTTTTAATAATAAACAAGACCCCCGCATCGAAATTATTGTCGGTAGCCAGTTTGGTAGTGAATATGGGAGAGGGATACTTTAATCGGTCTGCTCGTCCATTTTCTTTTTCCAGGTAGGCACCTCGTACCAATTTAATTCCGATTTTATGACCTTTCATTTGGGCGATTCCATGGATTTTTTTCAGGTATTTCATTCTATCCCAACGGTACATTTGGAGTGTATTGAAAACAATTGCCTTTTCTTTGTTGTATTTTCCCATCAGCTCAAAAACAAGTTCGTCAATAGCATCCTGCATCCAACTCTCTTCAGCATCAATTAACAAGGGAACATCTTTCAGAAACGCTTCAGAGCAGGCTTTCTCAAAACGTGCCACTACTCTATTCCATTCCTCCAATTCTTCAGTAGTCAGTGTTTCCTTATTACTTTTTTTGACATATAAATCAAACCGACCAAAGCTTGTGGGCTTAAATACTGCAAAAGGTATCGAAACTCTTTCCTTCGCAAATTCAATAATTTTAATGGTGGTGGCAAGCGCCTTGTCAAACTGCTCCTCTTCTTCTTTACCCTCCACCGAATAATCCAAAACAGCAGACACCCCTTTGCTAAACATTTTATCCACAACCGGAAGACAATCTTCTTCATTTATACCACCACAGAAGTGATCAAAAACAGTGTAACGAATAAGATTTTTTATCGGCAGGTGTATCTTTAACGCCATATTAGTAATTGCTGATCCCCATCTAACAAATGGCCCTACGGCTATAATCTGAAATAGAAATTTAGCCCGTTTCAATTCGGCATCACTTTTTAAAGCAAAAGCTATTTTGGTATTATTGAATATTTTTTTCACTTTTTATGCCTCTTTTACACAAATATAAGCAGAGTTATAAACATTATTTACTAAAAATTACCTTATTTTGCATCTCAAATTAATCATTAGAAATGCAGACAATCCAAGCCAATAACTACCCTATATATTTTAACGAAAAAGCATACGAGGCATTAAACCTACATCTTAGCAATAACAAATATTCAAACATCTTTGTAATAGTTGACAGCAATACCAATGAATATTGTCTGCCAAAACTTTTGCCCTACATCGAAACCGATCTTGATGTTGAAATAATAGAATTTGAAGCTGGAGAAGAAAATAAAAATATCGATACATGCGTTGAAATATGGAAGGTATTAACCGAACTTGGAGGTGATCGTAAAAGTCTTGTTATAAACCTTGGCGGAGGAGTTGTGACAGATCTAGGCGGATTTGTTGCTTCTACTTTTAAAAGAGGAGTAGACTTTATCCATATTCCAACCACGCTTTTATCCATGGTTGATGCTTCGGTAGGTGGAAAAAACGGGGTTGATTTAGGAAACCTAAAAAATCAAATTGGGGTAATCAATGTACCTACTATGGTATTAATTGATACTCAATATTTGGAGACGGTACCTCAAAACGAAATGCGTTCCGGACTTGCCGAGATGCTTAAGCATGGCTTGATATACGATAAAAATTATTGGGAACAATTCCTGGACCTGAATGCTATTGACTTCGAAACCCTCGATGAATTAATACACCGCTCGGTTGTCATTAAAAATGAAATTGTTAAGCAAGACCCAACCGAAAAAAACATTCGCAAAGCATTGAATTTTGGTCATACTTTGGGGCATGCAATAGAAAGCTATTTTCTTGAAAACGAAAACAAAACAACCCTTTTGCATGGTGAAGCCATTGCAGTAGGAATGGTATTGGAAAGTTATATTTCTTTGGAAAAAGGCCTGATTACAGAGGCAGAATATAACCAAATCAAAAATACAATAATGTCCATTTACGAAGATGTAGTATTTACACAGGAGGACATTGAACCAATTCTTGAATTACTAATTCACGATAAAAAAAATGAATATGGCAGTATTCAGTTTGCGCTGATCGAAGGTATCGGAAAGATAAAAATCAATCAATCAGTTGATAATGAACTAATTCTGCAAGCTTTTGAAGATTATAAATCTTAATGTTTTTTTATAAAAAAAGCATTGCTTTACGTTTATTTTATTTTTTACATTTGTCCAATGAAACAAGGTCAAAATAGAAGAAATCACGATTCAAATTTGAACATAGGCAATCATTCTTTTAACAGAATATTGAGGCGTTTTAATTTTGTATTTGCTGGTTTTTATTTTGATATTTTTCAATTTTTAAGAGTGGATAACGAAAAACTTCCCATTATTTATGCAAATATAAGGGTTTAAATTATAGCTTAAATTTACACTTTAATCTATAATCCTAAAACCCTAAAAAACAAATGAATACAAAATATTCCGATCTAATAAATCAATCGTATTATTTCCCACAGGAAGAATTCAAATTAAACAAAGACAATCTTTTATTTCACAATATCGATTTGATGAAATTGGTTGAAAAATATGGTACGCCTTTAAAATTCACTTATTTACCGCAGATTTCAAATAACATCAACAAGGCTAAAAGTTGGTTTAGAAAATCTATGGAAAAAAACAAGTATGAAGGCAAATACTACTACTGCTATTGCACAAAAAGCTCGCATTTTGAATTTGTGATGAATGAGGCTTTCAAAAACAATATCCATGTTGAAACGTCATCTGCTTTTGACATCAATATCGTTGAAAAGTTATTAGAAACAGGCAAAATCGATAAAAAAACCTATGTAATTTGTAATGGTTTTAAAAGAGAACAATATATTAACAACATAGCGAGACTTATAAACAACGGTCACAAGAACACACTTCCAATTATAGACAATTACGAAGAATTAGATTTACTTCAGGCAGAAATTAAAGGCAAATTCAAAATTGGAATTCGAATAGCTGCTGAAGAAGAACCTAAATTTGAGTTTTATACTTCCAGACTTGGTATTGGTTATAAAAACATCGTAAACTTCTACAAGAAACAAATTCAGGACAATCCAAATCTTGAATTAAAAATGCTACACTTTTTCATCAATACAGGTATAAACGACAATGCCTACTATTGGAATGAATTAGTTAAATGTATCAAGGTTTACATCGCCCTAAAAAAAGAATGCCCTTCTCTGGACGCATTAAACATTGGCGGTGGATTTCCGATTAAAAATTCCTTGGCGTTTGATTACGATTATCAATACATGATTGATGAAATTATCAATCAGATAAAAATTGCCTGCGACGAATCAGAAGTTGACGTTCCAAATATTTTTACTGAATTCGGGTCATTTACTGTTGGAGAAAGTGGAGGAGCGATTTACCAGATTTTGTATCAAAAACAGCAAAACGACAGAGAAAAGTGGAACATGATAGACTCATCGTTTATCACTACCCTACCCGATACTTGGGCAATTAATAAGCGATTTATCATGCTGGCTGTAAATCGTTGGAACGACACCTATGAAAGGGTATTATTAGGAGGTTTAACATGTGACAGCGATGATTACTATAACTCCGAACAAAACATGAATGCCATTTACCTGCCTAAATACAACAAGGAAAAACCTTTATATATAGGATTTTTCAATACAGGTGCGTACCAGGAAACCATAGGTGGTTATGGTGGACTACACCACTGTTTAATTCCTCAACCAAAACACATTTTAATCGATCGGGATGAAAATGGTATTTTGGCTACAGAAGTTTTTTCAGAACAACAGACCTCTGAAGAAGTATTAAAAATTTTAGGTTACTAAGAATAATTTAATAATATATAGAATCAAATAATTTTAGAAAATCATTATATTTGAGTAAGAGGTTATTCAAATGAATTTGATTTACCAAAACAACTAATTCCCTAAAAATGAGTAAAGGACCTATCAGTCAGTTTATTGAAAAGCATTATTTACATTTCAACTCAGCGTCCTTAGTTGATGCTGCCAAGGCATATGAACAGCAGTTAGCCAGTGGAGCCAAAATGTTGGTAAGTATGGCCGGAGCGATGAGTACAGCCGAAATTGGAAAGATATTTTCCGAGGTTATACGTCAGGACAAAGTTCAGATTATTTCCTGTACCGGTGCCAACCTTGAAGAGGACATTATGAACCTGGTTGCGCATTCACACTACGAAAGAGTACCACACTACAGAGACCTTACTCCTCAAGATGAATGGGATTTATTGGAAAGAGGATTAAACCGCGTAACCGATACCTGTATTCCGGAACACGAGGCGTTCCGCCGTTTACAAAAACATATTTACAAAATTTGGAAAGAAGCTGACGATAAAGGAGAGCGTTATTTCCCACATGAATTCATGTACAAGATGTTACTTTCCGGCGTACTTGAGGAATATTACGAAATAGATATCAAAGACAGCTGGATGTATGCTGCAGCCGAGAAAAATTTACCTATAATAGTTCCTGGATGGGAAGACAGTACCATGGGAAATATATTTGCCTCTTATGTTATCAAAGGAGAGCTGAAGGCTTCGACAATGAAATCAGGAATTGAATACATGACTTTCCTTGCCGATTGGTACACCAAAAATAGTGATAACGGAATTGGCTTCTTCCAAATTGGTGGTGGTATAGCTGGAGATTTCCCAATCTGCGTGGTACCAATGTTATATCAAGACATGGAAATGCATGATGTGCCATTTTGGAGTTATTTCTGCCAAATTTCCGATTCAACTACTAGTTATGGATCTTATTCGGGTGCAGTGCCAAACGAAAAAATTACTTGGGGTAAACTAGACATTAATACACCTAAGTTTATTATTGAATCTGATGCTACCATCGTAGCACCTCTAATTTTTGCTTATTTATTAGATTTATAATACCATTTTATGAGAAGAGTTATTGTTGAGTACGCAAAGTTAACTAACGATATTTTAAACCTTTTAGTTGAAAAATTTCCAGACGGATATGATGACGAAGATATTATCCGTTTTAAAAATGCTAAAAATGAATTAGTAGAAGCAGTAGAGGTACGTACTGAGGATACAATTTATTTGGTAAAAGTGAGTACTAAACTTGCCGACAGAATTGAAAATTACGATGAAGATGATGATGAAATCAGTGATGATATCGAACCAATTGCTCCAATGAAAGGCGTTGACATGGATGACGACATGAATGGTGATGATGAGGAAGAAGAAGATCTCGACAAGCCTGAAACCGATGAAGACGACGAAGACAATGAAGAGTCATCAGATACGGATGATGAAGATGATGAAGATTAGTACTTAAAAGATATATAAATGAAGAACCCTTATAGGGTTCTTTTTTTTTAAACTTTAAAATATATTATTTATATAATTGATTTAAATATTTTTGACTAAGCTACTACGAATTACGCAAAACCTTTCAACTTTTATGGTTTTTCCTTTGATTAAGTTTCAATAAAAATTCCTTATAAATACCTTTCCAGAAAAATGGACTGATGATGTTTTTGATGTCTAATAAGGATAAAGCCAATAGCACGTACAGATATTTCTGTATCAGCAACAAAACCTTTTCGCTTCAAATCTTCCTCTGTAAAACTTTTGAAAAGAGCGAGGGTAGCCTGTCTCACTGTTGCCATTTCAGTCAATAATCCCTGCAAACTTCTTTCATTTGCCCGACAATTTTCTGAAAAAGCGTTTTCATCAAATCCCGGTAATGGAGTTTTATCATTTCGAGCAATTCTCAGGGCCCGATAGGAAAAAATTCGCTCCGTATCAATTAAATGCTGAATCATCTCTTTGATTGTCCACTTCCCTTCAGCGTAACGATAGTCAAATTTATCCATGGGAATATCCTGTACAAAACGAATAAACCCATGGATACAAATTTCTAATTCTTCGATTAAATTTTCGACTTCATCAAAATGGATATACTTTGAAAAGTAATCAGCATATTCCGATTTGTCTAAATCCTTCGAATTCATGATTTTTTCTTATGCTGAATTTCTACTTGCGTTAGTATTTCCAAAAAGAGAACGGGTAACAATTTTTTCGTATACCTTGATTAATTTTTCATTCGGTACATTTTCTTTGTTCAGTTCCTGTATTCTAAGTAAGGCATACTGCTGAATAGTTAACAAAGGTAATACGATACGTTCTCTAATTTGAATTGATGCCATGCCGTCCGGATAATTTTCCATCAGTTCCTGATGTCCGGCCATTTTTAAAAGCAAACGTTTTGTTTCCAAAAACTCATCATATATAATTTGCCAGAATTCGCCAAATTCAGGATCGTTTTTCATGTAAGCAGTCAAAGGGAAAAATGATTTCGCCAAAGACATCATACTGTTTTCCATTAATGTTTTGAAAAACATAGAATTATCGTATAAATTCTGGACTTTATCCCATTGGTTACTGTCTTCATAATATTTCAAAGCAGCACCTACTCCATAAAAACCAGGTACATTTTGCTTCAATTGACTCCAAGATCCCACAAATGGAATTGCTCTTAAATCCTTGAAATCTAATTTTTCAGATTTACTTCTTTTAGATGGACGGCTTCCAATATTTGTTTTGGCATAATATTTCAGCGTACTCATCTTTTCTAAATAAGGAATAAATTTTGGATGGTTTTTGAAGTTCAAATACTTTTCATAGCCAAGATCAGACAACTTCTGCATCACCTCTTTATTCTCGTCCGATAATTTATTTTGGTTCTTGTTGAATACCTGATTGGTCACACCAGCACTCAATAAATTCTCCAGATTATAGCGACAGGAATCCAAAGTTCCAAAATTGGAACTAATGGTTTGGCCTTGAACTGTAACTTGGATTTCCTTATTTTCAATTTTTGAACCAAGAGAAGCATAAAATTTGTGTGTTTTACCTCCTCCACGTGCAGGAGGCCCACCACGTCCGTCAAAGAAAATTACCTTAATTCCATATTTTCTCGAAATTTCCGTAAGTGCTTCTTTGGCCTGGTAAATACTCCAGTTTGCCATTAAATATCCACCATCTTTGGTTCCGTCAGAGAATCCAAGCATGATAGTTTGTTTATTACCTCGGTTTGCCAGATGACTTGCATAAACAGGATTTGTATAAAGCTGTTCCATTACGTTATGGGCATTTAACAAATCGTCAACTGATTCAAATAAAGGAACCACATCCACACTCGGAGCTTCCCAGTCACTAAGTCGAATCAACGCAAATGTTTCCATCACATTTAGTGCATTTTCATTATTGCTAATGATATAGCGATTAGCTCCTAATTCCCCATTGGCTTCCTGAATATGTTTGATAGCCTGAATAGACTCCAAAGTTGATTTGGTCATTTCATTTTTGAAATCATCAGGATTAAGGTTTCCTTTTACATTGGACAAAACATTGAATTTTTCCTCTTCGTTCAGCTCATAGTAGTTTTTTGGAAAAACGGAAGCATCAGTATCAAGATAAAAATCAAAAACATCCTTAAATACAGCATCATGAATCTTACTGTTTTGACGAATGTCTAAAGTAGCAAAATGGAACCCAAATAAATTGACTTTGATTAACAAAGCTTCCAATTCATTTAGATATAGTGATTGGTGTTGATCAATGATGATTGTTTTAATCTTATTCAATTGAGATTTAAAATCTTCAAGAGTGATATAGATTTCACCACTGGAATAGAAAACAGAGCGATATAATTTATTCTCAAGTTCCGCAACCAATACATCCACACCAGAGAAAGTTAACTTTCTTTTTAAGCTTCGCATTTCAAAATAGTAACATTTCAAAATCGAATTTCTGAGGCGATCAGCAACCTTAAGTGTTATATCAGTCGTAACAAAGGGATTCCCATCGCGGTCTCCACCCGGCCAGAAACCAAGCTGAATAATAGGATTTTTGATTTGGTGATCAGGTATAATATTTTTTTCCAAATAATGCATCATATCTCCAGCGGTGTTATAAAACACGTTTTCAAGATACCAAATCAAACTTACCGCTTCATCATACGGATTTGGTTTTTCACGTTTAATAAATGGTGTTTTACCTAATTGTGCAAGGAGTTCCTTAATTGTAAGCAAATTATTTTCGCGAATAGCCTGAGTCAAATCGTTGATAATCCCCAAAACCGAACCAGGATAAAATTGAGTAGGGTGAGCAGTCAATACCGTTCTTACATTAAAATTTTCAAGAAATTCAATAAGATCTTCCGTCTTTCCTTTAGCATCAGCCTTTTCTTTAATATCTCTAAGAGAACCTCTTCCCTCCATATTGTTTACAATAGGGAAAGCGGCATCTTCAATAGCATCAAACAACACTATTTGACGTTCAATGTATTGAATAAAACGAAACATTAAATCAATCTTATCTTCCTCTAAATCATCATGTAGGTACTTTTTAGAAAAGAATTCTATGATCTCCTTAGGTGTTTCCATTTTTTTAAAACCAGTCTCACAAACTTCTGTGAATAAAGGAAGTAAAGCACCGGTATTATCTATAGATGTAAACGGCAATGTAATAAAAACACTGTTGTAAATATTGTATTTAGAGAGTACATTCTGATTAAAACGTTCAATTTTAGGGAGCGTATACATTATATTATGGTAATTTTTACGTTATATTTAAATTCAGGCAATTTTAAAAAAAAATAACCTCAAGAAAAAACTTGAGGTTATATTTTTGAAAATATAGTTTTCAAGTTAATTACATATTTTTGAATATGGTGTGCATCAATCTCTTCTTATCATTGATACTTTCCTCTAGAGAAATCATTGTTTCAGTTCTGTATACACCATCAATATCATCAATCATAAATATAACATCCTTGGCATGTTTAGTATCCTTAGCCCTGATCTTACAAAATATATTAAATTTCCCTGTAGTTACAGAAGCCACCGTTACGAAAGGTATTTCATTTATGCGTTGTAAAACGAATTTAGTTTGCGAAGTATTGTTCAAAAATACACCAACGTAGGCAATAAAAGAATAACCTAATTTGTCATAGTCAAGAACCAGAGAGGATCCCATAATTATTCCTGCATCTTCCATCTTCTTCACTCTTACATGCACCGTTCCGGCAGAAATCAATAATTTTTTTGCAATATCCGTAAACGGAACTCTGGTGTTGTCAATCAACATGTCTAAAATCTGATGATCTACTTCATCTAAACGGAACTTACTCATATTCTCAAATTAAATTATTAATTATCATTTTTCGACATAAAATTATGAATAAAAACAATATTATCTTACTAAATCTTTACTTTTTTATCAATCCATTAACAAATTTTAATTTATTATCTAAATTAAAATCAGCTTTTTGATCTATTTTTGGAAATTTTTCAAAATCATCAGTGTAAAGAGCACCATTAGCATCATATTCTACATGACCAAAATACCCTTCTAAATCGCCAATCTTCGAAATATATGCATTGAAACAAATTTCGCCGTCGGTCAGCTCTTCTTTGTATTGAGCCGCAAAACTCGTAATTTTTTCATTACCATCATAATTTATTTTAATCTTTTTGTATATAAAATCATAAAAAACGATTTTATTTTGCGGAATATTCAAATAATCATCGGTTCTATTAAGTTCTATAACGTTTTCGCTTAATTTTGTGAAACTTGAAAGTAAGGCCATAAAAACAAATTTTCTGGTTTCCTCTCTTTCATAATCACCCGGAAAATGTCCCGCTTCAAACAGCATGGTAGGAACACCTAAATATTGAAAAGTATCCCCAATACAGTTAATGTTAAAGGAATCATCAAATCTTCCGACCTGTCCCGGAATGAATTGCTGTAAAACATCGTTAATTCCGGCAATAAGATTGATTGCTTTTTGACGAGAAGCATTTATTTCACGTTGTTCATTGTACGATGGCGCTAAAAAAGACATGGTTGCAGGTTTTCCTGTATCGGCTACTCCAAAAATTGTTCGTTGATCATGAAGATTGTAACAATAATCAGGCTGAAATTCTTCAAATACTTTTCTTAAACCCTGGCTTTCAGGCTGACTGAGATCTTGTGAATCCCTGTTTAAATCAACTTCATTAGCATTCACCCTGCTGTACAATTTGGCACCGTCAGGGTTTAGCATAGGGATGCAACAAAAGGTGAAAGTTTCCAATAAACTTTGGGCCAAATCAGAGCCATTGTTTAACAAATTTAAAAAATCAAACAAACCTTTTGTCGTAGTACTTTCGTTACCATGCATCTGAGACCAAAGGTAAATCTTAATTTCCCCGCTCCCGGTTACATATTTATATATTGGTTTTGACAATACTGACTGACCTACCACAGTTAATTGATTATTGGTATTATAACTGTTTAGTAAGGGCTCTATCATTTCAAGTGTAAGGTATCTGCCTGAAATAGTTGTTTCTTTATTCTCAAGAAATAATTTCTCTAAATCCATTCTTTATTTTTTAGTCCACAAAAATAAATATCTTTCGTTTTACGCACTACTTATTCGTCAATAATATCTTCTTAAATATTTTCATCTCTTTTTTCTCTGAGCTAAAATGCATAACTATTAGTATGTGCTGATTATCATTACACGTATAAATTATTTTTTACTTAGATACGAACTATCTTAATTATATAATTTATTTTTGATTAAAATCCTTCTAAATGCTACATAAAATCCTTAGTTATCTCTATCCAATAAAAATCTACTCCGAAAAGTCAAAAATCAGTAAATCACTGGAGGTCACCTGGGTAAACGGAAAATTAGTTTTGGATTCAGAAAATACCAATTATTCTTTTGGCAGTTTGCAAAGAATACTTAAAATTGGATTACAGAATATCGGCCTCGACAAAATTGAGAAAATGAACAATATTCTACTACTTGGAGTTGCGGGGGGAAGCGTTGTAAACACACTGCTAAACGATTGCAATTACAAAGGCAAAATTATCGGTGTGGATATTGATCCTGCTGTTATAAAATTGGCCAACAATTTTTTCAAACTAAATGAAATTAATCAATTAGAACTCAGAATCGAAGACGCTTTTGAATTTATCATCAAAAATAAGGAGCGGTATGATCTGATAATTGTAGATGTTTTTCAGGACACCATCATGCCCGGCTTTTTATTTGAATCCTATTTTGTTAATCCACTACTTTCGCTGCTACAAAGTAAAGGGGTTGTCCTTTTTAACACCATGCTTCTCAGTAAAAAAGACAATGACCGAAACGAAGATTTTATAAAGATGTTTAACTCAGAAAATTTCCTGGTCAGATCGATACCAAGAATTGAAAGACATAATGAATTGATTGTTATTGAAAATTTAAAATGAGAAAGTTTAATGCACAAATTATCAAAAAAACTATTTTTATATAAGTAAATGAGTAATAAACCTAAACTTCAATGAGTAGAATATTGAGAAAATTACTTCTTGGTAATGTAGCGCGCCTGCAAAGGTCCGAATTCAATCCGATACAAAGAAGAATTCAAAACATACAAGCAATCTGGAACAATGACCATCAGGACGATAACGGTATCGAAAAGGTAGTTCGATTATTTTTATCTTCCTCACAGCTCATATTTCCAGGCATTTACATTAAATATCTTGCCTCAAAAAGAGGAACGGAATATGAAGATCTGGCAATGGATTTTTACATCCTGATCAAGGTTGCACTCCCATTACTAATTATAATCAACAGCTTACAGGATCAGTATTTGATTTTAGGATTAATGGTCTATTTAATGCTGGAAACAATCCTCTATATTCCAACCTTAATTTTTGCTTCCGATTTATTTTCTAAACCTCGTTCCTACAAACGCTCCATGCTTTTATTGTTTTTCAACTATCTGGAAATGGTTTATGGATTTGCCGTACTATATTCATGCGGCAACTTTTTAAACAAGCCACTGCTTCATTGGTTTGATGCTATCTATTTTAGTACCATGACCTCCTCCACAATTGGTTATGGAGAATTATATCCGATAACTACTTTCGGAAAATTCTTGGTAAGCTTGGAGTCGATGCTTGTACTTATGTTCGTTGTACTTTTTTTGAATTTCTATTCGACCAGACTCGAATCGAAAGGCTATTTTGAGAGAACTAAGAATCCTTAAATTATTTTTCTTGCTTTTTCAAGATCTTCCTTAGTATCAATACCAATTCCAACATGAGTAGTTTCAACCATTTTTATTTGTTTTCCGAATTCCAAATAACGAAGTTGTTCCAGCTTTTCGGAAGCTTCCAATGATTTCATGGGTAAATGGTAAAAATCCAGTAGTGCTTGTTTTCTGAAAGCATATACCCCCACATGCTTCATGTAGCGAACCCCCACATTTTTTTCTCTTGGATAAGGAATAACAGAGCGAGAAAAATACAATGCAAAGTTATTTTGATTAACCACCACCTTAACGTTGTTAGGGTTGTTAATCTCTTCTTCCTCTGTAATTTCAAACATTAAGGAAGCCAAATCTACCTGTGCAGAGGAATCATTTCTGAAAACTTCGATTAATTTAAGCAGCGGTTCGGTATTAATAAAGGGCTCGTCTCCCTGAATATTCACCACAATATCCACATTCATATTTTCGACAGCTTCAGCAATTCTGTCACTCCCTGATTCGTGTTCCTTGATACTCATAATAGCTTTTCCTCCACTGGAAACGATATTATCAAAAATCAAACTGGAATCAGTAACAACAAATACTTCGTCAAACAACATGGTATTTACTGCTGCTTCAAACGTTCTTTGAATTACAGTTTTACCTCCTAAATCCTGCATTAATTTTGCATGAAAACGTGTAGACGCATAACGGGCGGGGATAACAGCTATAACTTTCATTTGACTTTTAAAAATTTAATGCGAAGATAGAATGTTTTTTTAAGTATCCGAATTTTTCCATTTATGCAGTTGTATTTATCTGGCAAACATTTACTTTAAACAATTTTTATAGAGGTCATACTCAAGGAACCACCTACTAATTTATCGTTGAACAGACTCAATTCTTCCTTTTTTTCTTTCAATCCTAAAGTATATATTAAAGGCAAATAGTGTTCTGGAGTGGGAATTGCTAATTTAAGTGCCTGCCCCATTTTTTCATATTCTATCAGAGGCTGAAAATTACCTTCCAGCAAATAGTTGTTTACTTTTTCCCGAGCCTCCACTGCCCAGTCGTATCCGTAATTCTCCTTATCCAGATTGTAAAAATCAACTAATCTAAGATTGTGAACAATATTTCCGCTGCCTATAATTAAAATCCCCTTATGACGTAAAGTGTTTAATTTTTGGGCTAAATCAAAATGGAACTGCGTCGGTTTTGAATAATCGATACTCAGCTGTATAACAGGAATATCGGCCTCGGGATATAAATGTTTAATTACACTCCAGGCACCGTGATCCAGCCCCCATTCATGATCCATTTCAACCTCTGTCGGCAACAAAAGTTTTTGGGTTTCAAGCGCCAATTCCGGATTTCCATGTGCAGGATACTGCACATCAAACAGAGCCTTTGGAAACCCTCCAAAATCGTGAATTGTCCTTGGCATGTCCATGGCGGTAACTTTTGTTCCTTTGGTAAACCAATGTGCCGAAATACATAAAATTGCTTTTGGACTCGGTAAAGTCTTGGCTATATTTCTAAAACCGCTGACAAACTGATTTTCCTCAATGGCATTCATAGGACTTCCATGTCCCAAGAATAAAACCGGCATTTTATCTGTATTAGGAAACATTTCCGAAACCTTTTGCAAATCTTTCAGTGTATTCATAGTTACCGTATCTTAATATTCAGCAAAGCTCTCATCTTTAAACCCTATCAAATATAACTTATTTTTTGCTCGTGTCATAGCGGTGTATAACCAGCGTACATAATCCCGGTCTATTCCATTAGGCAAGTAGGGTTGCTCGACAAAAACGGTATTCCACTGCCCGCCTTGTGATTTGTGACAGGTTATGGCATAAGAAAATTTCACCTGCAAACCATTGAAATATTCATTGGCTTTTACTTTTTGAAATTGCTTGTATTTTGAATCGCCCTCATAATCTTTTAAAACCTCCTGGTACAATCGATTAGATTCCTCATAGGTCAGAGACGGTGATTCACTTTTTATAGTATCCAATAATAAAACCGTTTCAAAAGGTCTTTGATTGGGATAATCAACCATTCTGATTTTTACCTTAGCAAATTTGAACCCGTATAATTCTACAATTTTAAATATCTCCAAAACTTCTATAATATCGCCGTTGGCGATAAAACCCGCTTCATCGGAATCTTTGAGCCAGAAATAATTATTCTTAACTACCATCAAAAAATCTCCTGCAGCCAATTCACTTTCCTTATCTAAAATACGGGAACGAATCTGTTCATTATACTGATTGGCTCTTTTATTGGAACGAACGATAAATGCAGTATCTTCAATACTGTAATTACTGTATGCAGAATTGATCGCGTCCTGAATGTCATAACCATCTACCAGCCGAACGATATCCCTGAATCGCCTCACATTAAATTGAAAATCGGTTATAAAAGAATCCTTAAGTAATTCCCTGAGTTCCGTGGCATTATAAAGTATTCCGGAACTTTCTTCCTGACGCATCACTTCATCGAGCTCAATGGAATCAACTTCTTTATTATAATGTAAACTTAAAGATTGAATATCCAATGCCGGACTGATATCCAAATTAATGGGTGGTAACTGGGCGGTATCTCCCAACAAAATCATTTTACAATTGGTTCCGGAATAAACATAGCTAATCAAATCATCTAAAAGTGAACCATTGGCATACATTTTAGAATCAGTATCTACATCCGAAATCATCGAAGCTTCATCAACAATAAAAATAGTGTTCTTATGCTTATTGGGTTGTAAAGTGAAGCTTACTCCCCCACCCGAGTTTTTTTTTGGAAAATATATTTTTTTATGAATGGTGCACGCTGGTTTTTCCGAATAATTAGCAATCACCTTAGCTGCCCGACCTGTCGGCGCCAATAACACATACTTTTTATTGATGTCCTGCAGATTATTTACAATTGTCGAAATAACAGAAGTCTTCCCCGTCCCTGCATATCCTTTTAACACAAAAATCCCATCATCAGAAGGATCAGTGAGAAAAACTGCAATCTTCTGAAAAAATATATCTTGATTTACGGTAGGACTAAACGGAAATTTCTTTTTCAGTAGACTGTAAAACTGTGTGGAATTCATAAAATGCTATTCTGCTAGGAAACACCAAAGATAGTTATCAATTTTGAGGGATCGGCATAAAATAAGCTTGAAATAAAAAAAAATTGTAAGTTTGCGATTCACAAAAATTAAGTACTAATGGACATCACCGAAAAGAATTATAAAAAACTTTCCATTGAGGTTTCCCTGAAAGGACTTTCTTTTTGCTGCTTTGACACACTTAGCAATACTATTTCTTCCTTCAAAGATATTTTGTTTGACAACAATTCAAAGATTGAAGACACATTAAACAATATTTTTAGAAGCAATCCGGAATTAAATGAAAGGTATGACGATGTCTTGGTAATCCACAGCAATAACCTCTCGACTTTTGTACCTATTCCTTTATTTGACGAAAATTATTTAGGAAGTTATCTGCAATACAACACAAAGGTTTTTTCTTCTGACTTCTTTGCATTTGACGAAATTAACAACTACGATATGAATACGGTTTATATTCCGTATGTAAACATTAATAATTTCTTCATCGATAAGTTTGGAGAATTTGATTACAAACATGCCAACAGTATTCTTGTGGCTAAACTATTGGATTCCTCCAGGAATAATGATGACAAGAAAATGATTATTCATTTTAAACAAGGACATTTTGAAATTGCTGTTATTCAAAATCAAAAGTTATTATTGTTTAATTCCTTTGAATATCAAACTCCGGAAGATTTTATTTATTATATTCTTTTTGTTGCTGAACAATTGAATATGAATCCCGAAAATTTGCCTTTAGAACTCATAGGTGATATCACCAAGGAGAGTGAGTTTTATAAAATTGCTTATAAGTATGTCCGCAATGTCTCATTTATTGAGGTTGAAGATTTAAAGGCAAATAACAGTTTTTCTGAAGCCGAAAACAGGAATCATTTCATACTTTTTAATTCATGAGAATTATTTCAGGAAAATACAAAGGGAGACGTATCAATCCGCCGAAAGGATTACCGGTACGTCCTACAACCGACATGTCTAAGGAATCCCTGTTCAATATATTGAATAATCATTTCAACTTTGAAGGACTAAAAGTATTGGATCTTTTTGCCGGCACAGGAAATATTAGTTACGAATTTGCTTCCAGAGGAAGCTACCCCATAACAGCAGTGGATGGCGATTTTGGTTGCATTAAATTCATTAAACAGGTAACTGCAGAGCACGACTTTAGCATCGCAGCCATAAAAAGCGACGTACTCAAGTACCTCGAAAAATGCAATACCTCCTACGATATTGTTTTTGCTGATCCTCCTTATGATTTAGATCAAACAACATTTGAAAAAATTGTTTTGCTCGTTCTTCAAAACAATATCTTAAGTGAAGACGGAATGATGATTATCGAACATTCTAAGTATACTAAAATGGATCATCTGCCTCATTTTTCATTTCAGAAAAATTATGGAGGTTCCTTCTTTAGTTTTTTTGAATTTGAATCTGATGAAGATTCGGAGGATGATTCCTTCGAAGACGAAATTGAAGAAGAAGACTAATTTAAAACCAAGTGTTAAAAAAAAAAAAAAAAACAGACCTATAAGCCGGATTCTGTATTCCGATCAACCGGAACCCTTATCATTTATCTAGCCCCACCATTACTAATGGGATCAAGCTACCTACCCTTCGACAACGGACGAGAAACCCTTAAATGCCGATATACTTGGTATTTCACCGCATAGAGTTTACCTGGTTTCACTACAGCATTACCTGTACCTGCTTTCTGTTGCACTTGTCCTAATTTTGCCCTTGCAGACAAAATCGACGGGTGTTACCCGCTATGCTTCTCTATGGTGTCCGGACTTTCCTCTCTCTTGTCCCAAGGGACAAAACAGCGATAAGGCGGTCTGTACTGCAAAAGTACTACATTTTATATTTAAGGTCAAATTAGGGCTACCCAATTTAACAACTCCTTTGCAACTCCTTAATTTTAAATTAGTTATCTTTAAGGGAATTTAAATTTAGAAAGTATGAAACCTATCTATCATTATTCAACAGTAATAGAAGCACTAAATAATTTGAATAAAATGGGCTTTACATATGATTACAACACCCATGCCAACGAAATTACTTCCAATCCACATATTCATGATGTTGAACATGTCTACCGATATGAAGGAGATTCAGATCCCGCAGATCAGGCGGTGGTTTACGGAATAAGCTCTAAGACAGGCCAAAAAGGAGTATTTGTTGCAGGTTATTCTGCTAAAACCAGCAGTAAAGCAGCGGATGTTTTAGCTAAGATTTGCATTGAAGGTAGCGGACAATGCCAAATTTAATTTAAAATTAAGTCAAATATTATAAGTCAAAATGGAAGAACACTATCACTACAATTCGGTTTCTGAAGCTTTGGAAGATTTAAAAGCAAAAGGCTATACCGTTGATTTTAATCTGAAGGAGGACGCCATAACGGAAAATCCGCAGGCTTACGAAATTCACCATGTTTATCGTTATGAAGGAAACTCTAATCCTGATGACGAGGCCGTAGTTTACGGCATTCAATCCCATTCCGGTGAAAAAGGGGTATTTGTGACAGGATTTTCAGCAAATTCCTTTAGCGAAGCCGCTCAGGCTTTACTACAATTACAAATAGAAAGAAAAAGACATCTGTAAACCTATACTTCTTTTTTTTAAAACACTTTTCCGTCACATATTAATTTACAACCTATATATCAATCCGAAATATTTGAATAAATATTTTATTATTTTTTTTTCAGTTCACATACACTATACTCTTTCATAAGTACTTCCTTAAACCACAGCAGCAGCATTTATTCAGCCCTTTCCGGGAAGGCTTTCACTTGGTTTTTTCTTTATTTCATAATTAACAAATTATAGTTTTCATAATAAAAGAGCAATCCCTATATTTGCTAGCGAGAAAAATTATTATGGAACAATTTATAGTATCGGCGCGCAAATATCGTCCGCAAACATTCAATGATGTTGTGGGGCAAAAAGCAATTACCAATACTCTATTGAATGCCATCGACAATAATCACCTTGCATCAGCTTTATTATTTACAGGACCAAGAGGAGTTGGCAAAACTACCTGTGCCAGAATTCTTGCAAGGAAAATAAACCAAATCGGTTATGACGATCCAAATGAAGACTTTACTTTTAATGTTTTTGAATTGGATGCAGCTTCTAATAACTCTGTAGATGATATCCGAAACCTAATAGATCAGGTGCGTATTCCTCCTCAAACAGGGAAATTTAAAGTTTATATTATTGATGAGGTTCACATGTTATCTTCAGCGGCATTTAATGCTTTCCTGAAAACATTGGAGGAGCCACCAAAGCATGCTGTTTTTATTCTGGCAACCACCGAAAAGCACAAAATAATTCCGACAATTTTATCCCGCTGTCAGATATTTGACTTTAAAAGAATCACGGTTAAAGATGCTAAAGAGCATTTGGCAGAGGTAGCCGAAAATCAGGGTATAAGCTTTGAAGATGATGCCTTACATATTATTGCGCAAAAAGCCGACGGTGCCATGCGCGATGCCCTATCTATTTTTGACAGAGTCGTTTCCTATTGTGGTACCAATCTGACAAGACAGGCGGTTACGGAAAATTTAAATGTACTCGATTACGAAACCTATATTAAGGTAACTGATTTAATTCTAGAGAATAAGATTCCGGATTTATTGATGGCTTTTAACGATATCCTTTCCAAAGGATTTGATGCCCATCATTTTGTTGCTGGTTTGGCATCACATTTCAGAGATTTATTGGTAAGTAAAACTCCCTCAACTCTTTCACTTTTGGAAGTAGGTGAACAGGCGCAGAAAATGTATGGTGTACAGGCCCAAAAATGCGAGGATGATTTCCTGCTAAAAGGAATTGCAATTGCCAATGAATGTGATCTTAAATACAAACTAAGTCAAAATCAAAGATTACTTGTCGAACTTTGCTTAATGCAACTCGCCTCCATCACTTATGATGGAGAAAAAAAAAAGTTGAGTCCTTTATAATTCCAGCGACCTATTTTAGGAAAAACGATTATTCAATAGCGGATTATTCTACAGCTGATTCAAATATTGAACAAGTTCCCGCACTGGCAGAACCTAAAATCAGTCAGCCAACGGAATCAAACAACCAAGCTTCAGATAAGTCTGTGGCACCGCTCTCAGCCGAAGACCAATTATCTCCGGGTGAACCAAAATTTTCGGCACTTTCACTATCAAGTATTCGCGCCAAAAAGACCTTGGAAGAAAGCAAAAAAACCGTTGTACGAGAGTTTGTTAACCTTCCTACTGAACCTTTTAGCGAAACCGAAATGTTACTACAATGGACCAAGTATGCTAAAAAATTAGGTGATAATGGGTCTAAAATTATGGAATCCTTGTTGCTTATTAATGATCCTGTGTTAAATGGCACAGCTATCAGCATTGAATTACCCAATGAAGGATCGAAATTAGATTTTGAAAAAGAACTAAATGGCTTACTGGGTCACCTAAAAGGACATCTTCATAACCACAACATCACCATCGAGGTTATTGTCAACGAAACAATAGCAGTTAAAAAAGCCTTTAATGATCAGGACAGATACAACCGCCTGCACGAAATAAATCCACATATCGAATTATTAAGATCCACTTTTGGACTGGACCTTAACGGCTAAACTCAGGAATGGGTTTCTAAATTTTATTATAATACATGGCTTTCACTATACCATCCGAAAGTCCAATTTTAGGCACAAAGATATGTCGGGCCCCACTCCACTTCATCGCACTTAGGTAAATCCGAACAGCAGGAATAATTACGTCGGCACGATCAGGATTCATTCCTAGTTCGGAAATTCTCTCATCATATGTTAAGGAATTTAAGAAGGAATATTGTGAATTTATATACAGATACGATAAGGGTTTCTCTTGTGCTTTACCTGACATTTTAAAAAGCTTATTTATATTCCCTCCTGATCCAATTAATGAAACTTCCTCATATTCTGCGGTATAAGTTTTAATCCATTTTTCGATTTCTTTCCATACTACTTCATTAACCATTTCATTCAACAAACGAACCGTACCGGCTTTAAAAGATTTTGAAGCAATAATCTTACCGTCAGAAAACAGGGTAAATTCGGTACTACCACCCCCAACATCTACGAATAAATAGGTTTTATCTGTTTTCAAAAGATGATGCAAATCGGTAGAGGCTATGATTGCAGCCTCTTTTTTACCATCGATGATCTCAATTTTAATGTCTGCTTTTTTCTTAACCAACTCCACAACTTCCTTTCCATTATATGCTTCCCGCATCGCTGAGGTAGCAAAAGCCTTATATGCTTCCACTTTGTGGACTTTCATCAATAACCTGAAAGCCTTCATGGCATCACACATCCTCTCAATATTTTCAGGTGTTATTTCTCCAACGGTAAAAGCATCCTGCCCCAATCGAATGGGAACCCTTACTAATTCACTTTTATTAAAATGCGGCTCCTTTCCTTTTTTTTCGACAATATTGACAACCAAAAGACGCATCGCATTCGATCCTATATCAATAGCCGCATATTTCTTTATATTAAGCATTTGTTTTTTTATTGAATAATATTAAAGTTGTATTTCTTCCAACAAGCCCACTTTACGCTGATAATATTTATAGGTCTCCCATTGAGCTCTAAACACAGGACTGTCTTTTCTTTTTCGGTATTTGTTATCTAATTTATTGGAATGGAATCGGGCTTTAACATTTCCTTTCCAACCAATATCAAAATTATCAATCAATTCCTTCTTTATTTCCTCATCATATATCGGACAAGTGACTTCAACTCTGCCGTCAAGATTTCTGGTCATAAAATCGGCCGATGAAATATAAACCTCCGTCTGACCAGCATTTCCAAAAATATATATCCTGGAATGTTCCAAATAATTATCCACAATACTGATAGCTTCGATATTTTCGCTCATCCCTTTTATTCCAGGAATTAAAGAACATATTCCTCTAACCTGCAACTGGATTTTTACTCCTGCATTGCTGGCCTCGTACAATTTGTCAATCATGGCAAAGTCTGACAAGCTGTTCATCTTTAATTTCATGTAGGTTTTACGTCCAGCCAGCGCATTAAGAATTTCGCGATCAATTAATTTATAAAAGCGGGTCCTTGTATAATGCGGTGAAACTATCAGGTGCTTATACCTGTATACCCTGTAGTTGATATTAAAAAATTCGAAAATTTTGCTGATATCCTTCAATATCTTCTGATGACTGGTAAAAAGAGTAACATCGGTATAAATTTTCGCCGTAGATTCATTGAAATTTCCAGTCGAAATAAATCCGTATTTCCTGATCTTGTGATCTTCAATTCTTTCTATAACACATATTTTACTGTGCACCTTTAAGCCCTTAATACCAAAAATAAGTTCAATTCCTTCGGTCTGCATTTGCTCGGCATAGGAAATATTGGAAGCCTCATCAAATCGGGCCTGCAGTTCGATTTGAACCACAACCTTTTTTCCGTTTTTTGCAGCATTTATCAGCGAACTGATAATTTGCGAATTATTGGCAAGTCGGTACAGGGTAATCTTTATGGAGGTAACTTTTGGATCTAAGGCTGCCTCGCGTAGAAATTTGGTCAAATAAGAAAACGATTGGTAAGGAGCATTCAGAAGGTAATCTTTTTTGCTGATTTTTTCCAAAATACTTCCCTCCAAACTCAAGCCCGGAATTGGAAGCGGAATATTCTTTTTGTACAACAAATCATGTCTGCCAAGATTAGGGAATTCCATATAATCCCTCCTGTTATGGTACCTTCCTCCAGGAATAATACTGTCGGAAGCTACAATTTTCATTTTTCCCAAAAAGAACCTAAGCGTATCTTCTTCAATGGTCTGATCATAAATAAATCGCACCGGCTCCCCTATCCTTCTCTCCTTTACACTCGTGGAAATTTTTTCGAGCATGCTCTTACTCAAATCACTGTCGATATCCAATTGGGCATCTCTACTGATTTTAATCATATGAGCCGAAACACTTTGATAATCAAAAATATTAAAAATGCTTCCCAAATTATGCCTGATAACATCATCCAACAGAATCACATATTTCCGGTGATCTTTGGACGGCAATACCACAAAACGATTCATCGTTTTAGGAATCTCGATTACGGCGTAATGGACTTCAGCAGAATGTTTCATTACCAACTTCACAGCCAAATAGCCAATATTGTCTTTCAACAAGGGAAATTCGGCTAAGTCATTTAGGATGATGGTTACTAATTCCGGACTGAGTTTCTGTATGAAAAAATCTTTGAGAAATATTTCCTGTTCCACAGAAATTTCAGTTTCATTAATAATGAAAATATTTTCCGTTTCCAGTTTAGATTCTATTTCCTTTAATATCTCCCCACTTTCTTCCTGATGCTCAATAACAATTTCGGTAATATCTTTAATTAATTGCTGTGCAGAAATACCGCCAAGAATCTTTTCTCCCGATTTACCGGACAAACTCAAACGTCTGATGGCGGCATACCGAACCCTGAAAAATTCGTCTAAATTGTTTGAAAAAATTCCTAAAAAGCGTAATCTGTCTAGAAGTGGAACGGAATCATCGGCGGCTTCCTGTAGAACTCTGGCATTAAAAGCCAACCAACTTTTTTCTCTGTCAATATATTTTTGATCAAGCATTCTTTAATTTTAAATCTTTTGGAGTAACGATCTTTTTCGTTTTTCCTCTTCCAATTTTCTTCCAGTCATCAGAATCAAATTGAATAGCAACTACCCCACTTGTAGGCACATTACTAATAAAAACGTCTCCAAATTTATTAACAAAATCTGTAATAGCACCATTATGTCCAAAAAGAATTAGACTGTCATAGGCATTATTACATGATTTTATTGTTTCCTCCAGTTCTTTCTCATCAAAAGTATAGAGTCCCTCTTTGTAAACAATGCTTTCTTCGGGATAGGAAGTGTTTTGAGCAAAAATAAGCGCAGTCTCACTGGCTCTCTTGGCCGGACTGCTCCAAATAATATATTTGTTAGGCATAGCTGCCTGAATATTTGAAGAAACCAAATGCGCATCCCTTACCCCTCTTTTTTCCAATGGTCGATCAATATCTTTCAGTGGAATATCCCAACTCGACTTTGCATGTCTGATTAAAACAATATTTTTCATAGCTAACTTATTTATTATCAACGAGTTTTGTGAAATTTTAATGAATTACTCAATACAATTTACAAAAGAAAATTTAATATTCTAATTTTTCCCATTTTCTTTTGATAAAAATTAACCCTCAATAAAACTATTTAAAAAAACTTCTTACTTTTTTAAGATGGACTGTTATAAAATGATGAAACAGCCATCCCTAACCGACTCTAATGAGGTTGCTAATAAACGGAGTTTGGGCAGTTATTTTTTAACCTAATAAAGACGATACGCTGTACCCTTTCTTACAAATAAAAATCTAATAACTTGACAAATTACATTTTATAATTCTTACACAGATTACAAGATCTAAAACTCTTAAAATTATCACTTCAACGACTTTTTAGGCAGTTGATGGGAAAAATAATTGGTCGGCAGCTTTAATTAATACTTTTACCCCAATCTGAAGGCCGGGAGGTCTGAGGAGTTGCGAGCCCCAAATGCAAAATTACTTATCGATCAAAGCGGAAAGCTAATTTTCATACTACCAATATTATTAACTTGTTACTACTAATTTGTTCTAAAAAGACTTCATCAATGACACAGGAAATAAAGTAATTCAAAATTTATTTCTCTTTCCCATTAAAAATTTTATTGCCAACTATTTAAAAATGGATTTCCCCAACCTAAAGCAATCAATGTGTTTTAGGCCCCTAACAAATAATTCATTCTGAATAAGCTGCCTTAAAATAGGGATTTGAAAAGTTACCCTGGCCAGTACACCTCATTGTGACAAACAGCCAGATTACAAAAGATAACAACAAAACAACATATCATTTTCTAACGATTTAACTAAATCACTATGAAAACAATTTTTACCCCAAAAACGAGATTATTTATAATTATGCTTTTATCATTTCTAGGTCTGAACGAAATTACTTTTGCACAAATTCAAACCGGAAAAGTTTTTGTAAATCCACCCACTGGTGGATTTAATATCACAGGCTCACTTAAGGCAACAATCGACATAGGTGACTGGTTACCAGGGGCTGGAAGTAATAATTTTGTGCTAAACAGTGATGGAACACCTATAAATACAAACACCACCTATCATCTTATTGATAAGTATAATGATTTAACTGACGACATATTTGGAGGTGGTGATAAAGTAAGTGATAATCCGAACACTTTATCTTGGGTTAGTAGTTCAGCCAATGATAAAACGGATATGAATAATGCCTTAATTCATATAACAACTGATAATACCGGAAATATTTGGTTTGTATTTGCTGCAGACAGGCTTAGCAATAGTGGTAATGCATACATGGATTTTGAATTCCTTCAAAAAACCTTGACTAAAACAGGAACGGGATCAGGTGGTTTTGCAACTACCGCGCCCGCTTCAACAGGAGGACGTACTTCTGGAGATTTTATTTTAACCGTATATTTTGAAAATGGAGTAGCAAATTTTGACATTCTTCAATGGGAAGAAACTGCTCCCGGTTCCGGAATATGGCAATACAAATCATACTCTTCTATTTTACCTGCCGGTACAGTATATGCAGCTGGGAACACCACAAATGTTGATGTAACTTTTTCAGCTTTTGGCTCAAATACCTATTTACAAAACACCTTTATTGAAGCTGCCGTAAATTTGACTCAAGTATTGGGAACCATTAATCCATGTTCTAATCTTGATATAAAAACAATTTTTGTAAAATCAAAAACTTCAACATCACCATCTGCAGCGATTAAAGATTTTTTTGATCCACTACAAGTTCAAAATTTAACACTTGGTAGTGCCGATGCAGGACCAGACGAAAGTGTTTGCAACGGAAGTTCCTTTCAACTTAATGGAAAAGCAGTTCCAAGTCCTGGATATGAAGTTGTGAGCAAAACATGGACTGTACCTAGTAATGTAATTATCAGTGACCTTTATTCATTAACACCCACAGTTAATATAACTTCAGGTGAATCGGCAACTTTAACGCTGACAGTAGTAACAGCGCCTACGGGTGGTGGACCACAATGTACAGTTTCTGATGAGGTTACTATTACCGTTAATCCCCTGCCTACCTGCTCAATTACAGGAACAGATAATCCGGTTTGTCCTAATTCTTCAGAAAATTTTTCTGCACCAGAAAGTTCCACTTATGCCTGGTCACTTACCTCTGCTAATGACGCAACAATAGTTGGTGATACTAATACTAAAAATGTTACAGTGAAAGCTGGTCCTGGTTGTAATACTTCATATACTTTATCACTGACTATTACTGATGCTAGTGGATGTCAATCTACTTGTACAAAAACAGTAACTGTAATTGATACCATTGCTCCTAGTGTAGAGGGCACATTGAATCCTATAGCTACTGAAGGTTGCAGTATCGATGATCTTGAAGCAGCTAATCAAACTCTTTCTTATTTACGTAGCAATGGTTTAACAATCAGTGATGCTTGTGGTGATAATGGATTAACAGTAACTTATTCAGACAGCACTCCTAGCGGAACTTGTCCTATCAGCATTACAAGAACTTACACCATTACAGATGCTTGCGGAAATGCAACCGATGCTACTCAATCTATTACAATTGATGATACCATTGCTCCTAGTGTAGAGGGCACATTGAATCCTATAGCTACTGAAGGT
>CAZTLN010000009.1:80412-83818 GCA_964614445.1 uncultured Flavobacterium sp. | reverse complement strand
CAGATGCTTGCGGAAATGCAACCGATGCTACTCAATCTATTACAATTGATGATACATTGAAACCAACATGGACAACCTCTTCAAATTCGTTAAATAAAACTTTCGAATGTAGTAATCTTGCTGATATTGAAGCTGCAAAATTATTATACCCATTAGCCACAGATAATTGTGATAACGATTTAACTATCGCTAAAACAATTGGAAGTTTTATTGAGGGTTCTTGTCCAAATTCTGGTACAATTACAAATACATGGACTGCAACTGATGATTGTGGTAATGTATCTAATATATTTAAACAGGTAATTACTATAAGAGACACCACCGCTCCAACCTTCACAGTACCTGCCACAACCACTATCTTTAAAGATGCCACATGTGGTTTCGATGCAAGCCCAAGTTTAACAGGAGATATAACTGATGCAACAGACAACTGTTCTTCAAATTCAGAATTAACAGTAACCCACTCCGACAGCAATTGTTTTGGTCTGAATCAAACAACAAAAGTTAACACAGGCCAAGGAACAATCATTAATTTTAATGTAGATGGATTTGACGGTCAGCCAGCCAGCAATATCAAAAACATTGCCTTAGACTTCCATTTAAATCAGGGAATTGGTAAGGCCGAAATTACCTTGGTAGCTCCAAATGGTCAGTCACTTATTTTAGTGGGGCCATATTGTACAGAGCCTTCTTGTTTGGTTGACGGTGATAATGCCTACTCTACTGTTTTTTATCCTACAGCTTACCCTGCCTGGAATAATGTAAATAATACCCATTCCGGTAATTTCACTCCGGCTGGCGGAACTTCAACAAATTCGCAGTTTATTACAGGATTTACTTCTTATGTACAAAGTTTCAGCGAATTCAACGGAAACATGAACGGAGAATGGAAAATCTTTGCCCGTAAAGACGGATCTGAAGACGGTCTTGGAGTATTTTACATCGATAATATCTGCCTTAATCCAAGCGGACAATGTCCAGACAATGACTTTATTGTAAGACATTGGACAGTAAAAGATGCATGTAACAATGCTACTACTAAACAACAAACAATACTTATAAAAGACAATACAGCACCTACCTGGACCACATTGGCAGGTAATTTGGACAGAACACTTGAATGTAGTGACATCGCAGGCTTGGAAGCAGCCCAAGCTTTAAAACCTATAGCTTCTGACAATTGCGATACTGACGTAACGAATATCGTTAAAGTAGCTGGTCAGTTTGTAGCATCAACCACCTGTGCAAATACAGGTACTTACACTAATACCTGGACGGTAAAAGATAATTGTGGAAATATCTCTACAACCTTTACTCAGGTGATAACAATAGAAGACACTACTCCTCCTACCTGGATTACAGAAGCAAATGCTTTAGATACAACTTTGGAATGTAGTGATACTGCTGGTTTAGCTGCAGCTCAGGCTATGATACCAAATGCTACCGATAATTGTGACGGTGATGTGGCAAACATCGTTAAAACCGCCGGTGATTTTGTAGCCACCGCAAATTGTGCAAATTCTGGTACTTATACCAACACCTGGACAGTAACTGACGACTGTGGTAATATATCTGATACTTATACTCAGGTAATTACTATCGAAGATACAACTCCTCCTATCTGGACTACCGAAGTAAATGCATTAGATACAACTTTGGAATGTAGTGATACTGCTGGTTTAGCTGCAGCTCAGGCTATGATACCAAATGCTACCGATAATTGTGACGGTGATGTGACGAACATCGTTAAAACCGCCGGTGATTTTGTAGCCACTGCAAATTGTGCAAATGCTGGTACTTTTACTAACACATGGACAGTAACTGACGACTGTGGTAATATCTCTGATATTTATACTCAGGTAATTACTATCGAAGATACTACACCTCCTACCTGGACTACCGAAGCAAATACTTTAGATACAACTTTGGAATGTAGTGATGTTGCTGCCTTAGCTGCAGCTCAGGCTATGATACCAACTGCTACCGATAATTGTGACGGTGATGTGACGAACATCGTTAAAACCGCCGGTGATTTTGTAGCCACTGCAAATTGTGCAAATGCTGGTACTTTTACTAACACATGGACAGTAACTGACGACTGTGGTAATATCTCTGATATTTATACTCAGGTAATTACTATCGAAGATACTACACCTCCTACCTGGACTACCGAAGCAAATACTTTAGATACAACTTTGGAATGTAGTGATGTTGCTGCCTTAGCTGCAGCTCAGGCTATGATACCAACTGCTACCGATAATTGTGATGGTGATGTGACGAACATCGTTAAAACCGCCGGTGATTTTGTAGCCACTGCAGATTGTGCAAATTCTGGTACTTATACCAACACCTGGACAGTAACTGACGACTGCGGAAATATTTCTGAGGTCTATACCCAACTGATTACTTTAAAAGATGAAACTGCTCCGGAATTAACCGCGGCTCCAGCTGACGTTACCGTTGAATGTGATGCTGTTCCCGCAGCCGCTACTCTAACAGCTACGGATAACTGGGATGCTGAACCTTTGGTAACTTACAAAGAAGATAGAACAGATGGTAATTGTGCAAGCAACTATACTTTAACCAGAACCTGGACCGCTAAAGATTCTTGTGGTAATGAATCCTCTAAATCTCAAACAATAACTGTTCAGGACACAACGCCTCCAGTGATAGCTCAATTGCCTGATGAGTCCACAATTGATTGTCCGGCTACACCGGTATTCGCAGAAGCTGTAGCTTCCGACAATTGTGGTTTTGACTTTACTCTTACTTTTGAAGATGTAACTGTTTCTGGTCCTTGTGAAGGATATTATTCTGTAACAAGAACATGGACGGCTACTGATACTTGTGGAAATGCTTCTACTGCATCTCAAACTATCAATGTTCAGGATAAAACTGCTCCGGTAATACTTACAGCGGCAACTGATATATTAGTTGAATGCGATGGCCAAGGTAACCAAACCGCTATAAGCGACTGGTTAGCCAATAATGGTGGTGCCACTGCAGGCGATACTTGTTCAGAAGTAACCTGGTCTAATAATTTTAATGCGCTTTCTAATGATTGCTCCTCAGCAGTAACTGTAATTTTCACAGCTACTGATAAATGTTTAAACAGTGTTTCTACTAGTGCAACATTCACAGTAAATGACACGCAAAAACCTGTAATAGATACACTTCCGGAGATATCCACAATCAATTGTCCGGCTACTCCTGTATTTACTCAGGCAACCGCCACCGATAACTGTGATTCGAATGTTAATCTATCTTATAATGATGTGACAACTCCTGGCGCTTGTGCTGGATCTTACTCGGTAACCAGAACATGGACCGCCACTGATGCTTGTGGTAATACTGCTACTGCTTCACAAACCATCAATGTTCAGGATATAACTGCTCCGGTAATCGA